>CAYNOT010000009.1:0-204734 GCA_964398945.1 uncultured Roseivirgaceae bacterium | reverse complement strand
CAAAAATACGGAGCCTATGAAAGAATTAAAATATGTACTTCACCGGAGGCTTACTGTTTGTTGGTGAAGAACACCAACAAAGGCGGAGGGCTTTCTATCTTTCACTTTGTATATCATACTTTTTCTTGTCGGGATTGTGAATTCTGTATGTGAACTTTTTAAACATTGTCGAGGCACATACCTCGTCCGCAATCTGTTTTGTTTTTAAAAATAATGTGTCTCCCGAAAATTCAATATCTCCGATTGTCTTTCCGCAAGCATTTACTTCAATTAAAGTCGTTACAATTAAAGTGTCCCCATTTTGTTCTTCTGAAAAATAGTCCTTGATAAAGTTTTCATAGTCTTCGTGATAGCCGTCCGCTTCTTCTCCGTCTTCCATTACAAATTTTGTCTTACAGTCTATAAGTCTTTCGTGTGTTTTTGTCTTTTCAGTTTGATTTTTGTCTGTCGAGTTTGAACATGAATAAAGTGCGAAAGTTAATATCGCAACCAATGTCAAATAGTATGAGGTCAGTTCATATTTCCCTGTCATAATGTTATTTTGTGTCTGTCTAAGCTTGCTGCTAACCTTTATGTATGTGACGTTGTGGGTTTAAGATTAGTAAATTGCCCTCCATGTTGCACAGCCTGTCCCGATCTGTCATCGGGATCACCCTGCCTGATGCAAAACCCGTGTTAGCGGTTCGTTGTTTTTCTATCCATCATAGTTGTCCGTCTTTTCGTGTACTTTTTTTAAAGTCAAGTCCTGTCAAGTAAGCAATTTTCCATTTGTCATTTTTTTTAACTACCCTAAATCTATATGAAAATGATTTTCAACCTGTGTCCGAGTTTAATTCAAGTTTTCCCGATTTCCAATCTTTATTGTGCAAGGGCTTTTTTTTGTCGAAATAGCATATAAAAGTTATAATTTGGAGTCTATCCAACTTCACTACTATTTAGACTGAACAAGCGGTTGGAATCCTCCATAAACCATCCGACTGGCATCAAAAATCAATTTTGTGGATTCGGTCAATGGGGTTACCAATTCTATCATTCTTGGGTCATTGGGAACTTGTTTGTTTGCTAAATCACGAGTCTCTTTCGAAGGAAACAAAACCCATCCAAATACAATTACTTCATCTTCTTTCAAATCCACTAGTTCAATGAAAGAACGTGTACCTTCCAATTTCAAATCGTCTCCGACATACTCAAAGTAAGCAAGTGCACCATATTCTTTCCAAATTGCAGCTACTTTTTCAGCCACACTCTTGTATTCGTTCAGGTGAATTCGTGGAACAGGAAGTACAAATCCGTCTATATAATTTTCCATATCATTATTTATTTTTATTCGATTTTTTGTTAGTTTTTTAGCTATTGCAACAATGACCGCTAACGTTTATGTATAAGACGTATGCGTGTAAATACCTACATCTTTGTCCCTCGTTGTTGGAGAAATTTAATAGCACACTTTTAAGAACCTACGAAATAGCATATGCATTATAGCTTTTGTTGTGCGCTGGGTGTTTCACCTGTCCACATCATTAGTTGCTTGTTGTCCAAGGTATTAATGTCATCAGTGACTAAATATTTATCGAACTTCAATTTGGATTGGTAAAACTATCCTGACGGGAACCTTCTTTTTATTAATTTCTCCAGGTGTCCATCGTGGCATTAATTTTATTACATCTAATGCTTTTTTCTCTAAAGGTGAAATTCCAGTTTCTTGGAATGGCTTATAAATGCATTCGTTTCTCACTTGTCCAAGTGTGTCAATAATAAAAGTCACAACTACCTTGGTTTGTAAATCTTTTTGGTCTTTAGGATATGTTAGTCTTGAAGCCAAGTCACTGAGCATTTTGGATTGTCCTCCTGGATATTCAGGTATTTTCTCAACTACCACATGAACTTTTTGTTTATCGAGAATGTCAGGTGTGCCTACACAAGTTTGATTTTTCGTGCCTGTCTGTCCGTGGATGTCAGGATGAATGATAATAGTAAGGATGGTTATTAAAATCAATTTTCTCATCGCACTATTTGTTTTAACACCTTGCGCACAACAACCATATACGCGCTCCTTGTACACATATACGCGTTGCATCTTTCCCGCGAATCTACAGATATCCCCTCAATTTGTTTTTGCGATTTTAAAGGGCCATCAATAAAATAGAATAGTTCACAAACCATTCTATCGGCAAAGCAGGATGGTTATCCCGGGAACTGAAGTGTAAATAATGCACCCTCACCCTCAATGGATTCCACTTTGATGGAACCATGGTGCAGGTGCATGATTTGTTTTGATAAACTCAACCCAATCCCCGACCCTTCTTTTTTGGTTGAGTAAAACGGGACAAAAATTTCTGGAAGTACTTCCGGGGGAATCCCTCTTCCATTGTCCTTCACCATAATTTTTGTGCTATTCCCTTCTTCAGAGGCGGTCAAATCAATGACGGGTTGTTCAACCCCAATAAGCGCATGACTACTATTGGTGACAAGGTTTATCAACACTTGCTCTATTAGTTTTTCGTCCAGGTTGACGGAAAGGTTTTCCGGATCAACATGGATCGTTAGTTCAATTCCTTTTAACATTAACCCTGTCCCCATCAACTGTTTCACAGAAGAGAGAAGCTGGACAACCTGCACAATACTTTTATTTGGCTTAGGGATTTTTGTGAGCTTCCGATACGTATCAACAAAACCCAGCAACCCTTCGCTTCGCTTGTGGATGGTTTCAATCGAGAACCGTAAGTCGGCTATGGTTTCTTCTTCAATGTTTTCTTTCTTTTTTTGTTTACCGCTTTTATCTTCCAGCATACTTTTCATGGTTTCTGTTAAGGAAGAGATGGGCGTAACGGAATTCATAATTTCATGCGTTAAAACCCGGATCAACCGGTTCCAGGCTTCGAATTCTTTTTGTTCCAATTCATTGTTGATGTCCTGAAAAGTAATTAATACAATAGGTTGTTCAAGGATCAACAAGGTTCTCACATCCAATGCCAATACTTTGGTTTGATTGTTTTGTGCAAGCGTGACGAGTTTCCTTCCTTCACCACCTAAATTCGTGACCTCATTGTAAAAGCCGGGGTTCAACTGTTTTACGAGTTTCCAGTTCTTTACGCCTTTCAGGTTGGAAAGTGTTTCGGCCGTTGGGTTGATGAGCACAATATCCGATTCATTTTCAATGGTAATAATACCGATGTGCAACTGCCGCACCAGCATTTGTAAAAATTGAAACTGTGCTTCTTTTTCAATCTTCACTTGCTTAAATGATTTGATCAATGCGGTTATGCTTTCCTGTAGTTGCGTAAAAGATTTCCCCATGCCCGCTTGTTGAAAGGAGGCCGAAAAATCTTCGTGCTTCACCGCCAGAAAAAGCCGGGCCAACTCCCGGTTGGTATGGTTCACGTAGCGGATAAATTCCAATACTTGTAAAACCAAGAAGATGCCCACGATTATTTGATTAAAAAAAAGCCGTTCGTCACCAAAAATAAATCCAAGCACAAGCGAACTGACCAGCAGCAACAGCACACGAATGATTACCTGGATATAGAACCGTTTATAGACCATCAAAGATTATGTTTTTTCATGCGCCTGTATAAAGCCGTGCGGGTAAGCCCTAATTTCTTTGCGGTTTGGCTTACGTTTCCGCCATGGTCATCCAGTGTTTGTAAAATGAAATGTTTCTCCATCTCATCAAGTGTCCGCGCCTCGAACGTATTCTTTTTGTTTTTGCTTACGCCACTGATCAAAACATCCGGTGACTGGATGGTGTTCCCATCATTTAAAATCACTGCCCGCTCTATGGCGTGTTGCAGTTCACGGATGTTGCCGGGCCAATGGTACTTTTGGATTTTGGCCATCACCGGTTTCTCAATGGAGAGGGGCGGCTTCTTATATTTTTTGCAAAAGCTTTTCAGAAAGTGGCCCGCAAGCAAGGGGATATCTTCTTCGCGCTCGCGCAATGGCGGTACACGTATTTCCACTGTGTTGATACGGTACAATAAATCCTGGCGGAATTCCTTTTCGGCAACCATATCGTACAACGGCATGTTGGTGGCACATAACAATCGGATGTCAATGGGGGTTTCCTGGTTCGATCCGACACGCTGGATTTTTCGTTGCTGAATGGCGGTGAGCAATTTGGATTGCAGTGGGAGGGACAGGTTTCCAATTTCATCAAGGAACAATGTTCCACCGGATGCAATTTCAAACCGCCCGGGTTTGTCTTGACGCGCATCGGTAAATGCACCTTTCACGTGGCCAAAAAGTTCGCTCTCGAAAAGTGTCTCCGTTATCCCGCCAAGGTCAACACTGATAAACACGTTGTCTTTTCGATTTGACTTGCGGTGGATGGCCCGTGCCACCAACTCTTTTCCCGTTCCATTTTCACCAAGGATCAAAACATCCGCATCGGTGGTGGCAACGCGTTCAATTAATTCGCGGACACGCATGATGGCAGTAGACCCACCAATAAAATCAACAAACGATTGGTCTACATCTGCGCTCAGTTTTTCGCGCACGGCATTTGCTTTCTGCAATTCCCTTTTCGATTTCCGTAATTGGATAGCAGCATGGATGGTGGCAAGCAGCTTTTGGTTTTTCCACGGCTTCAACACAAAATCAACAGCGCCTTGCTTCATCGCTTTTACTGCAATGTCAACCTCACCGTAGGCGGTGATTAAAATCACAACAGCATCGGGGTCAACCGCAATGATCCGGTTCAACCAAAAGAACCCTTCATGGCCATCATTGACCCCGCGCTTGAAGTTCATATCCAACAAGATGGCATCAAATGTATGTTTTTGCATCAATGCCGGTATCCTGTCGGGATCGCTTTCGATAATGATGTCTTTGAATTCCTGCTTTAAAAACATGCGGGCTGTTTCGAGCACATCGGTATCATCATCGATTATGAGTATTTTCGCTGATTCCATTATTTCGGTTTTTCAAAGCTAGGATAGTGTAGCGAAATCAACTAATGTGGTGTATCGTTTTCGTTACAAGTTTTAATGGATATTACTTTAATACTATTGGTTATCAATGGTTTATGATTTTGGTATAGCTTTGGCCTGATCCCAGTAAAAAATTAAAGTATGATCTTGAATTACCTGACCTCGGCCTTTCGCAATTTCTCCAGAACGAAGTCGTACACTTTGCTCAATATCCTCGGGCTTTCGGTTGGTGTAACTGCCTGCATTTTGATTTTCCTGATTATTTCAAATGAAGTTGCTTTTGATAAGTTTCATTCCAACTACAAAAGCATTTACCGGGTAGTCCGCGAATCCACCAACGCTTCGGGGGTAGAGCATACTGCTGTTACGCCCTATCCATTTACGAAAGCGTTTCGAAATGATTTTGATGATGTCCCTATCACGCAAATCCACTATGAGCGGACTACACTTCTTTCGGTTGGCCAGGACAAACGATTGATCGATGATGTGGTTTTTGCCGATTCTTTGTTTTTTGATGTTTTTGATTTCGAAGTTGTTTCAGGAAACCCAACCATAGCACTTGGCCAACCGGGGATGGTTTTTCTTACGGAATCGTTGGCCGCAAGTTTAGGGACGATCGGTTCGCAGGCCAAAATTATGGTTGGAAATAAAATTGAACTTTCCGTTGCCGGGATTATCAAGGATCCTCCTGCTGCTTCGCATATTCAATTTTCGATGATCGTTTCCATGCCTTCGTTCAACGAGGATTTCCTTGGGCTTCCTGTCGATGAGTGGGGCATGTCCATTGCTGGTTTTAGCTATGTGGTGTTGCCGGAAGCAATGCGCATTGAATCGGTTGAAGCACGGTTGAAAAGTTTGATCGATAAGGAGTTTAAACCGGAGGATGCCGAAAAGCAACATTACTTTCTTCAACCTTTGTCGGAAATCCATTTTAGTGGATTGTATCCTGATGGCGCATCCAACATCAGTAGTGTATCGCGAAGCAACCTGGTTATATTGGCAATTATTGGGGTTTTTATCTTGCTTGTTGCCTGTATAAATTTTGTGAACCTGGCCACAGCGCTTGCTATCAGGAAGTCGAAAGAGATTGGGATACGAAAAACCCTGGGCGCACAACGGCATCAATTGGTTTCCTATTTTCTTGGGGAAACATTTCTATTGATCCTTTTTACTGTTTTTGTTTCGCTTTGCCTTGTGGAGTGGACGCTTCCCTGGCTAAATTCTTTTCTTGAAAAATCAATGGAGCTGGCATTGTTCACAAGCCCGCAAATCATGATATTCCTCGTTATCCTAATTGTGGCAACAACTTTCCTCTCTGGGTTTTATCCGGCATTGGTCCTTTCAGGGTTCAGCCCGAATGAAGTACTTAAAAACAAGATCAGTGGAACGCATTCATCCGGGGCGTTCTTGCGAAAAGCATTGGTGGTTTTTCAGTTTTTTATTGCCCAGGCGTTGATTATCGGGACCATTGTCGTATCCCGGCAAGTGGAGTATTTCAAAAGCAAACCGCTTGGTTTTGATAAAGACTTTATCATTGATGTACAAATGCCGGATACCGAAAGCTCCACGATGATGCAACTTAAAGAACGCTTGGAAACGAACCCGGATATTTTAAATGTCAGCTTTTCTGTTGGCTCGCCTTCCAGTGAAAACAATATTAGCACCTGGTATTTTATGACGGAGCGCGGGGAGGCCGAAGAATTTGATGTGAGCTTAAAAGTTGCAGACCGTAATTACCTTGAAACCTATGGACTGAAATTAATGGCAGGCGAATGGTTTTCGGAAAGCCAGGAACGGCAAACGCTGGATGATGTTCCGCAAGAGGAGAGGAGCTACGTGTTGGTAGTCAACGCCACTGCTGCCAGGCAAATGGGTTTTTCAAACCCGGAAGATATTATTGGCAAAAATTTAACAATTGGTTTGTATGGGATCAATGCGCCCGTTATCGGTGTGGTAGATGATTTTCATATCGCTTCGCTCCATAAAACAATTGAGCCTGTTGTGCTCATCAACTTCCCCTATTTTTATTTCAACGCTGGTATCCGCCTGAAGCCAAACCAAATCGATGGAACACTGGCTTTTGTGGAAAAGAATTGGAAAGAGTTATATCCGGACTACTACTATAGCTATTCATTTCTTGATGAAGAACTGTCGAAATTATACAAAGCAGAAAGCAGGCTCTTTACATTGTTTTCAATTTTTGCCGGGACCTCGATTTTTATTGCTTGCCTTGGTTTGTACGGGCTCGTTTCTTTTATGGCCACACAACGGATGAAAGAAGTGGGCATTCGCAAAGTATTGGGGGCCACCGTATCCACGATCACACTTTTGTTTTCAAAAGATTTTTTATTGCTGGTGTTGATTGCGTTTGCAATAGCAGCACCGCTAACCTGGTTTGCCATGGACCAATGGCTTCAATCATTTGCGTACAAGGTTGATATTGGCTGGAATGTTTTCGCTATCGGTATCATGATCACATTGGTATTGACATTCATTACCGTAACCTACCGGTCTGTGAAAGCTGCATTGGTAAACCCTGCCACCATTATCCGAAACGAATAATAATATGTTTAGAAATCATTTTACATCTTCAGTTCGAAATATTTTGCGGGAGCGCTATTTCGCAGTGATCAATGTTGTAGGGTTGGCGTTGGGCCTTGCGGTTTGTTTATTGATCACGAGTTTTATCCGCTTTGAAACAAGCTATGATAAAACCCATCCCGATCTTGATAGGTTGTACCGTATTGACCAGACATTGATCTGGTCACCGGAAGGAGGGATCATGAGTTCCAGCGGCCCGCAATTAGGACTTGTATTGCGTGATGAGTATCCCGAAGTAGAAAGTGTCTTGCGCATCAATACGCCCGGTGCATATCTTGTCCGCTACCAGCAAAACGATGGGCAGGTCCTTGTCTTTAATGAAGACAATGTCCTGGCGGCTGATTCAACCTTCTTTGAGTTTTTTGATTTCCCATTAAAAGAAGGTGACCCTGCAACAGCAATGATGGGCATCAATAAAGTAGTAATCTCAGCTGAGGTAGCAACAAAGATTTTCGGCAATGAGCCTGCGCTGGGAAAGATATTGCTTTTTGGTGATGAAAAAACCCCGGTAGAGATCACCGGTGTTGCGAAGCCACAGCCCGATAATTTACATTTTCATTTTGATTATTTGATCTCCATGTATACAAACCCAAAAACCAAACAATTTGAATGGAGTTGGATTTGGACACAAATGGTAACGTACGTGAAATTAAAACCCGGAACATCCGCCAATGTATTTGAAGAAAAAATGCAAGCCATTGTTGATCTTCATGTAAAGCCCTCTTTCTCCAGTAGACTGGGAATGGACTTTGATGCTTTTATGGCAGGAAAGGGGGATTGGAAGTTTGTGCTCGTGCCTGTTGAAAAAATCCATCTGTATGGAAATGATAATCGAATAGGGACGGTACGTGATATCCGCTATCTGTACATCTTTGGGATTGTGGCATTGTTTGTTTTGATCATTGCCGTTATCAACTATGTGAACCTTGCCACGGCCCGGTCGCAATCGCGGGCAAAGGAAGTTGGGGTGAAAAAAGTGTTGGGCGCGTTGCGCCATAACCTGTTTATCCAATTTCAGTTGGAGTCGGTTTTGCTTGCAATCGTAGCCACAATTTTGGGGTTGGCAATATTGGAATTGTTGCGCATCCTGATCGCTTCTTTCTTTGACCTGCAATTAAATTTTTCCATTTGGAACGACCCGCTGTTGATATGGTTGATACCGGTCCTTCCATTTTTTATTGGTGTGTTGGCCGGGCTTTATCCCGCGCTTTACCTTACGTCTTTTCAACCTGCCAGCGTATTGAAAGGAAGGACATCGGGTGTGCAAGGTGCTGCCATGCGAAATGGACTGGTGGGCCTGCAATATGTTATCTCCATTGTTTTTATGGTCGTTACGGTTGTGGTCCATAATCAACTTGAATTTTTTAGAAATGCTGATGTTGGTTTTGATCGCGAAAACATATTGGTTATTGGCAATGCTGAAAAACTGGGCGATCAGTTGGTTTCATTTCGCGAAGAGTTGAAAAATTACGCAGGTGTCGAAACTGCTTCTATCGCTATGAGCGTTCCGGGCAGGGGTTCATTTGAAGATATTTTTGGTGATGAAGGAGGTGGGGTGAAAATTTCCATCAGCCAGGTAAAGATTGATGAACATTACTTTGATGCACTGGGGCTCAAGTTGGTAGCCGGAAGGATGTTCGAAAAGGAGCGTATGTATGATCAATATAAAATTGTTGTTACGGAGTCTACCGGGCGCGCATTTGGATGGTCGCCCGAAGATGCAATAGGCAAATACATTACTGATTATACAGGAAAACTGGAAGTTATTGGAGTAGTGAAAGACTATCATTACATTTCCCTTCACCGTGCTATCGACCCCGCCATGTTTACCCATATTGATTCACCTCTATGGGGGGATTCGCGCGTTGTTGTTTTAAAAGTAAAGGAAGGACAAACAGCTTCTGTAATTGGCGCAATTGAAAAAGGATGGAAGGCAATGGCGGATCACACACCGCTTGAATATTCCTTTCTCGATGAAGAATGGGAGCAGCAATACAAAGAAGAAGTACGCATGGGTGGTTTGTTTTCCTTGTTCACTACGTTGTCCATTTTGATTGCCTCGATTGGGTTGGTGGGGTTGGTGACATACGCTGGCGAAAGACGCAAAAAAGAAATTGGTGTTCGAAAAGTGGTCGGTGCATCTTCATCACAGGTGGTAATGTTATTGAACAGGAATTTCACCCGCTTGATTGTGGTTGCGTTTGTGATTTCGGTCCCGATCGCATGGTATGTTACTCAACAATGGCTTAGCCAGTTTGCCTATCAGGTAGAGGTAGGGGCGTGGCCGTTTGTCCTTGCCGGGATTGCCGTCTTGCTCATCACCTGGATAACCGTGAGCTATCAATCTTTTAAAGCATCAAGGATCAATCCTGTGGAAGTATTAAAAGCAGAATGATATGATGATCAGGAACTATTTTCTAAGCGTGTATATGTTTTGGGATATGCTATGGGAAAGTGGCTGGAGAAGTTCGCGTACTGAATGAGTTCAATACATTTGGATGTGTTGAAGGATGAATAACTATGGATTGGTGTTGAACTCACCAATATGCCAAAGGATACCGCTGGGATCGTGAATGAAGAATTCATTTCCCCAATCATTGTGGTGTATTTTGGAAATACGAACACCGGTATACTTTTCTTCCAGGTTGATTTTCTTTAGTTCAACCAAATGATCTTCAAGATTCTCAACTTCCAAAAACAGCATTGAATTATCGACCCAATCTTTGACATAAGCATTCTGTAAATAAAAGCCGAAGCCTTTTATTGAAAAGAGCGACATTTTACTTTCGGGTATTTTAAATTCAGTAAAACCCAAATCGAGATAAAAATTCCGTGAAGTTTCAAAATTTTTTGCACCGATAAAGGGGCGAATTGATTTTATAGTATATTCCATGTGGCATTTTTAGTTTGATCATTTTAAGGTATATGTTTTCCGGGTGATCTTCAACTTAATGAAAACAATAAAAAAGTATCCAAAATGAAAGACCGGCAAGTGTTTAACAGATTGCAACCTATTTATATTATTTTTGTGATGAATACAGTTTAAGGATGAAATTATCAATATGGGCATGAGGATATTAGTTGTAGATGATGATCCATCCTTTAATGGGTTAGTAAGCAATTATCTCGAACGACAAAACTTTAAGACAACATCTGTTTACAGTTCCAATAGTGCGCTTGCGGAATTGGCCAACACGAAGTATGATCTGGTACTGGCAGATTATAAACTACCGGGTATGGATGGATTGCAACTTATCGAAAAGGTAAAATCACGCTATCAGGGTTTACCTGTTATTTTAATCACGAACTATGCGGATATACGCGTAGCGGTCGATTCCATAAAACTTGGTGCCTTTGAATTTGTAACAAAACCTGTCAATCCTGATGAACTCTTGAAAGTCATTGACCTGGCCCTCACCCGGCCAGAAGGCCACGTCAATTCGAAACAGCAACCGGAAGATATAAGTGGATATGTCGTTGGGAAAAATTATAAAACCAGCCAGTTGTGGAAACATATTACAGTGGTTTCCCCAACCAAAATGAATGTGCTCATTATTGGTGAAAGTGGAACGGGCAAAGAACATATAGCAAGAACAATCCATAGAATGAGTAGACGGAGCGGGAAGCCGTTTGTAGCTGTGGATTGTGGTGCACTTTCCATTGAATTGGCAGGAAGTGAGTTTTTCGGCCACGTCAAAGGAGCTTTTACAGGAGCGAATATGGATAAAAAGGGCCTGTTTGAATCAGCGCATGGCGGAACACTTTTTTTGGATGAGGTTGGAAACTTACCCTATGAGGTGCAGGTCTCGTTGCTGCGGGCAATACAGGAAAAATCCATTAAAAAAGTTGGTGGCAACCAGGAAATCCCTGTAGATGTTCGGTTGGTGGCAGCAACAAACCACAAGTTGAGTATAAACGGGGATGATAGCCGTTTTAGAAATGATTTGTACCACAGGCTTAATGAATTTGAATTGCAGGTGCCACCATTGCGGGAGCGCCTGGATGATTTAGATGAGTTCTGTGATTTTTTTATTCAACAGGCTTGCAAAGAATTGGAAAAGCCAACCATGGTTATTTCAACCGAAGTCCGGGATATTTTCCAGGCCTACCACTGGCCAGGCAATTTACGGGAGTTGAGAAATATTATCCGAAGGGCTATCCTGCTTGCTCCGGGCACTGAAATCACGCCGGAGGTTTTGCCTGCCGGGGTAAAGGACAGAAGTATGAAAAACCAACCGGGTGTTGCTATTGAACCGGATTCAGTTTTTCAATCAACCGGGCTCAGCATAAAAGAACACAACATGGAACAAGAAAAGCAGTTGATCGTGAATGCGCTTGTGAAATACCGGTACAACAAAACAAAAGCCGCTGACGCTTTGAATATAGACAGATCAACCCTTTATTATAAAATTAAACAGTATAAGATTGATTGTTGATTACGGTGGTAGTCACCGCAAAGAACAATCAATCTTATATTCCACAATCAGGTTTCCCTCAGCACTTAGCCCCTTGTCAACCAACCGCTTCGGCTGGCGGTTGCAATGGCATAAGGCGTAATCCAAAAAAGGGCAAACGTATGGAATATGCCATAGGTATATGCCCACACAGATTCCGCAAAGGAATGCCTCCTCGCAAAGAAAAGGGCGGGGATAGATGAAAAGACCAAAATGCTGAGCAATGTTGAACTGATAAAAAGCACAGGATGGAGTACTACAAAACCCAACATAATCAACACCATCGGATAGGCCGTAATCACCCTAAGCCATTGATTGATGAGGAATAGCCGGGTACCGGTTTTTGATCCCTCACGGAAATCCTTAAAGGCAAATTTGCTCATCATTATGTTTTCCCTCACATTGCTCCGTTCCCAACGGATAAACATTTTGTAAAGGTTTTTATATTTTTCAGGTGTATCGGTCAATACGTATGCATTGCTTTGAAATTTGACTTCATACCCCTGCTTCAAAATCATATTCGTCATGGCACGATCTTCACCAATGTCGGAGGGTTGCCCCATGAACGTTTGATTGATCCATTCAGGCAAACATTTCATTACCGCATTCCTTCGATAGGCAGCCAATGCACCTGGTGTGCACAGGACAGATCCTAAAACGCTCTGGGCCGATCGAACAAATTCGAAACTGAAAACAAAGCTAACACTGAGCATTTTTGGGATGATTGCAGCTTTGTTGTTAAGTACTTGTACATTTCCTGCAACAGCACCACATTTTTCATTATCTGCAAAAGGGCTCACCATATTCCTCAACGTATCTCTCTTCACTATGGAATCACTGTCCACTGTTATAAAAATATCACCTGTGGCCAAATGAAAACCACGATACAATGCATGGCGCTTCCCCATATTTTTTGGTTGCTGGTAGATATTCACCCTTTCCCCCAACTCCTGCTTGGCCTTTTTCATCCACTGCCAGGTGTTGTCTTTGCTGCCATCATCAATGCATATCAATTGTAATTTTTCTGCCGGGTAATCACTTTCTGCCAGGCTCTTCAATGTTTTCCAAACCAACTTGCCTTCATTGTATGCAGGAACAATCACCGTACAGGTGGGCAACTTGTCATCTGCAACGGATGGTATGGGTTTGTAGCGTTTGTGCAAAACGAAAACATACACGAGAAAACAAAGCCGGAATGCCAACAGTACCAGGGAAATAATGATGAACACCTTTCCCAGGGTTGTATCCATTCTATCCAAATGAAGGTCATGAAAAGAAGGCTGTAGCTCGTATACCAATAAAGCTGCACCAAATAGAAGGAAAAACGTACTGAACAAAACCAAATAGTCGAGCGGGGTCAATACCACACGCGCGATTTTATGGAGTACGTTTCCTGGTGGTGTTTTTTCCCCAGGCTTCAAAATGCTGGCCTTTTCTATTAAACTCTTACGACTCAATACCCCCACAGGAGTGTTCAACAATTGTGAAATTCTCATAGATTCTTTCATTTTGTGACTGGTGTTGCTCATTGGTTGCCAACTACTGTGCCACCTGCCTTATAGTGCATAGAAAGCCCTTTTGCGGGATTCGATCCCTACAAATTGTTGGATTTTACTACGATCTGAGGTGGGTATTGTGCAATGAAATTTACAGGTGCGGGTCACTCAGACCGGATACCCTGCTGCAATTCTGAAAGGATAGACTCAAGCAATGGCAAGATTGAACCGGCCTCTTCAAAGGCACGGTCTTTCTTTTCAATTTCTGCAAACAATTCGATGGAATGCAAACGTTCACTTAAATCCGTGATGCCGATCTGTTCACAGTTTGATTTCAACTGGTGGGCCATGCGCCCAAGTTCTTTCAGGTCGACATTGATAGCCTGTTTAAATGCGTTCACTTTGCTTTCAAAAGAAGAAATGAATTGCGCATAGTACGCATCTGCTTGTAACGATCCCGCATCCATAAAACCAACCAGGCCGCCCATATCGATTTTAAAGTTTTCAGGTTGTGGCCCCGCTTTTTCCGGAAGCGGTTTGCGTTTAAACAACTTGTCGATGGCATCCAGCAAATCTTTCTGGTTAAAGGGCTTTCCGAGCGCATTGGCAAATCCAAGTTGGATCAATAAATCGTAATCTTTCTTGCTCAGACTGGCAGACAACGCTATAACAGGAGGTGGATTGTTGCCGGCAATTTTTTGGAAGAAAGTCTTCCCATCCATTTGGGGAAGGTTCATATCGGTTAGAATGATGTCGTAATGATTGGGGGTCTGGCCTAGTTCAGCGAGTGCTTGTTCAGCTGTTTCGCATAATTTCAATTTTTGAAGATGGCCTGAAAGGTAATTTTCAAGCAGATAGGCATTCCATTTATCGTCTTCAATAGCGAGTACGTTGATCGGGTAGTAGGCATTTTGAAAATCAGGCACAACCGTTTTTTCTGGTTTTTTGGCAAAAGGTTCACAGGTAACCGGAATATGAATGGTAAACACACTGCCTTTGCCCGCTTCCGACTGTAGTTGGATGTCACCACCAAAATGTTCTACAATGTGCTTGCTTATGGAAAGGCCAAGCCCTGTACCATGCATATTATTTGGCTGTGAATTGGGGATCTGATTGAAAGGCTCAAAGATGGAAGGTTGATCTTTCGGGTCAATACCTGTTCCTGTATCTGCTATCAGAACTTTTAATTTGTTTTTGCGGCCTGTTGACAGCAGGCTAAAATCCAATAAGACACTTCCTTTGGCAGTATATTTAAAAGCATTGCCCAACAAGTTGATCAATACTTGCTTAAGTTTTACAGGGTCGATTACCACTGTATAGTTTTTCAGTTCATCGGAGTAACTGAGTTTGAATGTGTTTTCTTGTTCTTCTTTCCGTAGCTTAAAAAGGATTTCGATTTCTTTGCACAAATCCGGAATGTATACCTGGGTTGCTTCCAGTTTGAAAGTCCCGGAACTGATTCTGGCTTGTTCAAGGATGTTGCTGATCAATTCATTTAGATAATGGTTGGCATGGCTTATTCCGGTTAGGAATTTTCGTTGTTTGCCACGGCCAATTTCCTTATCCAGCAAATGCGTGAAACCCGAAATACTATGAAGGGGTGTGCGTATTTCATGGCTCATTTTTGATAAGAATATTTCTTTTGCTGCCGCCAGTTGCTCAGCGCGTTCTTTTTCCTTTTCCAGTTGTTTTCTATAGAGGTTTGTCCGGGTTATATCCTTGATCAGGATGATAAGCAAGACGAAACCCAGGAATAATCCTGAACCTGCGATGATCAGGAATTGTGAATTAGCTTTTTCAATTTTGCGTTTGGCCAGCTCCTGTTCTGCGCGCAATGTGTGTTCATTGGAAAAGGAGATATCATCCAACAAGTTCCGGATGTTGCGCAACAGCAACTCGTTGTACGTGATAAGCTCAAGTTCTGTGGTATGCAACTCCTTCTGGAGTTGCACTTCTTCATCCAGCACATCTATCAGTATTTTTTTGACCAAGGCCACCGTGGTGTCAATGTAATAATCCCGAACGATGCTACTATCGATCGATACTTCCAACCCATAGTTTATTTGTTCTTGTAATGTAACAATGGTATCGATCTGGATTTTTTCTTTGCCGAATATCTTTCGGAAAAAACCCCGAAGTCCCCTGTATTCATCCGGGCTTTGAACGATGTCCAGATGCTCGAGTGTATCGCGGGTGGTAATAAGGTCACTTTTAAAGACAATGGACTTATCGATATAGGCCGAATCGGAAAGCTGTATTTTGATCCTTTCCAAAGCTTGTTCAGTAAAGAAGTAAGAATTCTGCTTCTTCTTCAGATCAATTAAAATAGAATTTATCCTTGATTTTTCTTTGATGATTGCTTTTAGCGAATCAAAAGATGTGGCTTTTTGCCTGTTATCTTTTCCCGCAAGGTATTCTATTTCCACAAGCAAGCTATCCACCTTTTGGCCATACGTCAACGAATAGCGCCATTGAGTGCTATCATTGGTAAGGATGAAATTATTGAAATGCAGGTCAGACTGGACAATAAACTTGTAAAGCGAATTGATTGCTTTGGATTCCAGGTCCGGCAAGAGTATGCTTTCAATGGAGGCCGAGGAATCCTTGTAGCTTTTGGCGCCCCAATAGATCAGCGCCCCGTATGTACAGGCAAGTACGATTATCGTGGTCCATATTTTGGTAATTGACTGATTCAAACGTTCAACAGTTGTACTTGAAAGCAAATTTAAGAAACACAGACAACACTCACACCACAGTGGTTTTTACACCAATAATGAATAAGGTCAGAGTGGTGGCGGGCTGATAGAAAAAGTTATTATTCAGTCTTGGCATTGCGCCCAACAGCCGAATACACACCACTTAGTGGCAAATTACTGCTTCTCAAATTCCAAATCCAGGCTAACGTAAATTGTACCCGAAAGTCCAAACAATACCCCCGGAAGTCCGGTCTCATTCATTTCCCCGGTGAGTGTGTTGCCGGATAATGTGGCATTTTCAATAGAGATAATGAACAGTGTTGGGTAGGGGGGACTTGTAAATGTAATATCAATAATTTTTGTCGAGGCATTTCCGCTCCAGCTACCGGCTGAGGTTTCGTTGTTGGGGCCAATGCATACAAAAGCAAGGTCCCCTGTGAACTTCAAATCCATGGCACGATTGGCAGGATTGCCGCACGATACAACATCAAACAATGTTTGTGCATCAGCCGTTACATCCCGTCCTGCTTGATAGAGTTCTCCATCAATGATAACATCTTCCGAGATTATAGCCGAAACAAGTTGGTACACACCTGTGTACGCCATTTCGGAAATCGTAATAGTTTTGGTTTCCACATCGGTCAATGTTTCGTTGGTAGCGGTAAGTGTTACTGTATAGGTTCCCGGTGTTGCATAGCTATGTACCGGGTTTCCTTCTGTTGAGGTCGCACTTTCATCACCAAAATCCCAAACCACACTGGCAGCATTCGTTGAAGTGTTGGTAAACGTGATGTTCGATGGCGCGGTGTAGCCATTGTTTGATGTATGGGTGAAATTCGCAACCGGTTGGAACGGGGTGATTACAATTGTTGCAGTTTTCTCATCAGATAAAGTTTCGTTGGTGGCGGTGAGTGTTACAGTATAACTTCCGGTTGTTGTATATGTGTGTACCGGGTTTTCTTCTGTTGAGGTTGCACTACCATCGCCAAAGTCCCATTCGTATGACATCGCGGATGTGGAGGTGTTGGTAAAGGTAATTACTGATGGTGTATGAAAATCGTTGTTCGATACAAACGTAAAGTCGGCTGTGGGATCGGCAGGGGTGATTGAAATGGACACAGTCTCCGTGTCGGACTTGGCTCCGTTTATTGCTTTCAATGTTACTGTATAATCCCCGGTGGCAGCAAAGGTATGCACTGGATTTTCATCGGTTACGGGATCACTGCCATCACCAAAATCCCATTCATAACCAACTGCGCTGGTGGAGGTATTGGTAAACGTAATTTCTGAAGGCGTTATAAAATTGTTATTGGATTCATAGGTGAATGATGCAACAGGTGTCGGATCAACAATGGTGATCGTAGCCGTGGAAGAATTGGTTTTGGATCCTTTCTTTGCTGTTAAGGTAACAGTATAGCTCCCTGTATTTTCAAAAACGTGCACCGGGTTTTCGGTAGTGACGGTTGCGGTACCATCACCGAAATCCCACTCATAGGTGGTAGCATTGGTTGAGGTATTGGCAAAGGTAATGGTTGAAGGAGCTTCAAATCCATTGTCGGAGGTGAATGTGAATTTTGCAATGGGTGGTTCTTCCGGTTTGTCTTTGTCTTTACAATTTTGAAATATGAGGAGTGTGCCAAAAACCAAGAGTGAGAGAGGGATCTTTATAAATTTTTTCATAGTGTAAAATTCATGTTGCTAATGAACAAGCCCACAAGTCAATCGAACTACGGACGTAACGATAAAGTTAGGGCAAGTTTCTTAAAAATCAATAAGTATTTGGTTTTAATGATGGGGAATGTTTTACACACACGAATGATTTCTACCTAAAATGTAAAGAATACCTTTTTATACTATCACGTACAGTATTTTAATGTGTGACTGCCGCGTGCTATAATTTTAACCCTGTCCTCGGCCAATCATTACCGGGCCTGAAGATCACCATTAAATATGCCCAGTTGTTAACCTGTTGGCTTCCATCCGGAACATTTTTCAGGTACTCCATACTTGCGGTTGCAAACATTTGGGAATATCCGCCTTGCAGGGAGACAGATTTCCAAAAGTTATAGCATACAGTAAGATCCACTTCTGTTCCCAGGTTTCTTCCTGCTGCTTCGGCAATGTTTTCAGCATCAATAATATCCGCGGCTGCATTGAACAAATGGAAGTCTATTCCAACGAAGGCTTTTTCTTTTTTGATTAATCCTTTCAGGTAAAAATCCTGCAGGCCGACTGAGTTAACATGATTTCCGACATAGAAATAATCCATGTAGCCATTGAAGCGGTGGTTGGTCCCATAAAAAGGATTGAACGATTTGCTCTTTTCAGGATCACTCGAAAGTTGGCTTGTGCCGGACAACAATTCAAAACCCGCAGTCAATGAAAATGTTGGTACGAGTTGAACAGCAACTTCCCCTAACCAGTCGTAGGCAAAAAGTGATTGATTAAGGTTGTTCTTTCCGGTTTGCAAATAGAAAGTGGAGTTCCACGATAATTTTTTAGCAGGATTTTTATAATTGATGCAGGGGCCAAAAGTTTGGCTAAAAACAGTTTTGTATGCTACCGGGTTGGTGTTGGGTATCGTATATTCAAATCCATTATTGAGAAATAGAAACGACAATGTTAAATTGCCAAAAGGTTTGAGGAAGTATCCATATTGAAAGGTTTTGTAATTATTCGCCAGTGTATAGACTGTTCCCTCTAAATTTTCTTGTTCCTCATTAAAGGCAAAACCAAAGTGTAAAAGGGTTTTGCTGGCGGAATCATAATACACCAAAAGTGCTGCATCGTGCCTTCGTGCCTGCATGGCCCAATCCAGGTTTCCGAAGATGCGATCCTCATCGTACTTGATTTCCTGACGGCCCATTTTAAGTTTTACTTTGTTGCTGAGTTGCAGGCCAAGCCATGCTTCGTGCACCGACAGCAAGCCACTCTTATCGATGGCAAGGTTGGAGGTATTGCCCCAGGTACGAACATCCTGGATATTCATTTTTGCTTCAACACGGTCATACACCATTGTGCCCTCCAACCGCATTCGTTGGGAAATAAAAAATGCAGGGTCCTGATCAGGGGACGCTAACGTAGAGAAGCCGTGGCGGTATTCTGCACGGTTCATATATTGCCCGCTGAAGCTAAATTTCGGTTGGGCAAAAACACGGAAAGAAATCAGTATGACGAGGCCAACAGCAATTGGTAGGATTTTCATTTATATAGTATTTGGACTATATAAAGCTAGGGTAACAACTCCTTAAATGACACTACAATATTAACCCGTTCATGTTGTATTTTCCCCGGCAGCAAATAAGTATACTGGTAATACTATATAATTGCTATTTTATTGCAGCGTCAACTTTTCCCAACTTGTTTTTTTGTAAAATCTAAGCAAGAAATAGATAGTGACGATCTGGAATGGAATGGCTAACGGTACAAGTATAGGCTGCATGGATAAAAAGTAGTGTCCGAAACCTATTATACCAATGGCGATAGTACTAATCAGGCCACGTGCAAGATTACCGGATTGCGCTCGCAGGTTAGGTGCTATTGAAAAGGGGAGATGACGCTGATTAATCATTGCCATGATCATCAACATAATAAAATTGTTAAAAAAACCGAAGAGGAGATCATCGATAGCAGATGCTCTCCAAACGAACAAAACAAAAGTACTCACCAATAGATAACCCGGAATAAACAATCTGACAAAGAGAGCCTTTAATGTCCCCGAAAGAATTTCCCCGGGATGAGGTATAGGGGTAATGAAATAGATCATGCCAGCGGGAAAATCATCAGAATATGGAATCTCAGCCAGGGCCATTTGAAGGACAATAAATGTAACGTAGATAAGCACCAAATAATATTGAGTGGATGGCAAGTTGGCCCAGGTAGTTGAAAAATCTTCCCGATTGCTAATCAAAAAAATCAATCCAAAAACTATCATGTAACCGAATGCCGGGTAAATCTTTAGTTTTATTTTCCTGTCTCTTGAAAGTAATTTTGAAACCAATTCGAATACACCTTTTTCAATCGGACTGCGTGTTATCCATCGTGAAAAGTTGTGCGTTATACCGCTGCTGGTTTTTCTTTTGTTCTCAACTTTTTCGTTTCCACCATCCAATACGCCTAACTTTCTACTGAAAACAGGGGTCAAATATTGGTTTACCATGTAGGTGGCCAATAGGGGTATTGCTATTGAACATCCCATCATGCAAACATGGGCGATATCGTACAGGTTTTCGTGCACTGCTTCTAAAGTGCTGGCCATCCACATCGGTGGAAGGAGGTAATGCCACCATTGAATTTCGAAAACATATGTATCCAGTTCTAATCGACCAGCCAGCCGTGGCAATAGCTGATAGCCTCCCACGATAAAGACCGCCATTGTGATTTGAAAATAGTTGATAATGTTTTTTAGTTTCTCCTCATTTGAAAATTGTAGAAGAAGCAGGTAAAAAGCGTTTGTCACTGACACAGCAACGATAATGGAAAAAATAGTTGTCACAATAAATGTGAGCAACATGATAACATTGTATTTGAAAACTATTGCAATTATGGGAACAATGGAAAGTGCTAGGGCTAACTGGCCAAGATAGAGAGCAATGTGTGTGCTTCGTGCAGCAAACAATGTCCGGCTGTCAACCGGGCGCGGTAGGATAATCGTATTGTCAGCGGTATCAAGTAAAATGGATGAAAAATCCGTAATTAGTGTCATGATAGTGATTACCATGATGAAACTAAAATAGATAATCATACCCAACATAAAAGAGGGGACTGCCAGCAGCCCAAAAGCAACGAGGCCTCCAAATATCGAATAGAAAAATAATGTCAATAAAAACTGATTTCCAGGGTTGGGTTTTTGATTGCGCTGGAAAGAAAGCGCGGGTCGCCTATTGTCCATGGAAAGCTTCACTTTCACAATGGCGCGCAATAGTTGATAGTCGATCTTTAAAAAGATAAAGATGCCTTTGAAAAGATCGAGAATCTTGAGGAAAAAATTATCCATTTAATTCTCAAGGATATTGATGAATTGACCTGCTGTTGACTGGTGTGCATTGTTTCCGGTAAGGGCTGTAAAAATATGCTCCAACGATCCACCTGCTTGTTTGTTGAGTTCATTGAATGTACCAGCGGCAATTACTTCACCTTTGTTCAGGATTACGATTCGGTCGGATATTTTTTCGACAACATCCATGATGTGTGAGCTATAGAAAATGGTCTTTCCGGTGTTTTTTAATTGGGAGAGGATTTCTTTTACAAGGATTACTGCATTCGCATCCAATCCTGACAATGGTTCGTCCAAAAATAAGATTGCGGGGTTGTGGATCATTCCGGCAATGAGCAGAATTTTTTGCTTCATCCCTTTAGAAAAGGTTGTCATGCGCGAATCTGTATTGTTTGATAGTTCAAAAAGGTGTAAAAGGTTTTTCGCTTTTTTTTCAACCTTTGTGGAATCCATTTTATAAAGTTGACCCACGAAATGCAGGTACTCCATCGGAGTGAGTGTTTCATAGAGTGCTGCATTTTCCGGAATGTATCCGATGTTTTTTTTAATCTCCATGATGTCTTTTCGGACATCCATTCCCAGAACATGCGCTTCCCCTTCAAAGTCGGGTATGAGGCCCGTTAAAATTTTGATCGTGGTACTTTTACCGGCACCGTTAGGGCCGATGTAGCCAATGACTTCTCCGGCACTTACGGTTAAATTTATATCGTTAAGTACTTTTGTTTTATAGCTTTTGGAAAGATTGGTAATCTTAATTACCGATTCGGAATTTTGCATAATCAAATATCGCCAATTATTTAATTCCTACTGAACGGTCGAAAAGAAAGTAGAAATAAAAGCGTAATACCAGGCGTGAGTAATTCCATTTTTTTATTTAGTTAATTTCAAACTGTCTATTTTTCTTTTGTTCCCTGGTACATTTGAGTCGAGCGTTCGAAATTTCGCTGGGCTCGTTCAGCTTCACGGATTAAAATTAAGTTTAAGGAATCCGCCCGGCCCTTAGCATTAATTGCCTCTACTTTATAAACTACAGCAACACTTTTTTGCTTGGATGCAAACATCAGGGATAAGCACGTGATAATTAATAGGGAGCCGATAATAATATTCTTTTTCATGGTGCTAACGCTTCGTTACAGATTTATTCGCGAAAGATAGTAAGCGTTTTGCTAAACAACAAATCACCTGGTTTTCATTCCGGATGCTGACCAGTAGACACCATTTCGTTTATGGGTTACGCCAACGTTGTCTTATTGAATGTCAATAGTGGAACTTGCCCATGAAAGGCCAGTTCCCGCGTTACACCTCTTCCAAAGAGTTTTTCATAGAAGTCCAACTTATGCGTAAACATCACCAACAGGTCAGCGTGCTGCTCCGTTGTGAATTTTTCTACAGCCTCCGCTATATGGTCACCATGCGTAATACTGAAATCGATTTGATCATATTTTGCCTGCTTTTTCAAATCGGTAATAATTTCATTTTCATCAAGCTTATGAACGGAGTCGGTAGGGCGAACATGCAACACTTTTATTGCTGCATCAAACAAACTGGCAAACATCGCAATGGTTTTTATTTCTTCTTCTACATTATTTAAATCTGTAGCGTAGACAATTTTTTTTATGTTCTCATACGCTGCACTATCAGGAACCGCGATGACCGGCACACTACTGTTGTCGATAACGGCTGCTGCATTGCTTCCGATCAAAACTTTTTTCAACCCTGTTGCACCTTTTGTGCCCATCACAATCATATCCATATCATGGTCCTGAACAAATTGTTCGATTTGTTCATGAATGGGAAACCCGGTAATCCATTTGAAATCGATGGAAATCTCTCCGCTCACGTTTGCATTTATTTCAGAGATAAGTTGGGCTGCATCATCCTGCGCCCCTTCAATCATGGCATCAAGAAGATGCTGTTTATTGATTACATTATGCGTGGCGGTATTTAAATTTACAACCGCCAGCAGGGTAATGGTGGCATCCAGGCTTTTCGCCAAATTGGCTGCATAAAAAACCGCAACTTTGGAGGGTTCTGAAAAATCGGTAGGAACGAGGATCTTGTTCATGGCTATTGCTGTTTACGTTGGCCTAAAATTAACACTTTAGCCACAAAAGTTATATGATAATTGTCAGATTATGTACTATTAAAAATATGATGCGGTATCGTATTTACAAATTGTTATCGGAAATTCAAGGGAGTGTTAAAGACACGGTGGATTTATTTTATGTTTAATCACTAATTTTGTGGATGAATAATCCACGTCTGTTTTTTGCTATTGCCTTTCTAATTCCAATAGGAATAGTACAAGCCCAGCCTGAATGCACATTGCGCAAAAATTCGAACGGCATAAAAGTATATACGTGTCCGGTGAAAGATTCTAATTTAAAAGCAATAAAAGCATCCTTTGACCTGGAATCCGGATTGGGCCAACTCGTTGCGGTAATAAAAGATGTGCCAGCGTATACAGCATGGCAATATCACATGATCGAAAGCAAGCTGGTGAGCCAGGGAAAAAACGAATTGATCTATCATTCAGAAATCTCTGCACCGTGGCCTGTCTCCAATCGCGACATGGTGGTGCAATTAAAATTTAAGTATGATTCTGTTAATAGCATTTTGGATATTGATGCGATTGGATTGCCAGCGCTGGTGCCATTAGTTGAGGATAATATTCGCATACCACACTTTAAGGCAAACTGGAACATCCATGTTGTGAAGGAAAACCATCTTCGTATAGAATATAATTTGATGGTAGATATTGGTGGATCGATACCTGCATGGTTGATGAACATGGCGCAGGCGGAAGGGCCATTCGAAACATTCAGCAAGCTGAAAACGCAAGTAACACGAGGGGAATATCAAAGTCGGCAGTATTTAAATAAATGATGAATGAAAAGCCGTGCAAGCATAGAAATTTCAGGGAGTATTGGTTCAGTATCGTCCATAAGTGTTGTTCCTAAAAACCCCAAGGCGGTAATTGTATTGGCGCATGGTGCCGGAGCAGACATGGAGCATGTGTTTATGGAGGATATTTCCACTGAACTTGCCAGCCTTCATATCGCCACTGTCCGTTTCAACTTTCCATACATGGAAAACAGAAAGGGCAGGCCGGATGTACCAGCCGTTGCTGAGAAAACAGTTGCAGTGCTTTGTGAATGGACGCACCAAAAATTTAAGAACCTCCCACTTTTTGCAGGTGGAAAATCTTTTGGCGGAAGGATGAGTTCACAGCGGCTTGCAAAAGAATGCCCGGGGTACGTGAACGGAATAATTTTTTACGGATTTCCGTTGCACGGGATCGGCAAGGAATCGACCGATCGCGCTGAGCATCTAAAATCAATCAAGGTACCGATGTTGTTCCTTCAGGGGACAAAAGACAAACTGGCGAAACTGGAGCTCATTGAAATGGTGTGTAAAAAACTTCCAACCACAACCTTGAAAATTTTAGAAGGAGCAGATCATTCCTTCAAGGTCCCTAAAAAAATCACACCACCCAATCTCCCCGTTTTAACTGCTGAGTGGATTGACTCGGTTTTATCAAAATAACGGAAGTAAAATCTATTGCTTAGGAGGGTTGATCATAATGTGCGCACGGTGTGTTCCCGGATCCATAATCCACGGCATGCCGGGGGCTTCGGGCTTTAGTGGCAACCCGGTAGATTCAACAGTTGCAAAAGGGATGTACACCACGTACCTGAAATTTCCTTTTGTTACTTCGCCTGAGGTATAATTGACGTCTTCATCATTGGCGGTATACACAAATAAGGCCGATCCATATTCCCCCATTTTTAGTTTGTTGTTTTTCACCTCTTCTTCACGGATATCAAAAATTTCCTGAAAAGTTTTGCCTTGCTCTTTTAGCTCCCTTCCACGCGCCATAAAAGGTTCCATATCTTTATGATAACACGATACATTCAATCCTTTTTTTGTAGGATCATCCCCAATGCAAATCATCTCATTTGACCCTTTGCGAAGAACAACAAATTCGCCTTTGTCAGAATAGCCATACACCATTGACGCACCACGCGCCTCTTCCGGGGCCGCCAACACCGCAAGTTGAATCTGCACTTCAGTTTTGGGGATTTCCTGACTGAATAGGTTGAGGAAAGCAATGCTTAGGAGCGTGCTTAAAATAAAATTCCTGGTGGCCATTTTGTTTTGATTTTAATTTCGTAGGAAGGTACTGGATATACTGGCCTTTTTCAAGCTTAAGTGCAGTAAAAGTCGCAAATAGATAGTATTGGTTTTGTGAATTTTGACGTACCTTTGTAGCAATTATGCAGAGCCCTGATCAAACCATAGCACTTTACCATCCTGTGTTGCAATCCGCAGCGCAGAAGCTTTTGCGTTGCAAGGCAGATGCTGAGGATATGGTGCAGGAAACCTTTATCAAATGGCTAAGTATTGACCAGTCTACTATAAAGAACACCAAGGCGTACCTCATAACAGCGGTTACAAATAACTGTATCAATCATCTTAATGCCCTGAAGCGGAAAAAAGAGGAGTATTTCGATTCTCTCCATTTACCTGAATTTCTGGTGAAAATAAAGGAAAGTGATTTCGCCCATTTGGATTTTGAAGTGGAGGTTTCAAAGGCTTTCAGCTTGATACTTAGTAAATTAGAGCCTTTGGAACGCGCAATCTACCTGTTGAAGGAGGCCTTCAATTTTGATTATGATGCCCTGCAAGAGCTTTTCGACAAGAAAAAGGAACACCTTCGTCAACTCTTTAGCCGGGCGCGTAAAAAACTAGGTGAAAATACAGCGATAATTGAGGTGAGTGAAAACCAGGCCCAGTTGGCAGATTCTTTCCTCAATGCATGCAAAGGAAATATTACAGACTTCATTATTACGCTTAAAAAGGACATTTCAGAGCTTTCTGTAAAAAATATTAAAAATTAGTATCAATTTCTGTCACACTTTTGGGCAATCCTTGTCTATAGGGAAAGTAAACTCTAAAAATTTTAAAGAGCTAGTATAAACCTGAAAAACCCAACGTAAACAACAATGACAGCTATCCTTATATTCTTTATTGCCCACTGGTATTTATCCTTATTTTTTCAAACATTTTTCCTTCACCGCTATGCATCCCATGCTGCTTTTACGATGAGCAAAGGAACGGAGAAAGTCTTTTATGTATTAACGTGGATATTTCAAGGATCAAACTATTTAAGCCCATACGGATATGGTGTAATGCACCGGATGCACCATGCGTATGCAGATACGGAAAACGATCCCCATTCACCAAAATATGATGAAT
This sequence comes from uncultured Roseivirgaceae bacterium, assembly GCA_964398945.1. GTDB lineage: Bacteria > Bacteroidota > Bacteroidia > Cytophagales > Cyclobacteriaceae > JBGTGG01. The sequence continues at coordinate 178,304 of CAYNOT010000009.1, read as the reverse complement.
CGATTTGGAAGATGATGTGGAAGACCAAAACCATCTACTCTGATATTGCCAATAAAATACTGGTGCCCGACAATCGTTTTACGGAAGGCGTTCCGCAATGGGAAGCATTCGATAAATTTGCGCGCTCCTGGCCATCCAGGCTTTTCTGGGGATTAGGATATGTTGCTTTTTATGCAGCTTTTGCCAATGTTTGGTGGTTGTGGTTGTTATTGCCCGTCCATTTTTTGATGAGCCCGGTCCACGGTGCAATCATCAATTGGTTTGCACATAAATATGGCTATAGAAACTTTCCGGTAGGGGATACTTCCCGTAATTTCCTTCCGGTGGATTTTTTAATGATGGGGGAAAGTTATCATAACAATCACCATAAAAATGGTAAACGTGCCAACTTTGGAGGAATCCGCTGGCACGAATTAGACCCTACCTACATGGTGATTTGGTTATTGGACAAAACCCGGGTTATAAAAATAGCGGACCAGAAAGAGGTTTCGTTGGAGCGTGTAAGCAAGGCTGCATAAACCAACCTTTAAAATTCATTGTAAAAACAGTCGGGTATTGTTGCCTGGCTGTTTTTTTATTTTAACCAGAAGGAAAAATTCATTAACTCGCAGGTTAATTGACATTTTAGTAAATACTTATTCATTTGACTTTCGAAGACTTTAATTTTGAGGCAAACCTATTGGAAGGGCTTTCCTCCATGGGATTCAACAAAGCAACCGTTATACAAGAGCAAGCCATTCCTGAAATTATGGAAGGACATGACCTTATCGCCTGCGCCCAGACCGGAACAGGGAAGACCGCAGCGTATACCTTGCCGATCATCAATAGGATTGTGAACACCCACAATACGCATCTTAATACACTCATCATTGCACCTACCCGTGAACTGGCCCAACAAATCGATCAGCAGATTGAGGGGTTTGGATATTTTGTGGGTGTGAGTTCCATTGCCATTTATGGCGGGGGTGACGGGGCTGCATGGGATCAACAACGAAAAGCATTGGAGCATGGAGCGGAGATCGTGATAGCAACGCCCGGAAGATTGCTGGCACTGCTTGCTTCCGGGACCATCAATCTGGAGCACTTGCAGCATCTTATCTTGGATGAGGCTGACCGTATGCTCGACATGGGTTTTAACGATGACATTATGCGCATTATTAAATACCTTCCCGAAAAGCGGCAGACACTCATGTTTTCTGCTACGATGCCACCAAAGATCAGGGCGCTGGCCAAAAAAATTCTTAGGAACGATCCAAAGGAAATCAACATTGCGATTTCAAAACCAGCTGCAGGCATTGTGCAACAAGCATATATGGTCTATGATGCGCAGAAGCTGCCGTTGATACACCATGTACTTTCTGATGTTGCGCATACTTCCGTAATTATTTTTGCATCCACAAAAGAGAATGTAAAGAAGTTGAATACTTCTCTGCGTAAGCTGGGAACACGTGCCATCCATTCCGACCTTGAGCAACAAGAGCGGGAAGAAATCCTGCGTGATTTTAAAAACAAAAAACTTTCTGTGTTGATCGGCACAGATGTGCTATCGCGCGGTATTGATGTGGAAGGTATCAGCCTGGTTGTTAATTATGATGTTCCCGGTGATCCGGAAGATTATGTCCATCGTATCGGACGGACAGCGCGGGCTGAGAAAACAGGCACCGCGATCACCTTTGTAAATGAAAAAGACCAGCGCAAGTTTTTCAGGATTGAAAGCCTGATCGGAATTGATATAGCGAAAATGTCCTTGCCAGAAGGGATTGGGGAAGGCCCGGCCTACACACCAGAAAAGAAATCAGACAAACCTTTTGATAAAAACAGGAAGAAGAAACCATTTCGAAGAAGGAGCAAATGATTAGTTGATTAACTGATTTCTAATTAAACGAATGTCTTACGACTAGCGTCTAGTATCTAGTATCTTTTCAATAATCCCCGTATAGTATTCCCCAAAGTAAGGCCCGACCCAATTCATAATTCGAACCTCCTCTTTGTCCAGCACATCGTAATGATGGTCGGCAGTGATGTAGCCGGTATAGTTACCATTAAAGCTCGTGATCAGGAGTTTCTTTCCTTTTTCTGAAGCTAGCTTTTCAAAATTGTTGTTCACATAAATTTCACCGGAGAAGTCGCAGGAAGTGCCCAGCAAAATGAAGTCACCAATTTCCAAATACGTAAACGCTGCTTGTAAGGGACGCATTGCTGATCGTATGATCCAATCACGAGCGCGAAAGTTTTTTGCAATTCGAAGTTGTGAAGGGCCCAGGAAAACAGGAATACGTTTGGTGGTTATCGTCAGTGAATCAACGAATGTGGTTTTGTTTTTTAAAACAATTTCACCGAGTTGCTTTCCGGTACTTTCAATTGCGGAAAAGTCGCGCTGATCAAATTTATGTAGCCCGTGGCTTCCCATCATGCCTGCCATGAACATTCCAAAATCATTTTCTTTTTCAATTTCCTTTATCAGGTAGGCCGGATAATCCCCCGATATTATTTTGCTTTTTCTGTTTAGTGAAGTTGGGTGTGCACTAAAACTGACCAGCATGGCACGGCTGCTATCTTCCCGGACTATTTGTAGCCCGCGGAGTATTCCATCTGTTTCAGCTTCTCTGTCGAGCCGATTGTAAACAAATGCGTTGGCTTCTGCTTCAAGATACCCGATTGAGGCAGGCTTCATTTCTGCAGTTGCTTTTTTAAATTGCTCAATGATAAGATTACTTGTTTCTTCAATCCATTCTTCATGATAATCACCCATGGAAAATTCTCCAACGAGACTGGGGTCCCAACCACCGATACCACTATGTGTATGTGTTGCTGAACAATAAACAAAAATTGGTGTACCATTTACCTGTCCGAGTTTGCCCTCGACACGGTTCATCAACGCAGGCGGGAATAAAAGCAAGTCTATACTTACTAAAAAAGTGGTGATACTTCCATTGCCGATAGCAAGTGTTCGCACATATAGTGAATCATGAACCGAATCATAGCGATCACGCGGGGCATAACCCGCCATGGGCATGGAGTAAGAAGGCATGATGTTGGTGCTGCTCCAACCGATTTGCAATTTTGTTTTTGCAGGATACTGATTGAATTGCATCGTATCCAGGGATTGCATCATGGCCGTATAAAAAGGCTGATCCTGAAGCGGTGTACGGTCGATGGGGGCAATGCTTGCGATTGTGATCGCCACAACAACCAGGACAAAATAGAGAAGTACCTTAATAAACCGTTTCATCATCCACCGAAAAGTCATTAAAGATAGATAAAACTTTGGGTGCGGTAATTATTTCATCAGTAAAGAGAATTTGGCAAATAAGAAAGTTGGATTACGCGTACATACTTTCTTTCTGTGCGGCAACCTTTTCATTGGCGGCATACTCATCGTACGTCATCAACTTATCAATGAAACCGTTTGGTGTGATTTCAACGATCCGGTTGGCAACGGTTTGCGTAAACTCATGGTCATGGGATGTAAACAACACCGTGCCCGGGAAATCTTTCAACCCATTGTTGAATGCCGTGATTGATTCCAGGTCAAGGTGATTGGTGGGTTCATCTAAGATCAACAGATTCGCACCCGCCAACATCACCCGCGAAAGCATACACCGTACTTTTTCCCCTCCGGACAATACGCTTGCTTTCTTGAATACTTCCTCTCCGGAGAAAAGCATTTTTCCTAGGAAGCCCCGAATGTAAACTTCATCTTTCTCGTTAGGTGAAAAATCACGAAGCCAGTCGATGAGGTTGTTGTTGTTTCCTTCAAAGTATTTTTCATTGTTGCTCGGAAGATATGCTTTGGTAATGGTTTGTCCGAACGTAAACGAACCACTTGTTGGTTTGATTTCATCGGCCAGTATTTTAAACAAAGAAGTAAGCGCCACGCTGTCTTTGCTAAGGAAAGCAATCTTGTCGCCTTTGTTGACCATCAAATCGAAATTTTTAAAATAGGTTTTTCCTTCATTTTGATAGGAGAGGTTTTCGATTTGTAGGATTTGATCCCCGGCAGTCCTGGTTTGTTGAAAAATGATGGCTGGGTATCTTCGTGTTGAGGGTTGGATATCATCCAGGTTGATTTTGTCCAACAACTTTCTCCTGCTGGTTGCTTGTTTTGATTTCGATGCATTCGCGCTAAAGCGGGCAATGAATTCCTGTAGTTCTTTTTTCTTCTCTTCTGCTTTTTTGTTTGAAGATGCACGTTGTGTCAACGCCAGTTGGCTCGACTGATACCAGAAAGAATAGTTTCCGGTAAAAACTTTGATCGCATTGAAATCGATATCGACAATGTGTGTACAAACCGTATCCAAAAAGTGACGATCGTGGGATACCACAATCACGGTATTCTTAAACTCCAATAGGAAATCTTCCAGCCAGGAAACGGTATGGATGTCCAGGTCATTGGTAGGCTCATCCAAAATCAGGATATCCGGGTTACCGAAAATTGCCTGAGCCAACAATACGCGTACTTTCTGGTTGCCACTCAGTTCTTTCATGAGCTGGTAGTGTGTATCTTCACCAATGCCAAGTCCGCTTAAAAGCGCTGCAGCATCCGAGGTGGCATTCCAGCCGTCCATTTCTGCAAACTGGGCTTCGAGTTCGGAAGCTTTGATCCCATCTTCTTCTGAGAAATCCGGCTTCTCATAAAGCGCATCCTTTTCTTTCATGATTTTCCAAAGCTTGCCATGTCCCATCATCACGGTATCGATCACGTTTACCTCATCAAATTCATAGTGGTTTTGACGGAGAACGGCCATCCTTTTTCCCGGCTCGATACTAATATGACCGGCATTGGCATCGATATCCCCGGCCAGTATTTTCAAAAAGGTTGATTTTCCGGCACCATTTGCACCAATTACACCATAGCAGTTTCCACCACTAAATTTAATGTTGACCTGGTCGAACAGGACACGTTTTCCGAATTGAAGGGAGATATTGTTGGCAGCGATCATAAGCATTGAAAAATAAGCTGCAAAGGTAAGGATTTTCAATGCCAATTGATAACGTAGCTTCAAAGATTGGCAGGCTATGTTTTAAGCAAAAGAATATTGTATTTTTAGCATACGAATCAATTTTTTATACCTTTTTTTCGTACTCACGTAAAGACTAATTTATTAACTTTCTAAATCCATCAACCAGCTTTCCCATGCATCGATTTTACCTGTTCGTTTTCGTATTCTTTTTTACAACTGCTTTTTCAGTATCCGCCATCGATCCAATCGATACACGGTTGCTCTCCCAACCGGCAATTTCGGCAAACCACATTGCCTTTATTTATGCCGAAGATTTGTGGGTAGCAAATGCCGATGGTTCGAACCCTATTCGCCTTACCATTGATGAAGGTGTAGAATCCAATCCGGTATTTTCCCCGGATGGAAAATTGATTGCCTTCAGTGCCGAGTACGATGGCAACGTGGATGTTTTTATTGTTCCCGTAACCGGGGGAATCCCAACGCGGCTTACGTGGCATCCCGGTGCCGATGGTGTGCGCGGTTTTACGCCCGATGGTAAATCGGTATTGTTTGTTTCGCAGCGTTCTGTTTTCACCAATCGGTATGCACAACTTTTTACCGTTCCCATTACTGGCGGCTTCCCAACACAATTGGATATACCGAATGCCTTCTACGCAAACTATTCCCCCGATGGAAAGCAAATGGCGTATACCCCGTTGTCACCGGCCTTTCGTGTCTGGAAACATTATCGTGGTGGCACGATATCAACAATATGGTTATATAATTTTTCAGATCATGCGATTGCAAAAATCCCGCAGCCTAAAGAAGGGTGTAACGATATCAACCCGATGTGGGATGGCACTACAGTATACTTCTTAAGTGATCGAAACGGTGAGTTTAATCTTTTTTCGTATGACACGAATTCAAAGGCCGTAGTACAACAAACCGACTTCAAAGATTTTCCAATCCTTAGTGCTGATATCAAGAATGGAAAAGTAATTTTTGAACAAGCAGGCTACCTGCACACGAAAGTTGCCGAGGCTGCTCCCCAAAAAATGAAAGTGGGAATTTCCACCGACTTGCTTGAACTACGGGAACGGTATGCAAAAGGCGGACACTATATCCGCAGTGGGAATATTTCACCAACCGGTGCGCGCGCTGTTTTTGATTTCAGGGGTGAAATTGTGACCGTGCCCGCTGAAAAAGGGGATGCGCGAAACTTAACACAAAGTCCTGGCGCACATGAGAAATTCCCTTCGTGGTCGCCAGACGGAAAATCAATCGCGTATTTTTCGGATGCTTCCGGTGAGTATGAATTGTTTATTCAATCACAAGATGGAAAAGGGACACCGCGTAAAATTAAATTAAACGGTGCCGGTTTTTATGCTGATATTTTCTGGTCGCCCGACAGTAAAAAAATCAGTTATGTAGATAATGGAAGAACACTTTATATTTTGGATGTTGCGTCAGGAACAAGCAAGAAAATTGATGCCGATGAAATGTATATTCCGGGTATCTTCCGCCAATTGCATGGCGATTGGTCTTCCGATTCGAAATGGATCGCATACAACAAAGTGCTGGAAACCAATTTCCGGCAAGTGTTTGTGTATTCTGTTGATCAGGGAAAATCCTATCCGATTAGCGATGGGTTAAGCGATGTTGCTGAAATTGTTTTTGATGAAGGTGGAAAGTATTTGTATTTCCTTGCGTCTACGGATGCGGGCCCGGTAGTAAACTGGTTCGACCAGTCCAATGCCGATATGCGCTACTCGAACTCAATTTATTTGGTGACGTTGCAAAAGTCAACACTATCACCATTCGCAAAGGAGAGTGATGAAGAAGAGCTAAAGAAAGACGAACCGAAAGAAGAAAAGCCTGACCCTAAAAAAGGAAAGAAAGAGGAAACCCCTGAAAAGAAAAGCACCAGCATCACCATTGATTTTGATGGACTGCAAAACCGCATCGTTGACATTCCGTTGAAGGAAGGAAATTATTACCAACTCGGTGGAGGAAAGGAAAATGAAATCTACTATATCGCTTCCGGTGATGATGGGAACAAACTCCATAAGTATGATATCAAGAAGCGAAAGGATAGCGAAGTGATGGAAGTAGATTCCTATTCGATTTCTGTTGATAAAAAGAAAATGCTATACTTTAAAGGAAGTACCATTGGCATTGCGACCCTGGGTGAAAAACCTGAGGCCGGAAAAGGAATCCTCGATGTGAAAAGCATTGAGGTAAAAATTGATCCGACAAAAGAATGGGCCAATATTTTCAATGAAGCCTGGCGTATCAACCGCGATTATTTTTATGATCCCGGTATGCACGGTGCCGACTGGGCAGCGATGAAAAAGAAATACGAGCCTTTCTTACAAGACCTCTCTTGTCGCAGCGATTTGAACCGGGTAATCGAATGGATGTGCAGTGAATTAGGCGTTGGCCATCACCGTTTACAAGGTCGTGGGGACCGGTTGGGCAATCCCGAACGTGTGGGCGGTGGATTGCTGGGCGCTGATTATTCGATTGCCAATAACCGCTATCAGTTTAAAAAGATTTATGGTGGATTGAATTGGAACCCGAATTTACGCTCGCCATTGACCGAGCCCGGCATCAATGCAAAAGTGGGCGAGTATATCCTTGCAGTAAATGGCAAAGAAGTGACAGCCGATAAAAGTATTTTCAGCTACTTCGAAAATACGGATGGTAAGATTGTAGAGTTGACCATTGGCCCCAATGCAACCATGAACGGATCGCGTGTCGTGAAAGTCGTTCCGGTTGGAAATGAATACGGCCTCCGAAACCGTGATTGGGTGGAAGGCAACTTGAAGAAAGTAACGGAAGCCACGAACGGACAAGTAGCGTATGTGTATGTTCCGAATACTGCCGGACTCGGCCATCAATATTTCAAACGCTATTTCTTCCCGCAAGCCAATCGCAAAGCCATCATTGTGGATGAACGTTTTAATGGCGGAGGACAACTGGCCGATTATTATATCGACATTTTACTTCGTCCGCATCAGGCGCATTGGAATTTCCGGTATGGAAAAGATTTGAAATCACCGAGTGCAAGTATACAAGGACCGAAGGTGATGATCATTGATGAGACAGCCGGTTCCGGTGGCGACATGTTGCCGTGGATGTTCCGCAAGTTTAATGTGGGCACGATCGTAGGCAAGCGCACGTGGGGCGGCCTTGTAGGCGTGTTGGGCTTCCCTGAATTTATTGATGGCGGATCCGTGACCGCACCCAATGTTGCCATCTGGACGAAGGATGGATTTGTGGTGGAGAATGTTGGTGTGCCACCGGATATCGAAGTAGAGCAAACCCCCGCTGATGTAATAGCCGGAAGGGATCCGCAATTGGAGAAAGCGATACAGGTAGCGTTGGACGAGTTAAAGAAAAACCCGCAGGTTGATCCGGTGCGGCCAGCGTATCCGGTGAAGGTGAGGGATTAGATTACTTACTTGAAGATTTGAGTTGCTGAGGCAGTTGAAGTGAAACCTCACTAGGTTAAGTCTCGGCATGTGTGCTGGCAAGCTTAATCCCGATCAGAGTTACTCGCAGAGAACTCTGATCTTTTATTTCAATATGATGAGTTAACGAAAATATTTTATCTTGCTATTACGTTTAGTTACGGGGGCTAGAAACGTTATCAAACTGCCACCTTTTTAGTCGAGTGTTGGCCACAAAAAAATAAAACATATGAGAATCACTATTATAATATTATTAGTGTTTTGCGTAAAGATCGCACACAGTCAAGGGTTTTCACAACAGGACACATTCACATTTGGTAACTTTCTCATGAATGTTCCTGCGCCAGATTTTAGAGCAGCGACACTTGATGGTAAGACCTTTCACTTGGATAGCATGAAAGGTAAAGTTGTACTTATAGATATCTGGAGTTTAAGCTGTTCTGCTTGTTTTAAAGAAATACCTGATCTAAATGAGTTACAGAAAAAATATCCTAAGGACAAGTTTTATATAATTTCGCTTATGGATAACAGTAAAGAAGAGCTGTTGGAAAAATTTGAACCCGTCAACGGTGGCTATAAATTAAAGAAACCTGTTTATGGAAATGATAGAATTGAATTTCAAATTATACCTGACGCAAAGAAGATAATTGAAATGTATACTGATAAATTGGTATTTCCACGAGCATTTATTCTTGATCAAGAAGGAACTATCAATTATCATAATTTAGGTTATGCTGAGGCAAGAGGAATCCCAGGTGAGTTAACCACCTTAAAAATGTTCTCTAGGGAGATAGAGCGACTACTGTATTCCAGTCGCTAACCTACACAGAGAACGCTGGCTATCAACATAAAAATAAACAATGAGAAAAATAATTGCAGGAATCAACATGACCCTGGATGGGTTTTGTGATCATACGGCATTATCACCGGATGAAGAAATCCATGACCATTATTCAAACTTATTGCGGGATGCAGACGTGATTCTCTATGGTAGGATAACCTATCAACTGATGCAGTTCTGGCAACCGCTTTTAAAAAACCCTTCCGGTGAAAAATCAATGGATGACTTTGCGGTGGCAATCGATAAAATCCCAAAAATTGTTTTTTCAAACACCTTAAAAGATACCGCATGGGATAGTGCGCAACTGTCTGATCAACCGCTGGAAGAAATGGTTAACGCATTAAAAGAGAAACCCGGAGGTGATATTTTAATTGGCAGCCGGAGTTTAATTGTGCAGCTACTAGACCTCAATTTAATTGATGAACTCCAGCTTTGTGTTCATCCGGTTTTAGTAGGCAAGGGGCTGCCGTTGTTTGACAACATACGCGACAGGACAATTTTTAAACTTGTAGAGACCAAAACATTTACTTCGGGGGCAATCATACTGTATTATCAGCGGGCTTAATCGCCAGAGCGGGTACTTCCATGAAAAGTTTATTATTCCTTATGGATTTATGAATTGGCAGAGGGATTTTTATCGAAAGGATTGTTACATTCAAGTATGAAAGAGATAAAATTGAAAGAGTACTTAGGTCAAATTGCAAGCAGGTTGACGAAAGATTCAACGTTGGAAGATGTTTATGAACAACTTTCTTTATTGGCTGATATTGATGAGTCTCAAGAACAGGTGCAGAATGGGGAAGTTTTAACGCAAAAAGAAGTTGAGGAAAAATCTAAAGAATCGCTCAAGTAATCTGGATGAAAAAGGCTTTCGGACGGTTTGAATGCGCCATAAAGTACATCTTCAAAGAACAGGCTTTTATCACGCTGATATTGTCCGTAAAAAAATCCTACAAACAACTGCACTGCTGGAAGGTCAACCCCAAATGGGCACTATCGAGCCTCTTCTAACACACAAAAGGAGATGAAATTGTTAAAACGATACATATTCATGGGCATGCTCTCCGTTATTGTTCTGGGGATCGAAAGTTGCAAAAATCCCCCTGGTTCCAGTGTTGTTGAAAATTCAAAAACCGATACAATACCGAAAGGAGAATCAGAAAGTCCATCAAACCCCAAGATACCAGCAGGGTACATTGTGTTTGATGAAATGCAAGGAGACTTGAATGGGGATGGATCAGATGATTATGTGGTTGTCGTTAAAGGCACGAGCAAAGAGATGATTGTTCAGGATGAATACCGGGGAGAACTTGACAGAAACCGTAGAGGTATTTTGATTTACCTTACCAACAACGGAAAAATGGATTTGGTCACCCAAAATCTTGAATGCTTTTCCTCAGAAAATGAAGAGGGAGGAGTTTACTTTCCTCCGGAACTTTCAGTAGAAATCGCAAACGGAAAGTTATTTGTACACTTTGGGCACGGTAGATATGGGTATTGGCAATATACATTTAGGTATCAACATGCTGATTTTGAGTTGATCGGTTATGATGCAAGCGAAAACTATGGACCCATTGTGAATCGGGAAACGAGTATTAATTTCTTGACAAAGAAGAAACTCGTGCGGGAAAATATAAATCAAAATACGGAAGAGAGCGGAGATGAAATCTTTGAGGAGACTTGGGAAGACCTCGGGATCGACAACCTGTACAAATTGTCTGCGATTAAGGATTTTGATTCCCTTGAAATCTATCGATAGTGGCTACAAAGCAGACGTGCAAAAAAACCATACGTAAAAAATATACATGACAAACTTTACAATTCAAACCCTGATAGGCTTCCCAACGTTTTGTGTGGCCCTAATCTTGCTGACCGTAATGTATAAAAGGAACATGATATGGATTAATAATTTTATTATCTGTGGGAGCTTGTTGGCGATTGCGCAATTCTTTGCTACCGGAATATTTTGGTATGATAATCCTGATATAAATGCAATTGCTAACTTTTCGAAAATTGCCGGTATTCTATTTACCCCTGTATTCGTGTTGTTTCTGTTTGGTGTTTTACAAATGATTGTTGCACAGAACATTTCAACCATAGTAAGTAGACAACGCGTCTTAGGCGTGGTGCTCCTTTCACTAATTACATTCGGTTTTTACACACCCTTTTGGTTCATAAAAAATCAAGTTATACGAAAAGCAGGAACTATATGGATCGTGCTTTTTACGTTTTTTTTGACATTATCTTTTTATGTGCATCTCTATTTGTATGCTGAAAGCAATGCTTTTGGCCTGGCAGTGTGGTTAACGGTTGACTTGTTGACTATTGCTTTAGGGATTGCGAATGCCATGAATTTTAGAACCATTATTTTAAAGGAAAATCCTAAAACTGAGATTAATCCATTTTTGACTTTTTTGCTTGGGATTTTTTATCTGCAATATCAAATTAATAAGTTAGGCAATGAGCAAGAGTGAACTAAAAGTACCGTAGCGTCACCCGTTCAGATCCCGCCCAGAGAGAATTACTTAAACCTTGCCCTTATCCTTCATCACTGAAAGGAATGTCATCGTCAGGATCCTTATCAAAAGGACCAACACCGGGTGGATTAAATAATCCCCAACGGTCGATCATGTAATCCCATTGATCAAAGCTGTTAACCCAATCGATAAACAACAGTCGGTATTCTTCTAGTAAGTCCCTTACAATTTGAAAATAGTGCACCTCTTTAAACCCAAACATTTCCAGACTGTGATTCTGTACCATCAGGTCTCTGGCAGCTTTACGAATGATCGCTGCTGCTTCCATTTTCATATCATACAGTCCGCCACGTGATGCTCCAGTTATCTTTACAGTTAATAGAGCCGCATCTGCAATCATTTGTCCTTTAATGCTTTGTAGGATTTCGTTTTCCTCAGGAATAAGTTTTGTAATCTGATGCACGATATCGAAGATTTCTTTACCCTTTTTGTAGATAGGAAGTTCCTTTGGGTCGATAAACTCTTCTTCATTATTCCCGTTCATAAAATGGCTTTTTAGTATGAATGAAAAATTACTTCCCGATACAATATCTTTTCAATACCTGTATATCAATAAGTTAAGTTGTATTAGCAACAGATTAGCAACAGGAAGTGTTGATATTAGGCTAATTAAGGGCTAAAGAAAGGAAAAACGAAGTGAGCGGGCATAAAAAAACCGCTCCACAAAGGAAGCGGTTTTTAAGGAAAACACCAATTGCTTTACGCAACTGTTACAGAGCCTAAATAAACGCTGCTAGCAACTTTAGTTCCGTCTTCTGATACAAACCCTAAGAAGACTTCTACATCTTCTCCTGAGTACTCAGAAGGTACAGGAATGGCTGCAGCTGCGGCACTCCTTGCAGGTCCAGCAGTTGTAAAAACTGCTTCTCCACGGGTAGTGTTCAAAAGGGCAATCAGCGCCTTGTCTGTTGCCTGAGCACTACCACTGCCTGAGTTATCTGTCCAGGTCACTTCCACTGATCCAGCACTTGGAGAAGTGGCAGCACCGTTGGCAGCTGTTGTGAGATTACCACGAGTAACCAATGCAGCTGCATAGTCAATCATGAAGTTTGGATAAACTCCGGTAATCGCATTGTTCAGGTTGTATGACATGGCCGCATTAAACTGGGTCATTTTGTTTGCATACAACTTGAAACCGACTCTCAGGAAGTCTGTCATGGGCTGCAAGAACCGCAAGACAGTTGAGAACTTCGAACGCTGGTCAACCTGACCTTCAGTTCTTGGGTTCGCTACACTGGAAGGTTTGATGCGCAGGTAATCGATGCCCTTCCAAGTTCCACCGATTACATTCCCTACCTGGCCTGATACACCACCGAGAATACCCTGATTAATTTTTCCCATCTCTTTACGATTTTTTAGGGGTTAAACATTTGCTTGGACTTGACACGGACTTACCATGGATTTGCCCTTCGCCAACTAAATTACTTCAAGAATTAGGCGGTAGTTCTCTCTTGGGTGCTGTTGCGGTAGTGTGCTTTATTTTGCTTTTGTTGCCCTGTTTTTTTAGCAGGGCAGGAATCTATCCTGTACCTGCTTCTTTCATCAAGTCATAGAATATGGCTTGTCTGGCAGTATCAATCATCTTTAGTGTGACCTTGATTTTTTGCTCGTTGGTGTCGAGTAGCCGAAGGGCTTGCATTGCCTTTTGAAATGCCTGGGTTTTGCAGTTTGCTTTGGCGGAACTTTCCCGGATTAGCTTTCGGGTTTCATCAATAGTCACAAATGGAATCACGGAGCCTTTCAGGAGATAGTGAAATGATTTTGACCTCCACAATCCAAAGCAAAGCCAATAGAGAAATTCCCTGTCCTCATGGTTGTCAGTAAGACAAACAAAGCAATTCGGGCAAGGTTGGTTGAGCGGTTTTCCGCTGTTCAGTCCTCTGTTCAGGATGAAGAAGTGCGGCTGATTGTAGCTGCCATCTGGTCGGTGGGTTTTGATGCGAATCGATTTCATACAGTGAGCCATTAAAGTTTTGCTCGCTGCGCTTCGCACACATTTTTTCAAAAGAGAAAAGAAAAAAGGGAAAAAAAGAAAAGAGAAAGCTGTCTTTCAGGCGGGTGAGGGTCGGCTGTCAAGGTTTTTGGAAAAAATACTACCTGTAGGGTGGAGATTTTTTTCAAAACCCGGAGGGCTTGACCTTGACTGTCCGAATGAGCGTTGGCTCTGTGCGAACCCGCCTATCTTTGCTTTCATCTTTTAAAAATTTTCCCTGTACGAGTAAAAAAAAGAGCCCCCTAAAAGGGAAGCTCTGAAAGGCACAACTCGAACCAAAAAACACGCAGCGTATAATCTGTGATGCCACAACGATGAATGCCTGCATGGAACGGAAGACCTGAGGTGCGAACGCCCGCCAACAACCACCGGCTGCCGCAACGGACTCTGAATAATAACTTAAACATAATGCCCTGCATCCACAGGATCGGTGTGATTGAAGCAAGGGCTGTGAGAGAAAAATACTACCCGTAGGGTGGAGATTTTTTTCTCAACAGGCGAAGCGAACCCTTGCAGCTCTCACATCCGCACGCCTGTAACTTTGCTTTATGTTTGAGTGATTATTTGACCGTCAACTATTAAATCTTAGGTGAGCACACATGATCCATTTTTGTTTTGAAATGTTGTCGGAGGAGAGTGTTTGAAGGATCTGAGAGTTCTGCTAAGTATTGATTGAACTCTTTTTCAAGAAGTTGAAAGATTGTAGTTCTATTGATTGATATGCTATTATTGATTTCCCTAACTGCTGGACCAATTGCTCTTATTCTAGAGTTCGCTTTAGTTTCGGCTTGGTGAAGTATCCCATTTCTAAAATGGTCACAAAAAATGGAAGCGGTTTTTTTAGTGAAGATCGAATCGAAAGAACTTGTTGTAGTTAAGAACTCTACAAATGCTTTCTTGGCATTACCCCTTCCTGAATTGTCGATTATCCCATTTCGAAAGCAATAAAGTGTCTCTATAAGCAAACACATAATTGCAGTGATTGAAAATCCGAAATTCTGGTCTCGGGCTGGTAAGAATTTTTCATGTTCAATAAGTAACCTAATGGGTTCTAAATACCTGAGTTCTATCCTATATTGAAGAATTTGAATCGCTAAATTCCAATCTTTTGATTGAGGGTCGGTCAAATCCAGACTTTGGTAATCAGATGTTTTATATCCTTTAGCTATTTCCATGTAACAATATACGGATTTTGGTAGCCGTGGGGAAACGCAGGTAAAACAGCCTTGAGCTAGCGTTGGGAAAGCGGAAGGGCGGAATGAAGAGAAACGGAATGGAGATCTGTAGCTGTGCGTGCGAGCCGCCTGCGAGCGGAGCAAGGGTGGTGGCTGCAAAAGCCCGAAGAATGAGGGCGGCAGACGCCTACCGTTTACGGCAGGGCTGGCGTGTTTTTTTGCATCAGGGTTGGCAAAGGCAAGGGTAGCGACTGAACGGAACGGAACGATTGAGGGGAAGGAATGGAGCAATAACTGACTGCAATGGAGTTGGCTGTATTTGTTAATTTTTATCGAACAACAAATACATTGAAGAAGGATTGCAGGCAGATTGCGGAATGACGGTGGGTTGGTTCGCGGAGTGAAGAGAAGGAGCTACTCTTGTGTGCGGTGCTGAAAGTGGCTGAGTTGAAGGAGTGAGGAACGAATGACTGAAACGAAGCGACTGTAGGCACAGGGGAAATTGCAAAAAACATGACAGCCCGATCAGCCCGCAGCGACCCGCAGGCGAGCAAAAACTATAAGCAGCGACAGACCCCCAATAAAAAAGATTGTGAGTTTAGCGAACACCTTAGATGGGGTTTGGGGGGATGAAGTAGCTGCGAGTGAGGAGGGAGAGAGTGTGTGAAGCAAAACAAGTGAACGGCAGGTGGCGAGCACCCACTGGAGCGCAAGACACCTGGTAAGTGAACGGTATATGCAAGGGCGACCGAAGGGAGTTCATTTTACCCTTGCAGATATGTTTTTGCGGAACAAAACGGAACGACTGACGAACACCGCTTTACCTGCGTTGTGGGGTGCGTTGGGAAAAGCAAGTGTGGCACGGTATGGAATGCAGCGTAGCGAAATGGAATAACGGGCTACTCTTGCTGTGCGGTGCTGGAAGCTTGTGAATGTAGTGAGGAACGAACGGAATGAACAGGCTGTAGGCACATGGCCGTGTGATGGGCCTAAATGTACACTGAAATGGAATCTGGAAGCATATTGCCGTTCTGAATCAATAGATAGGGTTCTTCAATAATTTTTATTTCCAGTCCATCTTTTTTTCCGGCATTAAACAATCTGTAAATTGTATAGTCAGCCTTTTTTTCGAACATAAAGTTCCATTCACTCTTTGACATATAAAATTCCCCCTTGTCTTTTGAAGGAGTTCCTTTGACCTCAATGTACTTTTCCTTCTGATTTTCAACAACAATGAAATCATAGGGCAGATACGCTTCTTCGTCTTTGTTTAACCAATTGATTGAGGTGTATTGTTCTTTTGACTGTAAATAATTGTATATGTACTCCTCGCTCCATCTGCCAATATCAATTTTAATTTCATCATTTTTCAGCTTGGCATAGTCTTTTGAAGTATTTACAAAACCTACCGATTGATGATTAACATTATTGATTTTTACATTTATCGTATCAGCAGCCTGTGCTTCAACTTCCGGTTCAAATTCTTCGATTGTAACTGATTCTGAATAATTAATTTCAGGATCCGCAACCTCAAAAATGCTATTAGCAACTTCCTCGTCACTCACGCTATATTCTTGAGGCGGGAGACTCGTAGAGCTTGGTATCTCGTAACCTTTTTCAGTCAACCAATCTATTATTTCAGTTTTACTTATTTGTAAGAATAAGGATAGTTCACGGTCAATATTTTCAATGCCTAAATAATCACATAGGAGAGAACAAAGTGAATATAGCGTTAGTGGGCTTAGCCAATTACCTGAAAAATAAAAGCTGTTGCCATCATGCCACGTTGTTATGGAGGAATTAAAAATTATTTCATCTGCTTGATCCCTGTATAAAAGTGTGAGCGTCTCAGCTTTATATACTGTTGTCGAATCAATTATTGCGTTTAGCTGAGTGAATATTTTGTCAAATTCTAAGGAATCTTTATGAGCAATGATAATGGATAAAAAAGGAAGGATTTCGTTGAGCTTTGCTTTCAGTGAGTCGTCATTTTCACGATTTTCATAGTTGAAATCTAAATCAGAGTAGGTAACGGCTGGTATTTCGAACATCTGACAAAAAAGAGCTTTGTCCTTATCGGAAAATGAATCTGAAAATTGAATAAACCTATCGGAACTCACTGATGGGGATAGTGAGCTGATATTAAAGTAATAAAGACTATCAACAGATTGATATGAATTGTTTAGAGATAAAAGAGTAATGGTAGAAATATCGGTAGCTATCCTGTTTCCTTCTTTGTAGGATTTTATTATTTCGTCATACAGAGCAAATATCTGCTTTTTTGTCTCATTGGTAATGTCTTCTATTGCGAGGCTTGCCAACAGAGATATACAATTGTCTATCTCAATGAATTGCCTCAGACCTAGGTAACTTATCTGCTCTTTGGACAATAAAGTACTTTTGAAGTCGGCAACTGGATATTTGTCCTGTATGATGTTTTTAAATCTTGGAGAGTAGACCTCAGTAGATTTGTAGCATTTCCTATCTGTCGCAGGAATCGAAGGGAAGTTTCTTACATAATATTGTAAGTAATCAGGGACTTCATTGACCCCACCGTAGTGATGATATTTTGTTTTTGGATCATCTAACTGATAACTATTCCAGTCGCCTAACAGAATGTCCCAAAAAAGCTTAGCGAATGTTATAGATTTCAGGTGATCTATAAAAAAGAAATACCTTACATTGGATAAATAATGCTGTCCTGAATTTTTGTATCGAGCATAAATTGAATCATAATAGCCATTATTGTCTATCCAAGAAAGATAGCCTGAGATTTCAGGAATAATTGAAGATAATTGCCCTCTTTCTGTTTTGTCATATTTAACAACGGTTATCTTTTCCTTTACAAAGAGTCTGAGAAAAAGGCTCTTCCAGGTCTCTATATCCCCATTACTTGAGATATAGTCTTTGCTTACATAACTCTGCTCAGGCACAAGGTCTTCAAGCTTTAGTCGTGGATTATAAGCGTTTGATAGATGAGTTGCTGAAGCGACTTTTAGGCCATTATTCGTTAACAGTTTAATTTTCCTTAATGTCTTGTAGTCGTTATCGGTTAGCTCACCCTGAGTATATAGATTGAAAATAAAATGCGTGACTTCAAATGTGGTATCCAGTGTAATACGATCTTTATTGATCATTGGAAAGATTGACTTGCGAAGAATTTCGATGTTCTTTGGGAATTTCACTCCAAGTTCAATTAACCATTTTTTAAGGTCCTCATATTTGTCGATTTCCGTAAATACAATTGCATCAACAAATGTTAGCTCCGTAAATGAGATGGTTTTTGTAAACGAGTTCGAAGGGAAGTATAGATTTTCCGGTGTCTGAAGTTGCCCGGTACTGTCCAGAATGAATTTGAGTCTCTTTAGTACCTCCGGAGATAGTTTCTTCTTAAATACAAAATAGATCAAGCGAAAATTTAACTTTCTGTCGGAAGTTGCTGCGGCTATAAAGGTTTGAGACCTAAATAAGGTTTCTATTTCTCCTTCACCAAAATGTGATGCTCCGAAGGGAATCAGTTTTTCAGTAGAAACAAGTTCTTGACTCACCAGACTTGGATTATTACTGTATAACTCAGTGATATGTTCTTTAGGGAAATATTTAGAGTATTCCAGCGAATCAATTAAGCAATCTTGAACTTTTAAAAGTTTTGATTCCGATAGGTCAGGAATAAATGGAATTTCATTTATGGATGCTGACAATCCTTTGTTGAATGCTAGTTTAAGGCTATCCGAAGTGTATGAAAATGTTTCTTTAAATAAACGAAGGATGTCTTTCTTAAACCTAGTGGCACTAAGCTCTACCAGTAAATTGATTTGGGCTGTAGCTATTGCATTTAGGAGAAATTCATTCCAATCATTTTTAAGCAATTGAGTTCTTTCAGCATTGGTAATAAAGTCTCCGTTTACGATATAGGGGAAATCATAATCGACTTTGGTGGGCAGATAATTATATATGATCGTATTTGCCAAGGCAACCAGGTTAGTTCCCTCAATGAGAGCAGCAAAAGTAAGTTTGGTCTTTTTTGCTTCCTTAAGCTTTCTTGGACATTCTTCATCAGAAAGGTTTGTTAACTTATCTCTAAGCGAATCGCTGATTTCCTGAGTAAATTCGGATGTATACCAATTGCTTTTAAGAGTACTATTATAATATAGTTCACAAGTATTAGCACCGGTGCTCTTTTTGATAATTTCAAACTCGGCACTGTTGTTTCGTTTAAATCGTATTGAGTTGACGTTCCGTAAAAACAAAATGATCTGACAGTCTTCAAATACATCCAGAATCTCAGAGTAGAGAATTTCCTTGTTGCTGATTTTAATAATGGTGTTTACATCAGAAAAATCAATATAGGGCGCAACTTCCTCAGGAATTTCATCATGCCAAATAGGAATTACCTGCCATGGGTAGGATTTGTCATTTGCCCATAGAGCATGGTTTTTGTCAAATTTGAATCTATAACCGTTAGAGATGATGTGAACGCAATCTGAGGTTCTGAAAACAGACTTGAAACCAATTCCTTTGTAGCCAGTTTTCTCCATTTCTTTGTCTTTCCGGCTATCAAGACTCCCTACTCTGGAAATACCCTTTACATCAGATGTATCGAAATGCTTACCATTATGTGAAAATAAGAGGTAGTTGTCGAATAGATGAAATGTCACATTTAGTTCTGCCGGTGAGTTGGGTATAGGAGAATCATCAGCATTCTGTAATAATTCAAAGACAAACCGGTTAACATCTCCAAAAACAGTTTTTGAAAGAATATTTAGGGTATTCGCAAGATCCTCAGAATTGCTATCATTCCTTGCTTTCTCGTTGTAAAGATTCTCAACAAATTCCCTTTCTTTCATTGATATTTCTGTTTGCTATAAAAACCAAAGATTATCCTTTCCATAAGGAGGAATATCACCCCCCTTAAAGTGAGGAGCTATTTGAGCTACCATTTCAGGATACTTTATGGTGACTGGGAGATTTTGTTGTCTTATAGACTTCCAATACATTCTACTGAACTGATACACCTGATCTATCAACTCATTGACTGTTTTCATGTCTTTGGTAAGTTCGGGAATGGAGCATTGAATTTTTAGCTTAATGGGGAAGGGAAAGCCATCTGAGTTAGCCACCGGACTTCCATTATATCTGGTATTGTTGAATAGCAGGTATCTATCCTTGCCTATTCCAATGAAGGTGCCACTATTTGGCATCAAACCTTTCCACTTTCTATCAAAAGCAACAATGTCTTCCGATTCCGTTTTGTTGATGGTGATAATGAAAACAGGAATGGATAGTTCCAGATCCTCCAATTGTTGCAGGATGGGTTGCATTTCATCTTCACTCATGGTTTTGTAGAAGTGAATAATCAATTTATCCGGTGCAGCATTGACAGTGGCATATTGCTTAACCGCAGCTCCAATTGATCCTGCAAGGATGTCGATTTCATCTTTTAAAAAATACTCGAAACGATTGAAACGCCCATTATTGGTGAAACTAAAGGCACTTCCAATATATTGAACACCTATATCTATTTGCTTGAATGCGCCAACACCAACGACTAATTCATTCTTTACCGGTGTATTTAAACGCCAGGGAATACCGTCCAACTTAGCTAACATAGCTACGGCAATATTGGGTAGGCTGTATCTCCAATTGATACCTTGTTCAACCATTTTTTGAGGATCAATGGCTTGAGAAGTGATTCTTCTTTTTAGAAGTACTTCCTTTAACTGATAGTATATTTCTCGTTTAGGCTTTTCCTTTTCGAATTTGCCGTAAGGAGTGACATAGATTGCGATGTACTTAATTTCCGGGTCAAAATTTCTTGTGTTCAGAGCCTTTTCAATCTCAGGGATTGGATCTTCCTTGTCCTTAAAGACAACACTAAATCCTTCCGCGGTATGAAAATACAACCCAACATAGCTCTGCATGCCATTGAATGAATCGAATCCTTTCTCAAAGTGCTCTTTAATTGTGAAGGTGTGCTCCGCATCATCAGCGTGGACTATAAAGAATAAATGAATATTGGGATAGGGGCTTTTCTTAAATGGTTTTAATCTTTTGAGGGCATATTTTGGTGTGGTATCTGGCTGATTGTTGCCGAAAAGCAACTGGTTGCTCTCTTCTGACGTGGAGTCAATTCTTGAAGGAACAACGGAAAGAAAACCTGATTTATGTAGTGGGATAAGCCTTTTGAATTTGGGCTGGTTCAGATATTTGGAATAGAATCCCTTGATATAGCTTAGATATACCGGATACCGGTTGTCCCTGGGAGGGAGCTCGAACGGAATGCCCAATGCTGCTTCAAGGTCTTTGTTAATAACCGGATAGCAGTTCTCCGGATCAATAAATTCATTTTCCTGACACTTTTCCCATTTGTATAAGCTTTTATCGTGCAGGACTCTGTTGAAGCATTTTGGGCTGATTGTCTGAATCAATTCAGCTACACTCTGTTTTGAGATTTTGGATTGACCATCATAGGATAACACCAACTCAGGATAGTCGCTAATCAACGAAATTTGAACCTTTAAAGAGAATTTCTCATATACGTCATACAAGTCTGTTCCTCCTACACTTGTTTTTAACCATACCTGATTTTCATTCACAAATCCTGTCCTAACAATCTTTTTGGCAATTTTTCGGAAATGGTAATTGATCTGATGATTGTAGTATCTCTTAACAAAATCCTGATTCTCATTCTTGAGATCAATGGATAAAGGTTGAAATCCTTCTGCTGGATAACCAAAGGTGGTATAGAGCGTATTTGTGCTATTGCGGACTATTCCCGGAAATAATGTCTCAATCTCATTAGGAAACAAGCTAAAATAAAGCTCGGTACACCTGCTATTATCTTCATCTGAGAAGTATAAGGCAACTGGCTCTTTTGGCCAGTCGAATGTGAGTACATTGAAGAATAAGTCCTGATCCATAGCTCTTCGATAGGTTAAAACACTTGAGATAATTTATTAGCCTTCAACACTTTGTCAATTGAAGTATATCGAGGAGCTTGTGGAGCAAGTCCTTTCTTGTCGTATGTTTGGCCTGATTGTATAAGTCTTTCCATAATTTACTATCCTTTCTTATGGGTGAAGTGATCTGCTAAAAGCTCGGCTTGCTTCAATACTGTTTCAATCGCTTTAAGCTGCATATCCGGTGGATACCCATATTTATTGAGCGTTCTGCGGACAACTACCATTAGTTTAGCTCTTACGCTCTCTTTAATTGTCCAGTCAATTGTAGCATTCGATCTTACCTTTTCTGTAATCTCTCTGGCGATCATGCGAAGGGCATCATCTCCCAAAACCTGTACAGCACTGTCATTTACTTCTAGTGCATCATAGAAGGCAAGCTCGTCTTCATTTAGTCCGAGTTGTTCGCCACGCTTATCTGCTGCTTTTATTTCTTTGGCCAAATCAATCAACTCCTGAATGATCTCAGCTGTAGTAAGTAAACCATTTTGGTACTTCTTGATAGCTGATTCAAGCATTTCAAGAAGTGCTTTACTCTTGACCAGGTTGTGCTTAGTTCTGACTTTTATTTCGTCATTGAGCAATTTTTTGAGTAATTCCAGTGCAAGGTTCTGATGCTTCATTCCTTTGATTTCCATCAGAAAATCTTCACTCAGAATGGATATTTCGGGCTTTTGAAGTCCGGCCGCATCAAAAATATCTATGACCTTATCTGAGCTTAATGCTTCATCTACAACTTGCTTAATAGCGGATTCCATGTCGGCATCCGATCTGCCATTTCCAGACGGTGCATCAAACTTGACCAACCGGGCCTTGACGGCCTGAAAAAATGCTACTTCATCTTTCACTGCCATAGCTTCTTCATTGGGTACGGATAGGGCAAAGGCTTTACTCAGAAGGGTTACTTCTTTTACAAATCTTTCTTTTCCTTTATCCAATCCTAAAATATGCTCCTCGGCCTGAAGGATGACGGATAGCTTTTCACTGGAAGATGCTATAAAGAACCTTCTGTAGTTGAAGGCGAAGGCATTCTCGTAGTACGAAAGTGGTTCAGCAGCAATCAGTTCATTGTATGACCCGCTTTCTTCTCTGAACATTTGCTGTACTACTTCCAATTTCTCCATGAGCATTTCAACAGCCCTTTCCTGGGTTTCTGTCGGATCACCTTTACCGCCTGAATCAGAGTAGAAGGAAAGTGCTTTTTTGAGGTCGGTGGCGATACCCAGATAATCTACAATCAATCCACCGGGCTTGTCTTTAAATACCCTGTTAACTCTAGCAATGGCTTGCATCAGGTTGTGTCCACGCATAGGCTTATCTACGTAAAGCGTATGCATACTTGGTGCATCAAAACCTGTAAGCCACATATCCCGGACAATAACCAATTGCAATGGATCGGCAGGATCTTTCATTCTGTTGGCCAATGCCTGGCGTTCCTTCTTGGTGGTATGGTGTTTTTCCATTTCGGGACCATCAGAACTGGAAGCAGTCATTACTACTTTGATTACTCCTTTAGATAAATCCTTATCATGCCATGCTGGGCGGATTTTGATAATCTCCTGATAAAGGGCTGCTGCAATCCTTCGGCTCATGGCCACAATCATTCCTTTTCCTTCAAAGACTGATTGGCGGGTTTCAAAATGGGTGACAATATCCTGAGCCAGGTTTTTAAGCCTTTCAGGATGCCCAACTATGGCTTCCAGTTTTGTCCACTTGGCCTTTGATTTCTGCTTTTCGGTTAGTTCATCCTGTTCGAGTTCTTTATCAAATTCTTCAATGATTCGTTTGCCTTCTTCATCCAGGTTGATCTTGGCCAAACGGCTTTCGTAATAAATGCGAACGGTGGCTCCATCTTCTACAGCATCTGATATGTCATAGACATCAATGTAATTGCCAAACACCGCAGGTGTATTTTTGTCTTCTCCTTCCACAGGAGTGCCTGTGAAGCCCACATAAGTGGCATTGGGCAGGGCATCACGCATGTATTTAGCAAAACCGTAGGCGATGCGTTGACCTATTACTTCTTTGGATTCTTTATCCCTTTCTTCAATAATTTTAGCTTCAAAACCGTACTGCGTTCTGTGGGCTTCATCTGCAATAACAATGATGTTGGTACGACTTGAGAGTTGATCAAATATCTCTTTCTTTCTTCCTGTTTTGTTTCCTTCATCATCCCGTATGTCATCCGGTAAAAATTTCTGAATGGTAGTGAATACGATACCACCGGAGCCTACTTTCAAAAGCTCTTTGAGGTGGTCCCGGTCTTTGGCTTGAACCGGTTCCTGCCTGAGCAATTGTTTGGATGAAGCAAAGGTGTCAAAGAGCTGGTCATCCAAATCGTTCCGGTCTGTAATGACTAAAATGGTAGGGTTGTTTAGTTCCTGAACCATTTTTCCGGAAAAGAAAACCATTGATAATGACTTACCTGATCCCTGGGTATGCCATACCACACCGCCTTTTCTGTCCCCATCTGGTCTGGAGGCCTCTCGGGTACTGACCAGTGCTTTGTTAACAGCAAAGTATTGGTGGTAGGCTGCCAGCTTTTTAACGGTTTCTATCTGGATAATGCCTGTTTCGGGATCTTCTCGCCTTGATTTTTCAAATACAATGAAGTTGCGAACCAGGTCGAGCAGGGTTGTTGGCTTCAACATACCCTTGATCATAGTCTCCAACTGCGGCTTGTACTTTGACGCTTCTTTGTTTCCATCTACCGTTTTCCAAGCCATGTAACGACTGAACCCTGCGGAAATAGTACCTGCCTTGCATTCATGCCCATCTGACACTACACAAAAGGCATTATAGTTGAACAGGGTAGGAATGGTGGCCTTATAGGTTTGAATCTGGTCAAATGCTTTGCGGATAGTTGCGTTTTCGTCTGCTGCGTTTTTGAGTTCAATGACTACCAGAGGCAAACCATTGATGAAGAGGATAATGTCAGGACGTTTATTATTGTTGTTTTCAAGTATGGTGAATTGATTGACTGCTATGAAAGAATTTCTTTCAGGGTGTTCAAAGTCAATGAGCCAGCAGTAGTCATGCTTCTCAACACCATTGGCACGGTAGGTAACAGGTATGCCATCTGTAATGAAGCGGTGGAAATCTTCATTGTTTTTGAGCAAGTCTGGTGACTGAATCCTTTCTACTTCTTTAATGGCTTGAAGAATGGCATCTTGGGGAAGGTCAGGATTGATAGAAGGTAATATTTCTGCCAGTTTGGTACTCAGAATTACCTGACCATAATCCTGACGCAAGGGGTTTTCACCATCATGGGCAATGACAGGGCCATGTAGGTATTGAAAGCCCTGATTTTCCAGTTCTTCCAGGGCGTAAAGCTCTATTTCTGATTCGGTAATCTTGCTCATTCCTTTTTCTTTCCTTTTAATTTCTTGGCCGCTTTTTCAAAGTCGCTCTCGAAGTTCTTATCCTGAATTACCCTGAATTTGCTGTACTCCTTCTCTGCTAATTTCTTAGCTACTTCATGGCTGACCTTTCCGGCATTCTTAAGAATATCATACTCATTGAATTGCAGGAAAGCATCTAATTTGGCAATCCAATCGGTCATCTTCATTGGTATCTGCCGTGCTGCCTGATTTTCTGCATAGTCCAGATACATGGTTACCACCCGTTCTAATGATTTGATTTCGCTTTCTTCCAGGTAGTTTTTAGCTACTGTAATATCGCCTTTTAGTACTTTGCCCTGAGGAGCATTCTTCCAGGTCTTCAAACCCATGTTGGGTTTTGAAGCATCTGCCCGCTGTGCGATCAATTCTGCTGCGGTGTGGCCTGTAATTGCCCAATGGAGCTTGTTCTGAACGGTTTTGAAAAATGTTTGGGTGATTTCAGCATCCTTGTTATAGTCAATACTGCATTGCTCGTAGATGTCCGTAATTTTGAGGTAGAACCTTCGCTCACTGGCACGTATCTCCCGGATACGCTCTAAGAGTTCATCAAAGTAGTCCTTACCGAAGCGACTGCCCTGTTTTAGGCGTTCATCATCCAATACAAAGCCCTTGATAATGAACTCCCGAAGTACCCTTGTAGCCCAAATGCGAAATTGGGTTGCTTGCATACTATTGACCCGATAGCCAACCGCAATAATCGCATCCAAATTGTAAAAGGCAGTGAGATATTTTTTGCCATCAGCGGCAGTTGTTTCCATTTTGGAAATAACTTGATCTTCCTGAAGTTCAGCACTTTCAAAGATGTTTTTAAGGTGTTTGCTTATGGCTGGTACTTCCACACCAAAAAGTTCAGCCATACGCTTTTGGGTGAGCCAGAAAGTCTCGTTTTCATAGACCACTTCCACCCGGATATTGCCTTCAGGGGTAGCGTATAGTATAATGTCTGATGATGGGTTTTTATCGTTTGCCATGTTGCTCAGTAATTATTAAAATCCGTATTTTTCTTTTCTGAGTTTAAATGCTTTTTCTCCCCCTTCCATTACAGCAGTAATTTCATTTTTTACAGCCTTGGTATCGATTGCTCCTTCAACTTTAATTATTCCTCTGGTCTGACTATTTGAATCTTTGTAATCACAACAAACAACCAATTCAGCATCTCCATTAACGACCAAGTTTGCATTATGACTTGAAAATATTAACTGGCGTTTCTTCTTTGCTTCCCATATATTCTTTATAATTTGATCAATAGCCCGGTTGTCAATGTCGTCTTCAGGTTGATCAATGAGTAGAGGCATTCCGGGTTGATTAAGTAATACTGTCAGAAGTGCTGTTGCCTGTTGACCAGCTGAGGCTGCTGAAAATGGAATTACATCACCAAGTGTATTATTTGTTGTGTAATAGAACTCGGGATCAAACTCTAATTCATTTGCTGAGATTGAAAGCCAACTATCCGAATTGACCTTATTACAAATTTTTGATTTATGGTCTTCCGTAAATCCGCATGAAGCAAGTATTGGCGTCTCTGGTATTTTCAAAGTTTTATCTTCTGACACCTTCAATTCTGCCAATAGCCGAAACTCCTCAATAATTGCAGTATATGCCTTTATAGGATGTTCGGAACCTTTTATGTGATCCAATATTGCATCAATTCGTTCTTCTCTTATTCTCGTCCCCTCAAAGATGTTTTTCAACTTTAACTTGAGAGGCTGGAGGTTTATACTCTTGGTTACCTCTGCTTTAATTAAATTCTTTGACAAATCGGTGAACCTTGCAGCCTGTTCGTTTAACAACTGGATTTTTTCATTGTGATATTTTTCCCAATTCTGTCTTTGTGTAGCAAATTCTTCCTCAGGATTTCCAATTTCTTTTAGGAGCATTTTTCTATCAGCTATTACCTTATTGATTTCGCTGATACGTTTTTCTATTTTCTGAATTTCCTGTAATTGCTGCTGGCTCGATTGAGATTTCCCTTTTGCAACCTCATATGCAGATTCGAAAGCCTCTTTCTTTTGGTTCCATTCATTTACGTATTCATTCAGTTTTTTCAAACTTTCATCACTGAAAACTTTTTTCAAGGAGGTTGCTGCAGCCTTTATCTCCGCAAATTTGGAATCTATCTCGGAGGAGATGTTTTGAATCAGTTGCTTGTTTTCAAGTTCTTCAATGCTTCCTAATGGCTCTGGGTAGGATTCGAGGAGCTTTAGTAATTCGTCCGCTTTGTTTTCAAATACAGTTAGCTCATTTCCTGCGTTTGATACGATTGTCTGTTCAGCCTCATATTTAGGCTTTTTGTTGATTGTACCTTGATCTTCATCCGAAATCCCTTTCAAAGACTTTCTGATATTAGCGACCTGGGTATTTAGGGATTGTGATTCAAGATTAAAATTCTCAATCTCGTGCTCTACCTCTTTCTTTCTGATAAACTGATTATAGGAGCTCTTCAGCTTTAGACCTGTTTCATTAATCTGAAACTTCAATGTATCCAGCCGACCAGAAATAGGTTGTTCAATGAACCTTTTTAATTCTTCTGTTTTAACACCAACATCACTTAACTGCTTTTGGCTGTACGATTGAATAGGAAGCAATTTTCTTATATCATCCTCTTTTACTTGCTGAAATTCCCCATCACCGATTTTCAAAAGTATTTCCCTGTTTGCTGAACTTCTCTTTACAATGTGGAGAATCCCATTCTTTTCCATTGTAATCCGAACCTCTCCGTTTACCTCAGCAAGAGTTTTTTGAATCAGTGCATTTCGTCTTTTTTCAATTACAGACATTTCCTCAACATCTGCATTTTGCATGGTTTGATCGCACAGTCCCCAACGCAGGTATTCTAAGATGGTAGATTTTCCTGTTCCCCTGCCACCAATGAAGGCATTGTACTGTTGATTTAAGTTTATGTTAAAGGTTCCCAAGAATTTAGATGTGGTAACATCAATGGATTTGATGAATATTTGAGGAAGCTCCGGATCTTCTTGTGAAATTCTCGATTCCTTTGCCAAACATGCCTGCCGAATTGCTTCTGCTGTCGGCTCAGCCCACTTTATCCATGTTGCATGGTGTCCAAATTCTCTTCCGTCTTCAAAGCGATTATCGGAAGTAGAAAGAAGTGCAATGGATTTGTTGCCGTAGTTAACATCACCTCCGTTTAGCTTATTTTGATAACCCGCTTCATTTGAAATGGCTTTGTCAACATAACCTCCAACACAAGGCATTTTTCTGTAATGCTCATGAAAGCCTTGCCTTAGAATAGAATGTTGACCACCATTACCTACATGCGGTAAAAGGATATACTTGCCCCTACAATATCCAAGTTCATCTAACTTCTCGTGTAAATGAACAAGGTCATTAATAATTGCTTGTGAAATCCTCTGCGTTTCGACAGTGAATTTCTCGAATTCATTTGAGGGTTCAATTCCTAAAAAGTTTAGAACAGAATCTAAGTTGGTATCATTAAAATCTGCATCAAAGATTAAAAGGCACTGGCTTGCAGGATTTGCAAGTGTCAGTTCAATTCCGGGGAAAACAGTAATGATTTTTTCAAACTGAGATGCTGTTTTGTAACCTTCATTTTCTTCGTGAGATACCTTTCGAATTATTTTAGCAAATGCAACATCATGATGATCTGTGATCGCAATTACATTTAATCCGGCATTTCTTACTTTTTCCAAATACTCTTTAGCAAATTGTATCCTGTCATCCGCAATTTGTTTTTTGGATTCAGGAGAAAGTGTTGCAACATCTTCGGCATTAATACCAAATTTATTGCCCGTCCAACCTCTGTCCCTTGGGCTGTGTACTTGAAAATCGCACCTGTAAAAATGAGCTCCTTTATCCATAATGTTATTCTGTTTTAACCGTCACCTCCTCACACATCAGAGTAGGCAGGATTGTATTTCTCAGCTTTTGGATTCGTTTATTATTTGCAATCATATCATCTTCATCTTCATCTTATTTCATTCCTGATATTCATATGCTCTGTTTTCAACAATACTTTCAATTTCTTCTTCTGTCGTTACTTCTTCTAAAGCTTCAATACTGGCATAGTCAACAATAGCCGTATTGTCAATTATTCGTTTGAGATTGGCATTTAGCCAATCGGTATTCCAGACTTTGGTATCCGAATAGAGTACCTTCTGGCAGAGCGTTTCTTCATACTCTATGGTATCATCAATCTTGAGATACAGCCTTTGTAGCCAAACCCTTAATAAACCTGAGTTTGGAATCTGTTGAAACTTATTTTTGATTCTACCTATAGTGATCTTCTTTTCCTGTTCATCTGCGATTTGATTTAAAAGAAATGTTAGAATAGCGATAGCTGTAGGAGAAACCCTTGGATTGCGATAAGCAATCTCTACAACCAGACTGATTAACGTGTGGATATTTGGGTCTTTCCTTTCACTGGTTTGAACTACCCGCAAAAATTCACGCATTTGGTTATCAAGTGTGCCTGAATTTGGAAACTGCTCGGAGAGTAGATGTAGTTGAATAAGCCATTTTTGTTTATTCTCAGTAATGCGTTTGTTCGCGATCCAGTATCGTTTGTCCGGTTTAATTGAGCTTTTGATAACATTATCCGATGCTTCCGTTTTATCGGCATTCAGCTTTAGCCCCATTTCAGTAAGAATTTCTGAAAGGGCTTTTGTAATCTGGTCAGCTTCAAAAGGGTTGTTAGAAAAAATTCGATAGTCGTCACGATATCGAAGTATGCGGTAACTGGTGATTCCTAACGAATCAATCATTTCAGATAGTAGAGAATCCACATAGCCTAAAACTATCTCGGCTATGAAATCCATAAGTGTACAGCCTTGGGGAATCCCATTGGTTTGGCCGTAACTCATATCCTGAAGGTGGTTGTCAATTGCTACACCTATCAGTGAGTTTCTTGTCCTGTTTTCCCGCTTTTTGGCCTCCTCTTTCGTGTGAATGGCCCAAGGTATTGAATGGGTGTAAATAGAACCATAGCAGTCAGAAATATCAGTTTGGAGCATGTATTGATAGTCCAATGCCAAAGCAATTGATCTTTGCTCGATCATTTGCCACCAAGTGTAAATTTGTGAATCCTTGTCAGTCTTTTCTTCTGATTCGGAAACTACCGGAATGCTATGGCATTCTATTTTGTCGTTTGCTCTGAAAAGGGTAAACCGTTCCAGTATCAGGCTCCAATTATCGGGTTCGGTAATACGATGGACTAAGGAAACATAAATAGCAGGGTGGATCAATTGAAAAGGTCTCCATGCATATCTACCATCTTTATTGGTAAGCAGCTTATAGTTGATATCGTCAAAATCTCTCGGTGAGGAAGTGCGAAGATCTGAGAGCAGCTTTCCGTTGAGTTCAGCATTCAGATTATGAATTACCAATTGAAACGTGAAATAAAGGGGCAGGTCAAAATTGACATAGCTTTCCGGCTTCAATAAGAAGGCTCTCGCTTCTGCTGCTGATAGCTCAATTAGTCTTTTCATTAGTCTTACATTTTCACCCTTACTTCCCCGCTCATGAGTTTAGGCAAGAGGGTGTTCCTGAGTTTTTCAAGTTTTAAAATTTGCTCCCTGTTGTTATTGATCTTTTCCAGATTGGGAGATACAATCTGGTGAAACTGGTTTAGCCTGGCATCATCCGGTTTGATGAATGACAGGTTGAAAATATCGTCCGGGCTTACCCGCTGATGGCTGCCACTTGTGCCACCTGCAGCACCTATGAGTTCATCCGTAACAGGTCGGGATTTGAGGAAGTAGTAAATGAAAGGAAACCAACGCTGCTCATGCGGTACTACTACCTGAAACTCCGTGGAGCAAATGGAAACTTCTTCATCTATGGGTTTTGAAATCTGCCACACTCTTGGAAAACGAGGGTTAAGCTTGGAAATCAAAATGCTGCTAGTCATTACCTGGTATTTGTTGCTGAGGATGGTGTTACCCAATTCTATTTGTGGGTTTTGCCCATCATCAAAAGCCGGTATGCTGTAATGGAAGTATTCCTGAAAAGGATTTTCAAAAGGCTTGATGTTCTTTTTGTGGTGGTTTGCTACATCCGATAAAAAGACTTCATCACTTTCCGTGTTTGCATCTAAAATAAACCACTGCCGGTATAGAATTTCAGCCAATTCCTCCAGCTTAAAATTCTGAAGATGGAGCAAGTTTATTTTATCATCTAAACTACTAAGTGTTTCCGCAATACCTTGTTGTTCAGAAAGAGGTGGGAGAAGCAGTTCTAACTCTTCTAACTGAGTTCTTGAGACATTTGGGAATGTTGAGCCAGTGGCACTCGAAAGTAATAATGGTAAATTATAATCAATTATTCCCTTGATGAAGTACCTATATTGTGAACCTTTCTTATGCCTTATTGCAGCAATTCCACGACCAATAGCATATTGTCTATCAGACCAGTTCATTCTACCAGTTGTTGATCCCCTCACGCAGAAAAGAATATCAAGGGGCTGGCTAAATTTTCTCCCATCTGTACTAAATTGAATAGGAAAGGGATGACTTATTCCAAATTCAGTAGGACCATTTAAAAGTGGATAGCCTTCACCATCAGAATTACATGATTCACCTTTTGGAGATTGTCCCATTATAATTTCGGCAACTTCAGACAATTGTGATTCTTTCCAATCTTCCATATTCCTACTCATTAATGATCATTTTGGAAAGATTATTCTTGATGCGGCTAGTCAATTGAACTTCCCTTTCAAAAAGCTCACTGAGTTCAGCCGTTACCGCATTGTAGCGTTCTTTAAAATCAAAATCTTCTTCTTCATCCGGTAAGCCTACAAAGCGACCAGGTGTAAGCACATAGCCCCTTTGCTTGATTTCTTCCAGTGGAACTGATTTACAGAAGCCGTTTAGGTCTTCATACTTGCCATCTACATTTCGCCATTTGTGGTAAGCATCTGAAATTACATCAAGGTCTTCTTGAGAGAGTACCCTTGTTTTCCGGTTAATCAAATGCCCCATGTGTCGGGCATCTATGAAAAGCACTTCACCGGCACGGTTGCGGAATTTTCCATTGGTTTTATTCTTGGCCAAAAACCACAAACAGGCGGGTATCTGCGTGTTCAGGAATATTTTGCCGGGCAGGTTTACGATGCAATCGATCAGATCTGCCTCAATGAGCTTTTGGCGAATTTCTCCTTCCCCGGAATTTTTAGAAGTGAGCGAGCCTTTGGCGAGCACGATACCGGCAGTGGCCGAAGGCGCCATGTGGTAAAGAAAGTGCTGCATCCAGGCAAAGTTGGCATTGCCCGCAGGGGGTACACCATATTGCCAGCGGGCATCATTGCGGAGCAGATCACCGCTCCAATCGCTATCGTTGAAAGGAGGGTTGGCTATTACAAAGTCAGCTTTCAGGTCTTTGTGGAGGTCGTTGAGGAAAGAGCCCTCATTGTTCCATTTTACATTGGAACTGTCAATGCCCCGAATGGCAAGGTTCATCTTTGCCAGTCGCCAGGTGGTTTGGTTGCTTTCCTGTCCGTAAATAGAAATGCGGTCTTTGGGATCAATGGCTAAACCCTTACCATTTCCTTTTCGATAGTAGTCGCTGTGAGCTTCAATGAATTTTTCACTCTGCACAAACATTCCACCTGAACCGCAGCAAGGGTCAAAGACCCTTCCTTCATAAGGTTCAAGCATCTGAACTAATAGGGAAACCACACTCTCCGGTGTGTAGAACTGACCGCCCTTTTTGCCTTCAGCTAAAGCAAACTCGCCAAGGAAGTATTCATAGACATGGCCTAACAGGTCTTTGCCTTTCTTGCCAATCTGTTCATCCCCAGCCATGAACTCAATGGTTCCGATCAGGTCTATTAAACCGCCTAAACTTTGCTTGTCCAGATTTTCACGGGCATAGACTTTTGGGAGAACGCCTTTTAGTGAACTGTTGTCTTTCTCAATGGCGTCCATTGCATCATCCACATCTTTGCCAATGGTGGGTTGCTTGGCTCTGCCCATCAGAAATGACCAACGGGCTTGTGGAGGCACGTAGAATACCTTTTCGGCTATGTATTCGTTCTTGTCTTCCGGGTCAGCGCCTTCATATTCACCTTCTCCGGCTTTTAGTTTCTGGTAGAGTTCTTCAAAAGCATCAGAGATGTATTTGAGGAAGATTAAGCCCAATACCACATGCTTGTACTCGGCAGCATCCATGTTCTTGCGGAGCTTGTCTGCCGTTTTCCAGAGCTTTTTCTCTAAAGATTCTTCCTGTTTTGCCGTAGCCTTTTTAGCCATTTATGTCTTTGTTAAATTGGTGTTCTACAAATTTCAATGCTTCTAATGCCTGTGGTTCATCCTGGATATCATCCATGATCTTGTCCGCCAGCCATAAGAGAAGTAGCTCATCTTCCTTTACTTCCAAAAAGTCGGCAATCCTGGAAATTTGCTCCCTTTGGGCTTTTCGCTCTCCACGCTCCAACTTACTCACCAGTGCGGTATCCACTTCGATATGGGCCGCCACTTGCCGGAGCAGTAAACCCTTGGTTTCTCGAAGCTCCCTGATCTTATTGCCCAGATAATTCATTGCCATATTATTGACTTGTCAGAATTTGTCAAATATAAGAAAAGAAAGCGATAGTAAAAGCAAAAAGAAGTGAGAAACTGATTTCAGGATTTTGAGGAAATAGAGGAAACTAAGGATTATTCGTCCTTAGGTTGACCAGTGTTGTATATTTTCAATGGTCTGGTCGAATCTTCGGAAGGAAAGCCAAACAGGCTTATCCTTCCTTGATTTCCTTAGAATCCTGAACTTCCTCAAGTGAGGTGTTTAGGTAATTGTCCTGAGACTCACGGTGTATCAGGTTGGATTTAATAAAGGCGGTAATGTAGCCTTCGGCAGTTTTGGCCGGAATGCTCATGGAGGTAGCCACTTCAAGGTACTTTTGGCGGTTGAAGTTGCGGGGTAGGGCATAAAGAAACTTCTCTTTCTTATTCAAGCGTGTTGGTTTGGGTTCCTCCTGGGGAAGCTCTACAAACACTTTGCTTGAATGCTTGACTAATACCTTCACCATTGAAAGCGCAGCTTGAAAATCCCTTTCCTCACAAATCAGCTTTCGGGAAGTGTCGCCCGTTTCCATGATCCGCAAAGCGGAGCATATCATGCAGATGCGATAGGCAATCAAACCTAATCGCCTAATAGTGGCCATGTAGTCCAATCCCTGAAGGTTCATGTACTTTTCCTGTATCCGTCCGAAAAACTGGTTGAACTGCTCTTGCTGGTCTGCTGAAAGGTAGAACTGCCGGGGTTCATCCTGCATGAGGACTTTGTACAGTTTATAAAACTCATTGCCCAGGGCTTCAAAGTAGTCGTCCAGTCCGTTGTCTGTTTGGCTGGCAAAGACATTTTTCCATACCGGGCGAACGTTCATGAAATAGAAGATGAAACGGCTGAATAGACCGTTCTCAGCATTGGGTATCAATGCCGAAACTTGTTTTGGCGTTCCTGAAAGGACAGTAGAAAGACAAGGGCTTTCAATGTCCACAAACTCCCGGTCGGTTCTGCGATAGTAGGAAATGGTTTCATGGTGAAAGGCTTTTCTAAAGCCATCACTGTAGTTTCCGTAATCGCTCTTGAAGGCATGTGCTAAGGTGTCTCCTTCGGTCTCGAAAATCAACCCTCTTCCGTCACTATCACCCAAAAGCTGATAAGCACCCGTTGAACTATTGTTGGCCGGAATGAACAGCATTTTTTCAGGTGGTTTGGCTGGCTTCTCGATAGCGTCTTCCTTTCCCTTCTTGGAGTTGTATTCTGCCATTTCCAATTCATAGTGCTGTTTGTGGAGTTTGGCCTGTTCCCTCAACTCTTTATGAATGGGATTAACCAACTGGCGGCAATGCACCAAGCGGCCTTTACCTGCGGATGCCTGAGCCGTAATGAATAGGAATAGATTAGGGAAAACCCGTTTGCCATCATAAATGCCCGATACTTTGGGTAAACATGCACTGATAGCTCCGAGGGAACCGAGGAGTAGAATATCCCTTTCCTCATTGGAAGTGGCGACAGCCACAACCTTTTGCAGAAATTCAGGAAGTTCAGGAAACAAGGAATCTGGAAATGTTGGCATTTGATAGCTATCCTCTGTTTGTTTTTCAACGGTGCTATCGAATGCGCCAAATTCTTTATTTGAATTATAGTGGCGCATTTCTTCCGGCTCCTTTCGTGGAGGCGTAATATCAATTCCTGAATCTTTGGCGAGGTAGAAAAAGGTCTTTAGTGAAACGCCATGACCTTTTGATTTCAAGCAATTGTCAAATTGCTTGTCGCACTCCTGAGCGGAATAGTCGGGATAGAACTGGCTCACTCTATGAAATAGGTTGCGGCCATTCTCTTCAAATTCATCAGCAAAGGCGAAACCTATATTTACCCAATCGTTGTAAGTGGAGGTAATATCTGTTCTGTTGGCCTCAATACTCTGGATGATGCGTTCTACTTCGTCTATTTGAGAATCTGTATTGAAAGTTTGTTGCTCTGTAACTTTCGGTTGCGGGGTTGGCGGATTAAGCCAATCCTGTGGATTGAATGTTTTTCTTTCCATGTCCTACAAGTATTTAGGATTGATGAATATTTCTGAATCATGCGGAAGGAAACATGCCCTTGAAATGTCCTTTCCGGATTGGTCTATTTCCAGTTGATAGGTGTGGGAAACGTAGTTTGCCACTGCCTTGAAATAGTCCTGGTGTTTTGCCTGCGTCAAGTCGATGGGAATTACCCATTTGAGGCCATCCCCTGAAGGAGATACAAACAGTAGCTCCGTTTCAAAGTAGTGATCGTTGAGCAATGCAGCCTTGAGTGAAGGAATGTCCTCAATGTGATCAAAATCGATTGTAAGCAAACCTGAATGTCTTTGAAGATTTGCATCATTCCTCTTTGAGAAAGTGCCTGAGAAAGTCACGTAATCGAAATTTTGAGCCTTGTACTTTCGGGCTTCCTTCGTATCGGGAATGTTGCGAAGTGTACTTGTACATGAAGCAAATTCATTCCCTTTGATAAGCCGGTACACCTTAACTAAGGAGGCTTGCCGACTTGGAATTACATTGGTGACAGGCTTGGTGAAATAGCTAAAAACTGGTGGAGCCGGTTTGACTATCTCAGGAAGAGCAACCGCAGGTTGCGATTCTGCTTGAGTGTAAAATCCTCGCTGCTTACCAATACGCAAATGCAGTTCGTCATTCAGCTTGTCGAGAAGGGCTTGCCCTTCGAGGCTGAAATGCAGTGCTGCAAAATCAAAGACATTGCCTGGTGCAATGGCTGTTTCGGAATCGGTATGCATGGCGCAACCGTCAACAACTTTTACCAACAATGTGGGCTTGTCCGCATTGAAAGGGTTCTTCGCAGGTTTGCAGTCCCTTCCCGAAAGGGAAAGGACTGTTTCACCCGGATAGTACTGCCGCAGCACGTAGGCGTAGATATTCAAGCCGTAGTGCGTTTTGTCGAGAATGGCTTTTCTACTTACCTCCATAGTGCTTTGATCTTGAAGGTGAGTAATTGGATTCCAGCAAGGCTTCTATGTCCGAAACCTTATAGTAGAATTTGCCATTGATTCGGCTGTAGGGAAGAACCCCGCTATCCCGAAGGGATTGGAGGGTTCTTTTACTGATGTGCAGCGTTTGCATCACTACCTGTCCATCAATCCACTCTTCGCTGAATTGCTCCAACCGTGATTTATGGAAGTTGAGGAGGTAGGCTTTGACTGCTTTAATGTCTTGAGCAAGTGTCAAGATCATATCCATTAGCTCGTTCATAGCTTCACCCTCCCTTTCTTGATTAGGTAATCCGCTGCCCGTTGGTCTATTTCTTCCTGAGTGGAATTGCGGTTGCGCAGCAACCAGCTTTCCAACTCGCTTCTTTTGAAATAGAGCTTCTTTCCGTTGGGCTTGTAATGCGGAATGTTCCCGGCACTTGTCAACTTGTACAAGTGAGATTGGGAAAGCTCCAGATACTGGCAAGCTTCATTGAAGTTCAAAACTTCCTTTGTGTAAATCCCCTGGCTCTCAATCAGGCGTTGGAGATTGTCAAGACGTTCTATTATTTCGTCCATTGTCTTACTTATTGAAGAGTTAGAAATGGACACTTGGCCAAATGTCATCCTTGATTGTCAAGGACATAGCAAAGGTCAGAAGGGGTCTCTGGTAGTCTTGAAAATGGAAATTTCAACCTGTGTAAGAGGCTGAAATTCAGATACTTTAGGAAAAGAGTGGAAATTTGAAATGGTAAATTGACAGAAAATTACCGCAATTTAACCGAGGGGTAAACTGGTGAGCCAGTACTGAGAATCTATGTATTCCGCTAATGCTTCAGCATTTTGGCGGTAGTTTCTGAATTGCTTGTCGAGCTTGGTCTGATAGCGGTGGTCAAGGAATTTACGAATATCAACGTCCTTAATGGGCTTAATGGGTTGGAAGGTGCGTTGATTGAAATATCCTTTCTTCATTAATTGGTGATAGATGGCGGCCAATTCATTTTTCATCCCGTGCTTATCGGTGAAGTTGTAGTTCTCATCAATGTACCCATTTTGAAAAAGGGATTCTTCGAAGCTGGCAAAGCGAGTAGGTGTTTTAATGATGGTTTCATAGGGAAGAATACCCTTCGCATCATTTCTTATATCACCTGATATTGCCTTGAATAGTTTAGATGGTTGTGCTGCGAGTCGGGGGGCAGAAGGAGTGGTAACCTGTATTTGTACCGCTTCCGCAATGTGTGAAGGATTTGGTGCCGTATGGTTGAAGTATGTCAGGTAAATATCATCCTCAGTAAGTGGTTCTTCTTTTAACTGGTCAGGGAAGCACTCCTGAACTTCCATGTACAGGCGGACAAGCTGATGTTTTAGATAAAAGAGAATGAAAGCTCCGTCATTGATTGAAGTATTTCCTTTCAGTGTACCAAACTTGGGGTCGTACTGTTCCGGGGAGTAATTCTGCTCCTGGATAACTTGTGCAGTCTCACGGAGCTTTTCATTGAGTGTTCTGGTTAATGCCATGTGTACGTGGTACTTCTTGGCATTGGCATTAATACTTTCACTTACCTGCTTGTGGAGGTGGTTGAGGTATTCAGTGGCTTCTGAATCTATGAGGGCTTGGAGGTATTTCCGCTTGTAGTTGAGTGCCTTGGGGAATGAGACTTCAAATTGAGGCTGCACCTGGTAATATGCTTTTTTGAAGTCGTTTAAATCCTGTTTAAACTTTAATTCAGAGACTTCAGATAATTTCCATGGACGCAATTTGAGAAATAGAATCTCGTGGTATGTTTCTAAAGATGTGATCATAGGTCCAGTTTGATTTTATTGGCTGCTTCCTTCTTCTTGTCGTCAATGATTTTTGCATAGACCTGGGTTGTTTTCAATTCCCTGTGGCCTAAGAGTTTTGAAACCGTGTAAATATCTGTTCCGGCTGTAAGCTGTAATGTGGCATAAGTATGCCGGGCGCAATGAAAGGTTATGGTTTTAGATATTCCTGCCTTCATCATCCATTGTTGTAATTTCAGGTTATGCCATGCGGAGTATTTTAAACCCTTGAAAACTCTTTCGTCTTTGTCTTGGCGTTCACCAAGTAGGCCAAAGGCTTGTTCTGAAATAGGGAGAGTTTCAGCCCCTTTAGTTTTCTTTTGTCTAAAACGGATGTAGTAACCCCGATCATTTGAATGTTGTACTTCGGACCATAGGAGTTTATTTATGTCTGACCAGCGCAACCCTGTGAGGCAAGAAAATATGAATGCCGTTTTCAATTGGGTGTTTTCACATTCGGTATTCGCAGCTGCTTGCAGCTCTTCTAGTGTCAAAAATTCCCTTTCCGGCTCTCCTTGTTTAAATGCTTCTGCACCTTCAGCGGGATTATGCGGTATGATGCCATCCTTCACAGCTTGTTTTAAGGCAGCCCGAAACTTGTTGAAATAGGAGTACTTTGAATTTTGTGATAGCTTCTGCACTCCATGGGCTATGGCCTTTTTGTCCAGGTATTCTTTGAAGTCCTGCACGAACTCTCTATTCACAAATTCAAAAGAAATGTCTTGAGGCATGAACTTCTTGAAATGCTTGATCATGCTATCCCAATTCCCATAATTTCCTGCGCTGTCCTTGCGTTTATTGGCTAATAGTTGCAGGTAGGCAGTGAAACTGCCTTTTAGTTTTTCATTGTCACGAAAACCGTAAGTGCCGTTTTGAATTTCAATTTGCCTTTGCGCTCGGATGGTTTCAGCCAATTGCTGTGTCTTTTTATTGATTTCCTTTTGCTCCTTGGTTTTCGGGTTAGGCTCTAGGTAGAGATTTAGGTATTCTGTTTTCCTTTTGCCCTTGTTGTAGTAATCAAGGTAAAGGCTGGTCTTTCCGCCCTGGTTCCTTTGTCTGAGTGTTACTTTCATGCCTGAAACAGTTTATCGATTTCGGTTCTCTTTATGATTGTGCGCCTTCCAATTTTTGCAGCCTGGATTTTGCCGTCCTTAATCTGGCGATAAAGGGTCATACGGCTTGCACCAATGAGCTTACAGGTTTCGGCAATACTCAAAAAGTCTTTGTGCTTTAGCTGCTCGTGGTTGTAATCTATTCGTTGCACAACGATAGGGGCGACTTCCTGAATCTTGCCTTCCCGTTTGCGTTTCTTATAATTCCTCGCAGCGCACTTGTGGCTACAGAACTTGGTTACTGTAGTTTTGGCGATGAAGGACTTTCCGCAATCCTGGCAAACTTTAGGTATTTCAATGTTGCTGCTCATGGTGTTTTCTTATTCGGCTTGTTTCTGTCACTGGATGTATCTGATTGTATCAGTATGTATCCTGATGTAACATCATTTCGCCACCGTCTAAAAAATCTGTTGCTAACAACAAGTTTGTTGCTATCAGCAACAGATTAGAAACAAATATAAGCAAAAAAAGGGAAAATTAGCAACAAATAAAAGAAGTAAAAACCGATTAAAACACACTAAAAGAAGGGTTTAGCTAAGTAAAAGAAAAGTAATTACTTTCCGATACAAAACTTGCTAAAGATATTATCGAGTAAATCATCCGTTGTGATTGTCCCTGTGATCTCACCAAGATAGTGCAATGATTGGCGGATGTCCATTGCCAGGAAGTCTCCGGTAACGCCATTGTCCATTCCTTCCAATACACGGGTCAATGCATCGTACGTTTGCTTTAAATTTTCATAGTGCCGTAGGTTCGTTACCAGCACATCGCCTTGCTTTACTTTATCGAAATGGAATTTCTCGAGGATTTTTTCTTTCAGTTCTTCGATATTTGTTTTTTGTGAGGCGGATATCAAGACAAAATCTTTTTCTTCCAATGCTTTTAGGAGTGAAGGATCTGCTTTGTCTGATTTGTTTCCTACTTTGATAATCGTTGACGAGAATTTCTTCAACTCTTTTTCTTGTTGTTCAATTTCTTCCAGGGAAGTAGAAGAGAGATCAAACAGGTATAAAATCAACGAAGCCTTTTCCATCCGGTCACGGGCACGTTGCACACCAATGGCTTCAATCACATCTTGTGTATCGCGAAGTCCGGCAGTGTCAATAAAACGAAAGTGGACTCCCCCTAATGTAATTTCGTCTTCTATGGTATCGCGCGTTGTGCCGGCAATCTCGGACACAATTGCCTTTTCTTCATTCAACAACGCATTCAACAAAGTCGATTTTCCCGCGTTTGGTTTCCCTGCGATTACTGTTGGGATCCCGTTCTTGATCACATTTCCCTGATCGAAAGAAGTGATCAGCGTATGCAAGTACGATTGAATTGTAAGGATCAGTTTCTTTAAATCATCACGCCCCGCAAACTCCACATCTTCTTCCCCGAAGTCGAGCTCGAGTTCAATAAGGGAAGCAAAGTGTACCAGTTCTTCCCGAAGCTGATGGATCTTTTTTGAAAACCCGCCACGCATTTGGTTAATGGCTGCCTGCCGGGCATTGTCGGTTTCGGAGTGTATTAAATCGGCAACGGCTTCAGCTTGCGCCAAATCAAATTTCCCATTTAGGAAAGCGCGTTTTGTAAATTCACCCGGCCCTGCCAGGCGGGCCCCCACATGCAGTAGCGTCTTGATAATTTCCTTTACAATCACAGGTGAGCCATGACAGGAAATTTCAGTCATATTTTCCGTTGTAAAAGAAGTAGGTGCCTTAAAAACAGAGACCAACACTTCATCAATAATGGCATTGTTTTGATTTCGGATAGTTCCGA
This sequence comes from uncultured Roseivirgaceae bacterium, assembly GCA_964398945.1. GTDB lineage: Bacteria > Bacteroidota > Bacteroidia > Cytophagales > Cyclobacteriaceae > JBGTGG01. The sequence continues at coordinate 136,836 of CAYNOT010000009.1, read as the reverse complement.
AGTGCAGCGTATGCGAGGGTTGGGCTGCTAGATCCTTTCCTTTAAATACGCGTTGGGTAATCGCGATTGCATCATCTCCGGTGAGCCGGATCACCGCCAGTGCGCTAATTCCTTGTGGTGTGCTGAGTGCTACGATTGTATCCATCTTTTATTAGTAATTAGTATTTAGTTGTTCGTTGGATTCTAATAACTACCAACAAACAACTAACAACTTTTCTAGCGCTTGGTATCCTTCGTCTCTTGCACAATAAACACCGGTATATCCACACGATGTCGTACGGTATCGACTGTGGCACCAAAGATCAAATCTTTTAAGAATTTATGTCCATGTCCACCCATTACCAATAAGTCGGCATCGAATTCTTTCACCATCTTCGGTATTTTTCTTCGCGGGTTTCCAAAGCCTATTTTCATTTCTACGTTGAGGTTTCGTTCCTTCAATTGCGTTACATAATTTGTGAGCGCTTGTGTATCCGAAGTTACCTCATGATCGGCAATTTCACTACCATACACCATCGCCCCGGCAGATTCAACAACATGGATCAGTAAATAGGTTGTTTCAGCACTTCCTTGTGCAATCGCACTTCGAATGGCCAGTGAATCAATGTTTGAAAAGTCAATACAAATGGCGATTCGGTTATAGGTCATTTTTTCAATCTTCTCAAGGTTAGTGGCAGTACCGTGTGGTACCTTCGGTGTTTTTTCAGACCGCCTGTCAATGAGTGGCTTAAAGGTAATGTATAACAATAATAGTGCTGCCACTATACTTACGGGAACTACCGTTATCCAAATAATCCACGCCTTGTCCCCGGCATCCAATATCCAGGTAGCAACTTCTTGAACAACAAGTTGCACATTGAGTGTAACAATAATAATGGCAATGCACCAGGCTGCAACTACTACCCAAAGTTTGTTTGCAAAAATTCCCATCTTTTTCTTATCGCTGGTGAAGTGGATAAGCGGAATGATGGCAAAGCCGAGTTGTAAACTCAGTACCACCTGGCTGAATACAAGCAGGGCGCCTGTCTGCGATTCACCGTACACGAGTATTACAATGTATGCCGGTATAATCGCGATCAACCGGGTGATCAACCTGCGAAGCCACGGTGCTATTCGCAAATTCAAATATCCTTCCATTACAATTTGTCCGGCCAGCGTTCCCGTAATGGTTGAACTTTGCCCTGCAGCTACCAATGCAACGCCAAATAGGAGCGGAGCCAGTTCACTTCCCAATAAAGGAGAGAGTAAATGGTAGGCATCCTGTATTTCCGAAACTTGATGCATGCCCGCTGTGTAGAATGTGGAAGCGGCCAACACAAGGATAGCGGCATTCACAAAGAAGGCAGCATTTAATGCAATGGCAGAGTCAATAAAATTATATTTAATGGCGGACCATACTCCTTTGTCTTGACGATCGATCCTTCTTGTTTGTACCAGTGAAGAATGTAAATACAAGTTATGCGGCATTACGGTTGCACCAATAATACCAATGGCGATGTACAATGCCTGATCATTCGGGAGTGTTGGAATAAAACCAGTGATCAGTTCACTCATATCCGGTTTCGCAATAAACATTTCCACTAAAAATGCCCCACCGATCACCGCTACCAATGCAACAATGAAAGCTTCAATTTTTCGCATACCGTAGCTTTGCAAATAAAGTAAAAGCAAAGTATCCAGTACAGTCAATGAAACCCCCCAAATCAACGGCAAGTCAAACAGCAGTTGTAAACCAATGGCCATGCCCAATACTTCGGCCAAGTCGCACGCAGCAATGGCGATCTCTGCCAAAAACCACAGGGCATAATTGACACCGGGCCGGTACGTGCTGCGTGATGCCTGCGCCAAATCCAATTGTCGAACGATCCCTAACCGCGCACTTAAACTTTGCAACAGCAGTGCCATGATGTTCGACATTAATAAAACCCAGATGAGTGCATAACCAAACTGGCTTCCACCGGCAATATCAGTGGCCCAGTTTCCCGGATCCATATAACCAACACTTACCAAATATGCGGGGCCTAAAAAGGCAAACAATTTTCGCCATCCTTTGCGTGATGCGGTATCGATGCTGGCGTTTACTTCACTAAGTGATTTGTGTTCCATACTATTCTGTCACGAGTAAATTTTCTGCAGCTACTTGCGAAATGAATACTTTGTTTTTGTTGTCGATAACGAGTTCAAGGGAATTGTCAAAATCAATTCGTTCTTTAATGAGAATGGATGCTTTAATATAGATTCCCAATTTATCGAGGTACTGAAGGAAAGCAGGGGAGCCGTCTTTCACGGATTGTACTTTATACTTCTTGTTTAGCAGACAAGTTGATAACGGAACCTGTTTGGTTTCCTGGATTTTTCCGTGCTTATCGGGGATCGGATGGCCGTGCGGATCAACCGAGGGATGATCGAGAAATGCATCCAGTTTTTCTATCAACAAGGGTGACTTAATGTGTTCCAATTGTTCGGCAACTTCGTGGACTTCATCCCAACTAAAGCCCAATTTTTCAACCAGGAATGTTTCCCAAAGACGGTGCTTCCGGATAACATTCAACGCTTCGGCCTTTCCTTTCGGTGAGATGTTCACACCTTTATATTTTTCGTATGCGATCACTTCTTTGGCCGAAAGCTTCTTGATCATATCAGTAACAGAAGCTGCCTTGTTGTTCATCGTTTCGGCCAATGCGTTGGTGGAAACCGAATTTTTTCCCCCTTTGGAGAGGTGATAGATGGCTTTCAGATAGTTTTCTTCAACGAAGCTTAGCATATCCTAAGATTTAGTTTATGCAAAAATAAATATTTAGGTTAATCTAAAAAATGATTGGCCTGTTTTTATCGGGATTTAACAAGAAAATCTCGGATTACGGTCGATAAAGACGCTTCTTGATCCTCCCAAAATACTTCCTGAGGAGCCTCCTTATAAAAGTGTTGTTCCTTAAACTTGTCCAGAAGTTGGTGTGCAGTGAAGGATTTTTCAAGGAGTATTGCCGCATCAAAAGGTTTGCAATAGTCGGCCCAGGGTGCGTGCGGTACAAGAAAGATGGGGAGTTTGAATGCCAGGTATTCGAAGAGTTTTGTGGGGATGGATCCTGCGTTTGATGGATTGGGGATGTAGGTAATAAAGCCGGCATCACTTTTACTGATTTCTTCCAATACACGCCTGTGCGGTACCAATTCATCACCACCAATAAGGGTAATATAGTTGGAATCCTTGATTTCATTTTTGATGGCAACAAGAACTTTCGGTACTGCACAATAGCCAATAATTGTCAGCCGAATTGAATTATTTATTTTTTGAAAAGTTTTGGTCCATTGAATAGCTTCGAATATTCCCGTGCTGGTAGCAAGTGTCCCCGAGAATAACAAATGGATGTTGCCATCAACTTCTGATTTTTTTTGAAAGGCAGTTTGATCAACAGCGGCCTTGCTTGCTTTGTTTTGCAGAACAGTAAAGCGATTGCGTAAAAAATCAAGTTCATTTTCGTAGGAAGCTTCCGCCAGGAAAAAGTGGTCAATTGCACGGCTCAACAGTTTTTCTTTTAAACGCACCAGCACTGCCACCAACTCTTTAATGATTGCCGGAAAGGTAGTGGAGTGGATAATATTGCGATAGTAATTTTCCTGGATGTCATAGATCAACCGACATCCCGTTATCCATTTTGCGAGTACAGACACGAATAGCAGTTCGTGTGTTGTAAGTATTACTATGGCAGGCTTAATGGCCAGTATGTGTTTCAGGAAATCAAAGCGGGCGATTGCTCTTTTTAGGCTTAACCGGTTGAAGGGTTTGTACGGTATAAAGTTGAAAGTAGCCGGAAGGTTAATGGTCTTGGAAGGGTATCCTATGATTGTAATGTCGATATCCGAATTTTTACCAATGGAATGCCCTAGTTTTTCAAGCATGCGGGTATCGTCTACAGGTTTAAGTATAGATGCGATGACAATTGGTATTTTTTTTATTTCTTGCGACAAAGAAGTGAAGATTTATGCTTCGGCTAAACTAAAAAGGAAAATGGAATTAAGACAAGTTATTGAAAAAGCATGGGAAGATCGTTCGATGCTTCAGGATGAAAGTGTTCAGCAATCAATCCGTGCGGTGGTAGAAATGCTTGATAAAGGCGAATTGCGTGTAGCAGAACCTGTTTCAACGGGCTGGCAAGTAAATGAGTGGATAAAAAAGGCTGTGATCTTATATTTCCCAATCCAAAAAATGGAGACCATTGAAGTAGGGCCATTTGAGTTCCACGACAAGATTGCGTTAAAGAAAAATTATAAAGCGTTGGGGGTGAGGGTGGTTCCGCATGCCATTGCCCGATATGGTTCGTATGTGAGCAAAGGTGTGATCATGATGCCTTCATACATTAATATTGGGGCGTATGTTGATGAAGGTACAATGGTGGATACCTGGGCAACGGTCGGGAGTTGTGCGCAAATTGGAAAGAATGTACACCTCAGTGGTGGTGTTGGAATAGGGGGAGTATTGGAACCGGTGCAAGCTGCTCCCGTGGTGATTGAAGACAATGCATTTATTGGGTCGCGTTGTATAATTGTGGAGGGCGTGAGAATTGGTAAAGAAGCCGTGTTGGGTGCCAATGTAGTATTAACGGCAAGCTCTAAAATTATTGACGTAACCGGCAGCGAACCAAAAGAGTACAAAGGGTATGTTCCGGAGCGATCGGTGGTAATCCCCGGATCTTATCCCAGACAATATCCGGCAGGTGAATACAATGTTTCCTGCGCATTGATAATAGGAACGCGCAAAGAAAGCACAGACAAGAAAACTTCCCTGAATGATGCGTTGCGGCAAAATGATGTTTCTGTGTAATCAACTTTTCTTTTGGCATAACCTTTGAAACTGGGCGGGTATAGTTTCTGTGAAAGAAACGGAATTGGTAAATTTACGTACCGTAAAATAGTTATGAAGCGTTCTGTATTTGTCTTCCCCCTCATTATTTTGTTTGCCTTTTCCGGTGATCGAAATGATGTTTATCACCATGTGAAAAACGATAGTTTCTCACGTGGTGAGCAGTTGCACTACAAAATGAGTTATGGGATTTTGAATATCGGAAAGGGAACCGTAAAGATCCATGAGAATTTTTTTCGGGTGAACGACCGGCAATGTTTTAAGTTGGATGTATTTGGCAAAACCGTTGGGTTGGTGGATTGGGTTGCCGATGTTGATGACCAATGGGGAGCCTACATTGATACCGCAGCAATTGTTCCGCACATTTCGTATCGGAAAATAAGGGAAGGGAAATACAAAAAAGATGAAATCACCAATTTCGACCATGCCCACCAAAAAATTGAAGTAAAACAGATCGACCAGAAAACCGGAAAGTATAAAGAACCAAAGTATTACGATTATGAAAAGCCTTCGCAGATGCGCGATATGATTGCCGGTTTTTTATATCTGCGTACCCTGGACTTGTCTAAAGTACAGGTGGGGGATTCCATTAAGGTCAGCGGTTTTTTTGAAGATGAATTTTATAAAATGCAGATTATCTATCAGGGAAAATCGACTATTAAAACGAAAGTGGGCAAGGTTCGGTGTGTGGTGTTTAAGCCCATCATGCCGAACAATAAAGTATTTGATGGTGAGAACTCGGTTACTGTTTGGTTTTCTGATGATAAGAACCGAATCCCGATCAAGGTATCTGCAAAAATGTTTATTGGAAGTGCGGGTGTTGAATTGACCAGTTACGGTGCGTTGCGCAATCCACTAAATATTGTTAATTGATTTGTTCCGGTTTAAATATTTCAATCAGGTGCTCTTTCGAAACAGGTTTGGAAATATAATCCAGTACATGCCTGTTTTCCCTGGCGCGGTCTGTATCCCGTGGGTCAATTGAAGAACTGACCATGTAAATCTTCACATCTTTCGCTAGTTGCTGATGTAGTTGATCATACTTTTCAAGAAAAACCCACCCATCCACGATGGGCATATTGATATCGAGGAATAGCGCATCCGGCAACTGGCCAACACAATCACAGTTTTTTTCCAGGTATTCGATTGCTTCCCGGCCATTATTAAAGGTCAGGAAACGATCTGAAACGTTGGTCAATTGCATTAGTCGCACGGCCATCATGTGGAAGATTTTATCGTCATCCACAATGGCAATTAATGGTTTAAGTGTTTCAGTTTTGTTTCCCGAAATCAATGGTAAATCTTGTTCCTTCATCTTTCTTGCTTGAAGCCGAGATCGTTCCCCTCAATGCCTCAATTTGGTTTTTTACTAAAAAAAGCCCTACACCTCTTCCTTCAGGATGATTATGAAAGGTCTTACGTAATTTAAACAGTTGATGTCCGTAACGCTGTAAATCCATTCCCAATCCGTTATCTTCAACGGTTAAAATTAGATTTTCGTTCTCTCTATACGTTTTGATTGTGATTTCCGGCTTCCTTCTTGAATGGCTGTATTTCAGCGAATTGCTCAACAGGTTCAATAAGATACTCTCCAGGTAAATGTTTGGATAGGTGATTTCTGCAACCTGAAAATCGGTATGAAACGTGGCATTCATTTCCAGTGCTTTCGTATGCAACATATTTCTAACCCGCTGATAAACGTTTTCGAAGCTTAGTCTTTGCTTTTCGATTTCCTGGTCTTGTTTGATCTTGAGCACTTCATTGAGTTCATCCAATGAATTGATAATATTCTGGCTGGACCTGACAATCAGTTGGTTCAGTTCTTCTTGCTCTTTTTCATCGCTCGTCTTCGATAAAAGTTCAAGGAGTGAAAGCACGTTGCCAATCGGTGAGCGCAAATTGTGGGAAACAATTTCTGTGAATTCTTCCAGTTGATTATTCTTTCTTCGAAGGTTATCGGTCAGGGCGATCAGGCTGGCATTTTGTTCAATAATCTTGGCTTCAACTTTCTTTCGTTCCGTGATGTCCCTGAATTCTGTTACCCGGATATCTTTGCCCTTATACGGTACGTTTTTAGCTTGCACTTCAATTGAGTAGCGCGTCCCATTTTTCCGTATGCCTTGTACATCATAGGGTTGTTCATACCCCGACAGGATGTTGGTCATCACAAGGTCCCGGTATTCAAAGGCGATCAACTCCAGGCCATTCATTCCAATCAGCTCGGATTGTTCATAGCCCGTCATGCGTGCCAAGCCTTGATTGCAATCCAGGATCAAGCCTTTGTCATGGAGGGCAATCCCTCCAAACGATGCTTGCTGAAGTGTTTTAAAGCGATACTCACTTTCGCGAAGTTCGGCTTCGATGATGTGGTTTTTAGTGATATCAATCATCATCCCCATCATCCGTGTTGCTTCACCTCTCTCGTTGGCAATGAAGAAACCCCGGTCATGGATAAAGAGGTATTCACCACTTTTCTTCCGAAACCTGTAGTTTACATCATACTGCTCAAGTTTTTTCTCAGCAGCGGACAGCACCTTTAGGGCATAAGCACGATCATCAGGATGGATATGGTCTTCCCAATTGTTGATGTCGCCCATTTCAGTTTCGGTGTATCCGAGTATGTTGTGAATATTTCCACTCCAAAGTATAGTGCCAATGAGCAAATTGTAATCATAAATTACCTGGCCCGAAGAGGCCACCACAAGTTCGTACCGGAGTTTCCAATCCGCTTTCTCAAGTTCAATTCGTTTTGAAGCTGTAATGTCGCGAATGATACCCGCCATCTTTATTGCTTCACCTTCATCATTCCTGAATACTTCGCCTGAACACTCCAACCAATGCAGGCTTCCATCGGCATGGGTAATCGTATGTTCAACCAAATAGGGTTTTCCGGTGTGGATGCTTTCACTGATTACACATTGGATGTGTGCCCGGTCCGAATCTGTAAGCAATGATAGGTATGTTTCGAATTTGCTGTCAAACTGTTCCGGTGCTATTCCGAAAAATTCATGGACGTTATCAGACCAGATAACTTCGCTTGTTTCTATATCCCATTCCCACAGCCCGGTTTGGGCAGCCCGAAGTGCCAGCAAAAGTTTTTCGCTGTTGGTTGAAAAAGACTCCATTTCCACTTCGTTACTCTTATGGCTGTTGATTGGGATCATACGAACTACGAAATAACCCTATTCCCTTATCTTTTTTTTAGCAAAATCCGGGAAAATGGTACTTAATCGGTCGGGAATGGGTATTTTAATAAAAAAATCAGGATATAAAAATCAACAAACAGGATGGATTATGGTAAAAGAATTTAAAACCTTTATTATGCGCGGCAATGTGGTGGACCTGGCCGTGGGTATCATGGTTGGTGCCGCCTTTGGTAAAATAGTAACTTCTTTTGTGAATGATGTCTTAATGCCCCCGATTGGACTGGCAGTTGGCCGGGTAGATTTTACTTCCCTAAAGATTACCTTACAGGGAGCTGTAGGTGAAACAGCAGCAGTCACCATCAATTATGGAAATTTTATCCAAGCCGTCACTGATTTCTTAATCGTTGCGTTCGCGATCTTCATGGTAGTTAAAGGCATGAACAAACTAAAGAAAAAGGAAGAAGAAAAACCGGCCCCACAAGCGGAGATCCCTGCCGATATAAAGTTACTTACCGAAATCCGGGACCTGCTAAAGAAGTAGTTTATCGCGCGAATTGCCCCGACACTTTCAAATCTTTACTTCCCGGGGTATACGCATAAAACCCACTCCCTGACTTTGCCCCGTTGTGCCCTGCTTGCACCATATTGACAAGCAGGGGGCAAGGGGCATATTTTGGATTGCCAAATCCTTCGTGTAAAACCCGGAGGATGGCAAGGCAAACATCCAACCCGATAAAATCGGCCAGTTGAAGGGGGCCCATTGGATGGGCCATTCCCAATTTCATTACCGTATCAATTTCTTCAACACCGGCCACACCTTCATAAAGGGAATAGATCGCCTCATTGATCATCGGCATCAGGATGCGGTTCGCAACAAAACCAGGGTAGTCATTCACTTCAACAGGGACCTTTCCAAGTTTTTTCGACAACTCCATAATTTGGTTGTTCACTTCATCGGTTGTGTTGTATCCACGGATTACTTCTACCAGCTTCATTACGGGTACAGGGTTCATAAAATGCATCCCAATTACTTTGTCTGGTCGTTTGGTTACAGATGCAATTTTTGTAATGGAGATCGAAGATGTATTGGTGGCCAGTATTGCTTCCGGCTTGCTTCCTTCATCCATCTGTTTGAAAATCTTAAGCTTAAGATCAACATTTTCAGTTGCTGCTTCAACAATAAGATCAGCCTGGCCAATACCATCGGTTAAAGATGTGTAGGGTGTAATGTTGGCCAACGCTTGCTTCTTTGTTTCTTCTGTAATCAATTCTTTGCTAACCTGGCGATCAAGATTCTTTTCGATAGTGGCAAGTGCTTTCTTCAACGCATCTTCAGAAATGTCTATCAGGGAAACTTTATAATTGCTTTGCGCAAACACATGTGCAATTCCATTTCCCATTGTACCCGAACCAATAACCGCAATGTTCTTCATTATCTTAATCTTTTTTTACCTTGTGCAAAGATAGAATTTCACACACATTGGAAAAGGAAAAGCGCATCCGGAATTTGTCAACCCGATATCTCAAATGGGTTAAAGGTGGCTTGTTTGTTTTATACACTGCAATTCTTATTGCTTTTTCGTATTATTTTATAGTTCACAGGGGTGGGGGTTTCTGGACTATTTATTTTCTGGGAGTCTATGGTTATCTGTTCTACTTGTTATACCGGGTACTTGCCAAACTTCAACATGTTGAGTTTGATGAAGAACACCTGTACGTAGTGAAGCGTAATGTCGATTATTTAATCCCGCTGGAGAATATTGAAAGCGTGGAGATTGTTTCGCTGGGTGGGGTTTACAAAGTGAACCTCTATCGCGCGGAGCAACTTGGGAAAGAATTTTATTTCAAACCGTCTTTATTTTATCCATTGAATTACAAGAAGAAAGATTTTCTCGTAAATCAACTTCGAAAAAATATTGACCTGGCGAAACAAAAAAAAGTCTCCCTTCCATACAATGCGTTGATGAGTTAAACCGCTGACCGCAAATGTGGCGGTATTTTGTGTGCCGACTTTGGTGCCATTTCCAACTTTAGGATATCCGTTGGTTTTTCACACATCACGGCCATGCCATGGTAAATAGCAATTGGCGAACGCAAGAACTGAGGGTTGTTCACCAACACATTCAGCCAACCATCCATCGTATAGGTATTGCCCTTTACTTTTATTTGATAGTCGGGATGGGATTTGTCCAGTAATTTTTTCGGGTGTATGCCCAATAAATTCACGACCTCTTTCCAATAGGTTGGCCCTAGTTTTTCATGGATCGCATCGATTTCATTAATGTTCCTGGTCAATGATTTTGCAATCGCTTTGGTTTGCTTGCTGGTGGAGGTAGCGGGGTTGCACAATAGAAATAATTCATTCGGGTGGAATTGCATGGCGTTACCGGGTTTAGTGGGTATTCCAATTTAGCCAATTAATTTGCCGAATCAAATTGGAAAGGGTTGGTTATTCGATAAGCACTTCCTTTGCTATGCCCATAGCGTTAAAGCGAATGGTTAGTTTTTTCGCCAATGAATCCGTTTTTTCCCCGCAAACAGGGGCAGGATCAATGAAATAGAAGTAAAACTTCTGGTTGCGTTTCGACAGCTCGTTTTGGTCAGGGCGTCCTAATAATTCGATTAATTGCAATTCTTCAAAGCCCAATAATGTGCTTCGTTGTGTTGTCAGGGAAGTATAAAACTGCTTTCGTTCACCCGCGCAACCATTTTTATCGGCCTTCCATTTATCGCTATCGAAGTTTTGCAACGTTGGGGGCGGCTTGCCACATCCTACCAATAAAATACCTGCAAGAATAAAACTAGAGCGTAGCCACATGATGTTTTTTTTGAATAGCATTAAACCAAATGAATGAAATAAAGAAATAACTAAAGGCAACACCGTACCACCAGATCGGCCACTGGTTTACAACCGTAAAGTAGATGAGCATAGCGGGATAGAGAAAAATACGAATCCATTCAGCCGTTTTTACCCACGCCCTTTTCTCAAAGAGTACGCCACAATTTACAACAACAATTGAAATCAGGGTGGTGATGAACGCATTTTCCAAAGCCGTAAAACGATCACTTCCGTCTGGAAGTTTTTGACTAAATAAAAACAACGCGGTCCCACCTAAACATAAGAGGTATTGAAATACCACATACCAATTCAGAAGTTGAGGTGCAGGGGTGTTGTACTTGGTGTAGTGTTCTTTATCTACATCCGGTGGTGCTTGATATCCCCCCAGGTAATCCGGAAGCCAGCCCGGTTTTTTAAAAAGGTATTTGATTTTGTCGGTGAGGCTGGCCATTCGTTTCAAATCTTTCCCCATATCTGCATAATGGCTAACGTTTGCCCACACTGCGTTCCAACTGTTGATAGGTTTTGTAATTCCGTAGGTCGGTTTTTCTTCTTCCTGCTGAAAAGTCCCAAACATTTTGTCCCAAATGATCAATGAACCTGCATGGTTCTTATCAATGTACTTTGGGTTTCTGCCGTGGTGCACCCGGTGGTGGGAAGGTGTATTGAAAACATATTCGAACCACCCCATTTTGCCGATAGTCTCTGTGTGAATCCAAAATTGGTACAGTGTATTAAGGGCAGAAACCAACACAAAGTCAGCTGTTCGAAAGCCAAGCAGTGCAATCGGCAGGCTAAACCCAAATGTCCACACAACCTGAAAAGAACTCTGCCGTAGCGCGACTGAAAGGTTATATTCTTCACTTTGATGGTGCACCACATGGCCACCCCAAAAGAGGTTGACCTCGTGGCTCATGCGGTGTGCCCAGTAATAGGCAAAATCTACAAGCAAGAAAAGGGCAAGCCAATAGTACCAGCTTCGCTCGAAAGAAAACAGGGCTACGTGTTGATAAACAAGCTGGTACACACCCACGGCAAGGATTTTTAAAAACAACCCGGAAAGTTGCGAAGTGATACCGCAACTTAAATTGGCGATTGCATCCGGTAGCCGGTAAAGGTCTTTGTGCGTAAATCGCTCCACCACCAATTCGATCCCAATCAGGATAAAAAAAACGGGAATCGAGAGCACAATGGGATTGATGTCCAAAACTAATGCTTTAATTTGCAGCCAAATTTAACAAGATGATTGCAAAAGTATTACGTGGGGTTTGGTTTCTTTCAGTGATGTTTTCTTTGGCAACCTTGCTGTATGCGTATGCCAGTATGCCGCTTGAGTTGGTGGTGGGGCAGGAAGACGTATCGCTCACCATGGTGTCGCGCGAAACAGTGTTTTATGCTGCCTTGGGGCTTTTTACTTTCGTAAATGTTTTTGTTTATATCGTGGAAAAGTTCAGGAAAGCAGACCATGCCTTTATGGGATGGTTTTATGGTTTAATTGTGACGTTGAACATTTTCATGGTGATTTCGCTTTCTTTTATAACGGTGGCAAATACCGGTGAAAAATATGATTTCAGCAATGTGGGTTATCTGATTTATGGAAGTATTGGGTTGTTCTCGATTTGGTTGCTAAGCTGGCCAGCCTATCAATTATTTAGAAAAAATTGATTTCAATTTTAAGTTTCATCAGTTCTGATTGATGCTTTGTAAACCAATGTGTTAACCTTCGTGACTTTATAAAATTTTGTAATGCAACAATTTCCTGAATGCTTGAAGTGATCTTGAAATTCACTTTATTTAAATCGATTCTCATTTTTTAAACTAGTATTGACCTATGGCTGCAAAGACCAGCAAATCCGAATCAATTTTCGAGTACAATGACGCGAGCATCAAATCACTTGATTGGCGGGAGCACATCCGGCTTCGCCCCGGTATGTACATTGGAAAGTTGGGTGACGGCTCCGCGAAGGATGATGGGATTTATGTGCTTGTAAAAGAAGTAATGGACAACTCCATCGATGAGCACATGATGGGGCATGGAAAAACAATTGAAGTGACCATCACCGATCAGCGTGTGGTAGTTCGTGATTATGGGCGGGGGATTCCGTTGGGCAAGGTGATTGATTGCGTTTCCAAAATCAATACCGGAGGTAAATACGACTCAGGTGCTTTCCAAAAGTCGGTGGGATTGAATGGTGTCGGAACAAAAGCAGTGAACGCACTATCGAACCACTTTAAAGTGCAATCCATCCGTGACGGGCAAACCAAGGTTGCAGAGTTCAAACGAGGCGTGATCACCGTGGATGCGAAACTGGCGAAATCAAATGAGCGAAATGGAACCAGTATCACCTTTGAGCCGGATGATACGGTTTTCAAACACTACCACTTTATTCCGGATTACCTGGAAGATTTGATGTGGAATTACGCCTACTTGAATGCAGGGCTCACCATTAACTTTAACGGCAAAAAATTCTTCTCAAAGGACGGCCTCCTTGATCTTCTAAAACAAAAAACAGATCCGGAAAATATACGCTACCCGATTATCCACCTGAAAGGGGAGGACATTGAAATTTCCATGACCCACGGAAACCAATATGGGGAGGAGTACTACTCATTTGTGAATGGCCAGAACACAACGCAAGGCGGAACACACCTCGCGGCTTTTCGCGAATCGGTAGTAAAGACCATGCGCGATTTCTATAAAAAGGATTTTGATGCATCCGATATTCGGGCAAGTGTGGTGGCGGCAATCGCCATCCGTGTTCAGGAGCCTGTATTTGAATCACAAACCAAAACGAAGTTAGGCTCTGTGAATATGTCGCCCGAAGAGAAAAGTCAAACGGTGCGGTCTTTTGTCAATGATTTTATCACACGGGAGTTGTCGATTCATTTGCACAGCAATCCAGTTGTTGCGGATGCAATCCTGAAACGGATATTACAATCGGAACGCGAACGAAAAGAGATTGCCGGTATCAAGAAACTGGCCAATGACCGTGCGAAGAAAGCAAACTTGCACAACAAGAAATTGCGCGATTGCAGGTTTCATCTCGGTGAGAAAGGCGAAAGGAGTGAAGACACCATGATCTTTATTACGGAAGGTGATTCCGCAAGTGGATCGATCACGAAATCCCGGGATGTACAAACCCAGGCGGTTTTTAGTTTGCGCGGAAAACCCTTAAACTGTTTTTCCCTTACCAAGAAGGTAGTATATGAGAATGAGGAGTTTAACCTACTCCAACATGCGCTTAACATTGAAGATGGCCTTGACGGATTGCGCTACAATAAAGTGATCATCGCCACCGATGCAGACGTGGATGGAATGCACATCCGGTTATTGTTGCTGACTTTCTTTTTGCAGTTTTTTCCGGAGTTGGTGAAGGCTGGCCATGTCTTTATTCTGGAAACACCGTTGTTTCGGGTACGGAATAAGAAAGAAACCATTTACTGCTATAGCGATGAGGAACGCCAGGCCGCAATTGCAAAGCTTGGCAGTAAACCTGAGATCACCCGTTTCAAGGGGCTTGGTGAGATCAGCCCGGATGAATTTGGGGGGTTTATCGGGGAAGACATCAGGCTTGAGCCGGTAATTGCCTCCAAAGAAGGTCAAATCCAAAAATTACTGGAATTCTACATGGGCAAAAACACACCCGATCGCCAGGAATTTATTATTGAAAACCTACGAATTGAATTGGACAAAGTGGAAGGCAACGAACTGGTTGTTGCCGATTAGTAAACTCCATTTTTCCCAGGGAAATAGAACTATTATATCATAATGAGTAAGAAGACGCCAAAAGCATCGAAGAATTCGAAGGCAACAAAACCACCGGTGGAAGCAGAAGACCACATGATAAGCGATGGGGTTTCTGTTGTAGGAATGTACAAGGATTGGTTCCTTGAGTATGCTTCGTATGTAATCCTTGAGCGCGCTGTTCCGCGTATTGAAGATGGATTAAAACCGGTCCATCGGAGGATACTTCATTCCTTAAAGGAAATGGATGACGGTCGCTTTAATAAAGTGGCCAATGTGATCGGTAATACGATGCAATACCACCCACATGGCGATGCTGCTATCGGGGATGCGATGGTGAACCTCGGACAGAAGGATTTGCTCATCGACACCCAGGGTAACTGGGGCGATGTTCGTACGGGAGATGGCGCTGCAGCACCGCGGTACATCGAAGCGCGTCTTTCTAAGTTCGGGTTGGATGTAGTATTCAATCCACAAACAACTGAATGGCAACTTTCTTATGATGGAAGAAAGAGAGAGCCCGTTACGCTTCCGGTAAAGTTTCCGTTATTACTCGCGCACGGGGTAGAAGGTATTGCGGTTGGCTTGTCGACCAAAATACTTCCGCATAACTTCTGTGAATTGATCAAAGCCTCCATCGATGTATTGAAAGGCAAGAACCCCAAGATCTATCCTGATTTTCCGACCGGTGGTTTGGCCGATTTTGGTGAATACAACCAAGGCTTGCGTGGCGGAAAAATAAAGGTGCGGGCGCGCATCGAAATAGTTGATAAAAAGACACTGGTTATCAAAGAGATACCGTTCGCTACTACAACTACTTCTTTGATCGAATCGATTGTGAAAGCGAGCGAAAAAGGCAAGATAAAAGTGAAGCAGGTAGTGGATAATACCGCCAAGGAGGTGGAGATATTGATCCATCTTCAACCCGGGCAGTCGCCCGAAATCACAATGGATGCATTGTACGCATTTACGGATTGCCAGCTATCAATTTCCCCCAATGCCTGTGTGATTATCGATAACAAACCGGTCTTCCTTCCGGTCAATGAAATCCTAAAACACAATACTGCCTCTACCGTCACGCTCCTTAAACGTGAACTTGAGATTCGTAGAAATGAACTCATGGAGAAGATACTTTTCTCCTCGTTGGAAAAGATTTTTATTGAAAACAGGATCTATCGCGATATTGAAGAGTGCGAGAGTTGGGAAGAAGTAATTACGACTATTGATAAAGGGTTAAAGCCCCACAAAAAGAAATTCTACCGTGAAATAACGCGTGACGATATCATTCGCCTCACGGAAATCAAAATTAAACGCATTTCGAAATTCGACTCGTTCAAGGCCGATGAATTGCTCAAAGACCTTGAAAATGAACTCAAGGAAACCAACCATCACCTGAAGCACCTCACCGATTATGCCATCAACTACTACGCACGGCTGTTGGAGAAATACGGAAAAGGCCGGGAGCGGAAAACAGAGATCAAGAGCTTCGAAGATGTAACGGCTGTTGAAGTAATCGCCAACAATCAAAAGCTGTATGTAAACCGGGCCGATGGTTTTGCCGGGTATGGATTGAAACGTGAAGAATTTATTTGTGAGTGTTCTGACCTTGATGACATCATCGCCATACGGAAAGATGGAAAGTTGTTGGTATCCCGAATCCAGGACAAAGTCTTTATGGGAAAAGACATTCTTTTCATTGGTGTATGGAAGAAGGGGGATACACGAATGGTGTACAATCTTATTTACTCCGATGGAAAGTCAGGAAAGGGTTTTGTGAAACGGTTCACCGTTCCGGGCATGATCCGTGATAAAGCATATGATTTAACGCAAGGAAACCCGAATTCAAAAATCCATTACGTAAGTGGCAACCCAAATGGTGAAGCCGAAGTAGTGGAAGTGAAACTCTCCCAGTCCAGCACAGCGCGTAAAAAGATTTTTGAGTACGATTTTTCCGAACTGGAAGTAAAAGGAAGGGGGGCAAAGGGAAACACGTTGACGAAATATCCAATTCGCAGGGTTGATTTCTTGCAGGCAGGTTCATCCACACTTAGCATGCTTGATTTATGGTATGATGAAACTACGGGAAGGTTGAACAAGGACAGGCGTGGCAGGCATTTGGGGAAATTTGATGGTGATGATCAGATCATTGCATTTATGCGCAATGGTTCTTACCGGATCAGCACTTCAGAACTGACGAATCGATATGATCCCGAGAAAACATTGCGCGTTGAAAAATTCGATCCCGATAAGGTGATCTCCGCTATCTATGTGGATGGCGAGAGTAAGCAATATATGGTGAAGCGTTTTCAAATCGAAACGGCTTCTTTGGATAAGGATTTCAACTTTATAACCGAAAGCATTGGTTCCCGGTTAGTGGTTGTTACCACTTCTGAGGTGGCGGAAGCAACAATAAGTACGGTTCGCGGAAAAAGTAAGGAGAAAGTAACGGAGACCGTAAGTCTTGAAGACCTGATTGATGTAAAAGGTTGGAAAGCACTTGGCAATCGGTTGTCGCAACACAAAGTAGCGAAAGTTGAACTGGTCGAAGACCAGGAAGACACCGGACTGGAAGAAGGTGATGAAGAAAATGAATTGATCGAAGAGGTTGGTGTGAAGAGTAAAACCAGTGATGATTCCGCATCACTAAAAAAAAAAGAGCACGAAACCCCGCTCGATCCGGGGGAACAAGCAAGCCTCTTCGCGGAAGCCCCAAAAAACCAGGCGCCAAGCCACCAGCAAAAAAGCGAGCCCCAAAAAAAGAAAGCCAAAGCCGAACAAGCAAGCCTCTTCGGGGAGCCGCAAAACCCAAAAAGGGAAAACCAGCAAAAAGAAAAGGTAAAAGATGATGATTCAGATCAAGACGATAAGCATTTCGGGGTAGGCGATACCATTGAGTTTTCTATTTAGAAAATTTGGTGGACGGCAAATATGCAGGGTATTATTTTCGGGTATAGATTATTTGTACCTTCATAGTGATTTAACCAGTTACCGTTGGGTTTGGTGTAAAGTATCGTTTGAGCATCGACTGACCTAAAATAAAAACGGGAAACAAATCAAATGAATGATCGTTTCCCGTTTCGTCAAAGCCTTACCGTAGCAAAGTTTTAACCTCAAATTCCCGTTGACAAAACTAAAACAGGATTCCCATTTCCCTTTCGATTATGGTTCCTTATTTCAGACTTCAGTTCAACCCGAAGGCTAAACAAAAACCTAACGTTCAGCGCCAGACTTTTTGTTTTTACGCACCGTGGTACATAAAATTTTGTTTTTCTGGTCACTTCCGGTCAACTCCGTCAGCGAGCGACTTGATGATATGAAGGTACCATCATTTGATATTTGCACCAACTTTTGTGACGGAAAGTAGTCAACAACTTTTCAACCAAGTTATCCACACGCAACGGGAATTGCCATTTACAAAATCAGAAGAACCTCATTGCGAGGAAGGCGGTACCGAAGCATTCACATCTTTATAATGTGCCGATAGGCTTTGCTCGGTTGTCCAGCGGGACCAATACATCCGAAGTAATTCAAGGTCTTCTTCAATACATGGATAGCGGTTCTTTTCATTTGGAATGATTGGCAACTTCCCGGCACCAAGTTCAACAGCAGTAAGCCCACCGGTCCATTCAAAATGACCGGGGTCAAAAGGATGGCGCCAACGGCCTCCCCAACGAAGTCCTAATTTCTCACCCATTGCTCCAACTTTCCTCCACAAGGCAATATTGTTCCATTGAGCAACGGAATCCACAACCGGAACAACATCGATGGCCATGCCGTATTGGTGTTTTGATTTTCCTGCACCGGAACGTGTGTATTTTTTCCCCATGGTTTGGTACTCGTGTTGCTTGGAGGGTGTTCTGTAAGCCTCAACAATCGCCAAAGTAATGCCTTCGCTTTCGCAAAGCTGCAGCAGTTGATAAACCTTATCCCGAAAGTATGGGTGCAGAGAATTTAAATCGGTGATCATCGGCATATTGCCACGGTCCATACCGAACGAAAAATTGGCTATAGTACTCCAATTTCTCCATTGCTCCGCTGGATCAATTTCCGGCTTTGTCTGATCTGGAATTATCTCATCCGGAATTTTGATTGCATCCAATACCGCTTGTGGTATTGGTTCAACGGGCACAGCTACTTCGGCCATATAAAACCGACAGTCGTATGGTTCGAAAGGTGATGTATTTGATTGGCCAGATGATATATATGACAACCCCACAAATAAAAACATCACTAAAACTGAAAACACCTGAGCTGGCATCTTAATGGATTTGGTAACAAAAGTACCTAAAATCTTGAATTGTTAGGTTTACGATTGGATTATTGGAATGGATAATGCGTTCAATTCGTAGCTTTCAGTTTTTCATCATCAAAATCAGGTTCTTCTATAATTTCAACCGGACACCCAACCGAATCAACCACCCGGTGATGAACACACATAGCATCGCGAACAAAAAGGATTTCAATAAACCAACACCTCCTGTTAAAATGATTTCTGGTAACTGAATTCCTAAAAGCCCGGTAGTGGCATAGGCAAAATAAGGTATAAGGTAACAAAGCAATGTATCCGTTCCGGCTGGTTTTAGAATTGAAAACCAATTTGCTTTCCCCCATACATCGGCTACCCAATAAATGAAAACAAATGCGAGTATCGTAAAAGCGCTGCAAAGGAAAAGCCATGCAGGAGTGTCACCAAGTTTTGCAAGCCCCCAATAGGGCCTGACAATTATTGATAAGGCAATCAATGCTATTGAAAAAACTACAAGTACAAGCGTTAACCTGCTATCATCGTTACGGCTTCTATAATGCTGAAAAATCATTGAGGTTAAAACCCCACCCATCGTAAGCCCTGTAAGTGTTCCGCCCAAAATTGCCCCTGGAATGAAAGAAAAAATTCCTGGAACCAATCCTGCTGCCGAGATCAGGCTTAAAACACTGAAGAAAATCCAGCCCGCTAGAATTGCATAAAAATTATTCCTTGCAAAAATGGTGATCAAGCTACTGGCCAGATAAGCCCACCCGATCAACCCCAGGATTCCCCACCACTGGGGAGCAAAGCGCTGAATGTTTCCGTCTTCCCCTCCTCTAAATTTGAATGCTAAAAATAGCAATGTCAGTATGCCAATTGCCTTTGCTGCATAAATCAAATTCTTATTTGTGGTTTTGGGATATGTATTCCAAATCAGGATAAAACAAATGCAGCAAAGTGGATACCATAAGGGCCTTATCATACCTGTTGCACCCGCATTGTATGTCTCCCCATTAACAAGAAACACCCCCATCACTAACAAAGCAATTGTTCTCACCAAAACATGCTTTACCAGTTGCCAATCGTTGTCACCCTTCTTTCTCCTGTTGTCATTGGCATACGGAATTGAAAGGCCAACAATAAAAAGAAAGGCAGGGAACACAACATCTGCCAGGCCGATTCCATCTACACCCCGTTCAACATGTTCCAACCACGCGGGTATATCCTTCAGGGACCATAAATCATTTACAAAAATCATCAATACCATCGTAAGAGCCCGAAGGATATCGATCGAAGCAATTCGTTGAGGCAGGCCAGCGAACGATTCATTTTTTAAATTCTCCATGTTTAGGATTTGATTGATGAAAGTTGAAATGGAGTAGATAAATTTGGTAGATGAGAATGATTAGTTCAATTAATAATCGGCAGCCATGTGTGCCCAAAACTACAATATTTATTTTGAAGGGCAGTTGATGGTCGACCAGCGCGAATGGATTGTACTACGGAATGCATACGGCTCAAAACAACGTGTTGATTTATCGGGCAAAAAAAAAGACTTCGCAAAAGCAAAGTCTTTTTTGAACTATCTATTCTTCCTTAGTTTATATCAGCCTTCTTCGCCTTTGCTGATTTCATCAAAGATAACCTGGTACCGTTTTTTCACTTCAGGATCGGACTTCAATGCTTTGGAAATTTTGTTGTAGGTCGGGGGGGTAATGTACTCCTTCGCCATGGTCATAAAGGTATCCTTGATCGATTTCGCCCCTTCCTCTTTCATCACAATAATTTCTTTTACAAAGGCAACCTCTTCGGGTGTTGCCTTTGTCGCTTTTAATTTCTCTTCATCATTGATGATTTTAGACAATTCATTATAGCGTGAGTTCACGATAAGCTCGCTACCCTCAACTTTTTCAGTAATCTGGGCCAGCAATGTTTCTTTCATTCTCTCAACAGAATCCATAGCTTCTGCATAGCGCGTCAGTTCATCATCTGTTATTGCCTCTTCAGCATCTTGTGCTACAGCTATATTTCCAAAAAATGCAAAAAGGATAGCTAAAATTAAAAATCGGATATTCATCATTCGTTCAATTTAGTTTACATTCAAAATTCCAATTTGGCAATTTACGATTTTATGATAAACGACACAACCCATGTCATCTGTATGCAAGGATGAATGTTTTTTTCGGCAAAAAAAATCCCCACCGGTTCGATGGGGATTTTTTAATTAAACCTCAAAGCCAACAACGACTGTAGGATTAATAGTTAGGCGTGGTCTTTAATTTTTGGTGCTCCTTCTAAAATTTCTTCCGATGCCCCCTCCGCAAATTTCTCGAAATTCTTTAAAAACAGATTGGCCAGATGTGTTGCTTGATGGTCGTATGCGTCCTTATCAGACCATGTATTTCTTGGGTTCAATACTTCTGTTGGAACGCCTGCACATTCTTTTGGCATTGCAATACGGAAGACATCGTGGTTTTCAAACGCAACGTTTTCCAGCTTCCCGTCCAACGCAGCTGTGATCAACGCCCGCGTAATCTTTAAACTCATCCGATGTCCGGTACCATAGCCCCCACCTGACCAACCGGTGTTGACCAACCAAACATTTACGTTGGCTTCCCGCATTTTAGTGCTCAGCATTTCTGCATAACGGGCTGGGTGCAACGGCATGAACGGTGCCCCAAAACATGCAGAGAATGTTGCTGTTGGTTCCGTCACCCCGGCTTCTGTTCCAGCAACTTTAGCAGTGTATCCGGAAATAAAATGGAAGGCTGCCTGGCCCGGTGTTAGCTTTGCAATGGGTGGTAATACACCGTACGCATCGCAAGTCAGGAAGAATATGTTTTTTGGGTTCTTTCCTAACGATGGGTTTGTAATATTCCGAATATGATCGATTGGGTAACTGACCCGGGTATTTTCTGTTCGCGTGGCATTTTTGAAATCAACTTCGTTTGTTCCCTTGAAGAAACCAACATTTTCCAGCAAAGCACCTTGCTTGATGGCATTAAAAATATCAGGTTCCTTTTCTGCACTCAAGTCAATGGTTTTGGCATAACAGCCCCCTTCAAAATTGAAGATCACATTATCTTCGGTCCAGCCATGTTCGTCATCACCAATAAGTTTTCTCGCAGGATCCGCAGAAAGTGTAGTTTTTCCAGTGCCCGACAATCCAAAGAAGATCGCAGTATCCCCGGCTTCGCCCATGTTTGCGGAACAATGCATGGAGAGCACATTTTTTTGGTGGGGAAGGATAAAATTCAATGCAGAGAAAACACCTTTCTTTATCTCGCCAGTATACCCGCTTCCGCCCACAAGGATTATTTTCCTTGTGAAATCAATAATCGAGAAATTATGCTGACGTGTTCCATCAATAGCAGGATCAGCTTTAAAACCCGGGGCACTCAAGATCAGCCATTCAGGAGTAAATGTTTTTAATTCTTCTTCTGCAGGACGCAGGAACATGTTGTACGCAAACATATTCGATCCGGGAAGTTCGTTGATGATGCGGATGTTCATTCGGTAGCGATCGTCTGCACAGGCATACACATCCCGCACGAAAATTTCTTTTGAATTAAAATACGCTACTACCCTTTGATAAAGTTTTTCAAAAGCTGTTGGATCAAAAGGGATATTAAAGTTGTTCCACCAAACAGAATTTTCCGTAAGGGAATCTTTCACCGTGAATTTATCCTTAGGCGATCTACCGGTAAATTCACCCGTATCAATCGCGATTGCCCCCAAGCTGGAGCGGATGGCCTGGCCTTTTTCAATTGCTATTCTTTCGAGCGTTGAAGGGGCAAGGTTCCAGTGCGCGGTGCCTTCAATAATTCCTAATCCTGCCAAAAAATTTCCTTCGGGTTTGATGCCAAATTCCTGCATTATATGGTGTCATTGATGAGGCTTCAAAATTAGGGAATAAAAGGCACAATTCATTCATTTCAATCGATTGCAACTATACATTTCTTGCTATTTTGATATAGTCAGATTGACCTGAAAGCCACCCTGAATGCATCGATTTTGTGTGATAATTTTGGCAATCTGATTTTTGCTTTTGTTTACTTTTGAAAAACTCATTTTTCCCAAATTTTATTGGTTCAAATTTCCTCAAAGATTTATTCAAAAAATGGATCAACAATTTCCTTCGGGGTCGGCTTGGTTAAAAGGCTCACAATGACCAACATCGCAATAGACATTACCACTGCAGGGATGGCAATCATTTGTGAATCGAAAGGAATAGACATAATCCAAAGGTCTATAGTTGTAGTGGAATAAATCCTGTTGAGTACTTCAATGAGTACAACCGTTCCCATTCCCGAAAGGATGGAAGCAATCCCGCCCTGAACGGTTACACGCCTCCAGAAGAACGTTGCCAGCAGGGCTGGTGCCAGTGAAGCACCAATCATCGTATACGATATAAAAGCCATCTCCAATATCTGATCAAACTGGGTCATGATTAAATACGCAACAAGCCCAAGTACACAAATGGAAACGCGTTGGATAATGAGCTTTGTTTTTTCAGCTGGTTTTTTGATAAAGAATTTTTCAATGATGTCCCTTGAAAAGTTGGTGGAGGTTACCATTAAAAATGTGTTTCCGGTAGAGAGGATAATAGCAGCACCCCCTGCAAATAAAATTGCCCCGATGACAGAGGGAAGCTGCTCAAAACCAATCCGCAAAATAATTTCTTCAGACATGGCCTTGTTGACCGATCCATCCGCCAAAAAGAAACGTGCATCGTGCGCGTAAATCGCAAAGCCAACAATGGCCAACAGGCACATCATAAATTCAATGAAGACAACACCAATGAACATTCCCATTACGGCCTGCTTCGCTGACTTTGAATCTTTTGCGGATGAAAATTTTTGATAGACGCTACTTTCACTTAACAATAAAATTAAAGTTGGGAGCATAATGCCGAGGTACCACCACGGTTCGTGACCTTCAAAAACCGAAAGGTGATCAGGACTTACTTCGTTGATCGTAGAAATTACATTGTCCCATCCGCCAAATCCTGAAATAGCAAAGGGTACGGCAAGGCAGATTGCCGTGATCATGATAATTCCATTAAAGATATCAATGGAAACAATGGACACCATTCCGGCCAACGCGGTGAAAGCGATAATGATGAGGAATGTAAGAAGCGTACCTTGTTCAGGGGTGATGTATCCTTCTGTGAGAATGGCAAGAAAGCGCCCACCCCCTTTAAACTGATAACCTGCAATAATCAAGTAGGCAACGATAATTGTTATGGAACCAAGCAACCGTGCCAAGGGTGAATATCTTTTTTCTAAAATGTCGGTGAGGGTATATTGCGAAATTTTTCGAACACGGGCTGCAATAAAATAAACGGCTAAAATCCCAATCCATGCACCAAGTGAAAACCATAGTTCAGAAAAACCCACTTGAAAGGTGAGGCCTGCCGTACCGAATAAACTTCCCGATCCAATCCAGGTGGTGACCAATGTTCCAACCAAAAGATACACGGGAACATTCCTTCCCGCTACTACAAAATCTTCTTCATTCTTTACGGACCGGCTTTTATAAATAATGATACCTGTTAAGAGTAAAATATAAGCGATTGTAACAATTAGGTAAATCATATCCGTTGGTTTAGGCCGTCAAATTTAAAAGGAAATATGGTTTCGAAACAGGGTAATCCTTTTTACCAATGATTTGCATGCATTAGGTAGGTATAAAATTCGTTTTCTTGGAGTATTGGTTATATTTAGCCCGTTATTTTACCTGATTAAACCAACCTAATAAACCGGTTATTTTTTTATGGAAAGTGAAAAAGAATTTGAACCGTATATAAAACCCTCGGATTTTATCCCTGAATTCACCTTAAAAGCAGTTTTACTGGGTTCTGTTTTCGGGGTTATTTTTGGCGCAGCAACTGTTTACCTTGGCTTAAAGGTTGGACTTACCGTTAGTGCCTCCATACCCATTGCCGTTTTAGCGATTTCGATTTTTAAAAAGCTGGGGAAGGCCACGATACTTGAAAACAACATTGTACAGACAATCGGTTCTGCAGGTGAATCGGTGGCAGCAGGAGTGGTTTTCACTATTCCCGCATTATTGTTTTTATCCGGGGGTGAAGCGTACTTTCAATACTTTCAAATTTTTGTCCTTGCTTTGGTAGGAGGTATACTCGGGGTGTTGTTTATGATCCCCTTGCGAAGGTCGTTGATCGTTAAAGAACATAAGAACTTACCTTACCCGGAGGGAACAGCTTGTGCTGATGTGCTGGTGGCAGGGGAGAAAGGCGGTAAGCTAGCGCAACATGTTTTTGTTGGCCTGGGTGTGGCTTTTCTATACAAACTTCTTATGTCTATTCTTGGGCTTTGGAAGGATGTTCCGGCTTATGTGTTTGGAAAGAAGTCAGCCCTCCCCAATGGAACAATCAATGGTGAGATCACGCCTGAACTTCTTGGTGTAGGCTACATCATTGGGCCCCGTATTTCAGGGATCATGGTTGCCGGAGGAGTCTTGTCCTGGATTGTTTTGATCCCACTGATTTCCATGCTTGGAGAGAACTTGCCTGTACCCATGTCACCGGAAACGGATTTGCTTATTTCTGAAATGTCCCCATCACAGATTTGGAATAAATACATTCGCTATATCGGTGCCGGGGCCGTAACCTTTGGCGGGATCATTACGCTAATCAAAACCCTGCCAACGATAGCCAATGCCTTTTCAGATTCCTTTAAAGATTTTAAGGCTTCACGCAACGAGGATCCGGTTGCAAAGAAAAGGACAGAGAATGATATCCCGTTGATCTATGTGGTTGTTGGTTCTATTGTCCTTGTGCTTCTGATGTCCTTTTTGCCAAACATCCCAACAAACTTCCTGTCTGCTGTGATGATTGTTGTTTTTGGTTTTTTCTTTGTAACAGTCGCTTCCCGTATTGTTGGTTTAATCGGGTCTTCTTCCAGCCCGGTATCCGGCATGACCATCGCCACGTTGATGGCCACATCACTTATTTTTATCGGGATCGGTTGGACCGGGGATTTTTATCAACCGATTGCTTTGGTAGTAGGTTCGATCGTTTGTATTGCAGCATCAAATGCAGGGGCCACCTCACAGGATTTAAAAACAGGCTTCCTGGTGGGTGCCACTCCAATCAAACAACAATTCGGATTGTTGATAGGCGTATTGGTTTCAACGGTAGCGATTGGTTTTACGCTTTTGCTCCTCAATAGTACGCTTGGAATTGGTGTCGTTACAGAAGCACACCCTAACCCGTTGCCTGCACCACAGGCAACGCTGATGGCTACTGTTATAAAGGGTTTGCTAAGTCAGAACTTACCCTGGGGGCTGGTGGTAACAGGTATGGGGATTTCTGCTGTGGTTGAACTTTGCGGGGTGAGTTCGCTTGCTTTTGCAGTAGGGGCATATCTGCCGTTATCAACAACATCGCCAATATTTGTTGGCGGTGCGATCAAATGGATTGCGGATAAAGTCGCAAAACGAAAAGGGAATGATTCTGAGATTAGCCCCGGGGCATTGTTTAGCTCTGGCCTGATTGCAGGTGGATCCCTGACGGGGATTTTAATTGCTGTTTTGATTGGGACAAACATGTCTTCTACGGATACACCACTTTCAGTAATCGACTGGATTCATGGGGGTGTCCATCAATACATTCCGGAAGGGGGCGACATTATTGCCTTGCTCATGTTTATGGTACTCGGCTTTCTATTATTTCGATTTGCCAAAATGAAAATCAACAACTAATCAGGATTGATATTCAATCCTGTGTAAAACCTGATCTGAATTCCTATTTAATAAAAGGGTGTGTTTCACATGCCCTTTTATGCATTCATAGACTTGATAATTTCCAGGTTCAATATCCCAGAAATAAGAACCAGTGGATAGCTCTTCTTTGGAAATTGAATTCTTCAAAGCAGTAAATCCATTAAAACCGGTTTCAATACAAGTCGTATCTGCACGCACAGCATATTTAGAAAAGGGAAGGCGCCCGATTGTTTTCAACAATGCATTGGCCTCTGTTTCATATTCCAGGTAGGTTACTGCCTTTCCTTTTTCGAAGAATTTGTTTCCTTGTTTCTCCACAACATTCAATTGCCTGTAATACTCAATGGGGATGGAATCCGCCAGTGAAGTTGAGTATGTGGCCGGAATTTCGGTCAGCGTTCGTTTAGGCAAAAACAAATAGGCAATTAAAAAGAAAGGAAGGGTAAGCAGGAAGAGTTGGGGATACTTCAGCGATTTCATTTCAAATGGATTAACTGAATTTTAAGATTTTTCCACTCCCAGGTCAATAATTTTTTTGAGGGAATCGAGCGCTTCGGTTTCGGATTCATCGATAGTACCATCGGCATTGATGATGTCGTACATATCGGTATACACTTTATACTTTTGTGAAAACTTCACATGATTGAAATGGGCAAACGTATCTTTGAAAAGTTCGTTTAAATTGGCCTTATCAAACGCACTATATTCTTCCATTGCGTCTTTGAGTTTTTGCTCGTGTTCACCGGTATTCGGAAATATCTTTTTGATCTTGGCCTTCACAACACCTACTTCATCCGGATGGAATTCGCCATCGGCAAAAGCCATGTGTACATACAGGAACAATACGAAATCAGCGAAGCTTTTGTGGATTACCATAGCATCAATATTTGGAAATGAAATGCGCAGACTGGATACTTACTATTGCAAGAAAATCAACATGCGGATTCATTTAATTTTTGATTAACACATGAAAATTAGGATAATTTCTGATAACCCACCTAATCGTTACGCATAAAAAAACCCGTTCCGATAACTATCGGAACGGGGCATACTTTTTTATATGGTTGAAAGATTACATCATTCCACCCATTCCACCTCCCGGAGGCATTGCAGGGGATTTGTCATCTTCCTGAACCTCTGAGATCACAGCCTCAGTGGTTAACAACAAACCTGCGATTGAAGCTGCATTTTCAAGTGCAAGACGGGCAACTTTCGTTGGATCAATGATACCATTTGCAAAGAAGTCTTCGAACTTATTTGTACGGGCATTGTATCCGTAGTCTTTCTTGCCATCCTTCACTTTGTTAACGATCACAGAACCTTCCTGACCTGCGTTTTCAGCAATGGTACGTAAGGGTGATTCAAGAGCAAGGCGAACGATGTTCACGCCTGTAGCCTGATCCTCATTTGTAACTTCGAACCCTTTCAATGATTCGATGGCACGAATGTAAGCAACTCCACCACCCGGGATAATCCCTTCCTGAACGGCAGCACGTGTTGCATGCAAGGCATCATCGACACGGTCTTTCTTTTCTTTCATCTCTACCTCGGTAGCGGCACCAATGTAAAGAATAGCAACACCTCCCGATAATTTCGCAAGACGCTCTTGAAGCTTTTCTTTGTCGTAGTCAGAAGTTGTTGTATCAATTTGTGCTTTGATCTGATTGATGCGACCTGTGATTTCAGCTTTCTTGCCAGCACCGTTTACGATTGTGGTGTTGTCTTTATCGATGTTTATTTTTTCTGCTTTACCAAGCATATCAAGTGTTGCATCTTCAAGTTTCATTCCTCTTTCTTCAGAGATCACTTGTCCACCGGTCAAGATTGCGATGTCTTCCAACATAGCTTTTCTTCTGTCACCAAAGCCTGGTGCTTTAACAGCAGCCACGCGGAGTGATCCACGGATTTTGTTCACTACTAAAGTTGCCAACGCTTCCCCTTCAACCTCTTCGGAGATAATCACAAGTGGCTTTCCGGTTTGAGCGGTTGCTTCCAGCACGGGAAGCAATTCCTTCATGGAAGAAATCTTTTTATCATAGATCAGGATGAATGCCTGATCAAGTTCAGCTTCCATTTTCTCGGTATTGGTTACGAAGTAAGGTGATAGGTACCCGCGATCAAACTGCATACCTTCCACAGTTTTTACTTCAGTTTCCGTTCCTTTTGCTTCTTCAACAGTGATCACACCATCTTTACCAACTTTTTCCATTGCATCTGCGATCATCTTACCGATTTCTTCATCGCTGTTTGCAGAGATAGTGGCAATTTGGGCAATCTCTTGTGAGCTCTTAATAGCTTTGGATTGTTTCTTTAGGTTTGCAGTAACTACTTCTACCGCTTTGTCGATACCGCGTTTCAAGTCCATTGGGTTTGCACCAGCAGCAACATTCTTTACACCATGTGCATAAATGGATTGTGCCAATACAGTTGCTGTTGTGGTTCCGTCCCCGGCAGCATCAGCAGTTTTGGAAGCAACTTCCTTTACCAACTGTGCACCCATGTTTTCGATAGGGTCTTTAAGATCGATTTCCTTTGCAACGGAAACACCATCTTTTGTAATTGAAGGAGCACCAAATTTTTTATCAATGATTACGTTCCTGCCTTTTGGGCCTAACGTAACTTTTACTGCGTTTGCTAATTTATCAACACCACGTTTAATGCCGTCACGTGCAGTGGTATCAAAAGTTATTTCTTTTGCCATAATCAGTTTAAATTTTAAAGATTAAAAATGGGAATTAGATTGTTCCGAAAATGTCTGAATTACGCATGATAAGGTATTCTTTACCATCGATCATGATCTCTGTTCCTGAGTATTTTCCATAAAGGATGCTGTCGCCAACTTTCACGGTAACAGGCTTATCAGGCAACCCTTCGCCAATGGCAATCACTTTGCCTTGTTGTGGTTTTTCCTTAGCTGTATCTGGGATAATAATACCTGAAGCGGTTTTTTTTTCAGCTTCTGCGGCCTGCACAAGAACCCGGTCTTCATTTGGTTTAAAGTTTACTTTTGCCATAATTACGTATTCGTTTTATTAGGGTTAAATTATACGGATTTCATGTTTATCACCTATTATGCCAACTCGTTTTTAGGCTTAAAAAATGCTCTTTAAAATGCAATCTGTCAGTTTTTGTGCTATTTTTAGCGTAGCCTGTCAGGTTAACCCAACAAAAATGGCAGGTTGTCAGTAAGGGATTGGACTTAACTTCAACCACAATGGAGAATCTGGAAAAAGACTGGTTTGCAAAGGGCCTCATTGATTTTGAATACAAGAAGTATATTCTACTCGATTATATTTCGCGTGTTTCCAAACGGTTTGCGAAAATCCAACTGTACCCGTTCCTGGCCGACCTGGTCTTTCATTATCAAAACCTACAGCGTGTGCGTGCCAATGGGGCAAAGTTAAAGGAGGCCTTTCCGAAAGAAATATCAACTGCAGATTTTTTGGCGTTAAAACTCAAATACCGGCAATTGGTTGAAGATGACACTGTAATGGCAGAAATTGAATCCATTATTGAATTCGCTATCCCCATGATCAAGCAGTCGCTTGAGGATGGTACCGGGATTTTTGATTTTGTGGAGTCGCAGTGTGAAATCGTTCCCATTGGGGTTACCCCGCTTTATCGAAGGGAAGGATATCTGTTTATAACCCAACCCCCCGAATCGGTCACACAACTATACCGTTTTAAGTTGGGTTTGATTGAGTCGAACGATCAGTTGAACCATGGATTGCAAACGGAGCACCTTGCAGAGATACCGAAGTCAGTTTTTTTGACGTATGAGAATATTAAAATTGATTTGCTTAAAAAGTATCAGGATTTACCAAACCCTGCTGCTTATTTGGTGCTTTCAAAAATGAAATTCCCGCTGACGGAAACACTGGTTCCGGTTGCTAAGCGATTGTTTGTCCGCCATTTGACTGCGGCATAAAAAAAGCCCCCACATTGGGGGCTTTTTTTATGCTTCTATTCTGCCTTCGTGTTATTGACCATCCGTTGAATCCACAACGATTGGGGCCGTATTTTGCATTGGTGGAAGGCTCAATGCAGGCGCAGCTTGTTCGCCCGCTTTCTCTAAAATATCATTGGTTGGCCCACCCTTCCGCTGGTCAACCAGGTTGGTAGAAAGGGACAAGACCATAATGGTAATCATAAAACCCCACGTAAGTTTTTCGAGTAGATCACCGGTTCTCTTTACGCCAATAATGTTGCTGGCCCCAGAGCCACCAAACTGGCTGGTCAATCCGCCACCCTTTGAGTTTTGGGCTAAAACGATCAAAACAGACAATACGGATAGAAATAATATGATGCCGATTATTAATGTAGTCATTGTTACTTTGTTAATTCTTCAATTTGAGCGGCAAAGTAACTCTTTTTTTGTGGAAACTTCCAAATCAGTTTACGAAGTACCTCTACCGCTTTGTCTTTTTTTCCCTGGCTCAACAATATTTTAACGAGGGTTTCTGAAATGATATGATCGCCAAAATCGGTGCTCGGTTGACTGAAATCAACAGTGGATGGGGGAATGGTTTTTCCCTTTTGAGGGGAAATGCTCGGCTGCGCTTTTATGAATTGATTGATCAGCTCGATTTGCTCTTTTTGCCGGTTATTTTCGGGCTGGATTTTTTTTTTACTTGTTTTTATCTCATCGATAAGTTTGTCGGCAGGCTCTACAATCTTCTTCCGTTTTTTCTTCGGTGGGGATTTCCCCTCAGCGGAATCGGTAAGGCCGGGGGTTTCTACTTCGAGCTTTTTAGCAAGTTCAATAATCTTTTGTTTTTTTGTTTTTCCGGTGGCCTTTTTCCGTACCGGCGGTTTTTTTGCAGGTTTGTCTTCAACAACTTCCGGTGTCGGGGTGGAGTAAACACGTACCTCAGGTTGTGCTATCATTTTTCCCGAAGCATTGAAAAGCGCTTCAAAATTATGGCGCGATTGATTGAGCTTTTCCAAATCAGACACAACCTCTTCGGCTACCCCTGAATCCAGATAAGTACTCGGATCAATCGTATTTCGGGTTTTGGTAGTGGCGATTTTAACTTCCGTTTTTTCTATCGGTGTTTTGGTTTGACGGGTTACGGGTTTAAAATCACCGGTTACAATTTCTTTTAAAACATTTCTGTCAGAAGCATACACTGCAGCAAGTTGTAGTTCATCTTTTTGATTGCTGAAGCCCTGGTCTTTTGAGACGCGGGCCGATAATGCGTGCAGCATTTGGCTAAAAGGATAGTCATCCTTGAGGGATAACAAAACCTGGGCTTCTACCGAGGTACAAGCCTGAGGGGTTTGAAGGAGCCGATTAAAATCTTTTTTATCCACTTTCAGTTTCAGCGAATGGTAAAAATAGGGCAAATATTACCAATTGGCAACCGATGCATTGAATATGTCGTTGATAATCCGCTCAAATATTTGGTTGGTATAGGATTCTTCAATATCGCTGAAATTCAGGTCATTTGAAAAATCTTTGAAGAAAGAGAAAGACCTGTCCTTAAAACTCATCGTCTCATCCAGTGTGTTGATGTAGGTAACTTTCACGGTAATTGTCAGTCGGGTGGAGGAAGCTGAATTGATTGCATTGGGATCTCCCGTTGAGGTAGGGGCAATGGGTGTAAGCTTAAAATCATAGATTTCCCCCGTCATTTGAAGCTCACCTTCTTGCGCAACAACGGAAAGGTTGGAGTTACGGATGAGATAGTCTTTCAAGTCGTTGGTGAAGGAAGGCCCCATATTGGCCGGCCCTAAATCGGTATTGTTATAGAACTCTTCAATGCTGATGTTCTTCGCATTTGTAGAAGAACCGGTCATGGAATAGTTTATTTTACAACCTTCCAATACCAGTATTGAAAGCAGAACAAGGGAAAAAAGGATTCGATTAATCAAGGCTGTATTGTTTGATTTTCCTGTACAAAGTCCGTTCCGAAATGCCCAGGTCTTTGGCCGCGTACTTTCTTTTATTACTATTTTTCTGAAGGGCACGAATGATCAATTCCTTTTCTTTTCGTTCGATGGAAAGGGATTCATCTTCGGTTTCATGACTGATGTCATGGACATCTTCAACATCCTCATCAGTTTGATCTGTTGGTAAATTGAGCACAACGGAATCGGAGCCCAACTGCTGTGCAGGGCTTTTTTCAACCCCGTTAAAAAGGTCAGGGTTTTCTTTTATGATCTGACTGGCCTGGCCCTGGTTGTGGTAAATGTCGAGCACCAGTTTTTTAAGATCGACCATATCACGTTTCATATCAAATAAAACCTTGTACAGGATGTCGCGTTCCGACAAGCTTTCCTTTTCTCCTCCAGCCGATTTATAAAGTGTTGGTAAACTGTTTGTTGATGGCAAGTACTTCAACAATACTTCCGCGCTAATTTCCTTGTTGTCTTCTGTTGATAAAACTGAAATTTGCTCTACCAGATTCTTGAGTTGCCGGATGTTTCCCGGGAAACGGTATTTCAACAACACCTCTTTTGCGCCATCCGTCAGGGAGATTGGTTTTACCCGGTATTTTTCTGCAAAGTCGGATGAGAATTTCCTGAAAAGGAGTTCAACGTCATTGCCTCTTTCCCGAAGGGGGGGAACAAAAATGGGAACGGTACTTAATCGATAATACAGGTCTTCGCGAAACTTTCCTTCTTCTACATTGCGCATCAGGTTTACATTGGTAGCCGCAACAACCCGCACATCTGTTTTTTGGACCTTGGAAGAACCAACCTTAATAAATTCGCCATTTTCCAATACACGAAGTAATCGGGCTTGCGTACCCAGCGGCATTTCGCCTATTTCATCCAGGAAAATGGTACCGCCATTCGTAACTTCAAAATAGCCTTTTCGGGATTCGTGGGCTCCTGTAAAAGATCCTTTTTCATGGCCAAAAAGTTCAGAGTCGATTGTGCCTTCGGGTATTGATCCGCAGTTGATGGCGATAAACTGGCCGTGTTTGCGCGGGCTCACAGAATGGATTATTTTGGAAAAGGACTCTTTGCCACTTCCGCTTTCCCCGGTAATCAAAACAGACATATCGGTGGGTGCTACTTGCAGCGCCACACGCACGGCATTGCTAAGCAAAGGTGAATTTCCGATGATGCCAAACCGGTTCTTTACACTTTGTATTTCTTTATCTGTAATGGACATAATCTAATTGACGATTCTACCAATTAAGGTTCCTCCTGTGCTGGATTGAACTAAAACATTTACATACTCGCTTATTCGAGTATTTTCCCTTGGAAACACCACCACTTTATTGGCTGAATTTCTTCCTTGAAAATGCTGGTCTGATTTTTTGGAAGTTCCTTCAATCAATACTTTGAAAACCTTACCTACATCATTTTGATTTCGCAAATCAGAATATCCTCTTTGTTTTTGAATGATCTCATCCAACCTCCTTTTTTTCACGTCCAGTGGGATGTCGTCTTCAAACTTCTTCTCAGCAAGGGTGCCGGGCCGTTCTGAGTAATAAAACATATAGGCGAAATCATATTGCACTACATCCATTAATGTGAGTGTATCCTGATGTTCTTCTTCGGTTTCGCTACAGAATCCGGTGATCATGTCGGAAGACAAACCACAATCTTCACCCAATATTTCCCTGATTTTTTTTACACGTTCCAGGTACCACTCCCGTGTATACCCACGGTTCATCATTTCAAGGATGCGTGAACTACCGCTTTGAACGGGTAGATGGATGTTATTACAGATGTTTTCAAACTTGGCCATCGTATGGATCACTTCATCGGTAATATCTTTTGGATGGGAGGTCGAGAAGCGGATGCGCAAATCAGGGCTTACATTTGCGACCATTTCCAACAGGTTGGCAAAATTGATTATCGGGGCATCTTCTTTTTTCTCCAAACGGGCTTTGTTGTTCTCGCTCTCGCTCCATTTGTACGAATCCACATTTTGGCCTAATAAGGTTACTTCGCGGTATCCTTTTGCAAATAAGTCTTCAGCTTCTTTAACAATAGAATGCGGGTCGCGACTCCTTTCCCGCCCGCGGGTAAACGGAACAACGCAGAAGGTGCACATATTGTCGCACCCGCGCATAATGGAGATAAAGGCTGTAACACCATTTGAATTCAAGCGAACCGGGCTAATGTCTGCGTATGTTTCCTCACGGGATAAGAACGTGTTTACAGCTTTTTGCCCGTCATCAACTTTTGAAATCAATTGGGGGAGATCGCGGTAAGCATCCGGGCCGGCCACTAAATCAACAATTTTTTCCTCTTCCAATAACCTGGATTTAAGCCGTTCGGCCATACAGCCTAATACACCAACCAACAATTCGGGGTTTTTCTTTTTAAACCCATTGATGTGCATCAACCTGTTCCGGACGGTTTGTTCTGCTTTTTCCCGAATGGAACATGTGTTTAAAAATACGACATCCGCGTTTTCGATGGTAGAGGTGGTATCGAAACCGGCCTCATTGAGAATAGAGGCCACAATTTCGCTATCAGAGAAGTTCATCTGACAACCATAGCTTTCGATGTATAATTTCCGGGTTTTGCCCGTATTTCGGTCTTTTGAAATATGTGCAACTTCACAGTTCTCAGCGTGCTGATCGATAAGGCCTATATCTTCAATTAAATTCTCCATTTCCCTTAAATTCAGGTCGCAAAAATACAACTTTTAGTGTAATGTAGTGACATCTTGTCAGCATAAAGTTCAATGATTTTACACCCTGATAATAGCGATTTGGACTTATTTTGTAGGTTTAGCAAAAAAACAATCAAAAAATGGCATTAATAAAAACTGTACGTGGATATGAGCCCAAGTTTGGGTACAATTGCTTTCTGGCCGACAATGCAACTGTAGTGGGCGAAGTAACAATGGGGGACAATTGCACAGTTTGGTTCAATGCTGTTGTTCGGGGCGATGTTCATAGTATCACCATTGGGAACAACACCAATATCCAGGATGGCGCGGTAATCCATTGTACTTACCAGAAAGCAAAAACGGTTATTGGCAACAACGTATCCGTTGCACACAATGCCATTGTTCATGGATGTACGATTGGTGACAACGTGTTGATCGGAATGGGTGCGATTATTATGGACGATGCCGTGATCGGATCAGGGTCGGTCATTGCCGCGGGTGCTGTTGTTTTGCCCAAAACAGAAGTAGAACCCGGGAGTATTTATGCAGGCATGCCAGCCAAATTTATCAAAGAAGTTGGGGAAGAAATGAAAGCAGTAATCATCCGGACAGCCAAAAACTATCCGATGTATGCCGATTGGTATAAATAGGTATAGATGACTATTCACTCTATGATGTACTATGCCAACAATATTTGAAAGTGATGGTTTCAGGTTTTATTTCTTTTCAGATGAAGGAAATGAACCTTGCCACATTCATGTAAAGAAGGGAGGAGCAAGAGGGAAATTATGGATTTTACCTTACTTCAATGAGGACTATTATTATGGATTTACAGAACAAGAGAAACGAAAAATTCGTAAAATTGTTAAAGAACAGTGTGATTTTATAATCGAAAAATGGAATGAGTACTTCAAGCAAAATTATTGACAAGAAAGCCAATGACCCTTTAGACCAACTCATTTTTGAAGATGGTTTGCGTATAAAGAAGCTATGGTTTGATCAAGAACTAGACCTGATAGTGGTGCTCTTAAACAGCAAAAAAGTCATACAACGACCAATTTCGGATTTCGTCAAGCTTAAAAAAGCCACCATCGAACAATTGAGCAATTATGAAAATGATGGTATAGGGGTACATTGGCCGGACATCGATGAAGATTTAAGCTTACGGGGTTTTCTGAAATATGAATTGGCTCATTTCTTTGAAAAGGTACCCTTGGACTAGAAGCATCACTAACTCGGTACCGGTATAATAATCTGACTTACCGAACCATCGGTACCTACAGCCTGAACCGCAAAGAAAATAGTTGTCTTTCGAATAGGGAAGTTCTGCGGAGGTGCCTTGCATAAAAATTTAGTAAGGCGATTTGCTTTTCATGGATTGAACGGTGATACAGGTATCATTAATTTAATCCAAAAGCAACTAAAACAAGCTTGAAGAATACTTACCAAAAGCGATGTTTTTAAGGATAATATTTCTTAATTTAAAGATACGGTTAAATGGATATTTCAATGGCACGGAACAAAGGGTTTGATGTGGAGGTAATTAAAAGCTACGCTGAAAAGATGGGTGCCACTGGAAAAAACTATGTGCTTTCACAGGAAGATGAAATGACCGATGAGATGGCACATTTCTACTTTATTGGTAAACATGAAGGGGAGGAGGTCATCTATGATACGGTATTGTACACCTTGCGGCTGCAACATGAAAGTGAGCTTTTCGACATAGCCGAACACCGCGCTGCCAATCAATTTTCGGATTATGAAAAGATCTCCTATGATGAAGATGAGAACGGAAACCTACAACTGCTGGACGAAAGGGAGGAGGAAATCGGGATGTTTATGGCTGAAGTAATCCTTGAGTTGGAAGAGGAAGAATCGGTAAAAGTACAGGAACATATCGACTATGATTGGCATGCAGATTTTGGGATTGGCCTTGATGTGGGGCTGCATACCGACCAAATAACAAGTGCCATCATTACACGGTTTATCGAATCGTTCAATTCAAATACACTCAAATTGGACCAGACGCTGTACAGTTTTCAAACGAAATCGGAGTAGTTTACAATTAGGACTATTATAATACGCTCAATTTTGTTTGGTTTTGACTTGCATCATTATATTTGCCGCTCAAACTTAAACTTAGATGAAAAATTTATCCTTGATTTTAAATGCTGTACTGCTTGTTGCGGTAGGTATTTTGTACTTCCTACATTTCTCCGGAAACCCCCAACCATCTTTTACCGGAGGAGCATACACAGCTTCCGGTAACCTATCCCTTGCTTATATTAATTCAGACTCGGTTTTGGAGCATTATGAGTATTTAAAACAAGAACGTACACGGCTTGAAGAAAAAGGGAGCAAAATGGATTCTGAGTATAGAAACCGCGCACAAGGACTTCAAAATGAGATTAGCGCTTACCAGCGAAATATCAATAACATGACATACAACCAGCAACGGGGAGCGGAAGAAGAGTTGACCCGCAAACAGCAAAACCTCGAGTTGTACCAGCAGAGCCTTAGCCAGGAATTGATGATTGAACAGAACAAACTGAATAAAGAACTGTACGATCGGATCACTTCTTTTTTGAAAGAGTATGGAAAAGACCGTGGACTTCAGTTGGTTTTGAAATATGATCCTACAAGCGATGTGTTGTATGCAGGGGACAGTTTGGAAATCACAAAAGATGTGATCGATGGTTTGAATGCTAAATTCCAACTGGAAAAATCCGGAGGAAAAGTCGATAGCACAAAGGTTAAATAATATCAACCTTTTCAATAATTTAGTAAAAAGGCCGGCCGTAAAAGCCGGTTTTTTTATTTTATATTTGGTGGGTTGATGGTTTGGCCTTCGTGTAAGGCCGCATTCATCATGAATACGTATGGACAGTAAAGCATGAAAAATTTTTTGACTCCGCTAAAAGTGCGGAGCGCAGAGCAGGTTCAAATTGCGCTCATGTTGACCACGGGTTTTTTCATGGGGGTGTTCATTGCAATCTACCAGGTAACAGCCGACTCACTTTTTTTGAACCGGTTAGGCGAACACCTTGACAAAGCCTTTTTGATTGCAGGGGCACTTGGTATCATCACCACTTCACTTTTTTCTTATTTCCAAAACTGGATTAAATTTTCAACACTTGTTGTCTCCAGTATTTTGATGATTTTCGGATTTACCATTGGGGTGTATTACCTGCTGCACAATGATATCCCCGAATGGGAAGAGTTTTTATTGTTCACCTTGTACTGTATGACCGGCCCGATTGTAGCGGTCCTCTTTTTAAGTTATTGGGGTACATTTGGCAGGCTTTTCAATTTTCGCCAATCAAAACGAATTATTGGATGGATTGATACAGGACAGCTCATTGCTGCCATTATTGCCACATTTTCAATCCCCTTTACCTCGGGTCTTTTTCCGGATACCACCAATTACCTGCTTGTTTGTGCCGCAAGTATTCTGGTTGTTTTTGTTTTGATAATTGTCATCTCTTCCACGTTTGAATTATCAAAAAACAATCCGAGGGAGTTTGGTCGTGAAGTCCGAAGGGAAACCACCATCCGTAAAATCTTTTCCGATCCGTATATCTTATTGTTATCAGGTTTTCTATTGGTTTCGATGGTGACGTTTGTGTTTAGCCAGTTTGCTTTTCAAGAACTTGTGAAAGAGCAATACCCTAATCAACGCGAACTTACCAACTTCATGGCATTTTTTACCGGCTCGGTCTATGGGCTGAGTTTGATCATGCAGACGTTTGTCAATAACCGGATAATCTCCAATTATGGTTTAAAGGTTTCGTTGTACCTACTGCCTGTTGTTGTTGGGATTTTTTCAATTATTGCGATAGCCTCGGGCGGGATTTTGGGGTTTGATAAATCGGTCGCCCCCGTTGGGTTTCTATATTTTTTCCTTTTCATTTCCCTTACCCGGTTGTTTAACTGGACCCTTCGGGATTCATTGGAGAACCCCGTCTTTAAATTATTTTTTATTCCCCTGGAGGGAAACTTACGGTTCAGCATTCAATCAAAAGTAGAAGGATTGGTAAATGAGAGCGCACGTTTTATAGCGGGTTTGCTGATCTTTGTTTTTGCGTTGATCCCTTCTTTTCGTGTAATTCACCTTTCGGTCCTATTGATAGTCCTTGCCGGGCTATACCTTTACTTTGTAAATAAATTGCATGGAGGCTATCGAAATAAAATTCGTCAGAAACTTGAAAGCGGGGACATCAAGGTTGAAAAATTAGAACGGGGCTTTTCTCAAGTGAGCAGCAAACTGCAAGAAATGCTACGATCATCTTCATCAGAAAAGGCGGTGTTTTCTTTTAAGCTTTTGGAGAAATTGAATGCCACAAATATATCAGGCTGGATCAATAGCTTGATGAAAAATGATGATGAGACCACCCGCCATTATGCCCAGCAACGAATGAATGAACTGAAAGGCCTTTCCGTGTCGGACAAGTATGTAATCCGGGTGGATGAATCTTCTGAAGAAGGCCAGCTTAAAAACCTTTTGAGCAGGGCAGACCTGGAAATGATTATTCAAAATGATGGAGACATCACCAAACAAAGAATACAAAGATTAACGCGCTCGTCAAATCCTGATGATCGCCATTACGCAGCTGAATTATTGTTACATACATCAAAAGATGAGTGCACATCTTTTTTAATGGAACTATTGGCCGATCCCGAATCGAAGGTTAGAAAAACCGCTATCAAAACCGCGGTTAAAAAAAACAATCCGGAAGTTATCAACGCCCTGATTGAAAACCTCAATAGCCCGGAGTTTAGTAATCAATGCATGAATTCGTTGGAGTTGATTGGGGAATCTTCGTTGGCCCAACTGGATGCAGCATTTCACAGGACCGGTCAATCCTCCCAAGTGATGTTGAAGATCGTTCAGGTAATGGGTAGGATAGGGGGAACCCGCGCGAAGGAGATGCTATGGACCAAAATGGACTACCCCAACAAGATTGTGGTATCACAGGTTTTACTTTCCCTTGGTGAATGTGGATTTAAAGCAGGGATCTCACAGATTACACGGATAAAGTATGTATTGGAAGCTGACCTTGCCGACATCCGTTGGAATTTAAGCGCCATCCAGGAAATAGAACCGGAAGCATTTGGCGAAAAAATCAAAGAATCCCTTCGACTGGAAATCCATGGGGATATCGAACACATCTACACACTCTTGGCGATGTTGTATGATACACGCTCAATCCAATTAGTAAAAGAAAATATCGATAGCAATACCAGCGAAGGCATAACCTATGCCGTAGAGATGCTGGATGTTTTCTTGTCGGATCAATTAAAACAACGGGTTATCCCGGTACTTGATGATCTAACCGATTCAGAGCGTATCAATAAACTTGAGGATTTCTATCCACGTGCATCCATCGACTCACGGCTGGTGTTAAAGTTTATTATCAACCGCGATTTCACACAGTCGAACCGCTGGACAAAAGCCTGTGTATTGTTCCATATTGGTTTGCAAAAGTATGGGGAGTTTGAACTTGACCTGATTGCCCAAATGTTTAACCCCGATAGTTTAATAAGTGAGGTTGCTGCGTATGCGCTCTTCCAAATTAGTACGGATGCTTATCATCTTAATGTTTCCCGATTGGGAGAGAAACGAAGCAAAGAATTGAACGACCTCATCCTTCATTCAAAACGGATGACGGGATTTGAGAAGGTGCTTTTCTTGCAACGCATTAATGCTTTTGAAGCAATCCCGGGCATCATCCTTTCGCATCTTTCCGATATATGCGAAGAGTTGAGGTTGAAGTCAGGGGAAACGTTGATCCTTGACGAAAAGAACAACAACAACTTTTATGTAATCGTAGCGGGCAGGGTTGAATTCTTTAAAAAAGGTGAATTGGTCAGTCAGTTTTCCGAAGGCCAATTTGTTGGTGAGATGTTGGGCGCCCCTAATTTTGTAAATACCAATTTGGTGAAGGCGAAAGAAAACGTAGTGATGCTGCGCTTCAATAAAGATCAGTTCTATGAATTGTTATCTGATAATGTGGAGCTTGCGGATAAAATTATCGAGTTCATCTAAGTGAAGAAATCCAAAAAAATATTCATTCTTTGCGCAGTGGCATTTGCAATACTGCTTGCCTATGCGAGCTATGATATTAGTCAACGCACTACCTTCCCGGGATCGAAGCCTCAACTTAAAGAAAGGATCAACGAAACCTTTCAAGACCCAAAGGTGGATTCGGTAGCGCTTGATAGTTTACCCATCATTGATGTAAAAGAACATTTTTAGGGTAATATCCTATTTGCTACTTGTATAATTAATTTTTTATTCTAAATTTGAAACAGATTAAAGCCAACTATAGACATGAAAATCCCCCTAAGTCGAGAACTCTGGGGGATTTTCTATTTATGCTCAATCTGCTAAACCGTCATATAGGCAATTAAACCGGGATTTCATCCTATTGGCGATATAGGGATGGTGGTTTCGCAAGAACCGGATATATTTGGATTAAGATTAAAGCCAACTATAGACAAAAAAATCCCTTGAGGTCCAGGACTTCTGGGGATTTTTTTTTGCCAAGGGTTTTTTCAATCTTATCATTCATTCCCACCTACTTTTTAAGTATTTTACATGAAGAGGCAACCATTTTTTCTTGGGCTACGTCTCGTGGGCGAATTCAATTAAACCTAGAATAAGTATGCAACTGCTAGTGCAGGGTTGCAGGAAAAATGATCGGGAAAGTCAGCGGTTGCTGTATCAACACTACTATGCCTATGCCATGAGTATTTGTATTCGGTATAGTCATTCTGTTGAGGAAGCGAAGGAGATTGTCAACGATGGGTTTTTGAAGGTTTTTAAAAAAATTGATCAACATGAAAAGGAATCCTCATTTAAATCTTGGTTAAGAAGGATAATGATCAACATGGCCATTGATCATTATCGAAAGGAAGTGAAACATTATCATCACCAGGATATTGAAAAGGTTTCGGTACTACTGACCGACAATGGAAATGCAGTTAATGACTTGTCACATGCAGAGTTAATACAATTGATCCAAAACTTAACCCCTGCATATCGGACGGTTTTCAACTTATATGTTATCGATGGATTTACACATCAGGAGATTTCAAAGTTGTTGGGTATTTCAGTAGGTACTTCAAAAACGAACTTAATGAAAGCACGAAGTAAATTAAGAAAGGTGCTTGTGAAATTAATTAATAAAGAAGATTGGCGAGCAATTTATGTCTGACGAAGAAATAGATAAGGTATTTAAACAGGCTGCCAAAGGGTTTAGCATTGACACTGATATGTCGGGATGGAAGGACATGGCAGCAAAGCTGGATCAATCCAACAAGACAGTTTGGTATAGAAGCAAATCGGCTTATATCATTCTTGCCTGCCTTTTTGTTGGTAGTTCGATTGGTCTATTGTACACGTCAGCCAGGGAGGAACATGTAGAAACCAATGTTGAAAACAAACACAGTGCAGAACCGTCCAACGCCATTCTTTCGGAAAACAATGTTGTCAATAAACGTTCACACCAAACTTCTGCTGATCGGGTACAAAAGCCGGAACAGGATGTTGGAAGTTCCATTGTGGAGATGAAGATAACTCCGCGCACACAGGTTCCTGAAAAGCCCGGTCCACTTAATGACCGACAAGGTGAAATATTGAATGTAGACGACAAACCTGTATTGACATCGACCCCATTTTCAAATGATAACCGTTTAGCACAATACGAAAGCACGCATGGCATTTTGAGCCCTGCCACTTCTACCGAACATGATTCGGCAACGGTTGTAAAATTTGAAGAAGAAGAAGAAGAAGATTTAATTCTTCATTCGGATTCTGTAGCTTCTGAACAGCCGCAAGGGAATGGTGTTGAAAATGTTTATAGGTTTAGTACCAAGGTTTCTATAGCCCCCGATTTTTCTTCAACTGAATTGTTTAACCAGGGCAAACCCGGGTTCGATATGGGAATCACTATCGGATATAATTTTAATACACATTGGTCGGTTTATACGGGAGCAATACTCTCCAGGAAAATCTACTCCAGCACCAATGTGGAAGCTTCGTATACAGCAAGTGGCTACAATTATCCTATCAGTAAACTAGATGGTGACTGTAGGATACTCGACATTCCATTGAATGTGTACTATGGTTTTAACCAGCATCGTTCGCTTTCGTTTAAAGTTGGCGTTGGTTTCTCATCGTATATTATGTTCAGCGAAGAGTATACCTATTTTGTTGATAAA
This sequence comes from uncultured Roseivirgaceae bacterium, assembly GCA_964398945.1. Taxonomy (GTDB): domain Bacteria; phylum Bacteroidota; class Bacteroidia; order Cytophagales; family Cyclobacteriaceae; genus JBGTGG01. Next base: position 93,446 of record CAYNOT010000009.1, on the reverse strand, counting down.
CCATACGGTTCAACTGAATACCACCAGCGTGTTGAGAATGAAAACAATGAATGGTTTAAAATGGCAAACCTATCCTTTGTTGTTCAGAAACGATTGAATAGGCATTTCTTTCTGGAAGTAGAGCCTTTTGTTAAACTACCAATAGCCGGTATAGGAGCGGGTGATATCCAACTATATAGTGTTGGAGGATTCCTTAGCCTTCGCTATGATTTTTATAAGCGTGAATAACTGAATTTACTTTTAAAAACAGAACACTATGAAACCCTATATTACGACCTTATGCATTATTGGATTGGTATCAATTTTTTCCTGTAGTAATGATGATGTCCCCGACCCGGTTGATTGCACTGCATCCACACTTACAATTGCGTTGCTGGCCAAAGATGATGTATCGGGTTGTGGTGTTTCGGATGGTTCTATTAGCGTAACGGTTAGTGGTGGCACACCCACTTATAGTTTGAATATCAATGGTGGGGCCAATTCTTCGGCCACAGTATTTACTGCGTTGCCTGCAGGATCGCACACCGTCACTGTAAAAGATGCGGATGGTTGTGAACGTTCACTGACGGTGGGCGTAACGGACCCGGGTGCAGGGTTTACGGCAAGTACTGTAATTGTTGAAGACAATGAATGTTTGACAGATAACGGATCGGTTACTGTAAACGTAACGGATGGGACACCCCCAATCCTGTATAAATTTGGTTCAGGTGATTTTGGGGAAATCAATACTTTTACCGGGTTAAAGAACGGATCGTATACTGTTGAAGTAAAAGATGCTGACGATTGTCCTCAGGTAATCAATGCCGTTGTACCAAGGGGGGATACAGGCATCAGTTTTGAAAATGATATCAAGCCTATATTACAAACCAATTGTATAAAATCAGGTTGTCACAATGGCGATAATGGAGCAACTATAAATTGGAGTGTTTTTGCAAATGTTAAAGCGAAGGCTCTGAATATAAAGGCCCTGACAGGAGATGGAACTATGCCACAAGATCAAGTATCAACAGGGGGATTGCCTCAAAGTCAGCGTGATTTAATAGCATGTTGGGTGGATGACGGAGCAAAGGAGAATTAGGTTTTACTGGTGATGGCTAGGGTTGTTTTTCTTTTTGCATATCTCTGTATTTCGTTGAGTGGGTTGGGGCAGAAATATCAAACTGAAAAATCCAGTATTACTTTTTTCTCCTCGGCTCCCATTGAAGATATAGAAGCAGTGAATGAATCGGCTGCAAGCCGGTATGATTTTGCTACCAACGAAATCGCGATCTCGATCCCCATCAATAAATTTAAATTTGAAAAAGCATTGATGGAAGAACATTTCAATGAAAAATATTTAGAATCCGATAAATATCCGAAAGCCGTGTTTGTAGGTCACCTTGAACCTACGTTGGGGAAAGGCCAGGCTACGCGTGCAAAAGCAACCGGGAAACTTACGATTCATGGTGTTACAAAAGAGGTGGTGATTCAGGGGGATATTACTTGGGTAGGAGAGATGCTTATTATGAAATCATCATTTGTAATCAAGTTGGAAGATTACAAAATAAAAATCCCTAAACTTATGTGGCAAAACATAGCCGAAGAAGTTGAAGTAAAAGCTGAATTTACATTTAAACGCTTATGAGAATTTTTATCCCAATATTGGTTGTTTTTTCATGTTCAGGTATTTACGCCCAAGATGATTTGTTAGAGGAGATCAATTCCGAAGAAGAGACCACCATTGTTATTGGAACCTTTAACGGTTCTCGTGTAATCAACGGACAAAGCGTTGATGGTATGGGGAAGTCAGAGCTTGAATTTATTTTCTCACATCGTTTTGGTGCATTAAATTCGGGTGCCTACAATCTTTGGGGACTTGATGATGCCTTCATCCGGCTGGGCCTGGAGTATGGGATCACTGATCGCTTGAGCATGTCAGTCGGAAGAAGTTCTACCGATAAAACATACGATGGATTTTTTCGGTATAAAATCTTGCAGCAAAGTAAGGGGAAGCGGAATATGCCCATTACCTTGTCAGGTGTTGTCAGTGGCTATATCAAAACTTCCCCAAAAAAAGAAGACAATCCGGATGTTGCACTTAACGACCGCCTTGCTTATGCAACAGAACTTCTGCTGGCGCGCAAATTTTCATCCCGCATCTCTGCACAGCTTACACCTATATTTGTACACAGGAACATGGTGGATCAAACTTTTGAAAACAACAATGATTACGCCCTTGGTTTTTCCGCCAAGGTTAGGATAACCAAAAGCCTTTCACTACTGGGCGAATATTTTGTCAGGTTAAACGCACATGAAAATTCACCCTATTACGATCCGGTAGGCTTTGGCCTTGATATTGAAACAGGCGGGCATATATTCCAATTACTTTTTACCAATAGCAGGAATATGGTTGATCGTTCAGTTATTACGCAAACCGATGGCAATTTTTTTGATGGCGATATTCATTTTGGTTTTAACATTAGTCGCTCCTTTCAGTTGGGCAAAAGGAAATAATTAATTTGTTTAACAGGGGCACAATTCTATTTTTGTTGCAACGAATAGGCTTTGCTTTTAATTTCCATCATTTTATATCTCGCCTTAACCATTTTGGTGGGCATCTGGGCTTCTAAAAGAGTAAAGTCATCCGATGATTTTATGTTGGCCGGAAGGAGCCTGCCATTGATGCTGAGTGCTGCTGCATTGTTCGCTACCTGGTTTGGCTCGGAAACGGTCTTTGGAGCTTCTTCTGAGTTTATGAAAGGAGGTTTTCTACACGTGATCGAAGACCCCTTTGGTGCAGCGTTGTGCCTTGTGCTCTTCGGTTTATTCTTTGCACGAAAACTTTATAATCTCAACTTATTAACGTTGGGGGATTATTTTACTGTCCGCTTCGGAAAAAGGGTTGGCCTGGTTGCCAGTATTTTTCTTGTGCCTCCGTATGTTGGGTATATCGCAGCGCAACTTGTGGCGATGGGCCTGATCTTAAATGTAGTGACCGGGCTGGAGATTTGGATCGGTGTTACAATAAGTGCCTCAATCGTAACAGTTTATACTTATATCGGTGGGATGTGGGCCATCTCGATTACTGATTTCATTCAGAGTATAATAATTATTGGTGGACTTCTTACAATCGCTGTCACTCTTGCCAGTGAAGCGGGCGGAGTGATGGTTGTTCTGAATGAAGTCCCGAAAGAAACCTTTCGGGTCTTTCCTTCTTTCGAATGGAAGGAAATCACCACATACATAGCGGCCTGGTCTGTTATTGGTTTGGGTTCTATTTCATCCCAGGATGTTTATCAGCGGGTGATGTCTTCAAAGTCTGCGAATGTGGCTGTCAAATCCTGCCTGATAGCCGGGGCCATGTACCTCACCATTGCGATGTTGCCGTTGTTTATTGCCTTATGTTCCCAGCATTTATATCCCGGTCAAAATTCAGGCGATGCACAATTGGCGTTACCGAACATGGTCTTGCAGCATACTGCGTTGCCGCTACAGGTTTTGTTTTTCGGGTCGCTGTTGTCTGCAATAATGAGTACAACAAGTTCCGCTATTTTGGCACCTGCTTCCGTTTTTTCTGAAAATATTATCAAACCATTGTTTCGCGGAAGACTGCAAGACCATCAGTTTTTAAAAACCACAAAGCTTTCGGTTTTATTATTTGGGGTATTGGCAACGGTTATGGCCAGCATCAGGACTAATATTTATGAATTAGTAGGAGAGTCTTCGATCCTTAGCCTGGTATCATTGTTTGTGCCGCTTACTTTTGGGTTGTACTGGCGGAGATCAAATCCGATGGGGGCAACATTGGCAATGGTGTTGGGACTGGTGGGTTGGATTGTTTTTGAATTTGTGTTCCCGCTAGGGATCCCATCCCTGATTCCTGCAACTTTGTTAAGTATTTTGGGAATGGTAGCTGGAAGTTTATTTTTGCCTGACGTTACATTTTTGTATGATAAAGATTGAACTACAACGGATAAGCGGTGACTTCCACCTGGAAGCGAAGAATGAGCAAGGTAGCGCCATTCACATTGATGCTTCACCGGATATTGGTGGCACCAACCAGGGAATGCGTCCGATGCAATTATTGCTTTCCGGATTGGGAAGTTGCAGCGCCATTGATTTGATCAATATTTTGAAAAAGCAAAAACAAACATTAACAGATATTAAAATAACAGTAACCGGTGAACGGGAAGCCAATGCAATTCCATCACTGTTTACAAATGTTCATACCCATTTTGAGTTGTATGGGCAATTAGACGAGGTGAAGGTTGGAAAGGCAGTAACCCTTGCTGTTGATAAATATTGTTCCGTGGCAAAAACGTTGGAAAAAACCGCTACAGTTACGCATAGTTTTGAGATTATTAATAATTAGAAAATGACCCACAAGAAAGGAAATTTTGAAACCGATGCGATCCGTGCCCAACATGCACGTTCCGAATTTCGTGAGCACTCGGTGCCGATGTATGTTACTTCAAGTTTTGTGTTTGATGATGCCGAGCAGGCGCGGGCACTATTTGCGGATGAAGAACAAGGGAATATCTATACACGTTTCTCCAATCCGAATTGCAATGAGTTTATCGATAAGCTCTGTTTGTTGGAAGGGGCTGAAGATGGTTTTGCAACAGCATCCGGAATGGCGGCTATGTATATTAGCATGGCTGCGGTACTAAAATCCGGGGATCATGTATTGGCATCGCGCTCCGTGTTTGGATCCACCCATCAGATTTTGAATACCTTGTTTCCGCGTGTTGGGATTTCACATACCTACGCAGACGTAAGCACACCGGAAAAGTGGGAGGCATTGATCCAACCCAATACAAAAATGATTTTTGTTGAGACCCCATCAAATCCGGCATTGGATATTTTGGATTTGGAGTGGTTAGGGAAATTGGCAGCAAAGCACAAGCTGATTTTGAATGTCGACAATTGTTTTGCTACTCCGTATTTACAAAACCCGGTTGAATGGGGAGCACATTTAGTTACACATTCGGCCACGAAATTTATTGATGGCCAGGGTAGGGTTATTGGGGGAGCAGTAGTGGGCACGAAAGAATTAATAAAAGAAGTTCGATTTTTCGCACGTCATACCGGGCCGGCTATGTCACCGTTTAATGCGTGGGTACTTTCAAAAAGTTTGGAGACGCTGGCCGTTCGAATGGAGCGCCATTGTGAAAATGCACTGAAGCTTGCCCAAGCATTGGAAAAGAATGAGGAAGTGGTGCTCGTGAAATATCCATTTTTATCATCGCACCCGCAGCATGCACTCGCGAAAAAGCAAATGAAGTTAGGTGGAGGCTTGGTGACGTTTGAAGTGAAGGGGGGAATAGACCGTGGCCGAAAATTCCTAAACAGTTTAAAGATGATTTCGCATTCCGCCAACCTTGGTGATACACGAACCATAGCAACGCACCCTGCTTCAACAACCCATTCGAAATTGAGTGACGAAGAAAGGGGAGCTGTCGGGATTTCACCGGGATTAATCCGGGTGTCACTAGGGCTGGAAGATTTCCAGGATATTCTGGCCGATGTTGATCAGGCGATTGAAGCCTCTAAGGGATAGTATTTGTTTTGAATTCCAAGATAAAAAAAAGAGGCTGCTATATGGGCAGCCTCTTTTTTTTACAGCTTGTTCAACCTTATTGAACCGTAACAACGGAACTATTTACCAGTTTTGGAAATTCTTTTTGTGTATGAAGTTCCAACCTGAAAGTCAATTGAGTCCCTGCAATTTGTGATACATTATAGTTATGTGTACGCGTGATTTCAGTCTTTAAAGCCTGGGAAGACTCATCAAACGATGTCACTTCAGAGAAGGTTCCTGAAGCCCCCTCTCTGACAAGCAGCACCAACTCAGATGCAGGGTCACTTGTTATGTTAACGTATCTTAATGTGACTGTCATCGAAGTTCCGGAAACAGGAGCTGTAGTTGACACTGAAATAAACGCATTGGTAGATGTTGATGTCCCAATCTTTTCGTATGATGGGCCTACCGGGTTTTCTTCGCATGCGCTAAGTACTGCTACAAAAACGAATAGTATGATTACTCTTATGTATGATTTCATAATTGTCTTGGTTATTAGTTTTGATCCCACCAGATTCTGTTCAACAAATTTACCTCCGGTACATTATCCGAATTTGTTGTGAACTCGCTTAGCGGATATTGTAATCTTCTGCTAAACTGCCCGTTTAGTTCCGGGTTTAAACCTGCGGGAATGGTCATATCAGCATACTGAAAATTATATCTCCGCGCATCGTTCCAGGCTTCGGGGTTCAGGTATAGCGCCACGTACTTTTCTTTCATCACTAAGTCAAGCGTTATGTTGGCATCGCCTACAGAAACTACGGGATCATTAATGTAATCATCCCTATCAGCAGCAGAAACACCCAACATATTCATGTGTGCGGTAATCCCGGCAAGGTATGCTGCATACGCGTCCGGCTTAAAGGCCACTCCTTTGGCCAGGTAAGCTTCCGCCTCAATGAACTTCTGCTCGGCATACGTCATCACCAGTACAGGAGAGGCCCTGTTGGCATAATAAGAGGCTTCAACCAATGTTGAGGCATCCAGTCTAAGATCCACAACATCAGGATCGCGCCCTGCACCATTTTTTGTGCCCCTGAAATTTCCATGCTGGGTTCGGCTGAACATAAATTCCATGCGCGGGTCAACTACGCCAAAAGTGGTGCCATCCATAGCCTCAACAATCTGCTCCGATATCCAGCCATCCAAAACCAACCCGGCCTGGTTAACGGCTATACTTCCCCAAGGATTCGGAACATTTAAGGTGAAAGTTACTTTTGCATTGTCGTCATTGCTCGCAAAACCATTGTCAATGGCGGCCAGTACGGCATCCGGATCATAAGCCGGTGTTTTGCTCAAATGGTTCAGGCAGCGTGCCTGCAAGGCATAGCCTGCTTTAATCCACCGCGAAAGGTTGCCCTGGAACATGAAATCGTCTGCCCCCATAGTTAGCGTGGTGGGTGTTGTTTCCTGCAATTTGGCGATACCATCCGTTAACAACGTAAATACTTCCGCGTAAAGCGGCTGCCCGTTATCATACCCAGGCTTCATGGTTTGAACAAAAAACGCATCCGAATACGGCACGTTGTTCCAGGTGTCCACTAAAAGCGCCAGGTTCATCGCCTTCATGATTTTAGCCACTCCCACATAGTTAGGCGCTCCCTGCTCTTCAGCCATCAACTCCATATCGCTCAGGTTGCTCATAACATTGTAAATGTTCACCCATGCGGTATTCGCATTAATCTCCTGGTGGGTATCCGTATTGCCTCCTGCATTGGGGCCGGCCAAGTATTGAACGAAATAAGAAGTGTAATAACCTACGTTAGCTGAGACAGAGGCTGTACGCATACTGGTTACCGACATCAATCCTTTAACGGGAACGGTTGTCGGGTTATTTGGATCAGTGTTGACATCAAGATAATCTTCACAGCCAGTGAAAAAACCCGCGATGATTAATAATATAAAGAATTTCAGTTTCATATTTTAAACATTATAGGGTGATATTGATAGAAAATAACATGCTTTTGGCACCGGGGTAACCCATGCCCTGAAGGCCGGTGGCATTACTTGCCGAACCCATTGAATACGACTCCGGATCGAAGTTACGCCACGGTGTCCATAAAATAATATTGTTTACGGATCCGGAAACCGATATAGCCTTCAAAGACAAAGGCGTGAGCCATTGTTTCGGCAGGTTATAACTAAGGGTTACGTTGCGCAGCTTTACGAAAGAGGCATCGAGTACGAAATTTTCAGATATAACCCGATGAAGGTTTCTGTAGTACCCAGCGCCATAATCCACTCCATCAGGGCCAAGGCCCTGGCCTAACCAAACCTGTTGGGTATTGGGTGCTCCATCGGCCAGTACGCCATTAAAAACCACTACATCATTTCTGTCGTTGGTATAGTCAGGTTTCAGGAATGCCGCCAGCCAGACACCGTACTGGTCAAACTGATCATTTCCCCAGCGGGTATCAATCAGAAACGAAAGCGAAACACCTTTATAGCTAAAGGTGTTCCGAATTCCGGCTAACCAATCGGGCATGGCATTTCCTATCACCATCTGGTCGGTAGTATTCATGATTGGAAATCCTGCGTAGGCCCCGGCACTGCCTATTACTTTGGGCCTGTCCCTGTCTAAATGGATTGTTCCTTCCGGTTTTCCGTTAGCATAATAGCGTTCGTACGTGGTTCCGTATAAATCGCCATAGGGTTGGCCATTTGCAATTCTCATGGTTACAGCAGAATTTACATAGCCACTCTGTGTTGCTATTGCAATATCCGTGACTCCATCGGCTATATCCACCACCATATTCCTGTTCCGGGTGAAATTAATCATAGCATCCCAGCGAAAATTCCCTAATTGAAGCGGGGTTCCGCTAAGAACCATCTCAATACCCTTGTTTTCTATTTCACCTGCGTTAATCCATAATGATGAATAGCCTGTGGTAGTGGATACCGGAACTGCAAGAATCTGGTCTTTACTGTTTGCCTTATACCAGGTAAAATCAACGCCTAACCGGTTCTCAAACAGTTTTAGTTCTGTACCAAACTCAAGCGTAGTGGTAATTTCCGGAACCAATTGATCGCTTCCTTTACTGGAAGACCGCACATAGCCTACCTGGTTGCCACTAGCGGGAAGGCCCGGGTTGGTAAGAGGAAAGCCTGTTGCTGTTGTATAGGTAGCAGCTGTTCTGTAAGGTTCTGTGTCCTTGCCCACCTGCCCGTAGGCTGCCCGTAGTTTTCCATAGCTCAACAAGCTGGGCAGGTTCAGCACATCGTTGAACACAAAACTTAAGCTTGCCGAAGGGTAGAAGAACGAATTGTTCCCTGTTGGCAGCGTAGAAGTCCAGTCGTTTCGTGCGGTCAGGTTCAGGTATAAAAAGTTCTTGTAGTCTACTGTGGCATCAGCGAAAGCGCCAATCAAACGTCTTCTATACGTATTTTCTGTTATGACATGGCGTAGTACGTTGCTGAAGCTGTAGAAGTTGGGCGTTACAAAAGTTTCGCCATAGTTATAGCTGTAGTTGTTTTCGGTTTGAAACAGTTCATGACCCACACGAACGGTTGCCCTCAAATCAGGCGTTACCTCCTTATCAAATGTTATATAGAAGTTGGAGTTAACAACCCGGTTGATAAACCTGCGCTGCTCCATATATCCTCCGGGTGGATTGGTGGTGAGCCCGCTCATGTTCTCCCCGGCAACCCCTTTCGGTCCGGGTACAATTTCATCCCGCTTGTCTACGTAAAAATCATGGCCAAACCGATAGGTAAATTTTAGCCATTCAATTGGGTTGTAATTAAAGGTGAGGTTACTGATGGTTCGGTCCACATTGTCTTCATACGGCCAGAAACGGGCTGTCCACAAAGGGTTGGCCGATAGGATACCGGGCACCTGGGTTCCATCAGGTTTCATATAATTGGTTATGTCTTGTGTATGCGACCAGTACATAAGCCGTTCACCCATACTCGTATGAGGCACTCTGTTCCCGCCAGAATTGGAATAATTGGTACTCACCTCCATGTTGAATTTCTTGTTAAACTTTGCTGTTCCCCTGAAACGTACAGAGGTTCTTCCCCAGTCGGAGAACGGAATGATACCTTCTTGCTCGGTATTGTTTACTGACGTATAAAAGGTAAGCACATCATTTCCACCGGATATATTGAAATAAGAGTCGCGCATACTTCCTCGCTGGTAGAAGTTTTGGTAGTTGTCATAATATATATAGCTGGGGTCGACAACTGACTGGGCTTCAATTAAGGCTCCCGAAGCAGAATAAACGCTACCATCATCAATACCATACCATCCTCGTCCGTAATTTTCCTGGAATGTAGGAAGCTTATTGATTTTGTCGGTACTAAAGGTAGAGCCTATGTTGATGGTAAGCCCGCTCCCCGATTTTCCACTTTTGGTAGTGATCACGACTGCACCATTGGCCGCCCGCACACCATATAATCCAGTGGCAGCAGCACCTTTCAAAATGCTGACAGTTTCTATATCATTGGGGTTAATGTCGGCAGCCCGGTTGGTCATCCCGCGTGCATTCGTAGAGTTTTCGTTTGTTGTATTGTCAATCGGAATACCATCTACGATAAAGAGCGGTTGGTTATCCGCATTAGGGTTTAACGAAGTCGCACCCCTCACTAAAATCCTTGCACCCATACCAGGGCCACCGCCCGTATTGGTGATCTGAACACCAGCCACCTGGCCTTGCAGTGCCGACACGATATTGGGTTGCCTTACCTCCGTGAGTTCTTTTGAGCCAACAGATTGCACGGCATACCCCAGGGATTGTTTGCTTTTTTCAATACCGAAAGAAGTTACCACCACTTCGGAAAGCTCTGTTGCATCCAACGTCAATGAAACATCGATAACACTCCTTTCACCAATAATAACCTCTGAAGTTCGAAGGCCGATAAAGGAAAACACCAGGCTTCCGCCAGATGCCGGGATACCACTAAGGCTGTAATTGCCATTCGCATCTGTGGCAGTACCGTTTGTTGTTCCTTTCAAAACAACGTTGACACCGGGTAGTGGCAAATCATCATCAGTGGAAGTTACTTTACCCGATACAACCCTTTCCTGCGCAAGGGAAGGGAGTGCTGCGGAAAGCAACAGGATCATGCACATCCAACGAACCGGGTTGGTTAAAAAACCAATACAGTCTCGCGGGTTGACTTTTGAATTGTAAATTTTCTTCATCTACAAAATTGTTTAAGGTTGAACATTGAGTTAGGGTTTGCCGGCTTTTCAGGGCCAACAAATGTGACTTAATATAGGATAAATTTATTTCGCTTCATAGTGGGCAACTGACCAGCGGTCAGGATTTTTCACACACTCGAAATTAACCGATGAAGGGCGGAAAGCTGAAGTCCCAATCGTTTTATTGGGGTGAGTTGGCAGGTAATCTTTTTATTTCTTGTTTCCCTTAATCAACTTCAATAGAATCATCAATCTCGTCTACCCAAGCCTTTATTCCACCTGTCAGGTTGTAAAGGTTTGCGTGTCCATGGTTCTTTTCAACCCACTGGATCATCTTGGCGCTACGGTTTCCACTTTTGCAATGGAAAATTACCTGGCAATCGGTTGAAATGGAATCCAGTTTTTTGGGTATTTCCGACATCGGGATGTTGATAGCGCCAATATTTCCGGTTTCGTATTCATACGGTTCGCGTACGTCAATCAGTTGAAACTTTACATTGTTTTCCCGTAGTGCTTGCAATTCCTGAACGCTGATTTCTTTCATCTCCGAAGGTAGGTTTGTTTTTTCACCACAAAAATATTCATAATCAATAAGTTCTTTTACCGATCCGCGTGAATTTCTGTTTGGGATCGAAATTTTTTCAGTTGTTCCAGTTGCGCTATCGTATAGGAGAAGCGAATTAAATAAAACATCAGTGCTTCCTGTTAAAATCTTGATAGCCTCGTTGGCTTGCATGGTACCAATGATACCGGGCAACACCCCAATAACCCCCATCTCTTCGCAGTTGGGTGTTGTTCCGGGTTCGGGGGGATTGGGAAATAAATCGCGGTAATTAGCACTGTAGGATTGGGGGGGCATTTCATAATTAAAAACTGCAACCTGTCCTTCGTACTGTTGGATCGCTCCGTATACAAGGGGCTTATTGAGCAACACACATGCGTCATTTAACAAATACCGTGTTGGGAAATTGTCTGTTCCGTCAATCACTACATCGTACCCTTTTAAAATAGTAAGTGCATTTTCATTACTGATGAAAGTTTGATGCACCACAAAATTTACATTCGGGTTTAATTCCACAAGCCTGTTTTTTGCCTGCATAGCTTTGGGCTTTCCTATATCCATGGTTGTAAACAAAACCTGCCGTTGCAAATTTGAAAGGTCAATCACATCGTTATCTGCAATTCCTATCGTACCAACACCGGCCGCAGCAAGGTAAAGCAATGCGGGGCAGCCCAACCCGCCCGCACCAACAACCAAAACGGAACCTGTTTTTAATTTTACTTGATTATTTATCCCAAACCCGGGTAAAACCAAGTGCCTGCTATAGCGTTTTAATTCCTGTTGACTTAACTTTTCCATTTATTCAAATATACACATGGCAAACAGAAAGAATTTCCCCACCGGGGCCAAATGGGAAGATATTGTTGGCTACTCCCGGGCTGTTCAAATTGGAAATCAATTGGAAATATCAGGGACAGTAGCTGTAGATGAAAATGGCCTGGTAGGGGAAGGGGATATGTATGAACAGACAAAATTTATTCTTCAGAAAATAAAAGGGGTTTTGGAGACTGCGGGATTTTCCATGCAAGATGTAATCCGTACCCGGATTTTTGTAACGGATATTTCCCAATGGGAAGCGGTTGGAAAAGCGCATGGGGAATTTTTCCATACTATAAAACCCGTAACCTCCATGGTTGAAGTAAGTGCTTTGATTGATCCCGGATATTTGGTAGAGATTGAAGTCAGTGCTGTCAAAGATGTCGCTTAATTAAGCCAGCCTTTTGCCGTAGCGTTACGGGAGAACCATACCAGATAAATGGCAATAACGATTACCATTACGGGCAAGATGAACCGCACGGTTCCATAGACTTCCACCGCGTTTGTCATAAAGAAAGAGTGGTACTGTTGCACCATGATTCCTATAAGGGATAAAACTAGAATAGGGGTGGCTAATTTTTTACGCAGTAACAAGAGAATGCATCCCAATGTCCCGCCCCAAACAGCGATAGCAAAGCCTCCGGTTGCCCAGGCTGGCGTTGAATCAATAAGTGTACGCTCTTCTTTTGATAGTAGTTCCATCGCTTCTGGGGTCATCATTACCTGAGCGATGTAAGCCATTGCGCCAATTAGATTCCATACCAATGCAATTGAAGCAACAACCCAAAACCAGGTAGCGGGTTTGACCGATGAAGTTTCCATACTTTATAAGGTTGGTTCGTGTTTGTGTATCCTAACTTACGAAAAGTTATTGAAAATGAAAGTTATTGAAAACGGGTGAGCGCCATAGTGGAAATGGTTTCCCCAATAGAAAGGGAAGAAGTTGCAGCCGGTGAAGGTGCATTGCAAACATTGATTGCATTTTGGTCTTCAATAATCAGAAAATCATCCACCAATCCGCCTGATCGGTCGCAGGCTTGTGCACGGACCCCGGCACCGCCATCGATCAAATCTTCCTGGCGGATTTCGGGAATCAATTCTTGAAGGGCTTTCGTAAATGCTGCCTTAGAAAAGGACCTGTACATTTCGCCCATTCCGGTTTTCCAATATTTCCACATTACTTTTTGGAAGCCCGGCCATGCCAACGATTCAGACAATTCACCGAGGTTGATTTTTGATTTCGAGTATCCCTCACGGCTAAAGGCCAACACGGCATTGGGGCCTGCTTCAATTCCCCCTTTCATCATCCGCGTAAAGTGGACGCCCAGGAAAGGAAAGTTTGGATCGGGCACCGGATAAATTAAATTCTTGACCAGGTATTCTTTTTCTTTTTTTAGTTTGAAGTATTCGCCACGGAAAGGAATGATTTTCACGTCTACTTTTTCTGCATTGAGGCGTGCGATTTTGTCTGAATATAATCCGGCACAATTGATCAATAAGGTTCCTTTATAGGTTGCTTTTTGGGTGGCCACCACTAACCCTTCATTTGATTTCTGGATTTCAATAACTTTTTCACCAAGTACAAGGGTAGCTCCATTTTCTTTAATAATGGAAGCGTATTTGGAAGCCACTACTTTATAATCGACAATACCGGTTTGCGGAACGAAAAATCCAGCGAGGCCGGCCAGGTGCGGTTCATATTCTTTTAACCCCTGTTGGTCAAGTTTAATGAGCCCGGTCAATCCATTTTGCCGGCCCCGGATAAAAAGGTTTTCCAACAAAGGAAGCTCGTGTTTTTTTGTTGCGACCACCACTTTGCCACATAGCTCAAAGGGGACATGATGTTCCCTACAGAAAGTAATCAGTTGATGGTATCCATCGATGCAATTTTTTGCTTTCAGGCTTCCTGGTTTATAGTAAAGCCCGGAATGGATTACCCCGCTGTTGTTACCCGTTTGGTGTTTGGCAATTTCATCCTCTTTTTCAAGGATGATAATTTTTAAAGAAGGTTTAGCCAGTTGGAGTTTATAGGCGGTGGCCAGCCCAACAATCCCTCCTCCAACAATAATGATATCGTATTGCACTTTTTGTTTTTTTGAGCGAAACTAAAAATTAATTGCCTGATTCGATAATTGTGACGGACACAAGTATCAAGATATTAAGTAGTAAGACACTAAAGTTGTCTTATGTCTTACGTCTTGATACTTAACTAAGCATTGATTGTTTGGGTTTTTACTTCCAGATCGGGGGTTACAATGACGAAGTGATTTCTAGGCACTTCCTTCCAATCGTGAACATTGTCGGTGAGTTTTTCAGATACAACCAACACGGCTTGTTCGCGTTCGCCAGGTTCCAGCATCCTGCATACACCATTTTCGCAGACATATCGACTTTCTTCAGAATGATAGAGCGTGAGCGGTACCAAAAGAGGATCGGTAACATAGCGTGTACCAATCGTAAACTTTCCATTGGTCAATACCATGTTTAAATAGGCTGGTTCTGAAATCCCCTTTTCGATCATTTCCATTTTCAGCAATTGAAATGTTTTTTCAAAAGCAATGAGTACGTCTTCAGGTTCAAGCGTATGGTCATAAGCCGGAAGATGGTTTAAGATTTGCGCAAATAAATGCTCGGAATCTGTTTGCCCTTTTATCCAATTGTAAAGCTCATCCGATAAACCATTGCGGATCGACCGTTTGATTTTATGGAATTCTTCAACGCCACCATTGTGCATCATCAATAAACTGCCGTATTGAAAGGGGTGGCAATTTGACTCGGAAACATCGCCTACGCTGGCAGCACGGACATGTGCCACGAGACATTCGGTCCTTATTTTTGGCGCCAGGTTACGGAGGTTCCGGTTGTTCCATGCCGGATAGACCGAAACAAAGTTGACGGGCTCATAATTTACTTCCGGTACATACCATCCAATCCCAAAACCATCCCCATTGAGTGGCTCTTCCAACTCTTTGGCATTTATACTTTGGTTGATCAATGAGTTGTTTGGTTGATAGAGGAGTTTATCAACAATAATGGGCGTGCCCATATAAGCTAATAGCCGACACATAGAAATAATTTATCCTTAAAAGCTAAGGACAATTTTTAGATTTCCGGAAAGTGCGGGTATTATTCTTTTGATTTTTTGAATTCCAGGGCTGTTGAGTTCAGGCAATACCGCAACCCGGTCGGTTTTGGGCCATCGTTAAAAACATGGCCGAGGTGTCCTCCGCATCGGCTGCACACTACTTCTTCCCGTACCATTCCCAAACTTTTATCCACTATAATTTCCACTGAAGTGTCGGTCAGGGGTTTAAAGAAACTTGGCCAACCGGTGCCCGATTCGAATTTTGTTTTGGAATCAAAAAGGGCTTGCTTACATCCGGCACAGTAATACGTGCCTTTTTCATGGTTGTCCCACAACGCCCCCGTAAAGGCCCGCTCTGTGCCTTTTTCGCGTAAAACGTGATATTGTGATGGGGAAAGCTCTTTTTTCCATTCATCCTCTGATTTCATAATCTTGTTTTTTGAGTTCTTGTTGTTGGTTTCCGCTGGTTTTTGACTTTGAGAGCATCCTATATTTAATGAAGACAGTGCTATAACAATAATAAGTGCGGGTATTTTCATAATTGGTTTATTGTTTGTTCTGTAAACCCTTACGCAACGGCTAAAGTTTGCTTCCAGACCAATATATAAAAAAGAACGGCTTTGTTGATTATCCAAGAAATGTTAGAAATACAGGATTTCTTAAAGATTTTAAGAACTGGCTCATCCTAATTTTGAATACCAAAAAAAGAAAATGTATTATTACTAATCATGAAAAAGACACTCGTGCTCATGTTGGCAATTTCGCTTACAACCCTTGCGATTGCCCAAAATTACAAAGTACATACTGTTTTTATGTACAGTTTCAGCCGCTATGTACAGTGGCCCCCCGAATACAGTCAGGGGGATTTTGAAATACTGGTCTTAGGGGATTCGCCCATTGTGGATGAATTAAAGGAAATGGCCAAAACCAGAAAAGCAGGTGACCGCACCATTAAAGTCACAAAGATCAATTCAAGCTCGGATATTCGAAAGTGCAACATGTTGTTTGTACCGGATTCTAAATCCAACCAACTTGGCAAAGTAATCAGTACGGTAGGTTCTCAATCAATTTTGGTAATATCTGAGTCCGATGGGGCAGGATTGCAGGGAAGTGATATTAATTTTGTGATAAAAGATGGTAAATTGGCTTTTGAATTAAATCAAGCTGCTGTAACCAAAAAGGAACTGAAGGTTTCGATTGAGCTCAGCAGATTGGCAATTTTATTATAGAAATGGAAAATCAAAAAAAGAAGGTAAAATTCAGGCTCACAATTGGCAACAAAATATTAGGTGGTTTTTTGGCCATCGTGTTTTTGATAATTGTGTATGCCACTATTATATTTTTGACCGGTAGTAATATTGATAGCCTGGGAAAGAATTCATCTGATATTATGCGTCCTTCAAAAGATGCCATCAATGAGTTTAAATTTTTGGTAACGAAGTCCAAGATGTTGGTTACCAATTGGGTTTACCTTCAAACGAACTCGGAGGATAAACAAGCGCTCATTGATTTGCACAGACGCGACTATCCACAATTAAAGGAGGAGATTCAAAGTTTAATGCCACGCTGGGAAAGTGATTCGCAACGTTTCCAAATGGACACGGTTTTTCAGAAATTTGAAATACTGATTGGTGCACAAAAGGAAATCATGGAGCAACTGGTGACTTTTGAAAACTATGAAGACCCGATCACTAAATTATTGGCAGAAGATGCAATTGACAGCCAGATCATTCCGCAGACTAAAGAATTGACCGCCCGCCTTGATGAGATAGATGCCCGTCAATCCGCCATTACAGAATTATCCGATCAGGAGGTAAGGGATGCTTCGAGCTTGCTCAAAAACATTACACTGATCATTTCCGCCATTGTTGTTTTACTGGCCATATTGATTGCTTTGCTATTGGTTCGTGCCATTACTACCCCGGTCAACTTCCTAAAAAACATTGTTGTGAAATTGGGCAACGGTGAGTTGGTGGAAGAAAAGCAGGCTAAATTTTCGAATGATGAAATCGGGGATATGGCCGTGGCGATGGACAACCTGGTAAATGGACTAAAGGCAACTACGCAATTTGCGGAAAACATTGGTAGTGGAAATTACAACTCCAGCTTCAAACCTTTAAGTGACCACGATGTGTTGGGAAATGCATTGATTGATATGCGCAACAACCTTTCCAAGGTTGCTGAAGATGATAAGAAACGAAACTGGGCCACTGAAGGATTGGCACGTTTTGGTGAATTGTTGCGTACCAATAATGATAACCTTGACAAGCTTGCGGATGAGATTATTGGGAACCTTGTAAAGTATTTGAAAGCCAATCAAGGCGCAATTTATATTATCGATGACAGTGAGTCTGGTGACGAGCCCACCATGTCAATGAAAGCGTGTTATGCCTGGGACAAGAAGAAATTTTTGAACCATCAAATCCACAGGGGCGAAGGCCTTGCCGGACAAGCCTGGCAGGAAGGCGACATTATTTACTTAACCGAAGTGCCAGCGAATTATATCAAAATCACTTCCGGTTTGGGCGATGCCAATCCAACGAGTGTGATCATCGTTCCACTAAAAGTGAATGACGAGATTTTTGGTATTGTGGAAATTGCTTCCTTCAATGTGTTCAAGGACTACGAAACAGAGTTCGTTCAAAAAATTGCTGAAAGTATTGCCTCTACTATTTCTTCTGTGAAGATCAATGCACGTACACAACGTTTGCTTGAAGAGTCGCAAGAGATGACAGAGCAAATGCGTGCGCAAGAAGAGGAGATGCGCCAAAATATGGAAGAGCTTCAGGCTACGCAGGAAGAGATGCAGCGCAGCCAATCGGAAACCGAGAGTACCATGCTGGCGATTAACGGATCGATGGGCGTTGCGGAATATGACGCAGAGGGAAGGATTACGAAAATCAATTCGATGTATTTGAATATGATCGGGTTCGAACAAGCTGAAGTAGTAGGGGAGCATCACCGGATTTTTGTTCCGAAAGAAGAGAAAAACAGTGAGGAGTATCGTCAGTTCTGGCGCGATTTAACACTTGGAAATCCAAAGAAAGGAGTCTTTACACGGATCAACCGGAAGGGGGAGGCAATCACCTTGCGGTCAAGTTTCTCACCGATTAAAAACAGGACCGGTGAAGTAGTGAAGATTATGGAGATCGTTTATACGGTATAGAAAATCTGGTAATCCGTAAAACATACCTAAGCTAAGTTTAAGGAATACCTTTTTATAGCCCGGGATTTATTGCTCGAAGGTAGTGTACAATTAATGTGCGCGGCCTACCTATTTGAAAGTCATTTCCTGCAATAAGCATATAACGCCTAAATCCTTGCAAAAGAATCCCTTTACATGAGCAGGCATAGTGGTCCCTGGCGGTGGGCATCTTTGCTGACTATCATTATAGAAATCACCAAATCGTACAATGCAAAAAAGCCCCGCGTCCCGGGGCTTTTTTGTTTACCTAAACCTAAACCTATGAGAGAATTGCTCTACTCATGGTTTTATAACGGCACAGTTTTGCTTTGGTTACAAATAATTTCAAAAATGTCTGCGATTTTATTTCAGCGTGTTGCCGAATATTTTTTTGAACTTTTCAAGTTTCGGTTGAATAACAAAAGAGCAGTACGGAGCGTCATTATTCAGGTTGAAATAATTCTGGTGATAATTCTCTGCTACATAAAAAATATCAGCGGGAACTATTTCGGTTACAATGGGCTTCGCATAAATCTTTTCAGCGTTTAGTTTGGCCTTGTATGCGGAAGCAATATTTTTTTGTTCTTCCGTATGAAAGAATACAGCAGAGCGGTATTGGGTTCCAACGTCAGCACCCTGGCGGTTAAGCGTTGTAGGGTCGTGTGTTTTCCAAAATATTTCAAGTAATTGTTCGTATGATACTTTTTCCGGATCGTACGTCAGTTGAATACATTCTGCATGCCCGGTTTCACCACTACAAACAGCCTTATACGTTGGGTTTTCATCATGGCCTCCCATATACCCGGATTGTACCTTGGTGGCCCCCTTCACCTGAAGGAAGATGGTTTCTGTACACCAGAAACATCCCGAGGCAAAAGTAGCGAGTTGATTATTTTCCATAAATGCGATTCTTATAATACCCCACCATGAACATGGACGGAGGATTTAAAATTCAAACGCTTATTAGAAGCCATCTCAAAAATAGCACAACTGTCAGGTTGAGTTTATCGAAACCTCAAGGGATTACGATTGACAGACGTTTTCCTTAATAGGCGTTATAGAATCTTTTTATACCCGGAATAAGTTGGTTGTACAAGGGCCGCGTGAATTCCAGGAACAAATCTTGTGGAACGGGTGGTTGGGTCTCCCGTTGTTTGCACATGGCCAATTGTTGGGGGCTCAAGGCCCGGTCATCCCCTGAGAAGGTTGCCCAGTTGCTGACCCACGTATACCCCCCGTTGAATTTCTGGTGGGACAAGACACCGTTTGTGTTCGCATCGACAACAATCATACTCAGTAATCCTTGCGAAACCACTTCTTTACGGAAGGTAACGAGTTTTGCTTTCACGGTGTTATACGCTGGTATTTTCTTGCCGTCCACTACAACTTCCCCAACAATCACGCTGTCTTTGCTAATCGTTTCTTCCTTTTGGGTCAGGTTTGTATTGCCAACAGTAAAATCATCGAATTGAATCCTTAAAATTTGATCGGCATGCTCAAGGTTAATACGTTGGGCTTCGGTGGGGGTGAGGAACCGGATGAAAGAACCGGGTTGGTAGTTGGTATGTAAAAATTCCTCTACTTTATCCTGAAAGAAACCGCCACTTAAATTGTAGCGTGTCGGCACAGGGATTTGTTCAACAACAACATTCAGCGTAGCATCTTCCATGGATTTATCCAGGTACTCGATTACATCCTGATATCCGGGCACAAAAGCATTCGCATCCGAGAAAAGGAAATACGCACTCTTGGCATCATTACGTGTACCTTTCATAAGCGCAGCAATCCCGGCATCGTAA
Organism: uncultured Roseivirgaceae bacterium; assembly: GCA_964398945.1. Taxonomy (GTDB): domain Bacteria; phylum Bacteroidota; class Bacteroidia; order Cytophagales; family Cyclobacteriaceae; genus JBGTGG01. Next base: position 73,297 of record CAYNOT010000009.1, on the reverse strand, counting down.
CTTTCAGCGGCAGCTTTTTGTTTTAACTCCCCAACTTCCGGATAATAATTCTTAGGCGTTGGAATAACTGCCAGACATCCCGGGCATTGCCGGATGGCCTCGTACATATTATTGATCTGGTTATAGGAGAGAATGGCATTCTTCCATTTGAATTGCGAATTTGTTGCGATTTGGTTTTTTGCCTGATCTTCAAGTGTATGTACAGCTAAAGGGTAGGCATTCCGCAGGGTTTCCTTTGATTTTTTATGATCGGTATTTTGGCGAAGCCGCGCCACCGACTGCATTACAGATTCGTAATAATTCCCACGTTGATAGGCTTTTTTGCCTGAACTACAGGCCATTGCAAAGAGTATTAAAATAATCGAAAGGAGGCGTACAGGCTTCATGGTGTAAGGTTTAGTGACTTAAAACAGGCTGAGTCAAATTCAGTGCCCAATTTAGTTACTTAGTGGGAAGAAATAAACTAATATATCATCTAAGAGACTACGCCATTGCCCCCAGGAGTGGCTTTCGTTTACCTCCACGAACTGGTACGTGCACATATTGTTTTCCAAAATACCCTTCATTTTATCTGCGCCCTCTTTTGCATCATAGATAGCGCCTGCGGAAAGGAAGATTTTAACAGGCTTACTGGTGGCGTTCTCGCACGTGTTATAAATCTCTTTTCGGTACGAGAATGCCGGGGATTGAATTGCAGAAAGCCCGAAGATATCAGGGCGTGAAAAGGAAAAGTAGGCAGCATTAAGCCCGCCCATGGAGGTTCCTAAAATACCCCGGTACCCAGGCCCTTTTTTCACGGAATAGTTTCGCTCAACTTCAGGGAGCAATTCTTCAAGATAGAAATCAAGGTAGGCTTTGTTCATTGCCAATTCTTTCATCCTTCTGTTTTCCGCGCGGTTGACCGGGTTGCGTTGGTCGACAAAGACAGCGATCAATGGTCCGGTTTTTTTGAGGTGGATTAAATTGTTTAGAACAGTTATCATGTTCCCCATTTTAGGGTGCATGTATTCATATCCATCGGTGACGTAAAGCGTTGGATATTTTGTATTGGGATTATAACCGGGCGGTAGATAAACACTGTACATTACCTGATACCCCAGCACCTTGCTTTGCAAGAGGATATCATTGATAACCTCGCCCTGCTTTGCATTTGGCCCAGCAATTAAAATAGGATCTTCTTTCCACCCGGGCATACGAAGCTCTGAGTTTGGGCTTCCCCCGCCTACACCCGACCATTGCTGGTGTGGGTTGGCGGGATCTAAAATCCAGTCGGTTTCATTCAAGACAATTTTGTAATCCAGCCTGGCATCTGTTGGGAATTTCATCTTCAATATCCAGACATCGCTATTTGGGATTTGTTTTCCTTGATTGGGTATTTCTTTGTAATATCCCCAGCCATTGAAGTCCCCCATCCAGGCAACTGAATTTGCGTTTCCTTTAAACAAAAAGGCCACAGAGTCATCGACTGCCAGCGGGATTTTTTTCTGGTCGGCCAGAATGGCAAATATTGAATCGGTTTTTTGTGTGTATAGCTGACCGATAACCTGGGTGAATCCCGAACCCATATCCTGGCTAAAGCTTGTGGTGTTGAGGAGGATTGGTATGGCCAACAATAAATTTCTCATGCATATACAAGGTCGTCTTTATCTTCGATAAACCGAACACAAAATGTAATATGATGCGGAAGTTTAGGGGGGTGAACAACGCAAACAGCCCGTTGCCCATGCACCCACAAACCAAATTTTTGCAGGATTTACCCCACAACAGTATCCCCCAAATTGGGCTAGGTAATTTTACTCATTTTGATAGGTAATGAATACGACTCCTCTGGGAGATTGAAGCTTATCCGCAACAAGGATAAAAAGTCCCTACCTCGGTAGAGGTTAGTGAAAATGCGGTTTTTAAAAATATGGTGTCCAGCAAGAAGACAATTAATTACCCGCACAGTCAAACATATAGTTACTTGCTTCGTGGAGTATCAGGCGAGGTAATTGGCCCTGCTAAATCCATGGTTGTGAACTCTGGGGATGTAGTAGACCTTGAAGTATATGCCCGCTTCAATGCAGCGACAACGATAAATTCCAGTATCAGCACTTTTTTAACAGCGATTGTGGGTGCATTTGCATTAAACCCAAGTGGGGGAGCGGGTATAGACGGGCCACAGGCATACAATGCTTTTAACACTACCTACGCAGCAGGTTCATTGATAGGTTCCGGTGATGTTGAAGACCAGAGTGCGCCAAAAGCATTTTTAAATTATGTGTTGTTTGACAATAACTATGTGATGGTGGACTTTGGCTTTGATCAGGTAACCTCCGCAGGGGCCACGGCCCATGATTATCTGGCCCTGCATGTAAATGTTAAGCAACCGGGATATTTGTATATTTACCTGAGCAACGAAAATGCTAAAGTCCAGGACGTGTACTTCGATGATTTCAAGATAATGCACCATACTAAGATCGAGCAGAGTGATGATTACTATCCATTTGGGCTACAGTTCAATCACTATGAAAGAGAAAATAGTACGCAGCAAAATTATCTTTTCAATGGTGGTTCCGAATTACAGCGAAGTCTTGATCTTGGTTGGTACCAAACACTTTTCAGAACGTATGATCCTGCAATTGGGCGCTTTTTACAGATTGACCCATTAGCAGACTTCTTCTCAGGAATTACTCCATATAATTTTGCCGAGAACAATCCAGTTTTGTATGGTGATCCGAGTGGCCTTTCGCCAACCCTCTGGGAAAGAGTCAAAGCTTTTTTTGGTGTCGGAAGATTGAGCGGTACGAGAGCAGCGGGCAATCAAGAATATGTGGCGCCAGTTGCCAGAAGCAAAGGTAAACCAGTTCCGTATGATTTCGGCTTGCCAAAGTCACCGTCAAAACCAGCGCCCCAACCTTCACCAGCGCAGCCTACGCAACAGGTCGCTGAAGAAGATGAGCCTGAAGATGAGCCGGCAGTGGTATACATACCACAGGCACCGATCCTGAAGCCTAGACCAAAGCCCAAGCCTCAACCACAGCCCCAGCCTCAACCGCAGCCGGACCCTAAACCGAATCCATCTTCGTTTCGCTTACCAGCTAGTGGTAGTACGGTACAATTCAATGCATATCAATTCCAGAGTTTGAAATCTGATCTTTATAGTACGCCTGCAAATGATAAACTAATAAGTGATTTGATCATGGTGTTGAAAAGCTCATCAAATATTCACCTTGAAATACGAGGGAATGTGGACGATGATCCGCCTGGTGCTTTTGAAAATCTGTTTAGCGACAAAGCTGCAAGACAACAGAACCTTATGAATGCACGATCGCGCGCAATTTATAACGCGTTGAGAGCTGCAGGAGTATCAGAGTCACAATTAAAAACTGTGCCAGGATCCATTCAATCAACGAAAGGGCAAGCGAACCAGGGAGCAAATATGACCACCACCTTTATATTAACAAATCAGTAGTTCAATGACCATAATACGCATAGGAAAAATGTTAAGGTTAATTGTAGTAATAGTTTTTTTTGTTCATCTGTCATTGGATACACTGTCACAAAACACCGACAGTTTAAAATGTTGGTGTAATAAAGACAAATTGAAATGGGAGGACTTCAAAGGTAAAATTCCTGACGAAGAGAATCGTTCGTACCTAAAAGCAGCCTCTGCCTTTCAATTAACCCCTGTTCGGGTTGAAAAAAATAATGTACTTAGTTATAATATTAGAATCGTATTCGAGAGATATGAAGCATGGACAATGGATACTTCAAACTATCTATTGGCACATGAACAATTACATTTTGACATAGCGGAACTGTATGCACGTAAATTAAGAAAAGCTATTCAAGATGTGCCTAAAACTAACTGGAATCCAACAGAGGAAGTTTTTAACACTATTATTCAGAAATTATATCTTGAATTTGCAAATATGCAGGCAGAGTATGATAAGCAGACCATCCACGGAATTATTGCTGAATCCCAAATCAAATGGGAGAAGAAAATAGCTTTGGAACTTAAGAACTTAGAAAAATATGCATCCAAGCACGTAGACTGTCTGTTACCCTGAAAATGCATAGTCAGCTATAGATTGGTGTGTTGTTCATCGTTCACCATGCATGAGAGAATCAGCACGGTGATAATTTTTTTTGAAGTCATTGTTGGAACTGATCAGTTCCCTACCTACGCAGCAGGTTCATTGATAGGTTCCGGTGATGTTGAAGACCAGAGTGCGCCAAAAGCATTTTTAAATTATGTGTTATTTGACAATAACTATGTGATGGTGGACTTTGGCTTTGACCAGGTAACTTCAGTAGGGGCCACATCCCATGATTATCTGGCCTTGCATGTAAATGTTAAGCAACTGGGATATTCGTATATTTACCTGAGCAACGAAAACACAAAAATACAGGATGTGTCCTTCGATGATTTAAGATCATGCACCACACAAAGATCGAACAGAGTGACGATTACTATCCCTTCGGTTTGTCGTTTAATTCTTATCAGCGAGAAAACACAACGAAGAACAATTAACTGTACAACGGAATGGAGTTGCAAGATGAATTGGATTTAGGGTGGATAGATTATGAAGCTAGAATGTACGATCCTAGTATTGCTCGTTGGATGGTCGTTGACCCCCTTTCCGAAGTTTCAAGAAGATGGTCTCCATATTCATATGCTTATAATAACCCAGTCAGGTTTATTGATCCAGATGGAATGATGCCCAGAAGAGTGTGAGGGGTGTAAGGAGAGAGTGTTAAAGACTTCTCAAAGTGTTGCGGTATCCTCCACGGTCGGTAACTTTAATAAAGATGGCACTTTAGCTTCAGTTACTGTCAATTATAATTTAACCAATACTAAGGTGATTGAAGTTACTAATGAAAGTGGCGAGTTGGTAGAAATGAAGATAGAATCAATAGCCTCAAAAGAATCTATAACTTTTGATGGTCTTTCTGGCTCTAGTCAGTCAAATATCGCAGGCGAGTCACTTCATATTCCATCTACGATGACTGATGTTGAGGGGGGAAATGACGCAGTAACTAATGTTAGGGGTTTTAAAATGAATGGTGGTATGACATTTGCAACCGACAATGAGTCTAAGACCGAAGCATCGTCATTGCGAGAGGAAAGTTTTTCTTCACTAAAAGAAAGAGCAAGCGAGTACGTTAGGGACAACAGAACTGGTATTGGCTTAATGAAGAATTTTGTAGAATACAGGAGGATACAATCGTAAGGGTGATGGTAGGCAGGCTCTTCCAAATAGAGAAGAAAGAATGAATAGAAGAGATACTCGAAATATGGACTCAATAAGAAAAGCTGTTGATTCTCTTAAAAGGTTAAATCAAAAGGCTAAAAAATATTGATTAAATATTCACTTAATCTCGAAATTCATTAAGTACCAGTAGCAAAGTTCGGGGGCGATTAATATAGCATAAAATATTTGTTCAAAATCTATAGCATTTTGAAAATTATTAATAGTGAATAAAGCAGTTATAAAGGCTACTCCTATTTGAAGTAGCTGAGCTATCTTAATAATCAGATAGCTGGATTTTGTACTGGTTATAATCTTGTAAGCAAAAACGGAATTGAAAAGGCAAAGCAATAGATTTACAAAAATGCTAGAATAGATTTTAGGCTGATCGATGTAGTTGCCCATCATCGTATTTAGGATATTCGCCAAAAGAACAGTTCCATACATTAATGAACGTGGAGTAGTGTGTACATCCACATCGTCTGTTGATACTGGCAGGTGTTGTCCAGTGTACCCCACTAGCACGATTTTATCTTTAATAACTTCTAAATCGCTCGGAGATGATTGAAGTAAATCGTCAAGATATTCAAACTGAAAGGTGTTGCCATTATAGTTGATTATTTCACTATCAATATTTCGTTTGGATAGTTTTTCGTAAAGATCGATATCGTATAGTTCAATGATTTTAGTGGCAAAGAATGGATATACGTTACCATTTATTTCTTTAAAAGGCCTAAATTTCACCGATCCATCAAGATTTACAAATCCATACTGAGCTGAGTCTTCGGTAAAGTTGTTTATCGAATAGTTTATTGCAGTACCATTGAAAACAATTGGAAGAACCAAATTTGTAAAGTGAATGAGGCTGTCTCTAATTAATTCTGTACTATCCCATTGAAAGTTATCAACAGCAATTACTTTCGGGTCATGATATGAAAGTATCTCGATTTGACCTTTAACCACATCTAGTGGAAAATTCTTAATGTTTACGATGAAAATATCCGGGTTTTTTATTTGTTCTTTTGAACCCTGATAATAGGAGATGTAGAATTCATTTGTAAGAAATGGAATGGGGTTTTGAAAATTACTTACCTTGATAATAACAAGGATAGATAGACCAACCACAAACGGTATTGCGATTTTCTTTAAAATCATTTTAGGAAGCGTAAGCCTTTACGGGTTTTTGGTGTCCCTAAGAAAAGCATCCAGCAGGGAGAATACCGTTTTTGTTCTTCAGTGCTTAGCCTAGTTCCGAAACTCATAAGTATTGGTTAAAACGATAAGATACTTGATCCATCAAAAATAGAGAACGCACTTGTTTTATCAAAAAAAGGATTTAATCCTGATCAGGGTTGCTTGTAGTGAAACCTGATCTATCAAACGTGCGGTTGAGCATTTCTGTGCTCGTAATGCAGCTTGCTGCATTTGTAACCCTTAATTCTAAAATTCCTAAATTCGTTGTGTAATGAACAGGAGAGAGCACATGTATTCATTGGCAGCGCTTGGCTTTGTGGCCACAACGGCTGGCTGGACCTTTCAAAACGATCAAATCATGAAGCGGAAAATCCCTGTTTCAGGTGAAGAATTGCCCGTGGTAGGAATTGGTACCTGGATAACCTTTGATGTGGGGGGTTTAGAAAAAGACAGAAAACCGTTAAAGGAAGTACTAACACAATTGGTAACACAAGGTGGTAGTGTGGTTGATAGTTCACCCATGTATGGTCGTTCCGAACAGGTAGTGGGTGAATTGTCTGCTGAATTGGGCATCAACAAAAAATTGTTCATGGCAACCAAAGTTTGGACATCCGGTCGTGAAGCAGGGATACAACAAATGAAGACATCATTTGAATTGATGCACCGCGAACAAATGGACTTAATGCAGGTTCATAATTTAGTTGATTTTGAAACGCATTTTAAAACACTCCAACAATGGAAAGAGGAAGGGAGAATCCGATACATCGGGATCACGCATTATACCGATACAGCACACAGCCAATTGGAAAGTATTATTCGAAAGAACCCGATCGACTTTGTCCAGGTAAATTACTCCATTGATAACCAGCATGCTGCCAATAGCCTTTTTAAAATTGCACAAGAACGAAACGTTGCCGTGATCGTAAACCAACCGTTTGGTGGTGGTGGTTTATTTGAGCGTGTTGCCAATAAAGGACTTCCGGAATGGACAAAGGAATTTGATTGTACAAGTTGGGGGTGTTTTTTCTTGAAATTCATTCTTGCAAATCCTGCTGTCACGTGCGTGATTCCGGGCACCTCCAAACTTGGTCACATGATGGATAACCTTAGTGCAGGAGTTGGCAGGTTGCCGGATGAAGCACACCGAAAAAAGATGATTGAGTTGATCAATGCTTGACATACTAAAAAAGGTGGCCCGTTCACAAGCCACCTTTTTTGTTGTAATATGAATTTTTATTTACGCTAAGTCAAACCGATCCAGGTTCATCACTTTGTCCCATGCCACAACAAAGTCGCGGACAAACTTCTCTTTTGAATCTTCACATCCATACACTTCGGCAAGTGCGCGAAGTTCTGAATTGGAACCGAAGATAAGATCAGCCCGAGTACCCGTCCACTTTACTTCCCCCGTTTTGCGATCACGACCTTCAAATACAGTTTGTGCATCTGAAGTAGCTTTCCAAACGGTGCTCATATCCAGTAAATTCACAAAGAAATCATTGGTCAGCGCTTCAGGGTTTTTGGTGAACACACCATGCTTCGATTGATCGAAGTTTGTATTCAACACACGCATACCACCCACAAGAACGGTCATCTCAGGAGCAGTCAGCGTAAGTAATTGAGCTTTATCGATCAACAACGTTTCTGAAGGAATGGTATACGCGCCTTTCTGGTAATTGCGGAAGCCATCAGCGATTGGTTCAAGTACTTCAAATGCTTCAACATCTGTTTGTTCTTGTGACGCATCGGCCCTTCCCGGTGTAAAAGGAACGGTAATATTGTGTCCGGCATTTTTTGCTGCCTTCTCGACACCGGCACATCCTGCCAGCACAATCAAGTCGGCAATAGAAACTGGTTTTCCGAATTCCTTTTGAACCCCTTCCAGTTTCCCCAATACTTTCGACAATTGTGCAGGGTTGTTGACTTCCCAACTTTTTTGCGGGGCCAACCGAACACGCGCACCATTGGCACCTCCCCGCTTGTCCGATCCACGGAAAGTGGAAGCAGAAGCCCAGGCGGTAGAAACCAATTCAGCTACCGACAATCCCGAGGCAAGGATTTTCGTTTTCAGTTCTGCGATATCTTTATCATTGATCACTTCGTGCGAAACAGCCGGAATAGGATCTTGCCAGATCAATTCTTCTTTCGGAACCTCAGGTCCAAGATAACGCGAAACCGGTCCCATGTCACGGTGTGTCAACTTATACCAGGCGCGGGCAAATGCATCCGCAAAGGCGTCAGGGTTTTCAAGAAAATGCCTTGATATTTTTTCATAGGCAGGATCTAAGCGCAAGGAAAGATCGGTTGTCAACATCCTTGGCTCCTGGTTTTTTGACGGGTCAAAAGCATCTGGAATAATGCCAGCACCCGCGCCACCTTTTGGCTTCCATTGATGTGCACCCGCAGGGCTTTTTGTTAGCTCCCATTCGAAGCCGAACAAGTTCTCAAAAAAATTATTGCTCCATTTTGTAGGAGTGGTTGTCCAGGTAACTTCAAGGCCGCTGGTAATTGCATCGGCACCAACACCTGATCCGAAGCTACTCCTCCAACCAAATCCTTGTTCTTCAATAGTGGCCGCTTCCGGCTCAACACCCACATGGGTTGCCGGGGCAGCGCCATGTGTTTTACCAAAAGAGTGGCCACCAGCAATAAGGGCTACAGTTTCTTCGTCATTCATCGCCATGCGTTTGAATGTCTCCCGAATATCTTTGGCAGCTGCAATAGGGTCGGGATTTCCATCAGGCCCTTCAGGGTTCACATAGATCAAACCCATCTGCACGGCAGCCAACGGATTCTCCAAATTCCGATCATGGATTTTTCCATCGGCATCATCATCAGAGGAGACAACACCACCTGCTTTTGGTACACCTTCTGATCCATGTGCATAGCGAACATCGCCACCCAACCAGGTGTTTTCTGATCCCCAGTAAACATCCTGTTCCGGTTCCCATACATCTTCGCGGCCACCGGCAAAACCGAAGGTCTTGAAGCCCATCGATTCCAATGCAACATTTCCGGTAAGGATCATCAGATCTGCCCAGGAAATTTTGCGACCATATTTTTGTTTGATCGGCCAAAGGAGCCTGCGTGCTTTGTCAAGGCTCACGTTGTCGGGCCAGCTATTGAGGGGGGCAAAACGTTGTTGACCGGATCCGGCACCACCGCGTCCATCACCGGTGCGGTAGGTCCCTGCTGAATGCCAGGCCATACGGATAAACAAGGGACCGTAGTGGCCAAAATCTGCAGGCCACCACTCCTGCGAATCGGTCATCAATGCATGAAGGTCTTTCTTCAAGCCTTCATAGTCGAGGCTTTTGAACGCCTCCGCGTAATTAAATTCTTCATCCATTGGGTCGGATAGGGATGAATGTTGACGAAGAATGTTCACATTCAACTGGTTAGGCCACCAGTCACGGTTTGATGTACCGCCTCCTGCGGTTTGCTTTGGTGTACTTCCGTGGTTAAACGGGCACTTCGCTCCATCGTTTTTTTGATCTGCCATCTTGCTTTGTAATTTATTGGTTATACTAAATTTTGAGTTCCGGTTTAATTGGGTTTTCAAGATTACAACAGTTATGATAATAAATCAAATTGATTATTTTTATGATCATATAGTTTATATCTATGACACTTACCCAACTCGAATACATTGTTGCACTGGACACGTACCGCCAATTTGTGTTGGCGTCCGACAAATGTTTTGTCACACAGCCCACATTAAGTATGCAAATACAAAAGCTTGAAGAAGAGCTCGGTGTGAAGATATTTGACCGTACAAAGCAGCCCGTGATCCCGACAGAGATTGGGGCCAGTATTATTGCACAGGCACGTGTTACGCTGCGCGAATCCCACATGATCAAACAACTGATCAGCGATCAGAAAGATACGCTCACAGGGGAATTGCGGATTGGGATCATTCCTACACTTGCACCTTATCTGTTGCCACCGCTTTATAAATACATGCGTGAAAAATATCCGCACCTAAACCTGATCATTAAAGAGACTATCACTGAAGAAGTAATCCATGAGTTGAAGAACAACCGAATGGATTGTGGCATTGTAGTCACCCCGCTTAAAGATCCTTCTATTAAGGAAGATATTCTTTTTTACGAAGAACTTTTTGTCTATGTATCAAAGAAGAATGCCTTGTTTGATAAAAAATATGTGTTGGCCAATGAGATTGACCCCAACCAACTTTGGTTGTTGGAAGAAGGGCATTGTTTCCGTTCGCAGATTTTAAACTTATGTGAATTGAGGAAAGCAAGTGATTTCCACTTTCAATATGAAACCGGAAACATCGAAACCCTGAAACGGATGGTCGATAAAAGTGATGGGATTACGATCCTGCCTGAATTGGCCGTGATGGAGTTTAGTCCAACGCAACGAAAACTGGTGAAGCAATTAAAAGAACCTCGACCTGCCCGGGAAGTAAGTATTGTTACGCATCGTGACCACATCAAAACAAAACTGATCAAAACGTTGAAAGAAGAGATTTTGAATATCGTACCGAAACAAATGCAGAAACTGAACAATAAAAAGGTGGTGGAGATTAATTACTAGTCTACAGAAACAATCAAAACGGTTGGTAATTGTTCTGTGGCAATGCTACCGAATGATTAAACAATTGGAAAAATCACATCGATATACGGTTGACCTTACTCAAACTGTAGATTAATTTCCTCACCTTAAAAGTTTGGCTATCACATTAAAGCCGGGAAGTCAACCTTTCCTTCACTGGCACATTATTTCCTCTTCTCACCACAACAAATACATTCATATCAAACTTGGAAAAATGAAAAAGATAATCTTGTTAGTCCTTTTAGTTGCCGGATGGAACCTTGCTTCAGCACAGTATGCATTGCCAAAAGGCAAAGCACAATTCAATGCAGGTCTCGGGTTTTCATCCTGGGGCGTTCCTGTATATGCTGGTTTTGATGTTGGGGTACACCGCGATATTTCTGTCGGTGGCGAGTTTTCCTTCAGGTCGTACAACAGGCGTTACAATAATGGGAATGCACGGTATCATCACTCCATTGTTGGCTTGTCAGGAAATGGGAATTATCATTTTAATTCTGTGCTCAATATGCCAACCAATTGGGATTTCTATGCCGGTTTAAATCTAGGTTTTTATGTTAGGAATTCGGATGATGACTATCCCGGAAACGAAGGTTCAGGGCTCGCCTTAGGTGCCCAGGTTGGTGGTCGGTACTATTTTACAGAACGGTTTGGTATCAACCTTGAATTCGGATCGGCCTCAGCATTCTCCGGTGGTAAATTCGGAATTACGCTTAAACTCTAGCGTAAACAAATAGCCGGATTTCGCCAAGGGTAGATCTAAGAACGAACATCAATCGAGAGGATTTGTTTTTTATACTTTGCGGGAAGCAATAATGCGCGCATCATCCAATCAAGCTTCAGGATTCTGCTCAGTTTGTACGGTCCTAACAAAAGGTTCAACAGCGACACTTTTCGGAAGCCCAATAATGCACGCACCGTGTGTGGTACAATGCGGTTCTGCACTTCCAATAAAATTTGATAGCGCACTACCCCCAAATGTTTTCGGTATTGCTTAAACAAATCATCGGTATAGCGGCTGTGTTGTAAATTGTTGATCAGATGCTCTTGCCGCATGGTTTCATACGCTTCAAAAGAAACAGGCAATCCTTTTAATTGCATTCCAATTCCTACGCGATTGAATACCAGGAATACTTCCTCTTTTTCTTCAACAGTTAGTTTCCGTTCCAACACTTCATACGACCGGATGGAATAATCGATCAGCAGGAACAACACATCACGATAGGCCCAGTCGGGAATGGAAGCAGCACGTTTGGTTTCCACACTTCCGTGGATGGTGTTCATGGTATGGATCGCTTGCAGGGCGTGTTGCTTTTCAGAAAAGATAATCGCTTTAGCATACGACACGGTGGAGAAAAGCCGCCCGATCGGATCAGCCGGAAGCCGCCCGGTAAAGTATAACCAATCAACTGCTTTGTTGAGCGCAAACTCAGCGGCAGCACCGGCAAAAATGAAAAGCACCGTATCACTCTTTCCCCATATCTTCCGCACGATGGAATCCTGATCAACAAAATACTCCACGTTCATACCAGCTCTTTTTTCAACACCACATTTTCCACAAGTAAGACCATACCAATTCCCGCGATATACGATAGAATGTCCATCCACGCAAAAGAAGTTCCGATCACCGTACGGGCAAGTGCAGATTTTTCCAGTCCAAGCTTCTCCATAATTTTTATGTATTGCAAGCTCTCAATCACGAAAGCAAAGATTAAAACACTTAATGCCAACGGTGCAACAGGGAAGTCAAAAAACGATTTCACAAAACAATACATCAGGACAACCACCAGCACATCGCCTCCATACGGACGGATAAACCGATCTTTTACATACAACGCTATTATCACCTCAATAATGAAGATCAATGCAGCCAACGCAAAGTATCGGATGTTGAATTTTATCATGTGCTTATTGTTGATGGTGTGAAAATCGATTTTCGGTTTCTGATAAATTTCAGTTGGATAACAATCACAATACTCAACACCACCAGTAAAAACCACGAAGAAATTTTACCGGGACTCACCATTCCCCAGCCTTCGTGTTGGGATGCATATTTCCATGCGCCTAGATAGGTGGCGATGTTTTCGCCTATCCAGATAAAAAATCCGATCAAAAGAAAGGAAAACACCAGTGGCATTTTCCGCACCACATTATTGGTATTGAACAACACCTTCGTTTTCCGGAAGACGGTGATCAGCAACACCGTAATGACCCAGCGGAAATCATAAAAGTAATGGTGGGTGAAAAAATTCAGGTAAATGGCCATTGCTATAAATGCCGCCAACACAATGCCCGGCCAGTTTTCTATTTTTAAATCAAACCAGCGCCATGCCTGGCACACATAACTTCCCACACTCGCATACATAAACCCACTGTACAACGGAACGCCATAAAATTTTGTGTACGCAAATTCCGGATAATACCACGAGCCCTTCTGCACTTTGTAAATTTCCATAATGATGCCCAACACATGAAACATGGTAATGATCAGTAGTTCATTTCCGGATTCCATCTTGGTGAAATACATAAAAGCCTGCATGCCAATGCACAAAATGAGCAAGAAATCATAGCGCGGCAGGAAGGAGATATGAACCAGTTTGGATAGGACCAAAAAGCAAAAGATACAAGCGGGAAAAAAGCATGAGAGCATTTGTTTAAAAGCAAATGCACTGAGTTCTTTTAGCAACCCTTCCGCACCGGTTGTTCCCGTGTTTCGTAAAGAATAGAATGTAAAGGAAATTAAATTGCGCATGCACTGCACGGACGGTTGCTATCCTTCTGCTTTTTGTTGGGATTGGTGACGCGCGGCATAACGAAACAACGAACCCGCGAAAGCAAAGAGGATGGCGAAGAAACCATTGACCGCGATGATCTCCATCACCGAACTTCCCGGATAATCTTGCATACCCGATAATAAAGCAATGACCGCCACCAACACCAATGAGATGGCCATCGCATACAGGGTGCGTTCCATCCCGGTTGTGGAAAAACGGAAAATGATAGTACCGATTACACCCACTGCAACCACACCCATGTACATCAGGTTGCCAGCGTGTGCACCGCCACCGATCAAGCCTACGGCCAGGTTTGCCCACACCAGCAGAAGGGTGGAACCAAGGGCAACAGCAATAGCAATGCGGTTTACAAAGTCTTTAATATACCGGGTAGCCACCACATACGAAGCACCGATAATGAAGAGGAGGGCACCCATAATAATAAAATCGCCTGCGCTCCAGTTTACTTCCGAAGTAAATTGCATCGCGATGAATGGGATGGATAAAAGGAAGGCGGTTCCAATGGCCACACCTAAAAGGCCTTTTTTGATACTGGTTTGTGTTTCCATGATTTTGGTTCTGGATAAGTATGCCTCAAAGGTAAATAAAAGTACTTTGTATTTCAAAGTAAATGTAGGATTTTAATAACGGAATCTTTTAATCGGGGATTTTTAAGCGTCATTTGTAAAAAGGGGCTAACCTTTCTTTTCAGATTTCCATACCTTAGTGATGAAGCCAAATCACTACAACTATGTTCAGGCACTATTTCATCACCGCCATTCGCGCTTTTTATAAACACAAAAACGGAAAAGGGGCAGGGGTACTCTTTACCTATATCAATGTGCTGGGATTGACCGTTGGCCTGGCTGCCTTTCTTGTGATTGTCCACATCGTACGGTATGAGCTTAGTTATGACCGGCATTTTCAAAACAGCCGGGATACATACCGTGTAGCAGTTAAAAAAGTTGAGAACAACACCGTAGTAATGGAAAGCGCCCGAAGCTATCCGGGACTGGTTGCGCTATTGAAAAATGAAATCCCCGAGGTGGTGGATGCCGCCCGTATCTATAAAGAAGAATGCATGCTTCATTATAAAGAAGCAGATATAAAATTCAACAGGCAACATACGTTCTGGGCGGATGCAAGTTTTGCCACTGTCTTCAATCTCCAATTCATCCGGCAAGGGGATCTGGCCATGCTCGATAAACCGTGGGGTGCTATTATTTCCGAATCGGGGGCGAAGCGTTTTTTTGGAACGGACTGGGAAGGCAAGAACGATCCCATCGGAAAGACAATTTATTTGAATGAAAGCCTTGGGTTCACCATTCAAGGGGTATACAAAGACCTGCCTCCAAATTCACACATGCAAGTAGACTTTGTTGTGTCGTGGGCTACGCTTGTACTGCTGGCGGGCAATATTTTTGAAAACAGCCTGCCTCCTGATTGGAATGCCAGTTACGTTTACCTCCAGCTAAAACCCGGTGCATCGCCCGAAAAAGTAGAAACCATGATGGCCGGAATAATGAAAGACCGCATCCCGGAGACAACCACGCGCGAAGTCGTGTATGACTTTTATCTCCAACCGGTTCAAGCCATCCATTTGCAATCCAATATTGCCGATGAATTGCAACCCAACGGAAGTCGGTCTTTTGTTTACTCTTTGATCATGGCGGCTGCGCTTATTCTGGTGATTGCATGGATCAATTTTATCAATCTTTTAACGGTGCGATCGCTGGAGCGAACAAAAGAAGTAGGTGTTCGCAAAGCCATTGGTTCTTCGCGCAGGCAACTGGTGAACCAGTTCCTGTTCGAAGCAATGTTGTCAAGTACGGTAGCAGGTGCGTTGGCTATCGCCATTGTTTACTTTTCGCGAGACACCATCCAATCGATTACGCAAATTCCACTTCCGATAATTGAGCTGACAGGGCAAGGGTTCGAAACGTTTATCGTGTTTGTTGCCATCCTTGTTTTCGGTGGACTGATTGCAAGCCTGTATCCTTCGCTCGGGCTATCAGCGTTGCAGACGGCTGATGTTATAAAAGGAAAAGTTAGTACCCAAACCGGCAAAGGATATTTCCGGAAGGTGTTGTTGTCCTTTCAGTTTTTCTGTTCGGTTTTTCTCTTAACATCCACCGTGGTTATCTATAAGCAAGTGAACTTTATGCGAAACCAGTCGCTGGGGATGGAACCCGGCCAGGTGGTGGTGTTGCATTCGCCACGCTCGCTGATCGGCAGTGAAAAACGGATTTCGTATTTTAAAAATTTGCGGGAGAAACTTTTATCGTTTAGCGCGGTGGAAGAAGTGGGTGCTTCGGCTTGCATACCGGGAAATGAATTTCTTGTAAAGCGTGAAGATGTATATGCAATAGGGACCGAAGAGGGAAAAAACATTACGTATGATGTAGCTTTTGTTGATCCGGGATATGCACCGGCATTAGGGATCAATTTTCAGAGTGGCCGGAATTTTAGTGAGCAACCGGGGGAAGAGACCAACATCATCATCAATGAAACAGCAGCAAAGATGCTGGGCTTTACCAATGAAACGGCCATCGGCAAACCTGTAGCGATGGGAACGCAGGAATTTCAGGTGGTGGGGGTAGTGGAGAACACACATTACGAAGGACTTCAAAAGGCAATCCATCCGCTTGTTTTATTGGAAGGCCACAATTATGAATTTGGGTACTTTCCGATAAAAGTAAAAAGCCAAAATATGCAACAGGTTGTTGGGGACATTGAACGTGTTTGGAAAGAAATTTATCCGAACGACCCGTTTGATTATTTTTTCCTCGATTCCTTTTTTGATGAACAGTATGGGCGGGAGAAAGCGTTTGAAAAACTCTTCGGGCTGTTTGCTGTGTTGGGTATTTCGATCGCGTGCCTTGGATTGATCGGGCTGGTGGCCTACACCACATTTCAGAAAACAAAAGAGATCGGCATTCGCAAAGTGCTGGGTGCCAACCCCTGGAACATCCTGCTGTTGCTCACCACGGAATTTTCCATTCCGGTGTTGATCGCCTGTGTGGTTGCAATTCCGGTAACGCAGTATGCCGTGCAACACTGGCTCGAAGGTTTTGCCTACCGGTTTGACTTCAACTGGTGGATCCATTTGCTCTCCCTTACTGTGGTAAACATGCTGGCCTTTTTGGTGGTGGGTTGGCAATCATTGAAAGCAGCGTTTGCCAATCCTGTGAATGCCTTGCGGGAGCAGTAACATTGGCTCGCAAAATCGTCAACAACTATAAATGGTTATCACTTTCTAACCCTTTGAATCCAAGCTTCTCTGAACAGGGAAAGGGGTTTCCCTCTATGTCGGAAATTGTTCCATTCAACCTTCGGGATTCACCTAAGTGATAAAAGTGAACTGTGTTAGTATATGTTGTTAAGGGTTAATTTTGGTTGAGGGTTGAATTGAATAGAGTCAAAAGGATTTTGGGAGTACAGAAGGCGCACCGGGGTTAATTAAGAGTTTGGTGATTGGCTGCGTGGGGTACTTCTATCCGCGTTAGGAGAGGGTTGAGATTAGATTACCAGAGCTAATACTTCTGACTCAAGTCCCAATGAGCACTCTCGTTCGAGACTTGTACTAACTCTAATGTATCGTGTAAGTAATTACATATCAGTAATTGAGATTTATTAGAATATTAGAACTAGATTTGGGTATTTTGAAAATTGTAATGAATTTCTTACACTCAGATATAGGTTCAGCCAAGGATAATTTTAAGAGTCCAATTCATAATTGGTATAAATTTACTGCTGGTTTCTCGCATAGGTTTGTTGATGAAATTATAAACTTGGAGAAATTGAGTAGGGATCAGATAATTTTTGATCCTTTTGCTGGGTGCGGAACTACATTGGTTTCAGCGCAAAAAATGGGTGTTATGGCAGTAGGTAATGAGGCTCAAGCTTTCATGCATGATATAATTAGAGCCAAGTTAAATTGGAAAATTGATGAGACGGTTTTCCTTCAATTTGTTGAACGAATACAGAATAGGATATTGCAAAAGGCAAAGCACCTCCAAATTGAACAATTGTCTCATCCTTTATTAGATTCTTTGTATTCTGAACAGAATTTGAAGCATATATACTTCCTTAAAAGTGAAATTGAAAAAATGTCTAAATGGAAGTACAGACTGTTTTTTAAATTAGCTTTGAGTCAAACGCTACATAAAACCTCCGTCCACCCAATTGCTATCCCATATATTGTTAGAACAAAATTCTTGTCACACAATTTTGATGCGTTAGAAGTATTTTTCAAGATATCTAATCAGATGTTTGAGGACACAAAAGCATATAAACATCTAAGTAAGACCTCTAAAATTTTTAGACATGACTCACGTCTAAAAAATCAGCATATTGAAAATCGATCATGTAATATTTGCATTACCTCTCCTCCATATTTAAACAATTTGGATTATGGAGAAGTATCCAAAGTGCACACTCATTTCTTTGGAATTACAGATAATTGGAATGACATAACGAACAGGGTGAGAAAAAAATTAGTGACTGGCTCAACAACTCATTATAGTGAGAGTGAATTTGATCTCGAAAAATATCGTTCTAGTCTTTTTGCGGAAACAAATCCAGGAGTAGTAAATGTCTTACTTGAAAAGTCATTAGAAATAAAGGAGATATCGAAAACCAGAGGTGGCAAAAAAAGCTTTGATATTTTAATGTTTCTTTACTTCCAAGACATGTTTTTTGTTCTAAGAGAAATCAGGAGAGTTGTAAAAAAAAATGGCAAAGCTTACTTGATCCTAGGCGACTCAGCTCCATACGGTGTCTATGTTCCGACAACCGAATTACTGGGAGAAATTGGTATCAATGTTGGCTTTTCAAATTACAAAATCCATAAGATTAGATCTCGAGGTACTAAATGGAAGTCCTTGAAATTCAGACATAGTTTGGAATTGACTGAAAATGTACTCGAATTAAAGTAATGCAAAGTGTCGAGATAGCGAATTTAAACCGTATTGAGATTCCTTCAATTGATGAAAATTTAGCGAAGGCTTTTAACTTAGATCAAAAGGGATGGAGTTTCTCATATGTATTTCATTTTACTGAAATACGGGATATTTTCCTAGCGGCCAAACTCCATTCGAGCGCAGATCATAAAAAATTCACAAAGTATTGCCTTCAAATCAATCTTCCATTTGTGAAAACACCATGGAATGCAAGGCGTGTTCTTGAACATTTAAATGCATTAAAAAATTTCGGATTCTTAAACAGCAAGTATGAAGTCGTAAAAGAAGATGTCTTTACCTCAAAAATTGGTGAATCAATTACTTCACTTGATGCTAAAATATTCAAAGAGGTCTTTTTTAAATACTTCAGATTTCGTGAAATAATGTCTTGGTTTATCGACATTACAAATCAAGAAAAAGATAAGTTTATCCAATTAATCACTGAAGAGACAGTCTTATCAGGATCAAAGCCTCTTTTTTACTTTTCTGATAAGAGTAGATTCACTGATTCATTCTTCTATAATATACACCAGCTTGATGAGGTTTATTTCATTAACCATGAAAGAAATGAAGATTTAATGAGGTTTTGGGATGTCTTTGCTAAGTGGGCCTTGAGCTTAGATTTAATTGAGAAGTTTAATTTAAAGAGTTTAGGATACAAGTTGGATAGTGGCAGTGGTGTATCAGGAATGTATTTTATTAATCCTGAATGTCAAATTTCAGAAGATGATATCCTTAAATTTATTCCGATTTCTTTTAACAGTAATTATATTTATATTCCTGAATTGGTCTTAAGGTTGTGTCTTAAGTACAGAGCAAAGGTCGAAAATATTAAAAATCTAGTAATTAATGTTTATGTAAAAAATAAAGATAAATTCAGTTTAGAACGAACATCGGAGGTATTTATAAAAAGCAAAGAGTTCAGAGATAACGAAATCATCTTTTTTCCGAAATATAAAGATTCATTTGTATCGCATTTAATTGTCAGAAAATAATGGAGCAAGACAGCAATATAGTTGCAATGCTTTTATCTAAGCAAACACAACTTACAATCCAAGAAATGGATAAGAAATATGAAAAGCTTGGCTTAAAATTTAACCCGTTTCCAAAATCTGGAACCACCAATATAAATAGCAGTGATTTCATAAATGGCCACCTAGTACCGATTGATGATTCAGTTAAAGCAAATGTATTTGACTTTATTAGTCACGCGCTTCAGGAAAATCCTGTTGATCCTATGGATAAATTTCTAACTGCGACTGTGACCGGAGATTATGGCTCAGGAAAAACACAACTACTGATGTATGTTAAGTACTTGCTAGGCCTTGTTGCATCTAATAAGGATTTCCACAAGAACCCATATGTAATTTATATAGATAATCCGGGTATAAAGTTATCGGAATTGATTGGCTCAATTATTTCAAAAATAGGTGAAGAGAATTTTAAAAAATTTATTTGGAACAAGATTATCGAAAGAATAAGTAAAAACGAATCCTATAGGAAACGGCTTGTCAGATTTGAAGGAAAGGGATCCGTATTGTTTGATCAGAATCCTAATCCATATGCTGATGAGAATTTGGTTAGCTATAAAAAATTTCTTGATGCTTTTATCAAATATATACCAACCATAAAACAAAAGAAAGAATTTGATTCTTCATTCAGAGATTTAATAACAGAAGTTTTGGAAATAGAACTTGGGGATTCTGTTCTAACTCAATATTTCTATGATCTTATCTCAGAGGATTTTGGCGTAAATAAAACATGGGAGGCCTTGTCATCGGGGGCGATTCGACAACTGGACAAAAAGGAGGCAGGAATAATTCGATATATAGTTCGACTTATTAAAGAGCAAGGTTTTACAGATTTTTTTATTTTAGTTGATGAATTCGAGGACATCACGGAAGGACGCTTGTCAAAGATCCAAGTTGACAACTATATTTATAATCTTCGCACATTATTGGATGAGCAACGAGAATGGTGCCTTATGTTTGCAATGACAGGTCAGGCTTTGAAAAAACTTAAGAGTGTTTCGCCTCCACTTGCAGATAGAATCAGTGCTAGATTAATTACTCTACAAAGTATCGATCAATCTCAAGCAGAAAAAATTATTATTAATTATCTCAATATTGCAAGAGATAAAAAGCTTGATGTTCTTGTACCTTTTGAAAAAGAAGGTATTAGGTACTTAGTGAGTGAAACTGACGGAAATTCACGCGCGTTTCTTCGGGGCGCTTACTATCTTATCGAGAAGGCTGCCAAATTATTTCAGGAAGGTAATCTTATAGATGAAACGTTTATTAAATCTAATGCATCACAAGAGAGATAACATTATGGAACCATGGAGTGATGCACCATTATCGACTTTTAGGATTAAAGTATTTATGGATACCAACATACTTACTTATTTGATGGATAACTCATACCCCAATCTTACAAAAGCCATTGAATTTTTGAGGGGCATAAAGTTTGTTGATCTGATAAGCTCTGAATTTGTTGTCTACGAGTTCGTTGGAGTAAGAAAAAGAGAATACTTTCTAAGAAAGATAATTGAAGCTTCTTCTAGCTCTGGGAAATTGAATGTTAGTTCATTACTAAGATACCGTGAAAAATTCGTATCCCAAGAGGTTGATTTTGAATCGGTTATGCCTGACATTAAGAATGAAGTTCTAGGGGAGTTAGAGAAAATTACGAATGATTTGGGTGTCACATATAATGGGAATACTTTTCATCGCGGTCTTTTAAAGCCAACCTTTGATATTTGTCTTTCATCCAAAATTTCTAAAGAGGATTCCTTAGTGTTGATTTCCGCTATTTTTCCAGCAGAGAATAAAATAGAGAATAGTAGTGAGCAGATTTTGATTCTTTCAAATGATAAAGATTTCTGTGATGATTTTAATAGTACGGTATTAGATAGAGAGTTTGCGGCCCATGAATTAAACAAACCTACCGTTGAACACATAAAAACTTTAAAATGTAAATCGGGAAAACAAGCAAATTTGCAAGATTTGACAATAAATTCTTCTTTGGAACAAATAATTATTGAAAAGCTTACTGATTTGATTGTAGAGAAAAATAGTGATCGTCTTTTGGGTCATACATTCTTGCCCGCTAATCCTTCGATTTCTAATAGTATTATCTGTTTTAAGTTAATTGCTAATAAAGTTTTAAATCCGAATTCATACTTAACGATAATCAGTAAGGATCTAAATTTCATTTATACAACTCGATTTGCCGTGACTGATTTTCGACACAATGGCCCTCAGCTTCAGTTGCCCTTTTCCTCACCTGAAGATCAAAATATTTCCTTCAGAATTTTTGAATTTAATGATGACCAAATAGAAGTTGATTTAGATGAGAATATTCTTAAATGTCTGCGAGAAACAGAGAACTTCGTTTTTATTCACCCGGACTCAATAGTATAGAAGTAAGCTAATACGCATCATTAACTGCTTTTGGATCTTGAAATTTTATTTATCTACCATAAAACTAAACTTTCAATCATATTTGAAAGTTTAGAACTTTATAGTATGTTTGGGGCATGGAGTACAGCGAAGCAAAGCAGAAGTTTATCCAGGCATGGGGCACATTAGGTTCCAATTGGGGCATCAACAAGGCCATGGCGCAGCTTCATGCATTATTGTTGCTCTCCACCGAGCCATTGTCCGCAGAAGAAATCATGGAAGAATTACAGATGTCACGAGGGAATGTGAACATGAACTTGCGTGCGCTCATGGACTGGGGGATTGTCCAAAAGGAACACAAGGTAGGGGAGCGGAAGGAGTTCTTTAGCACGGGAAAAGATGTGTGGGCGTTGGCCAAGCAGGTTTCGAAGGAACGCAGAAGGAGGGAGATTGAACCTATTCTCACGGTGCTGGAACAAGTGCAACGTGTTTCGGGAGATAACAAGAAGGAAGTCGCTGAATTTAAGAAAGTAACGGGCGAGCTTTTTGATTTTTCTTTAAAGGTAGATGGCATGATCGATAAGTTCACCAAGTCGGACCAGACGTGGTTTTACAAATTGCTAATGAAGTTCTGAGCTATTTTTTTAATACGAAGTTTCAATAAATCCTGAAAGTTATGAAAACAACAGTCGTGATGCACCCACCAAAAGCCAATCACATTTCAAGAAAACGTGCGTTGTCGAAGAAGGAGTCCATTATCTCTTACTATGAAAAAGCGGGACCTGATTATGGTACCTGGAGCAAAAACTACAACATGCATTTTGGCTATTGGCAAAAAGGGATCAATCCGTTTAACCGGGAAGCGATGCTGGAACAGTTGAACAAGAAAGTGTTTGAGAAACTTTCGCTGGATGCGAATTCATCTTTTAAGCTTGCTGATTTGGGTTGCGGATTGGGGGCCACACTGCGGTATGGCGCAAAGAATTTTCCTTCGATGCAAGGCAGAGGCGTTACGCTTGTGCCGTGGCAAGTTGAGCAAGCAACAAAATTGAATCAAGCTTTAACGCAAACACAGCGTATCGAAATACTGGAAGGGGATTATTGCAACACGCGCTTTGCCGATAATTCATTGGATGCGGTGGTCGCGATTGAAAGCAGCTGCTATGCAACAGGATCGAGTAAAGCGGATTTATTGAAGGAGGTACACCGCATACTAAAACCCGGAGGAAGGTTTGTGATCTCGGATGGTTTTTTAAAAAAGCCAGTAGCGAAGACTGGTTTTATCAGACGTGTCTATGATCAGTTGTGTTCTTCCTGGGCATTAACGGAGTTGGGGAACATCAATGAAGTAAGGAAACAACTTGAACAGTTGAGGTTCACCAACATTATTACCGAAGATGTGAGCATGCGCATTGCACCTTCCGTGGCACATGTTCCCTTTACAGTGATTTATTTTTTGCTCAAGGAATTTCTTTTCGGTAAAGAAAAAATGAACAAAGAACGCTGGGATAATTTAAAGTCGCCCTTGCTGACGATGGTGTTGGGTTCGGCTCAATCTACTTTCGGGTACTATTTTGTTTCGGGAAGGAAGCAATAAAAACATTGGAACTATTTGTAAAACTAAACAATAAACTTTATGAACTACATCATTTTGACCTACGCGATTTACATGCCATTAACCATTGCGCTCACGGTTTGGGTTGCCAAGACCCTCTTCACGAATGGACGGGTATTTCTGGTTGATATTTTTCATGGCAATGAAATGTTGGCCGATAGTGTGAACAAATTATTGGTAGTCGGATTTTACCTGATCAACATTGGTTATGCTGTTTTCACACTTCAGATCTTTGGAGAAATTACTTCGGTGCAAATTGTCATAGAAAAGCTTAGTGTGAAAATTGGTGCGATCATCTTGATCCTTGGGGGAATGCATTTCTTTAATTTGTTTGTATTCTTCAAACTAAGAAAGAGGGCAAAAGAAATTGTAGCGTAAATCAACTACCATGAAAAAACAATTTTGTGAA
This sequence comes from uncultured Roseivirgaceae bacterium, assembly GCA_964398945.1. Lineage (GTDB taxonomy): Bacteria > Bacteroidota > Bacteroidia > Cytophagales > Cyclobacteriaceae > JBGTGG01. The sequence goes on along the minus strand of CAYNOT010000009.1, from coordinate 49,134 downwards.
TGTAATCGACTTCATCATTGAAGGAACTGTAGATTTCGTAAAGAGGCGTTAGAAATTGGAATTGAATCGGCCTACATTGATAATATCTTCAAGATGTTTAGCCATGTAAGGCCGATGTAAGAATTCGCACGGAATGGTATGATTCCCGTGTACCAACCATTACAAAAATTTATTATGTTTGCGGGGTTATGCGGTTAGCAAGTATCACTTTCCTATTGATTTCCACCCAGGTTCTGGGCCAAAACAACGGGTTACAGTTTATTGAGAACAAAGGCCAATGGAATGGGGATATTGATTTTCAAGCCCTTGTCCCCGGAGGACGCGTTGGTGTTTCCGCAAAGGGGTTCTCTATTCAGCTTCTTGATTTGGAAAAACTCGAGGAACACCACATGGAAGGTCACGGTGCCATTAGTGAAGCTACGGGGCATTCCATGCCGGAACCCGTCAATGGGCATTACTTCCAAATCAATTTGATTGGATCAAATCCAAACGCAAAAGCAACAGTGGGTATACCATCTGAAGGTCATTACAATTACTTTCTTGGAAGCGATTCATGTCGTTGGGCATCCAGGGCATTAGCATATACGTCCATTCTTTATCAGGATGTTTACGAGGGAATTGATTTCAGGATATCTTCGCTTGATAAAAATTTAAAGTACGATTTCATTGTCAGGCCAGGGGCAGATCCATCACAAATTAAAATTAATTACCCGGGAGCGTATGGTCTTGAAAAGATCAACGGGGAACTGGAGATTCGAACTGCTGTGGGTTCGTTAAAAGAACTCAAACCATTTTCTTATCAAGCTAATAGCGATACGAAACAACCCGTGGCAAGTGAATACCGGCTTAAAAACAACATGGTTTCTTTTTCATTTCCTGAATGCTATGATGAGTGCAATGAGCTGGTCATTGACCCCTTATTGATTTTTTCAACCTACTCCGGTTCGACTGCCGACAATTGGGGAAGCACCGCCACACCCGGTGAACACGGCACGCTTTACTCTGCCGGTGTGACGCAACAAAGCCTGGGTGGTTTTTTCCCGGCTACCGTGGGGGCATTTCAAACAACAAACAAAGGCAGTTTTGATATGGCAATCATTAAGTATGATTCTGCCGGAACAGGGTTTTTATATGCCACCCATCTTGGCGGTGCGAATAATGATTCACCTGAAAGTTTGGTGGTTGATAAGGCCTCGGGCGATTTGATTGTGCTGGGTATTTCGAGTTCCCCTGATTACCCTGTAAGCGCAAACGCCTATGATCAAACCTTTAATTTAGGGACCACTGTTTTTAACAGAGTACTCAACACAAGTGATCAATGGGATATTGTGATCACCCGATTATCCCCTGATGGAGGTCAACTTGTTGGCTCAACTTTTCTGGGAGGCTCGGGCAATGACGGGTTGAACACCCCCAAACAATCGGGTGGCCCACTGGTTGTCAACTATGGTGATGAAATGCGGGGGGATGTAATAACAGATGAAGCTGGAAATGTCTACATCAGTTCGGTTACTACCTCTGGTGATTTTCCCATTGTTAATGGGTTTGATACTACGTTTGGTGGTGCGACCGATGGTGTAGTTGTTAAACTTGCCCCTGATTTATCTTCCATTATTTGGTCAAGCTACATAGGAGGGTCGGGGTTTGATGCTGCCTACTCGATAAAATTTGATAACGACAACAATATCATATTGGCAGGAGGAACTACGAGTACGGATTTTCCTACAACCACCGGGGTCTATCAGGAGACTTTCAATGGAATAGTGGATGGTTGGATTGCACGGATACAGGCAGATGGAAGCGCAATTTTGAATGCCACATTTACAGGCACCATTTCATTTGACCAGGTTTATTTTATTGACCTCAATTCGGGTGGTGATATATTTTGTTATGGCCAGACAGCGGGTCAAATGCCGATTACCGCAGGGGTTTATAACAATCCGAACAGCGGACAATTTGTACAAAAATTTTCTTACGATTTAAGCACCCTGGAGTTCTCGACCGTATTTGGTTCCGGATCATCAACCGGGTTAATAATCCCCAATATTTCACCGACCGCCTTTTTAGTGAATGATTGTGACAATATTTACCTGGCTGGCTGGGGAGGGTTTGTAAACTCAAGCATTCAGACAGGCTTTTGGCAAAGCAGCACGTTTGGCATGCCCGTCACGCCCGATGCTTTTCAAAGCACAACTTCCGGTTCTGATTTTTACTTTATGGTGCTGAATGGTGATGCCAACCAACTTGTATATGCAACGTATTTAGGTGGTAGCTCCTCTAAAACGCATGTGGATGGTGGGACTTCACGCTTCGATAAATATGGTATCGTATATCATGCAGTATGTTCGGGGTGTAATTTTGGGAATGAAACAGGTCAGGCCACTTCCGATTTTCCTACCACACCGAATGCCCATTCACGTGTGAACCGCAGTACAAATTGTAACAATGCAGCATTTAAGTTTGATTTATCGTCCTTGCGCGCACTCTTTGAAACGTACAATACAGATTTTACCATTCAAGGATTTAACCATGTTTGTTATCCGGATACAATTGTATTTCAAAATATAAGCACAGGTGGGCGGGATATCATATGGGATTTTGGGGATGGAACAATCGTTCAGCAGGATGATAAAGACCCGAAGCTACTATACCATCAGTACAAACAAGCAGGCCAGTATCCGGTAAAACTTAAAATCACAGACCTGAGTACATGCAGCCAGATGGATTCCATAACCAAAATAATTTATTATTATAAAGAAAACATTTACGTTGGCGGAGATGGGTTTGTATGTGCGGGCGATGGTTTTCAACTAACAGCAGCGGGAGGGGTTAGTTACGAATGGTCTACAGAGGATGGAACATTTTCTTCTACACAGCAATCCCCGATCGTTCACCCCACCGATAATGTGACCTCCTATTTTGTTACCGTTATCGATGCAAATGGTTGTTCGAAAAAAGATACGGTCAATGTAATCCTGACGCACAATATTGAAGCGCTCTTTCAAACGTATAATTTGGATTTTTCCATTTCAGATTATAACAATGTTTGTTCCCCGGATTCTATCCGCTTTAAAAATTTAAGTGTGAATGGATTGAGTTATACGTGGGATTTGGGCGATGGCACTTTCTTGAACACAACCAATAGCGATACAATTTCCTTCTTTCACAGCTATGCGCAACCGGGTGTTTATCAGGTGAGGTTGACCGCCAATAACATGCTTTCTTGCAATAAGACGCATTCGGTAACGAAAACAATTCATTATTTCAAAGGCCAAATTACAGTAGGAAATGATGGCGAAATTTGTGAAGGGTCAAGCTTTCAATTGACGGCAGCAGGTGGAAACAACTATGCATGGTCTACTGAAGACAATTCATTTTCATCCTCTAATCCTTCCCCTGTTGTATCACCCGTTACAAACACAGAATATTTTGTGACAATAACCGATGCTAATAACTGTGTAAGGAAAGATACCCTGGCTGTACGGGTGGTCAATCGTGTGGACTTGAAGTGGAAGCACCAATTACAGGGCAATTGCTTTGATCGGCCTTCAATTTTTGTTCAAAATTTGACACCATCAATCGATGACGTATTCTTTAGTTTTGATTTTGGTGACGGTACAACTTCAGCAGCATCGGAGTTCGTGCACCACTATGAAAATGACGGTACCTATTCCATAGTGCTTCTTGCTGAAAAGGAATTCTGCCTTTTCGATGAGACAATCCAGGTGCCAGTCTATAAACTTTTTGTTCCCAATGTTATAACACCTGAATCCTCGCCAGGGTATAACGACTACTTTATGATTGGCTTTGGTGAAAATTTAATTACCCCTGCTGAGGCGGGTATGAAAGTACAATTGAATGTGTTTGATCGGTGGGGCAAGGAAGTTTTCAGCTCCAACGACTACCAGAATAATTGGAATGGCAATGGGCTTTCCACCGGAACGTATTACATCTATTTAAAGGCTGGTGAATTGTCTACGTGTAAAAACTGGTTACAAATCCTACGTTAATGCTAAAGCGGATTTTACCCATCATTTTGATTGGTTTTTTTGCTGGCAACAGCTATGCACAACAGCAGCAACGGCTTAGTACCCCGGCTGCTGTAAGCAGTATTGCATACCCCGGTACGGGCAAATCGTATTATGCTGGGGACCGAAAGAATGAACCTGCCCGTGCAATTGAATTTGAAGAAGGGGCCGTAACGGCATCTTATTTTGTTGCCAATATCAACACATACTTTAATATCCCTGTAGAATTTATTTTTTCCGAAACAGAATCCAATACCGATAACATTGGCATGCGGCACCGCCTGCTTCAACAATATTACAAAGGCATTCCAATTGAGGGCTTGGGCTACCGTGTACATGAGCGGAATGGTTTCGTTACATCCGCTAACGGTAAAGCTGTCAGGGATATCAACCTGAATGTTAACACTGTGATCAGTGAAGAGCAGGCTTTTCAATTTGCTGTAAGTTATTTGCAGACAAAGGACACGGTTTTCAGGGATGCCGAGAAGTTGATCGTATCCAAAAACTTCACGTACACACCTGAAAGTTTTGCGGTTGCTTATCAGTTTGATATGGATGTTTCATTGATCGAACGTTGGCGGATTTCCATTGATGCACGAACGGGTGAAGTGATTAATAAAGTAAGTCTTGTAAATACTTGCTCACTGGGGCCACACGAAAGGACACCACTTCCTCTTCCCTATGGAACAGGGACCGGGATGACCAACTATTATGGAAACCAGACTATTCAAGTGGAAAAATTTGAAAATAGTACGAGCTCTCGATTGATTGGAAAAACTGAAAATGGTGGAAACATTGGTACCTATGATTTTAGAAATGTAAGTATTCTTTCATTGACTCTTTTTTTTGAGTTTAGTAAAGCATACGATTTTTATTCACAAGATAACACCTACAACACGGACTATCTTAAGCCCGCAGTTTCTGTTCAGTGGGCCTCAGAGAAGGTGTATGAGTATTACTTTAAAACCTTTAATAGGAATAGTTATGATAACAATGGTGCCATGATTAAATCTTATGTCCATGTTGACCGGGATTTAAACAATGCATTTTGGACTGGTAAAGTTATGGGGTTCGGAGATGGGAGCAACAACAATCCATTGGTTGAATTGGATGTAGTAAGTCATGAGCTGACGCATGCGGTTACACAATATGAAGCCCAACTTCAATATTATTCAGAACCTGGCGCACTAAGTGAATCGTTCTCTGACATATTCGGTAAGGTAGTTGAGTTTAGTGTTTTTGGTGATAGTGCTACCTGGAAGCTGGCTAAATATTATCGTGAAGGAGGTTTGCGGGATATGAGCAACCCCAATCTTAAAAATCAACCGGACACATATAAAGGTTATCTGTGGCACACTGGTTCTGAAGACAATGGTGGTGTGCATTACAATTCTGGTGTGCAAAATTTCTGGTTTTATCTTTTGTGTGAAGGAGGGAGTGGGACCAATGATCATGGCGTGGATTATAATGTTGAATCCATTGGGATGGATGCAGCCGCTGCTATTACCTACCGAAATCTTACGGAGTACTTAAGTCCACTTTCGGATTATTTGGATAGTCGTATTGGTTCCATGTTGGCCGCTGCCGATTTATTCGGGAAAAATTCCACAGCCTATCAGGAGGTGGACAAAGCATGGGATGCGGTTGGGGTAATTGACGAACCCATTATTACAAACTTTGAACTATTCGACATTACGGCAACAACGGTGAAGATAAGGGGAAGTCTTCTTCCCAGAGGGGATACAGTATCCTATTATTTTGAATATGGCACCACAACGGCTTATGGAAATTCTACACAAATATATGACTACAGCGATGTCGTTGAAGGGATCATTACAGGATTGCAAAGTGAAACAAAATACTTTGTAAGATTGGTGGCAACCAACGAAAATGGAAGCACCTATTCTACCGCCAAGGAATTTACAACCCTATCGCTTGCACCCTTGGTTAAGATAAAGCACACCGTGGATGTTACTGAAACCACTGCAATACTGCATGGCAAGGTAAACCCAAATAGTCTGCCGGCATCCTTTTATTTTGAATATGGTCTAACACCTGCGCTGGGTATGGTCACACCATCATACCCCTTACCAGACACAACGGAGTTTCTCACTATTGCAGCATCGATTACTGATCTACAACCTCGTCAGACTTACTATTATAGGTTGGCTGCTAGCAATGGATATACAACTTCTCTTTCGGAACAACTAAGTTTTTTTACAACTGTAAAACCGCTCATCCATTCTTTTACCCCGGTGGTGGCAACTGTCGGAACAGAGGTGACGATTGTGGGAGAGAATTTTAACCCCATAAATGATAAGAATTTAATCTACTTTGGTGCTACACGGGGAACGGTACTTTTTTCCAGCGCGACAGAATTAAAAGTCAAGGTTCCTAAAGGAGCTTCCTTTGGTTCCATATCGGTACTTGATATCGAATCTGGTTTAATAACAGAATCAACTCAGGAGTTTGTTCCTACCTATACGGGTGAATTTAAAAAAGGTAGTTTTCAACTGAGGGCAGCTCTTGATGAAACCGGAGTTAGCAAAATCGAAGTACATGACATGGATAATGATGGTAGACCTGACATCTTTGGTTCTCATAATTCAGGTTTTTCGGTTTACCAAAATGTGAATACGGGGGGAGACCTGACCAATGAATCATTTATACGCTCCAGTTTTCCAATAGAGAGTTTTAACTTCCTGGCACTTGCCGATTTAGATGGAAATGGACTAAAGGATGTAATCGGACATTATAAGGAAGGTTTGCGGGTGTTCCCTAATTTCTCCATTCCCGGCTACATTTTTTTCGGGTTACCGATTGACTTACCCATCGACCGTTTTTATGACATGCAATTCAGCGACTTCGATAATGATGGCCGTATTGATATTGTAGGGTATGGCCCCAATGATGTCCTCAGTGATAGTTGCTGGCTTTATATATTTCGGAATGAAAGTCCTAAAGGAGCATTATCCTCAGAGAGTTTTACCCAATACTATTCGCAATTAATACCGTTCTATATCCGTTTTTTGACCATCGCAGATTTAGACAACGATGGAAAACCTGATTTGATGGCTTCCAAATATGGTGCAGATAACTTTTCAATTATTAAAAATAAAAGTAACCCAGCTAATTTTGATTTCGATTTGACTTTCATTTCTGATTCCCTACGGGGACGATTTGTAAAGTACATTGCACAAGATTTAAATGAAGATGGTTGGAAAGAAATTACATCACTTTCCCCCTATGAAGTTGGGCACATGGCGATTTTTGAAAGCATTCAAAACCTTTCCTACAAAAAACCAGTGGTTGGGCTGAGTGGCCATACAGAACCATCAACCCAACCTAGCGACATTGACGGGGATGGTAAAGTAGACCTTCTTGTAGGTGATGAAGATGGAAGGTTCATTTTCCTGAAAAACAAAACAATAGCCGGTGGTAACTTCACAGATTCTTCATTTGTACTATTCGAACACTATGGAATTAATGAGAACAATCAGGAGGTTACATCTCAGGTTATCGTTAACGATTTGAATGGAGATGGTAGGCCTGAGGTTATAAACAACCTGGGCTATAATTTCGGTCCATCCAAAGGTCATCAACTAGAGATATGGCAGAATTCAGAAAAAGGCTGCAATGATCCATCCCTCATTGCAATTAGTGCTTCCCGATTCTCAGCAACGATTATATTACCGTCCAATTCAACATTTGATGAATATGAGATTGAATATAGTCCAGCGAATGCCACCTACTGGTGGCAAGCCTACTCAACATCACTAACAGGTTTACAATCAGGTGGATCCTATCGGATAAGGGCACGGGCAAAATGTTACCTTGGTTTCACGAATTATTTTTACATCGATTTCACAACAGAATGTGTTGACCTAAGTAGTTTTTCTGTTGGCAATATTCAGATCAATAGTGCTTCTGTTAATGCTACAAACCTTAGTGCATTTGAAGTCCAATATTCAATTTCAGGCACAGAACAATGGGTAATCCACTATGGTAATCAAGTTACAAACCTCTTGCCCGGCACTACGTACGATCTGCGGTTTAGAGGACTGTGCCATACACCTACAGAATTTAATTATATACAGTTCACAACGCTCTGTCCAACACTGTCTACACTTTCCATAAGCAATTTGGTTTACAACAGTGCTGTCGTAAACGCTACCAGTAATTTTGTTGGTGAACCCCACTTTGAATATGGCACAGATAATCTTAACTGGTCCTTGGTGGATGAAAACGGAACCATGCGCGCACTGATCCCCGGGCAAAAATATTTTGTAAGGGGCAGGCTGGCATGTACTGATACCCACTCAGATTATATCACTACCTCATTTACCACCCCTTGTCCGAAAGTTTCAATGTTGTCGCTGAATACCATTACACCTTTTAGCACCCATATCAATTGGCAAGATGCATCTGCTACCGATAGCTACCTGTTAACCTATTCCTTGGCGGATGGCAGCGGAGCCACAACAATCGAAACGCATTCAACAGCGTATTACCTGGAAGGCCTGCGCCCGGGCACCCAATATAAATTGTCTGTCGCGCCTGTTTGTTTAGGTGCCGAAGACTTTACCTCAACGCTTTTTACAACAGTCTGTTATGCACCGTATAATTTAATAGCCGATGGTATCACACATACCACAACTGAATTATCATGGGAAGACCATTTTGGTGGCTACCCGTATTTTATCGACTATTCAATTGTGGGCAGCAATGGTTGGAAAACAATTGATACCCCGCTTACAAGTTTAAAACTTGAAAACTTACGGCCCGGTACGGAATATGAAGTTCGCGTACATATTGAGTGTCCAAGTGAAACACCACCGTATGCTTCTGTACGCTTTAAAACAAACTTATATGGGGAAACTAAATTTTTCCCGAATCCAACCGATGGGATTGTTACGATACACCCCTCCATAAATTTAATTGGAAACAATTTCGACCTCTATGATAACACCGGGAGGAGAGTAGCCACTGGACAACTCCACGACTATACGATTGATATGTCCGGGCTTCCTGCTGGCAATTATATCTTAAAAATTGTAGGAGAAGAACCGATGAAGATTGTTAAATACTAGAATTATCGAAAACCTTTTGCACACATCCACAAAGTTAAAGTGAATAACAAATGAAAAAAAAGATTCTTATCCTACCTATCCTTCTCATTATACTTTCAAATTCTTATTCGCAGATAACTTTTGAGAAAGGATATTTTATTGATGAAGCCGGTCAAAAATTCGAGTGCTTAATTAAGAATATTGATTGGAGTAAAAATCCCACAGGTTTTCAATACAAGTTGACAGCTGATGGGGAAACAAAGGATGCAACACTCGAGACGATAAAAGAATTTAGGGTTGATGGCGCTTCAAAATATATTAAGGCAATGGTGAAAATTGACCAATCGCCTTCTGATCTGAGTAATTTATCAATAGAGCGAAACCCGATTTTTATAGAGAAACTACTATTTCTAAAAGTGATTATTGAAGGAAAGGCTACCCTATATTCTTATGAAGAGGGCACGCTCACCCGGTTTTTTTATAGCACGCCAGGTAAAGAAATTAACCAACTTGTTTATAAAATGTACAGAAACGATGGGAACGTTCTCAACAATTACTCTTACAGGCAGCAGCTTTTTCAGAATTTATCTTGTTCAGGATTGGATGTAGCTGATTTCAATAAACTACGCTACTATTATCAGGACCTTAAAAGAATTTTTATTAAGTACAACAAATGTGATGACCCGAATTATGTCCATGATCCGGCATTAAAAAGGAAAGGGGCCTTTAACTTCTCCCTACGCCCAGGCGTTAGTCTTGTAGACCTAAAAATGGCAAATCCGTTTTCTGATTATCTCTACACAGAGATGGATAATAAGCCCAGTTTTCGATTTGGAGCAGAAGTGGAATATATATTAGCGTTTAATAAAAATAAATGGGCGATTCTCATTGAGCCAACTTATCAATACTTTTCAGCCGAAAAATTAACCGACACAATGAACCCTTCATATGGTGTTATTACCACCAGTGTTGAATATCAATCTATCGAAGTACCCGTTGGTGTAAGGTATTCGATTTTTCTTAATAAGGATTCCAAAATATTTTTAAATGCCCTTGGCGTTTTCGACTTCAGTTTCAATTCATCAGTTAAATTCAAAAGAGGGAATGGATCAGATTTGGATAGCCCGCTTAATATTAAGGCGGGTGTTAATCCGGCTGTAGGATTAGGATATAAGATCAAAAATAAATACGGAATAGAAATACGCTATCAAATTAATCGCAATATTCTATATAAATATCTCTTATGGGAGGGTAAGTACAATGCAGCAGCTATTATCGCTGCTTATACATTTTAGGAATCATGAACATAGTGATTGGTCTATACAAAGAGGGCGCTATCCTTCAATCTCAAGTTTATATCCTTTCCCATGCACATTGGTGATCTGAACAGTGGGATCGTTTTTTAATTTCTTTCTCAATTTTGAAATGAACATATCTAAACTGCGCCCGGTAAAAACCCCGTCATCTTCCCAGACTTTTTTAAGTAGTTCTTCACGACCAATGAGCTGGTTTTGCTGCGCTGCAAATATTGCCAATAGTTTCGCTTCTTTGTCGGACAACTCAATTGTTTCCAAATCCGACCTCAGCAATTGATTGCTGAACGAGAATAAATACGTACCAATCGAAACACCATCGGCAATGTTAATACTTGTTTCGTCCTTTTCCTTTTTTAAGTAATACCTTCTTCCGAAAAATGCGATCAGTGAAAGGCTAAACAATGCAACTATAAAAACGGGATAATACCTGCTGAAATTTCGTGGCGACTGAAAACCAATAAAAGCAATTTGAATGGAATAGCAGCCCATGGGTTGTGCTCGCCCCAGGCATGGAACAATTTCTTTATAGTTGGGGCTAATTTCAAATCCATAGACTACGCTATTGGAGGCGCAGTCAAATACATTTACCATATAGCCAACTGGTAAATTGATTTGGGCAAGATGGCTTCTCACGATTTTGACAAGCGAATCGGGCATAAAGGAGAAGTTGTTTTGAAATTCAAGTTGAAAAATTCCAGGGCCCACTTGTTTCACTGGCAATATGCGTGACGTAAAGTCACCTGAGTACAGTAACAAGGTATGGCCAATCTGGCGCACAACCAGTTCAGCCCTTTCTTCTAAGAATGCGTCTTCCGGATCTTCCCTGATAAAGAAAGCAGACGAAAGTAAGGCTACTATACTGAATAATAAGATGCTTATAAAAAGCCTCGATTTCATAGGGATCACTATTGATATTTCAAAATTACTTTCAATTTACAACTGCTGACTTCAAAATCAAGATGCCGGAACAAAGTCCGGCATGGTGCGGATACATGATGTTGCGCACCAACAAACAATACGCAACTCCACCCCGGATTTTATTCCCGGCCTTACAGTTCGAAAAATAATGTTGATGCCAGCCACCACGAGGCAGATTGTGACACAAAGATTAAACGCATTCACTTTTAATCCCCAACGGTTTCGATGATTTTACAACCGTTTTACATTCTTTTTACAAATGAAGAGCATCCCGGATAGGGCATGCCCGGTATATTTACTTTTAAATGTTTCACAAAACCCCATATCCTTATGAAACTCTTTAACCTTGCTTTTTTGCTGTTCTTTCTTCAATTCTTCTTTGCCGGTAATGAGGCAGTAGAAATTCCTGTTGAACCAGGCGCCACCAATGTCCTGTACCAATCAACCGATGGCGGCCGAACATGGCAAGACATCAGCTATAGTTTGCCGGTCAACCAACAACCGGAAGGGTTTTTTGCTGGCGAACCCGCTCTCTATTTACGGGTTGAAAATGAAATGTACCGGAGTAAAAGCAATCTTAAAACCCCGGTTTGGGAAAAGGAAAGTACACTTGATCCGAAAAGTTCTTCAGTAGTATTCAATCCTTCCGGAACAATGGCCTTTAGTTATGAAGGACAAATTTATCAAAAAGTATTTGCGGCAGGAACCTGGAAGCCGGTCTTCACTAATTTCAAAAAACCTACCATGCGCACGATTGTTGAAACCGCGGACGGAACGCTATTCATAGGGAACGATAAAGGCCTTTACAAATCTATCGACAAGGGAAAAAGCTGGAAGCAAGTTCAAAATGAAGGCGGGGTCATGGAAATAATAGAATCAGAAGGTGTACTCCTTGCAACTGGTCAACACGGTATCATGCGTTCTACCGACAAGGGTGAACATTGGGAATGGGTAATCAGTGAAGGCGAGGTGGGCATCGCGATTGAACGTATCACTGGTGGATTTGCGGTAATTGTTTACAGCAGCATAACCCAATCCCGAAGGATATACAGTTCATTGGATAGTGGAAAAACCTGGAAAGCCATTGATCAGGGACTTCGGCCTGCGTTGTCCATTTCTTCCATCAAACAAATCGGCAACTATTTAATCTGTGGTCATCCGGATGGAATCCTCCGCTCTGCGGACATGGGGAAAACATGGGACCTCGTTCATCCCGGTGCTGCTAAAATCGAGTTTAAATATGTTAACGCATTTACTCCTCCTGTAGCTGATAATGGAAAAGTATTTACACTATATGTTTCAGGTAGTATTGTGTACGCGGTGGCGCGCAATTCCGGATGTTGAACCGGCTAAAAAAATCACTATCTAAATTTATAAACCAAAATAATTTAATATGCAACAGTTGAAAAAATCGTTGGCGTTGATGACCCTGTTAACCTCAATTGGTTCACTGGCATTTGCGCAAGATCAGGATGCTTTTAGTTTGGAGGTGATGCTCAAGTTCAATGGCATGCTCGAATTCCAGGCAGCGCAGGCAAATCAAAAAAAGCAAGAACGCGCGAAGGAAGTAATGCAAGGCACCGGATACACGTTTACCGGGAGTGAAGAAGGAATATTTTTAAGTACTTCCCTCATGCTAAACGGCAAGCCGTTAGACTTTGGCGAATTTAATCTGTCATCAAGAGGTGAATTGACCGTACGGAATGGAGCGGCTACAACCGACCAGGCAATTCCATTTTATGTATACCTGAAAAGAAACGGAAACAACGTGTTGATTACTGCTGACGAAGCAGCAGATTCACCATACACTAAAATCGATATCTTCGAGGTTTTGGACCATGCCCAACCGGGGGATTACCTGGTGATTGAGGCAATCAATAAAGAAGAGGGTGCTGTAAAAAGTATTTTGAAAGTGCTTCCCCCAGGTTGTTAAATATTCATCTATAAATCCTCAGCAGGTTTTAGTATCGAACAGGATAACACAAACGTGGATTTGTAGAATCCACTGATGTGTGCGAATACTACCGGGAGGAGCACGTAATCCCCGAGGGTAAGTTTTTGATAGGTTCCCTTCCGGGATTCCGAAGTGTGCAGTCTTTCCTATCGTGATCAGGTATTGCCTTTCATCAGGAAATTTGCTGGTGATGTGGCCTGATAAATAATTTTCGGCAGCTACGGGCGGACTAAAAGAAGCGTTTGTCGGCAGGTGGCCTCGTGTTGTTTATTATTTCTTTGATACCGTTGGGCTGCGACACAACTTATAAATTCAAATCGTAACACTCATCTGATTCTATCATAAAAAACCACCGGAAACTATTTATTTCTTTTCTTCTTCTTACATTTAGTATTGATTCAACCAACCATACTCCATGACACAATCAACATCTTCAAAGCGGGACACCATTTTATTCTGGGTTTTCACTGCTCTCTTTTGTGCGTTCATGCTAACGTCTACCATTCCCAATATCCTCTCTGCCCCCGAGTGGGTTGAGGTTTTTAACCAACTGGGATATCCGCTTTATATGTTGCCGGCTATTGGTGTGGCCAAACTGTTGGGCATTATCGCTTTGCTGGTCCCGGGTTTTCCGCGCATTAAGGAGTGGGCCTATGCCGGATTCTTTTTCGATTTAACGGGAGCTGTATATTCCGGACTTGCGGTAGGAGGTTTTGATCCGTTGATGCTGATATTGCTTGTACCATACGTACTCGGAACTCTGTCGTATATCTTTCATCACAAAAAACTCAATCGTAATTAATGCAGTTTCTTAAGTAAGGATACAGATCCGGAAGTAATCGATGTAAAATTCTATGGAAAAGAAATTGTATCGAAACCCGCTGAACTATAAACCTAAAGACTACAGTCAAAGTTAAAATAAATCAAAAAATGAGCACTTAAAATGAACCAAAAATCATGGTAAGTGTTTAACGGATTAAATCTAGAACTAAAACCCATACACATGAGACTAACTCCACATTTTACTGCCCTGGCTATTTCAACCCTTTTATTTGCTTGTGGCGCCCCTAGTGAAAACAAAACCGAAACCAGCGATAATACTGCGACCCCCGTTTCTTATACTATTTCCCCTGAAGAATCCACAGTTACCTGGAAGGGCGAAGTTGCCGGTGTCTACGGACATGATGGTACCATTAAGATTGCGGAAGGAAATGTTACGGTTGCAGGTGATCAAATCACAGCAGGAACCATTACCATCAATATGACATCAATAGAGCCCGCCAATCCTGAACAATATACTGATGAAGATGGTAAACGTGCCAGCGACTTAAAGGCCCATTTATCAACTGGTGATTTCTTCCTCGTGGAAGAGTTTCCGACCGCTACTTTTACCGTGAAGTCGCACCAGGGGGATAAATTGGTAGGCGACCTGACAATTCGCGGAAATACCCATGAAGAGACTGCTACGGTTTCAGCAATAGAAGCAACAGAACAAGGAATGAGCGCACAGGCGAAACTGGTTTTTGATCGTCAAAAGTATGATGTAGCATGGGTTCATTTTATGAGGGACATGATCTTATCGGATGATATTCAAATCACCATCGCAATAGTAGGCAAGCCCTGATTGCTGCTTGTGAAATCACACGTGTTAAAAGCCGGCCAATAGGGTCGGTTTTTTTTGTGTGTGAATGGAAATTGGTGGATATTGTGTGTTATCAACAAATCTAAAATCCCTAAATAATTACAGATGCCATCCTGTCAATTTCGAGATGGGCATGTACTCCTAAATCCGTCAAAGGCATTTGATGGGAAATCCGTGTTTTCTAAATGTTTTGATGTTTTGGAATAAGGAAGAAGGTGTTGTAAAAAGTATTTTGAAAATGCTGCCGCTGGGTTGTTAAAAGGCTTGTGTGATCTTAATTAAGAACTCACCAATTTCTTT
This sequence comes from uncultured Roseivirgaceae bacterium, assembly GCA_964398945.1. Classification (GTDB taxonomy): domain Bacteria; phylum Bacteroidota; class Bacteroidia; order Cytophagales; family Cyclobacteriaceae; genus JBGTGG01. The sequence goes on along the minus strand of CAYNOT010000009.1, from coordinate 33,907 downwards.
AACACTAACATCGTATTTTGGTGATAAATGAACGAATCCCTTCTCCTCATTTACTTGTTCCCAGCGTTGAAGCCGATTTAGAATCATTTTCTCATTCAACTTGGTATGGTATAAGACGGAGGATTTTAATAATTGATCTATTGAAATAATACCTTCTTTTAATAGAACAAATACGTCATAATAATCACGGAATGTGTTTCTCTCAAACATTGTTTTGATTTTCATACTTCCAATGACATCAAGCGGTACGCCCCGGATATTCCCATGAAGTGTGAGTGGCTCAAAATTAGGTACGTTGAATCCGACTTCGTTAAAGAATGTCAGCTTAACCCCTTGGACATAAAAATCAACTTGATCAAAACTTAATTGATTTGTTTTAACATCCTCAAACGTATGGTTTAGTTCTTGCTCAATGGCCTTTACCTCTATGCCATTAGTAACATTGGATGTTGGAACCCATTTGCAAAAATCCAAATCCTCACTTAGGCGGTGATTAACTTGTAAAGCTATGTTAGTGCCACCAACGAGTGCAAATTTGCGTATGCAAGATAGCGTTGATACAACCTCAAAAATGGATAGCGTTTTAGGCGCTAAACCTGTCATATAAATTATATTTCTTGTATGCTTGTTGTATGTGTCGTTCCGGATTACTTAACTGCAATAGTTCAGATGCAATTTTTCTGTTAAGCTGGAATAACCGTGAATCTTGAATGACGAGTTTCTGTTCCCAAACGTCCTTAATCTTATTTTTGCTGAATATCTGAAGGAGTCGGTTTTTCAAAGGATCGTTTCCATGAATAAGAACAGCTTCAATTAAGCTTTCGTCTGAAATATCAGATGGATTTACGGGGGCATAAGGCCAAAAAGCATAAGGAGCAATGACTCGCGCCAACGCAATCTTTAATTTTTTCCTATGTAATTTTAACGGCATAATTTTCTGAAGCACTAATATAACCCCAATTTCTGTCCCAAAGGTTCGTAATTTCACTATATTCAATGAAAAGCACTATAAATTAGCTTTAATTATATGAGTTTCAGGCTTAGAATGTATGTGCTTGAAGAAACGGAATGTAATTTTGGATTGCCTTCCGGAATATTTCCCAGCTTGTAATACCGTTGCAAAAAGTAACAACATCCTAATTACAAAAACCAACGCAGAGCTTACGGGGATTCCAAGAAAATTATTTACAATTGGAATTCATTAATTTTGAATGCTGAACGTTCACAAGGATTTCCTGATTTTAACTTGGCAACAAAATCCTAACCTCTAGTCCCAAAAAAATTATTTCAATTTCGAAAAGTTGTAGCCTAGTCCGATGATCTGTATCTTTTCCAACTTATGCGATCACTTTTTCGTCAATTCTGGCAACAACTCCAACCGTTATACCAAAAGGCAGTATGGAAATTAGCCCCGCCCATTGTGTGGATACGGAAGAAAAGCGCACAACTTGATCTGTACTTTAACACGCACCCCCGTACGCGAAAATGGGTAGTGCGTGTAGCCATTATTACCGGTCCGCCAAGTACAATTTTGTTTATCCTTTTTTTCACGGTCTGGTTGGAAACACCGGGGAAGCGCGCGATACGAAACATCCAAAATCAGGTAGCATCCGAAGTATATAGTGCAGACAGTGTGCTGCTGGGCAGGTATTTTATTCAAGACCGAACAGAAGTCCAGTATGAAGAAATTGCGCCAGTACTCATCGATGCGCTGGTGGCAACCGAAGACGTTCGGTTCTATGATCACAGTGGTATTGACTATCAAAGCCTGGGGCGTGTGCTCATTAAGTCGGGCCTGATGCAAGATGAGTCTGCCGGAGGTGGCAGTACCATTACCCAGCAACTGGCCAAGAATTTATATCCCCGAAAAAAGTATTGGCTTTTCTCCATGCTCATCAACAAACTCCGCGAGGTAAGAACAGCGCGGATTCTTGAACGCATTTATTCCAAGGAAGAAATACTGACCTTATACTTAAACACCGTACCATTTTCCGATAATGTGTATGGCATTGAAGCAGCCGCCCAACGATTTTTCTCCGTATCTGCAAAACATTTAACAATCGATCAGGCAGCCCTGCTCATCGGAACATTGAAAGCAACGCATTCGTACAATCCGCGGTTGTTTCCCGACAGGGCGTTAAGCAGGAGAGGGGTTGTGTTTTCGCAAATGGTGAAATACAATTTTCTTCCCCCCGACAAAGTAGATTCCCTCAATGCACTGCCGCTTGAATTACGGTACAATAGAGTGTCGCACCACCATGGACTCGCACCATATTTCCGGGAAGTATTGAAAGCGGAATTGTTGCAATGGTGTGAGCAGCATAGAAAGCCCGATGGCACACCTTACAATATTTACACCGATGGATTAAAAATATTCACCACCATCAATTCCACATTACAAACGTATGCCGAAAAAGCAGTGGCGCAACAAATGGAAGAAATCCAAAAACAATTCCATGATCATTGGGGCAAAGACAAACCGTGGCGCGGAAGGGAATATATTTTAGAGGATGCCATTAAACGCTCGTTACGGTATCAAAAACTGAAGAAGGAGGGATTGGCAGAAGAAGAAATTATGGAAGAACTTCAACAGCCCATCCCCATGAAATTATTCACCTGGAAGGGCGGTCAGGAAGTGGTGGTCAGTCCCATTGATTCCATCATCCATCACCTTCAATTTTTGAATGTCGGGTTTGTGGTGATGGAGCCGGCAACCGGCAGTGTGCTGGCGTGGGTAGGCGGTATTGAGCATGACTTTTTTCAATATGATCATGTGAAAGTTTCAACGAAGCGTCAGGTAGGCTCAATCTTTAAGCCCATTGTGGTGGCGATGGCCGTGGAGAATAAAATTTCCCCGTGTGATTATGTCCCGGCTTCGCAGCAAACTTATATCGATGATGAAGGGGAGGAGTGGACACCCCGCAATGGCCAGAACGATTATAAAGTTTCCTACTCCATGCCCGGGGCGTTGGCGTATTCTGTCAATACTGTCTCTGTGAAATTAATTCAGCAGGCAGGCGTTGAAAATACCATTGCGCTCGCCAAGAAAATGGGGATCACCAGTGACATTCCAAAAGTTCCTTCGATCGCATTGGGATCGCCATCCGTTTCGCTACTCGAAATGGCAACGGCATATTCCTGTTTAGCAAATGAAGGCGTTGCCACGCATCCCCACTACATCGCCTCGGTACGCGATGTAAACGGAAATGAAATTGGTGATTTCAAACCCGATGCATCCGGTCAGCGTGTGATATCAACAGAAACAGCACAACTTGTTCGGCACATGATGCAGGGGGTTATGAGTGAAGGAACAGCATCGCGCATGCGTTGGAGGTACGGAGTATACAATGATATGGGCGGTAAAACAGGCACTACGCAAAGCAATGCGGACGGGTGGTTTATGGGGATTACACCAACTTTAGTATTGGGTGCCTGGGTAGGTGCTGACGATCCACGGATCCGCTTTCGCCATACCAGTTTAGGCCAAGGTTCCAATACGGCTTTGCCCGTTGCAGCGTACTTCATGCAAGAGCTTAACCATGATCCGTCATTCCGGGAAATTTCGCAGGCTAAATTTTCACCGTTATCGAACCAACTTCTTCAACAACTCGATTGTGATCTATACGAACTGAATGAAGCGTTGGTAGAGGAGATTGAGCAAACGATTCACCATCGTGATTCAGTTGAGTTGGCCAAGTTGCAAATCATGCAAGTAGACTCCCTCGCAGCTGACACCATCGTGGTTCCTGCAGAAACGTTTTTGGAGCAGCTCTACAAAAGAAAAAAGAAAATAGAAGCCGCTAAATTTAAACGGGATAGTACGCGGTTGGCGGAAGAGGGAGGGGGTGATGGTTTATGATGATTTTATTCTGAAATATGGCTGTCCGGTCGGCAGGCTCAGACGGCATGTAAAATTGATTTTGGGATATCTTTGATAAGTAAAAACTGCAATCGGTTTGTTATGGATACTTCTTCACATTGAAATCAATCCTCATGTAATGATGCTTTTAGTTTAAGGCTTTAAACCCTATTGGGGCTGTTCCTGTTGTTTGTTCAAACTCTTTTTCGTCCTGGTTGTAGATGGTGGCCAGTGTGAGCGGTTGGCTGATGGTGGTGCTAAAACCCAGCTTGTCTGACAGCCGCTGCGCCTTTTCAGTGGTCAGTTCTTTAAATTCATAATGGGCAATCAGCCTGCCTTTGCGCATCAAGGCACTGTCAATTTTTGAAATATCGGTGTTGAAAGAACAAATGATTTGAACATTTAAGCAGTCGGCAAGCAATCCGTCTGAAATATTCAATAATGCAGAAACAGGAGAGCTGTTATAGTGCTCACGGGCAACAATAATGTTTTCGGCATTCTCTATTACAAAAATAGAATTAGGGTTTTCTATAAGAACTGAAACAAGATTGGGATCTGTTATGGCGCTTGCCATATTGGGAGGCAAAAAGATCACATTCTTTTTTAGTGAGCAAATCAAATATCGGATATATGAAGTTTTCCCCGTTCCCGGCTTGCCATGAAGTAAAACCAGCCCCTTATCGTTTTTGCGGGAAAGCCGTTTCAAGATTGTTCTGTGAACTTCTTTAAAGTCTTCGTTGTAATTATCCTCAATGCTTAGCCTGGGTCTGGCAATCTGTAAAGATTTTGTTTCAATGTCTGCCCTGTTGTGTACAAGTAACGAAATTTCAGGCTTTTGCTTTTGTTTTCTTATTTTGAACTTGTGAATTGCTTTTATAAGCTCTTCAACTTTTGATTTTTCGGTTTCGCTAAACAGAAAGTTAACCGTTTGGCCTTCCGCATCAAACCCAACCACCAGGTCTTCATACAGAAAAAAATAAATGTAATTGAGCGTGGACTTCCCTTCCGTCCATTCCACCTCCTTGTAATAGGTGTCTTTAATGTCGTCAACACGGTTTGCAGCAAACCAGGTGTGAGCTTTCCCGCAATCAATATGCTGCACCTTGATGTGGTTTGGGATGATGCCAAAACGGGCGACAAACAATTTATAAGGATTTACATATTCACTCCTTTCAAAAATACCGGAAAGGGCTAATTGGGTCGTTATCTTTTCCAGTTCGAAAGCGCCCACGGGCAGGTTGGTGAAAGACGGATCGCACGGCTCATCCGGGTTACTGTTTTTCATACGGTGTTTTTTCAGGCAAAGGTAGGCGCGCCCTCCGCCAAAGGATGTCGTTGGGAAGGGTGTGTGAGAAAATAAAGAGGAAAAAAATTAGAGAAGCGGGCGGAGCATTGCAGATACCAGCTTACAGTTGGCGCAGTTGGCGAACTTTAGCACGAAACAGGAAAAGACCTATGAGGTTTTGAAAACCTCATTAAAATAATACTCCGGGTTTTTTGCCCCAAGCGTCTAATAGGTTTCCTCCACACTCACAACCCTTTTCCTTACAGGATTTACAGACTATTATCGTCTTGCTGTATTTTGAACACTCAACATTAGTTGATTGTATGGAATCCAAAGCCCCAAATGTCGAACCGCATTTTTGACAATTCCCTTTTTGAATTAGTATCATAGAATCAAACTTATAAAAAAGCACAGCAATATTTTCACTATTGACATGGAAATTTATAGGAATTAATTATATCCTTAATCATTTTAAAAGCCTTAGGCGAAATAGTGGTTTTTGTTAACTGAATTCCTCTGTTAGAGGCAACCAAAAAGCAATTGTCATAGTTTTCAAGCTTAGGGGTTTTGCAGTTGATTTCATCTTTTTTATATATACTATCTAATTCGTACCATGTTCCCACAGATCTGCACACAAGGATTAGTTTTTTAGTTTTAATGGCTTCATGTAATAAAAACTGCGTGTATTTGACAGAGGTTAACTTTATTTTCGAATCATTACCAATTATTAATGAATCATCAAAATTTTTGGAATGGTATCCGTGGGTTTCTAAAACAAAGAAGTACTTGCTTAGGAAAAATTCACTACCGGAATAGCCAAGTGATTCCTTAAGCTTTGTAAATTTTGGGAACCACCAATTTTTGTTTTTCTCGTCATCTGCATTCCCTTTTTTGTTTTTCTTTTTGTCAACATCAGTAATATTTTTAACGAAGTCAATACCCATATCTAAATAATAATTTCCACAGTGTTTCCCATTAAGATTCTTTGTTATAGCATATTTAAAATCCGGGCATTTTTTCATTTTTTTTAAAAAATCATCTTCTTTCAACTTCTCCATCCTCCCAGGGTTTGCTATCAGCAAATAAATTGGCGCATCCGGGTGGCCAATAAACGGCTCGGGGTAGTACCTTAAATCAATATAGTGAGGAAGTGATTGCTGCCTTCTTGACTTTTTTCTTGACCTGTACTTTTTGTTTGCTCGCTGGACTCTGTTTTCTTCGGATTTTTTCTTACCCTCGTTGTAATCTTCTATTACTTCTTTTTCACAACTCAACACATATGACTCCCTCTTTTTTAATGAAAATTTTCCCCACGGATTTTCCATATCTCAACCTTTTAAAAATTTATTGTTCGTATTGTTGAAATGCCCTTTTCAGGCTTTCTGCTATTTTCTTTTGCAGGCTCTCCGGCTCCAGCACTTTCACCTGGTCGCCCAGTCTAAGGATAGCCTGCATCAATTCAAAGTTCGGAATCAACTCATATTGAAATACTATTTCCTGTTTTGTTTCCTTAACAATAACCTGGGAGGAGTGAAGGGGCAGCGACTTCAAATATTTTGCCTGCAAAGGCGTTGCGGCAAGTACCACGCGGGCAGGCTCCCCGGAGTAGTCTAATCCCACAACGGCATCCAATGAACCGGGGATTTCTATCTCTTCTTCGCGGAAAGTTTTAGTGGTAGTTTTTACTGAACTCATGCGGTCCAATCCAAAAGTGCCGCTGCGCCCGGAAGCGAGCTTGCCAATTATATACCAACGATTTTGGTACCGCTTCAGCAGGCAGGGAATAATCTCATGTTGCTTGGTGGCCACATCCACATACCTTGTGTAATCGAACTTAACCCACCTCCTGAGCAGGATGGCCTGCATAACCGGCTTCAGATTTTCATGCCCTTTAAATGATTCCAGTGATTCAAACTGAACATATCGCAGCAGGTCTTTTTTCTTTTTAACGTACTCCGTCAGCATTTCACTGGTAAGCGTCAGTTCCAGAAAATGATAAAAGCCCGGAAGGTTTGTGCTGGTGGTTTCGTCAATATAATAACTGTCTGTTTCCTTGTTGTACAGAATATCCACCCCAAAGTCGGCCCGAACCTGGGCTACATCCCGCTGCAAGGTGCGGGAGGAAATATCCACATCATTGGCTTTCAAATGCTTATGGATACTTGCGAACGATGTGTTTTTTCCCTGGCGCAGCTTCTCTACAATTAAATAATACCTGCGCAAGCTTTTGTAATTGCCCATTTTGTAAAGATATGTATTATGAACGTCAAAGCTTGTCGTAGGCGAGCGATTATTTTGTTTCGGGAAAGACAAACTTCAAAAATAAATTTTAGCAGGTACGACATGAGTTGACGGTCACCTGGTTGCATCTTGCCCGAAAATAATAAGATGGAAATTGGTGATTTGGTTTATCGGCTCAACCGCATTTACAAGCTTTACAACCGGGCTATCCTGGTGAGCAAGCCGTACAGGTTGCATAAAATACGCAAAGCTTACCTGGAAATTTCGGATCATGCTTCCCGGGCGTATGAAATCATTCCCCTGAAATCTATTATTGAATACGAAAAATTTTTAGGTCCACAACCTGTCCTTCCGGAATTGATTAAGCGAAAGGCTGAGGCAATACGCCATGCCGATTACGAAACAGCCGCTTCACTCCGGGACAAGGAGAAGGAATACATCCGGTTGAAGATTCAACAAGCCGGAATGAACCCGCACGACTATTTCTATACAAAGGATGGTATAATCTTTTTTAAAAACTGGTAAACAAACTTTCATGTACAACGATCAGGATAATTTTATTAATGCAATTGCTTCTATGCAGCTTCTTTCTCAATTGCTGGGCCCCAAACGGTTTTACATCTTTGCAGAGGAGGCGCGGGAGAATCTTCAACGCCTAACCTATTCCGTGTGGTCTCCCGAATTTTTGGCGGACTATGTAAGCAATGAGTTAAGGAAACCTCAATGGCAAGGACGACAGCCCAGTGTTCTGGAGTATCAGAAAATGGTGGTGAACAGCAGGAGAATTTGCCGGGAATATGAAATCCAATTTCCCGCTTCACAGGCCGGGCTAAAGCTGCACCGGGTAAAAACCGTGGATGATTTTGATTTTGCAAAAGTGATGACCCTTGATCTGCTGGATTACTATTCAGGGAACAGTTCATCGAACGTTATTCCTCCTGTTTATGCCATCATGAAGGGGAGGAAATTATATTCTGAAATTCAGGTAACGTTAGTCCTGTCGGGTGTGCTCGTTGATATTGTTTTTTGTAAACCTGCCTGTCACAAGGATGAAAAAGCTAATTGAACAAATTACCCATGGAGAGCATCCGCTTGTGAAGGAGGCTTTTCCTCGTATGGATACAAGTATTTTTACTGGCACTCCTGAGAAATATATCCACCTGGTTACAACCGATGAAACATTGCCCAAAGTGGTATTTATTGCCATAGTGGAAAGATTCAATGGAAAGCCACCTGCTTTATGTTTTAATGAATTGCTTCAAATAAAACGCAAATACTCTTTTGCTGATTGCCTTATTCTTACCACGTATTATACTCTCTTGACAAAAGCTCAATTTAAAAAGGCGTTCTTAAAAAGATTGCCTTTGCATGATTCTGCCCTTGCGCATATCCTGGAATCTACGAATGGCTATTTGATGTTGCCGCATCAATTCGAATATATTGCCTCTATGATACTGCGGATACCGCCTGCACAAGCAATTGAATTGAGAAGGAATTTCAACAAGCAAAGGCCCGACTTATACAATGGACTTGATGCCGGTTGTGTAAAAGTATTTAAGTCAATTGTAAGACAGTACTCTGTTTCTGGTGTATTGCCAAGTCCTTCCTATTACTATGCTAAAAATTTATATGAATACCTCCATGCCCGAAAAAGTACGAAGAGGTAAGGAAGGTGATTTACTCTATTGAAAGGCTATAATGTTTTCAACTTATTTTAGTTGTGACCGAAGGCCTTCTACCAGAATGACCATGGCCAAAGTATCAAGTTCGCAATAGCGTAATAATGCATCCCGTATTTTTTCTCGCTGACCGGGCGGGATTTCCGAAAACTGCAACATGTTGTAGGCCATCATAGCTGCACCACCATCGGCAAGCCCTTGTAAATCACCAACCAAATTATCCAATGCCTCGCGCTGGTACTCTTCGAAAACGGGTTCCAGCGTTTTGTAAGGATCAAAGTTATGCTCCTCTACAATCCAGGTTTTGCTCTCGTAATTCAAGGAAGGAATTTGGGCCTTTCTGCCATACAAGGGTTTACCATACTTTTCCTTTAGGATTGGAAAATCATGAATGACCGCTGGCAAAATGTATTTTAGTGAATTGGAGCCTTTCGCGTAAGGCGAGTAATAGTATTTTAGCACTACATCGTACAAGTCCACCATGTTGCGGAGACCAGCCGTTGTTTGCATTTTTTTCCCATCTGCTACTTTCCATTGCGTTATGGAATCAATAAAATCAATCAGCATTTCTTTACCGGGCACTTCATTCACTTTCACCAGTTGATGGCGAATGCTTCGCAGGCAGGTGTTTTCGTGATTGTGATACCGGAAGATGGTGCCTTGGTTTCCAACAGCTTTCATTAACGCATCGGCAAAATCAAAATTAGGGAAATGCCCCGGCTCGAAATCAAGGAATTGATTTTGATGCGCCACTGAACCATCGGCCTGCATGATGTGATGACTGAATTGAAAGGCAATTGTTTCGTATGGTTTTACACCTTTGTGCCAGGGCATAGGCATGGCGCTGGTTTCAAAATCGATAAAGTGATACGGGTATTGCCATTTCCCCATCTCTGCTTTGAGGCCATTCAACTCCAGGTGTGGAGTGGCATCTTTGGCCCGTAATTTTTGTATTTGAATTTCCCTTCGTTGATGGCTGGTGAGTTCATCAATCCCATCTGTCAATTTTGAATCAAAGTGAGTCCGCTCACTATCTTTTAACAGATAAATATTTGTATCCGTTAATTTTTTAACTGGGGAGCCGCCTTTGCCGGACCATAATTCCAAAACCAAATCCTCCTCGTCAAATTGCTTTTCAGTTAAGGGAGTTTGGCTAACCCAGCATTCTTTCATTCCCGATTTCAGATTAGCGCTACCCTCATCTTTGTTTGTATGAAATTCGCAGCCACTGCATTTACTTCCTACCGGTGTTATTATCTTCTTGTTGTCTATGTAATGGTTGCTTACAAAAGAGATATATTCTTCAAAAGAATAAGTGCCTTCCAGTTCGGTTTCAACCGGATTGGCTTCAATCCATTTACAAATGTCATCGACCGAAACTTTCACTAACAGTTCCCGGCCTAATTGTTCCTTCTTTAAGCCGGGTGTTATTTCAAGTTCTGTCTCTCCTGATTGTTTTTTAATAATTTTAAAATGCTTCGCTAATCCGGGCACATCGCAGACGACATCTTTATTTACGAGCATCAGGCGTGGAAATACTTTTTGCCCGGTGGCCTTTTCAATCACCCATTTTTGAAAGGCCACATCGTAGAGATACTCAAACCAATTGGAAGCAGGAGTTCCATTTTTCTTTGTAAACTCCGTTTCAGCACTCCACGACTTTGCTTTCACCTCGTAAAGGTATAAGCCCTCTTTCTTTACTTCGATTATATCAGCACGCACATAGCAGTTGGCATGAAGAAATCCTCCCTCTGCGATAACGGTTCCCGGGCCCAATGCGAGGCGTCTTTTTGTTTCCTCAATCGTCTTGTCGTACTCATAAGGCCTGGTGTTTACAGTGATGTTAGATACATCATTTGAAAAATAGAATTTGGCTAACTCGCCAACTTGCATTCCTCCTTTGGCGAGTTCCCAAAGAAATGAATCGGTACTTTTCTGGTCGGCATACTCCTTTTTATCGGTGTAGAATAATTTGGTAGCGCATTCCAGTGAGAGCTTAAACCGGGATTTAGTTAGATAACGATGCATAATTTAATCAAATACTAAATAAATGATTTAGTATGACAAAGTATGTCGTAACTAAAATCAATTTTAGGAAATATAGTCAAAAACCAATTATTTGTATTAAAGATGGAATGGCCAAGATTGGTCCTGAAAATTTTGAATACCTCATCCTGAATAATCAAATTTATTTATCTTGTCTCCCAATACTAATTTGAAAATGATCAAACCTGTAAATGCACTACTTGCCAAGTTAAAAAAATCAACGACCCCCAACGATTACTTAAAAGGAAAATCCCTTTACGAAGATGCACGATGCCAGGTGTTAAGCCTGTCCATCAATATGGTCGACCTTGTCATTGATGACGAGGGAGGGGATATTGAGGTAACCATCGAAGTACCAGGCGATGGAGTGGGCTACATCCTGAATGGTAAAAGAAACCAGTGGGATGCGTACGGTATTGCTGCCCTCATGCAAGTGAAGGAAGAACTGGAAAAGATGAAGGAGGCAAGGCCAGCCCTTCAGGGAAAAGCCTATACGCGCGAAGGAATGATAAAAAGAGTGCTGAGTGAACGTAGGGAAAAAGCAGATAAGGCCAAATACAAAATAAAGTTTGCCGACAATATTTTTGGCGAGCACATTCTCACCAATGAAAAAGGAATAAGCTATAAAATAACACTTCGGGATTTCAAAAACGAAACAGGATACATTGATAATCCAGATATGAAAACAAACAAGTTGGGCACCACGAAGCATATTATGTACGCATTTGCCCGGCTGAAATCCAACCGCAAGCTGTATAACCGGTTAAGCAAAAAGTACCCGTTTGTAGAAGTCTATCTCGATCCGCTAAACGAGTACCGTATTACATGGTACTACCCGCATCCGTTAAAACCTGAGGTCGATAAACTGCTTGAGAAATATTTTGGTCAAAGCAACTTCATACAGGATGATGCCGTCAAAGATTTTTTGTTGTTTATCCGTGATGCTAAACAATACACTGGTATTTTGATCCGACCGGAAGTAGAAGAAAAAGTGAAGAAGGCATGGGACCGCGAAATGCTGGAAACAGTACGACAGGAGGTAACGCTTGATTATTCATTGCTTAGAACAGAATTGTTTCCCTATCAAAAAGAGGGTGTTGCTTTTGCCACGTTCCGGGAAGGCGCTGTTATTGCAGATGAAATGGGGTTGGGGAAAACCCTTCAGGCAATAGCCACTGCGGTAATGAAGAAAAAGATTTTTGGTTTTACGCGCACACTCATTATTTGTCCTGCTTCGCTCAAGGAACAATGGAAACAGGAGATCAGCAAATTTTCAATTGAAGAAGGGGAGGTTGTCGATGGATTCCCGGAACAGCGTGCAAAACTATACCGGGAAAGCAAGGCATATTTTCTCATCGTAAATTATGAAACGGTGTTGCGCGACTGGCAGGAGATCAACCATATCCAGCCGGACTTTATCATTCTGGATGAAGCACAGAAGATCAAGAATTTTTCTACTGTTACTGCGCAGAGCATTAAGTTGCTCAACCGGAAACATGCGCTTGTAATTACCGGCACTCCCATTGAGAACCGGCTGATCGATTTATATTCCATTGTTCAGTTTGCCGATCCCAATTACCTCACACCGTTATGGGAATTTTCGTACCAACATTGTTATTTCGACCGCTCCAATAAAACCAAGATCACCGGGTATTTCAACCTTCAGCAACTCAACGAACGCCTGAAGCCTTTGGTGATCCGGAGAGAAAAAAAAGAAGTACTCAAAGATCTTCCCAAGGTTACAGAGATCACCGTTCCCGTTGCCTTTCATGAACAACAGCAGATGTACCATGCCAATTATGCCAAAGGTATCGCGTCTATTCTCAGGAAAAAATTCATATCGCCTTACGACCAGCAAAAGCTGATGTTGCTGATGGCCAACATGCGCATGGTGTGCGATTCCACTTTTCTGGTGGATAAAGAATCGCATATATCACCGAAGCTGAATGAGTTGAAAGGAATATTGCTTGATAAGCTTGACCTGCCCAACAAAGACGGAAAGGTGATCATCTTTTCGGAGTGGGTAACTATGCTTAACCTGATCGGCAAGATGCTGAACGAATGTGGTATAGGTTACGCTCAACTCAGCGGCCAGGTAGCGGTAAAGAACAGGGATAAGCTTGTGAAAAAATTTGAAACCGATCCGCACTGTAAAATCTTTCTGTCCACCGAAGCGGGAGGGTCGGGACTTAACCTGCAGGTAGCCGACACAGTAATTAACTTTGAATTGCCCTGGAACCCGGCAAAGAAAAATCAGCGCATCGGGCGCATTGACAGGCTGGGGCAGCGCAGCAAGAACCTCACTGTTATCAACTTTATAACGCGCACTTCCATTGAAACAAGTATCGCCTCCGGCCTTAACCTGAAGCAAAATCTTTTTGATGGCGTGCTGAACAATAACAACACGCTTGATACCGTGGATTTTTCCGCCTCAGGCAAAGCACAGTTCCTCCAGCAACTGGAAGGTATTATGGCAGGCTTTTCTGAACCGGATTTTGTCACACCGGAAGCAACCCTGCCGGAAGAACATGCACTTGTTGAAGAAGCACTTGAGGAAGTAACGAAAGAAGAAATTTCAGACGAAATTCTTGTCGGGCAGGAGCAGGGCGATTCACAACAAACTGAGACGATGGAGAAAGTGATGAACCACGGTATGCAGTTCCTGGCCAGCCTGTTCAAAATGTCTACCGGGAAAGATATGGGAATTGAGAACCAAAAAATTGAAATCGACCGGCAGACAGGTGAAGTAGTAATGCGCTTTAAGTTGCCGAAGTTGTGACGGGTTTTTCCAGGTAACGTTTAGGTAATCGTTGAAATCTTCATTTCGATAATCATTTTTTGAGGCTTGTTGTAGAGCTGTCGGAGGTTTTCTTTTGTTTTCTTATCTTTAATGAGGGAAATTTAAACAACAGAACATTAAACTTTAAAGATATCTATGGACATCCATTCTGAGAAAGCGCTTTTAATAAAGGAAATTCAACAAATAGATGACCTGTCGTTGATACGGGTTTTAAAATCCATGCTGCACTACGGGTTGAAGAATGAAGGGCGAATCAGCATTGAACAATACAACAGGGAATTAGAAGAGGCTGATGCCGAAATAGAAAAAGGTGATTTTTTAACCCATGAAGATGCGCTGAAAGAAATCCGTTCATGGAGAGAGTAATCGTCTGGAACAAACAGCCTTCAAAATTTTTGGCGCAAGCTCTCAAAAGAATCAGCGAGGATTCTGTCCTTCAGGCTGAGCGGGTAGAAAAAAAAATAGTGGCTTCCATGCAAAGTATTATCCCCAATCCTGAACGCCATCCGCCAGATAAATTCAAGAAAGACAATCCCGGACATTTTCGGGCCTATGAAGTATTATCGTTTCGTATTGCTTACAAAATCACAGGTACTCAAATCAGGATATTGCGCATCCGGCACGTAAAACAGGAACCAAAAGAATACTAAACATGGAACCTCAAAATCCGCTTAACCCCGAAGATGAACTCAAAGCAGAAAACGAATTGCTTAAGCTCAAACTTGAACTGGAACACGGGATGAAACAGTCAGAGACCTCTTTGCTTACCCCTGAAGCAGAAAACCAATGGCTTAACCGGATGTACGAATTCGAGCAGCAATATAAAGATTCGCAGAGGGTAAAAGTGTATGACGCCATTGGCCGTCCTGATTTCAGGAAGCTGGATGACCTGCCGGGAGAAGAAATTCCAAAAGCATTGGAAGAACTGCTTTCTTTAATGGGCAGAAAAGGAATAGCGCTGGATTGTTGTTGCGAGTATGAAGACGCAGTAATTTATAAATTCATCACGGAAGAACTCTTTGAACACGAGATGGACGATATATCAATCGAAGGAATGGTGTATCATTTCATATACGAAGAATTTCATCCCAACCATGAATATGACCTGCGTAGATATGCGACCGAATTTGTTGAAAGTTTGCTTCACCGAAAATGGAATTCAGAGTTTGATGTTTTTCAGTTAGATGATATAATCACTTTCAAAGGAAAGGATTACAACTCTGATGAGATATCAGCTATCACTCTTGCTTTCCAGGAAAACCGTACTTTTCATATTGACAAGCTGGAAATTAAGCAAGTGATTTTTGATGTTGAACAAGGAGCGGGGGAGGTGCAGGGTCAACTGGCATACCATGCCCACTCCAGCCAATCAAGTTTGTTTCATCAGGGCCCTATAGAAATATGCTTCGAGTATGAATCGGGGTATTGGTACATAAATGGGTTTCACCTGCCCGGGCTGGGAGGGTGAGGAGGTCACTCATCTTAAATCATTGTTAGATGCACGGACTGGCAGCTACAATGGTTCATCGGAACGTGCTGGCAAGAGCCTACAAACTATTTAATCTACCAACATTCCAACCACCTTCTTTCTGGATGCACCAAGTGCAAACAGTGAGCGAAACATAAGGTCTATAGTGACCGAAGTATCAGCGGCTTCCATCTTGGCTACTCTTGATTGACTTGATTTTATGCGTCTGGCAAGGTCAACTTGAGTAATTTTTTTGGATTTGCGTAGCTCCTGGAGAGCTTTGCTCAAGGCAAGTTTAAGCTCAATATAGGCAACTTCTTCAGACGAAAGGTTCAGGAATTCCACAGTATTACCAACCTTCCAGCCATTTGCTTCAAGACGTTTTTTCTTTGCACTATTCATTTTTATACTCTTTTATTAGTTATCATACTTTCGAATCCGCTGTTTACAATTGTCAATCACTTGCTTTGGCGTTGGTCGTGTTTTCTTTTCAAAAACTTCCAAAACAACAATCGCGTCCGGATCGGTCCGATATACAATTCTCCAGGTTGCATTGGCATCATGTATACGAAGTTCATGGCACCGTTTGCCGATCGTAGGCATCGGACGCGAGTGCGGCATGGGCAGGTTTTCACCCTGCTGAAGCCTGCGCAATAATAAGCCAGCCTCAATACGAGCACTCACTGAAAAAGGTGGTGATTTCACTTCACCATACAGCCAAACAAGCGGTTTATCCATATTGTTTTCATTTACAAATATATGTCATATTTGACATATATCAAAGTGTAAAGGAAAGGGTTATACAATGTTCTTCCGTTATCCGCTAATTGAGCCGACAAGTTGTTTAAATAGCTTTGGGCTGTGTTGCCGTTTGTGCGGAAAGTCAAGATTGCAAGACCCGGACAATATCAAGCTATCTAATAAAAATGATAAATAGTTATAACATTGTTATAACCTTTCGTATATTTGGGTATGATTAAAACATTGACATCGGTAGGAAATAGCAAGGCTGTTATTTTACCTTCTGAAATGATTAAGAAATACAAACTGGAGAAAGTTGTAATTGAAGAAACGGAAGAGGGTATTTTAATACGCTCGGCTATTGCAGAGTCAAACTTTCAAAGGGCAGTTGAAAAATTAAGGAAAAACAAGGCAGCCCTTTACAAAAGAATAGAGTCTCAGGCAAAAGACCCTGAAACCATAAAGTATTATGCGAAGGAAAGAAACAATTTTTCTGATGTTGATCTTGACATTATTGAAGAATGAAGCATAGTGAAGTTTGGTCAGTAGACTTTTCTCCCAGGGTTGGTCAAGAGATTGATAAAGTAAGGCCCGCAGTAATTGTTAATCACGATAGTATGGGTGTTCTTCAATTGAAGGTTGTGGTTCCTGTTACAGATGCAATTCGTTCCATTCGGGATTGGCACGTGTCGCTCACGCCTTCTAAAGGTAATGGCATTACCAAAGCGAGCGTTGCAGATTGTTTTCAAGTAAAATCAATTTCAAAAGAGAGATTCGTTAAACGGTTGGGTGTCCTGTCAGTAAAGGAAATGGAAGAAGTAAAACTAGGGCTGATTAAAGTCCTGGATTTGCTTTAAGTATTCAGTTATACAAAATGTTCTTGCGTGGCGCCTGTCCCTGATGTTCATCTGAATTAAACTCTGGTGCAGGTCTGTCCCGGTTCAACCGGGAGCCTACCGAACCTTCCTGGAAAATTTTTTAGTGTGGGATTTTAACCCAATCTTCCTCCTTCACAACGGGCTGGGAATTGACCTATAAAATCCCCGTCTTCACGGCCCTTGCTATTAGCATCGCTGTGTTGGTTGCATCAAATTTTTCAATCAGGCTTTTACGGTGGGTGTTAACCGTGGGGATGCTGATAAAAAGTTTCTCGGCAATTTCCGCGTTGGTAAGGCCTTCTGCAATAAGCTGCAACACTTCTTTCTCACGCCTGGTAATAACGGGTGCCTCATGGGTTGTTTCACGGAGTGACTGCACGGCTTCAAAACTCAGAAATGTTTTGCCAATCCTTACGGTAGTAATAGCGGTAAGGAGTTCTTCCTTCGTGGCGTTTTTCAGTACATAGCCCAATGCGCCATTGTCAATCATATTGCGGATAACAGGCTGTTGATTGAAAGTGCTCAGTCCCAGGACGGCAACAGCAGGATACAGCTCCTTTACCTCTTTGCAAAGATCAATGCCACTTTTGTCGGGGAGGTTGATGTCCATCAGGATAACATCGGGCTCCTGGCGTTTCAGGAAAGCAAGACAGGATGAAGCATTCATTGCGTGCCCCATCCACTCTATATCCTTTTCGTTCTGCATCAGCGAACGGATGCCTTCTATCACCATATAATGGTCGTCAACTATGAAAAGTTTTGTTGTCATTTCCTTTATTTTTAGCCACAAACCTGCCTGTCGGCAGACAGGGACACGGAGACATAAAGCTTTCTTTGTGCCTTTGAGCCTTCGTGGTTTAACCTAACCCTATTTCCATTAAAACAGAAGTACCCTTATCCGGGGCCGAATGCACGTCTATCTTTCCGTTAAGGAAATTGACACGGTTATGGATATTGCTCCAGCCCATACCTCGTGCACGTTGCAACAGCGCGGTATCGAAGCCTTTGCCGTTATCTTCTACCGTTACGGACAATAGCCGCCCCGTTAACTGTAATTGCACTACCACCTGGCTGGCAGCAGCATGCTTAATGGCATTGTTCACCAATTCTTGTACAATGCGGTAAACCGTTATAGCCGTAGTCTGTTCAATACCGCTGTCATTCATCCAGAGTGACTGATACTTGATGCGGACCACTCCGCTACGGTCAATTTCATTGCAAAATTCCTTCATTGCCACGTTCAGCCCGTACTTAACCAGTATCTCAGGCATCATATTGTGCGCCACCCTTCGCATTTCTTTGATAGAGCTGTCGAGCATATCGATACTGCGCTCGAATGCCTGCGCATTTTCCGGTGTAAGGATGAGGTTTTCTTTCATATTCTGAAATGAGTATTTAATGCCGCTAAGCATACCACCTAAACCATCGTGCAGGTCTTTGGCTAAGCGGGTTCGTTCCTGCTCTTCGCCTTTCAGTACGGCTTCGGTGGTAGTGAGTTGTTTTTCAATTTCCAATTCATCTATTCTTGCCTGTTGTAATCCTTGGCGGTGTTTATAGTTGCGATAGCTGAGCAAAGAAATAACCAGCAAAGCAACAGTTCCTCCAATCAGAATGTAATTGAGTGTGTTTTTTTGTTTAAGCTGTGCCCGTTGCAGTTGTATCTGGGCTTCCTTTTTTTCAAACTCATATTTTGCCTCCAGGTTAGCTACTGTTGTTTTGCTTTTTTCTCCTATAATAGAATCACTTAACAATTCAAATTCTTTCCTGTAGTCCAGCGCTTTCTGCAGATTGCCCGATGATTCATTGAACAGGGAGGCTTTTAAATACAGGTCTTTCAATTCAAGCCTCGACTCCTGTTTCTGTGCAATGGCAATGCCTTGCTGAATATAATTTCCGGCAGCAGGATCTTTTATTTTTAAGAGCAAGTCGGCCAGGCCCATATAGGCATACATTTCATACTCCGGGGCTTCTTTTTCTTTTGAAAACGCAATGGTTTTTTCAAAATACAATTTTGCCTGCGGCACATTATTCATGGCAGCGTAAGCATCGCCTTTACCCAATAAAGCATCCAGCAGGAATGTATAATCGTTTATTTTATTCCCTATACGTTCAATATCTTCATATAATTCAAATGCTTTTTCAGGTTGCTTCAGTTGCATATAAGCTGCCGCCAGGTTAAACTGCGAGGAGGCGATGGCAAAATCGCTGCCTATTTCTTTGGCTATCTGCAACGCATATTCCGCATACTGCTTTCCTTTTTCATAATCTTCAAGGCTGATAAAAACGGAAGCAAGATTGTTATTGAGCCTTCTTAATGTGGACTTATCGCCAGCTTCTTCAGCATACTTTTTGGCCATAAGATAATATTCCGCTGCTTGCTCAAAATCGGAAAGGTAATGCCATTGGTGACCTACATTGTTATAAGCAGTTGACAGGTTTTTCTTATCGCCAATTTCCTTATACAATTCCAGCGCTTCTTCAGTTACGGCCAGTGCCTCCCGAAACTGCCCACGCCTGTTCAGCACAACAATATAGTTGCTGGCAAAGGCTGCTATTCCTTTTTTATAGTCCAGGTCTTCCGAAAGTTGTCTCGCTTTTTTATAGTAGTAAACGGCAGAATCCGGTTGCTCATCTTCAATGGTATTGCCATAGGTATAGTATAAGAAAACAGCATTGGTATCCTTTTTCGCCCGTAGCAACAGCCCTTGCAGGCTATCAGCCTCCTGTTCCTGGGCAAAAGTATTTCCGGCATATAGCAACACTATGATCGCCAGCTTACGCATATAATTCTTAAGTATGATTCAGTTCAAGGTACAAAAGAACATATAATCAACTCTCCGCACCTCATCTTTTTTAATGATTACTTATCCTGAAAAACCATCTTTTTTAACGATACCCCATCAAGCTTCTTTCGGTAAACTTTGCATGGCGTCCACAGCGATATGCAGACGCTGGTTTACGGCTTAACTGAGCCGTATGTTGAACAAAACTTATCAATAACGTGATCAAAATGAAATTTGTAACACCATTCATAACCCTCCTCCTGCTAACAGCCTTGGTGGGTTGTCAGGAGAACGACCCGAATCCGGTCGTTGATTTTTCGCATATCCATCCCGTTGCTACCGATGTGGGAATACCGGTTGGCGAAGTAGCCTCACAGGTAGTGGGTACTGCCGGTGGTGAAGTAATCTCGGCTGATGGCAGGCTCAGGCTCAACATCCCCGCAGGGGCCCTGAGCGCCAACACCAATATTGGCATACAAGCTATTTCGAACAACGCCCCACTCGGCCTGGGCAACAACTACCGGTTAACACCGGAAAGCACCACCTTCATGCAACCTGTAACGCTGACGTTTGGCTATGACGAGGCTATACTGGAAACGGCAGAGCCCGATTTTCTGTGGGTGGTTACGCAAAATACCAACGGCACCTGGTCGGGCGGCCGCAAGAGTGTTGTGAACAAGACCACCAAAACCGTTATGGTTACCACCACCCACTTCAGCGACTGGGGCATGGGGCGATTTGTAGACCTCACACTGGTACCACCTGCTGCCACCGTGCAGGTGAACGAAGATGTGCCCCTCAGCATTACCGGTTTCAAGTATGACCCCGACCATGACGATGACTACCTGGTGCCACTGGCGCATATTGAAAACGACCTCGTAGGGCTGAACGAAGGCCAGCAATTGCTGCTCAGTACAGAACAGTTTACCGGTTTCAGGGTAAAGTACTGGGCGCTTAATGGCACCAAGGCGCCTGTTAACAACAGCAACGGCAAGCTGGCGGTGAGTGGTAAGAAAGCGACCTACACCGCACCGGGCCGGACGCCCAATCCTGCTACCGTTACCGCCTCCGTAAACCTTGAAGCCAAAGACAATACCGGTAAATGGCATGCGTATTCCCTGCTGTCCAACATCACCGTGTTGAGTGAGTATTACCTGAAAATGATGGTTGACGGGGAAGAACATTATTATGTGCACAATGCCCCGCAAGGCGAAAAGGACATTGGAACTGCGGTTTACATGAATGCATTCAGCACCCTTCACTTTGCCGCGCAAACCAACGGAACCGGGGGATTCACCAAAGGCAATTTTACAGCCCAATTTAAAATGAACGGCATCGGCACATACCAGTTAGGCAGTTATGAGGACGTAGTGACTTATATAAACAGCAATAATCAAAGTCTTTGTGAGATTTTTTACAACAGCTACCATACCGTAGAGCAAGACCCGGAAACCGGTATATGCTTCATTGATGAAGCACATATTGCAGACCTGGTTTTTAACATCACGGAGTTTGATAATGGTAAGGTGGGAGGAAACTTTAGCGGAAACCTGTACCTGTCCCTAAACTGTCCGGATGTTTTGGGTCAATGCCCGGAGGAGATTCCCTCTGTAAGTATTTCGGGAGAATTCAGGACAGAACTGTTTAAACAATAAAGTCATACAATCCAGAAATTATGAAAACCATCACAAAAATACCTTTCGGAAGAATCCCAGCATGTATTGCGCTGATTTTGTTGGCGTCATTTTTTTTGAATGGTTGCAGCGAAAATGAAAAGCCGGAGCCTCAGAAAGAATTGCCTGTCGTAGCCACGTCCGCTGTTAGTGAAATAACGGAGAACAGTGCAAAAGCAGGCGGTAATGTAACGAGTGATGGCGGTGCTGCGGTCACTGCGCGAGGCGTGGTATGGAGCGCTGCCCCAAACCCTACTCTTGCCGACAGCAAAACCACCAACGGAGTCGGTACGGGCGAATTTGTCGCAGAGCTCATAACATTGGAGGCAGGCACTACATACTATGTACGCGCTTATGCTACCAATAGTGAAGGTACTGCTTACGGTGATCCCGTTAGTTTTGAAACAGAAAGCGCCATCGGCAGCGTGACGGACATAGACGGTAATGAGTATGCGACAATCAAAATAGGAAACCAGGTATGGATGGCAGAAAACCTGAGAACAACCAGATACAATGACGGGACAAACATTCCGAATGCGATGAGCAACACCGAATGGTACGAGTTTAGCGTAGAGCTCACTACCGGAGCATACAGCGTCCCTTCATCTGAATACGATGCAGTATTTGGCAAGTTGTACAACTGGTATGCAGTGGGTACCAACAAGTTGTGTCCACCGGGATGGAGCATCCCTTCAGATGGGCAGTGGACACAACTGGCAAATTACTTAGGGGGTAATGCTAACAATGCAGGAGGCAAGATGAAATCCACCGGAAACCATACAGATGGTACGGGGTTGTGGTATTCTCCGAATACAGGGGCTACGAATGTGAGTGGTTTCACAGGGCTGCCCGGAGGCTACCGTCACTTCATCGGATATTTCGAGTACATCGCTACTACGGTTTCTGGTGGTTACTACGGTTACTACGGCTTCTGGTGGAGTTCTACGCAGAACCCTGCGAGCGGCCCAGAATATGCGTGGGGAACTCACATAAGCTACGAAAACGGCAATACCTACAGGGGAGGCAATAAGGGGCACGGGTTCTCCTGCCGTTGTATAAAAGATTAAAATTTTCTGAAGATTAGTACTGTATAGCTTTTTCAAAACAATAATTTATCCTGAAAAATCATCTTTTTTAATGATAGGAAGATTGCCGGGGTTCTTGAAATTTGTTTATCGAAATAATCCAATTTTATAAAGTAGACTGTTTAGGTTATTAACGGCAATTGGGCAAACAATTTATGCACCATAAAAATATTGAGGTATGAAAAAGATGGTATTTCTGATTGCTTGCTTTTTTGCATTTACTGTTTCTGCACAAGTCCTCACCCCGTCCGAACGCAAAGAGTTGGAAACAGAACTGAAAGAGCTAAGGGAACAAATGGAAAACGCAGATCCCGAAGAACGGAAAGCGATGGAGGCAATGGGGCTGCCTGCCATGATTAAACTCTTGGAGCAACAACTCTCCGGCACAGCCGGTGATAAAAAAGGGGCAAAAGAAGAAAGCGCCATAAGCGAAGCAGAAAAAGACAAAATATTTTCCAAAGTATCCGCTTCGCCATTACCAG
Organism: uncultured Roseivirgaceae bacterium; assembly: GCA_964398945.1. GTDB lineage: Bacteria > Bacteroidota > Bacteroidia > Cytophagales > Cyclobacteriaceae > JBGTGG01. The sequence continues at coordinate 10,887 of CAYNOT010000009.1, read as the reverse complement.
ATACCTTCATCAATCCCGGAACCGACATTTCTTATCGTGTGCGCACCAATGATGATTTTCGAATTATTGACGCTGTTAATGAGTACTCATCTTTTCTGATTGAAAATGCCGGTTTCATTGGCAGGGTAGCGCCTAAGCCGGTTGGTTTTGCACAGGCCATTACCAAAGCAAAGACATTGTGCAGCGGAAAAATTCCTGCTGCTGAATTTGGAAAACTAAAAGCCAAAGCCCCGCAAGGAACCAAAGCTGCCGATTACTGGCTGCATTTAGCAGGGCTGCAAGGCATGGCCGGAAGCCCGGAGGCTGCATTTTGCTTTTTGGTAACGGCTTACGAAGCAGACCCCAATAACCCCGATGTTCTCAGCAACCTTGCAGGTGCCATGGCCATGTTGGGATTGGCCAATGAATCGCTTGCGCTGTTGGATGAAATAGCAAAACGAAATGTAAAACCCTCGCCCCCGATGGGCATCAGTGCCGAAGACATGCTGGATTTCACACGCAGCTACAACCTGATGCTTACCGGCAATACCGGCACCGTGCGAACAAAATTAGAAAGCATTGCAGCACGCCAGCCGTTGTTGTCTGAAGCCAAAAAGCTGCTTGCCCTCTTAGACGAAAAAGAAGGCAAAGACGGTAAGCCCCGCTTTATGGTTTCCCGGTCCCGCTCGCCCCAAGCCAAATACTGTTTCGTGTATCCCGGTGAAGAGCCGGAGCCCGGAGAGCAAACCTATTCCATAGATCCGCGCAGCATTCTTGACCCGTCCAAAGGCATACGGGGCAAGCTGCCCAGCATAAAATATCCCCAAAACCCCGAAGAAGCCACTGCACGGGCCCAATCGTTTTTTCTTGAGAACACAGAAAGATTTATGTCAGACCTCCAGGAAGAGGCCCGGTTGCGTGCCGAAAACGAAGAGAAGCTGGAATACTATGTCAGCGATTATTCCACACAGGAAACCTGGGGCTACATTATCCGTGAATTTGTTTCCTCCCTCGACTGGCGTGATGCTAAAGTACGGGAGCTAAGGGATAAAGTAGAGGAAGCAAAGAAAGCAATGGGTGAAACCAGTGAAAGGATGCTTAAAACGATGTACCAAGGAATGCTTGACCTTGCCAAAATACAGAACGAGCCCGCACGGAGGAAGGCCGAAAGGGAACTGAAGATGCGCTGCATGGGCATGATGAAGGCCGACATCGAGACCGTGGACAGGGCTATCCGGGATTACTACGAAGAATGGAGCTGGGTGGCTACCATGCTTGCGGCCGAAGTGGGCGATGAGGCCTGGCACCGGGATATTGAGCTTCGTATCCAACAGGAACAGTCGGGCTGCTACTTTCAATTAACAGGCATGGCTGGTGCATTGGCCGGTATCGGCATGATGGGCGAAGGCAAAGAAGATGTAAGCGAAACATTGGAACCTGTTAAACCCAAGAAATGCGATGACGGGGGCATAAAGCAAAAATTCAGCTTTGAAACCCCCGATAAAAGTTTTGGCACCAGCATAGGGCTAGATTGCGAGGGTGTTTCATTTGAAGGAACGATGGGAAAAATTTCCGTTGAACTTGGGCTTGACAAAAAAGGCGGCTATACCATATTTGGCGGACCTAAGGCCGGTGTAAGAGCAGGAGGTGCAGGTGCAGAGCTAAAAGCAGGCGCTTATATTTCAGGAAAAATACGAGGCGGCACAATAGAACGGGTAGGTGTAAAAGTGGAAGGAACCGTATCTGCCGGTGTCGGCCCCTATTCGGTGGAATCTTCAAAAACATTCCATGACAGTTCCTTATCGTTTGCGCCCGGTTTTTAAATAAAGATTGACCAATATATTAAACCCAGATCACCATGAAAAATCTACTATTCTTAATGCTGCTGATAGTTGTTGTAAACGCTATTGCGCAGGAGCCGGGCTGCGACCCCGAAGCCCTGAAAAAGATAAAGGGCGTATGGTTGACCCCCAGACCGGACGGCACCGTCAACAAGCCCGTTACGGCAGATATTGCCGCAGCAAAGAAAATATTAGATGCCATTGGGCAACGGTTTCAGGAGCAATACACACCCATAGGCGTGGATGCACGGCACAACTATTTCTTCGACAACGATATGGGCTACTACCCGCGCTATGGAAACCCCTACAGTTACACCATGCTGAATTTTAATTTCTTTTGCCTGCACGGCAAAAAGACCACCAGTGGAGAAGGTGATGGTACGCATGTGTATTTCAATAATGAAAGCACGGTAGATATTCCCGTTTACAATGAATATGGCGAAGTAAGCACCGTTTTTGCAAATGTTGGTTGGTTTCAAGCGTTAAGCTCTTTTCATTGCCCCGATGGGAAATTGCCCGATGTATCCAAAGGCTACCACGTCTATGGCGATGAGAACGGCTATAACTTATGGTTTGTTCATAATGGTAAATTGCCGTTTCGCTATGTAACCCGCAAAGAATTTTTGGAAAAACAAGTGGCCATCATCGAGGCGCAGCTAAAAGAACAAGAGAAAAAACTATCAAGCCCCGAAATGAAAGCAGCTATGGAGGCAAACCCGGCATATAAAGAACAAATGATGGAGGGCATCAAAACAAACATGGCAATGCACCGGAAACCGCTGGAAAGCTATCAAAACGATTTGAAAAAAGATGCCGCCTGGCTCAATGAAATGGCCATTGTAGGTCTTAGTGTTGTAAATGATGTGTACCGTTATGTATTCACCACCCTGGACGACCCTGAGAACTTGCAGATGCGCATACCCATCATGCCCAACCCCGATTATTACGACCGCAAGCTACCCAAATGGGCGCCACAGCATATCACCATTCATCTCAATGGAAACATTAAAAAAGAATATGTGCGCAACCAACGGAAGCTTATTGACGACAACATTGAATTCTTCAAAAGCATTGTAGCAAACCGGGGGCTTCCTAAGTAAACAGTTTTTTCTTTTCAATTTAGAGCGAGTTGAGGCAATCCGGCAGCGCACTGGGAAAAAGTTATACAATGTTCTTGTCCCGATGTTTCATCGGGATTAAATGGCTTAGGCATAGCTTGTCCTGCTGACAAGCCATAGCCGCTAACCTAAGGATTATGTAACTGACAAAACAAGTTGGGCGTTGGTACAGTGTTTGTGTATTTAAGTATATTAACCTTAAATTACAACCAGATTCAATTGCAACAATCAGCGATTGCAAGATGCTCTTTAACTATACGTAACAAATTCAGGGAAATGAAAACCATGACAAAATCAATAACCCATTCAACTATAGCAGCCGTGCTACTAGTCCTTTTAAGCTTCACATTTAACAATGCCATCGCGCAATTACGGACTCCCAGTTCGGTAGGGAAATATGAAAAAGGTACAGTAATACTTGAAAATGGGGATGAGATTAATGGATATATATTCATTGATATGATGAACCCTCAGGAATTTCAAAAAAGGGTTAACCTGATTGACGAGAAAACCTATACAGCTTTCAGTGCAGGGGAAAATGTAGATAAAGCCGTTGTTGTGTATGATGCCAAAGACTTGCAAAGTTTTACACTTGAAAATGGTAAAAAATTCAAAAAGGCAAAATATGCCAATCTCTTTGCGAAAAGAAAACAAGACCAGATTCCTAGTAAACTGATGTTAGAAGTTGTTACGGAAGGAAAGATTACCGTTTTTAAAAAGTATCACCACACCCAGGGTATCGTTACGCCTTACTTACCTGACCGTACGAAAGTTAATGATGCTGATTATGTCAAATGGCAGGAAAACAACTTTGAGATTCTTTCCCAGAAAGAAGGAGAGGAGGCGAAGAATATGTCTACCATCAATATAAAGTCCCTTGTAGGCGATAATAAAACCGTCTTAACTGATTACGCTAAAAACAAATATGGTTTTAGGGATCTTTTTATGAAAGGACCTGTCTTTGAGTCCAGCTTCCAACTAGATACGTTAGAGGCTTTCACCAGAATGGTAGGCGATTATAATGAATCGTAAATCGTTTGGCGATCAGCACGGTGCAACAACTTTACCGGACTTTCACCTGCCGCCAGTGGAACTGTCGGCTTCGGCTATGTAAAACTCTCTTTTGTCTTGATTGTCAATGCGTATGAGTGTTCGGTAGTGTGTCCAACTGAATTGCGAACGCAGTGCGTTCGTATTTGGAAACAGGCGGTAAAACTGCCTGTTCATTTCTAATTGGCGAATGGAAAAACTTGTACCTAACTGCGGCTGAAAGTAATCTGATATTGATTTTACTATATACTTACAGTAATCGGCCACGTTCTTTTCCTTCATGCTCTTCTTCAAAAAGAACCTTCCGGATGTACTCTCCAAAACTCTCTGCTTTCATTTGACCATTTTGTTTGGACGATTTTTTCAAAAATAGAAATAATTTTGAAGTGTTGTTCCCAATACTAAAAAAGAGCCCCCTAAAAAGGGAGCTCTGAAACTGCAACCTCAAGCCACAAGACCCTGAGGAAAACCTCTTTGATGCCAGAGGGAAACCATGCAAACAGAAATGGCTTAATCCGCCAACTGGCGGAAACGCCCACCGATAGCCCACCCCCGAGAAGCTCGGGGCAGGCACCCACCGATATTGACTTTTATAATATATTTAAACATGACACGACCACACGGGATCGGATAGAAAGGTGCAAGGGCTGCCGTAAAAAAATACTACCCAAGGCATGTGGGTTAGCAGGAGGGGAGGGAGGAGATTTTTTTACGAGCAGGCCCCGCAAGAGTGCGGGATAAACTCCGCGAACCCTTGCTGCTTTCTTTTCCGCAAGCCCGTAACTTTGTGTTATGGTTAAGTATTTTTAAGCATGAGTAAAGACCTGGTCTAAACTCTGTATAGCTAATAAATTCGTGGTATCTTTGTAAAACTGCAAATAGAATTGTTATGAATGCTTCCTCTTACATTGAAATAAATCCGCACATTATGATGGGTAAGCCTGTCATTAAAGGCACCCGTATCACCGTTGAGTTAATACTGGAGTCTCTTTCTGCCGGAGAATCGGTTGACAATCTTTTAAAATCATATCCACGACTGACTAAAGAAGCTGTTTCCGCTGCTTTGGCTTTTGCTGTGGAAGCATTGAAAGGAGAAAAGTCATATCCTGTTACCGTATGAAATTTTTGGCTGATGAAGGTGTTGACAGGAGTATTGTAGATGGGATGTGCTTCTTCAAATTGCTGCTGACGAGAATAGGATTCTGATTACAAAAGACAAGGATTTCGGGGAATTAGTTTATCGCTTAAATAAAATTCACTCCGGTGTTATCTTGTTAAGGATGGAAGGATTAACCACTCAGGAAAGGGCTGGCATAGTTTGTCCTTTAATACTTAAATACAAAGAACAATTACTCAATTCTTTTACGGTTATTCAAAAAAGATTTATCCGAATAAGACACGCTAAATAATTTCAGGCATGAACAAACGCCTGGTCAAAACTCCGTCCATTGTCAAAATTCGATCAGCTTATGTCAACCACTACGGAGCCAATTTCAAAATAGCAAATCAGAAAAGAGGAGGGGAGCCTGCCTCTCCGGCAGGTGAATACGATGTTCTATGCCGTCAGGTTTGCATTGACAAAACTACTTATACGTTTGTTCCGCTAACAACTTCAGAATTGCTACTTCGTAAAGTTTAAATCATTACATTGACTTTTTTCAGACCGAAACAATATGGAGATTCTCTGGAAATATTTAAAGCCAGAACAATGGTTAATTGTTGTTTCGCTCACGCTGGCAGGAATCAGCCAGCTACTAAGCCTGGTTGATCCGCTGATCTTTGGAAAAATCATTGACGAATATGCCACCAACCCGAACAACCTCTCTACGGATGAACTGATGCAGGGAGTGCTTTGGTGGCTGGGAGTAGCTATCGCCATTGCTTTACTGGCCCGTATTGCCAAATCTTTCCAGGAGTATTTTACACGGCTGACGGTTCAGAAGTTTGGAATGCAAATATTTAATGACGGATTAAAGCAAACGCTTCGTTTGTCTTTTCATGAGTTCGAAGAACAACGCAGTGGCGAAACGCTAGCGGTTTTAAGTAAAGTCCGGTCCGATACCCAACAATTCATCAATGCCTTCATCAATATTATCTTTTCATCACTGGTAGGGTTAGGTTTTCTGATCTGGTATTCCGTTACAAAAAACTGGATGCTCATCCCGGTTTTTATAATCGGGATCCTGGTGTTAGGATCATTGACCGGGCTGCTGAGTAAAAAAATCAAAACGATACAACGCTCCATCAATCGCGAAACCAACAGGATGTCGGGCGTTATTACGGAATCATTACGGAATATTGAGCTGGTCAAAAGTTTAGGGTTGACATTTCCTGAGATACGGAGATTGAAGGAACAGACGCTTAAAATATTTGAACTGGAAATGGAGAAAGTCAGAAAAGTGCGTACGCTGACATTCTTACAGGGAACCTTGCTGAGCATACTGAAGCAGTCCATCTTATTCATATTGCTCTGGTTAATCTTTAGCGAGATTTTAACTACCGGGGAACTCATTGCCATGCAGTTTATCTCCACCTCAATATTCGGTCCCTTACAGGATTTGGGAAACATCATCCTCAGCTACAGAGAGGTGCAAGCCTCCATCAGCAACTTTGACCAATTGATGAATAAGCCCATTGAAAAAACACCTGACAATCATATCGCCATGGGCGATTTGCAGACGATCAACTTTCGGGATGTTGTGTTTCGCCATAAGACAGCATTCACCAATGCCATTGACGACATCTCCTTCAAGGTACAAGCCGGGGAAACCATAGCCTTTGTAGGGCCTTCCGGATCCGGTAAATCCACGCTGGTTAAATTATTGGTTGGGTTGTATAAACCGATACAGGGAAGTATTGATTTCAATGAACATCCTTTCTCCCAGATCAAGTATAATGATTTGCGCAGGCAAATTGGTTTTGTAACCCAGGACACACAGTTGTTTGCCGGTACTATAAAAGAAAATTTACTATTAGTAAAATCCGATGCTTCGGATGCCGAGATCATCGATGCCCTGCACAAGGCATCCTGTAAAAAATTGCTGGACGGTTCCCCAAAAGGAATAGAAACCATGCTGGGAGAAGGGGGCATGAAATTGTCAGGGGGTGAAAAGCAGCGTATTTCTATTGCCCGGGCTTTGTTACGCACACCACGGTTGTTAATTTTTGATGAGGCAACTTCGGCTCTCGATTCGTTAACCGAAGAAATAGTCACCAATACGATCAGGCAGTTTTCCGGCAAAAGTGAGCAGATCACCATATTGATTGCCCATCGTTTATCGACCATATTGCATGCCGATGTAATCTACGTGCTGGAGAAGGGAAAGATTGTTGAGACCGGTTCACATCAAGAATTGTTGTTACAAAAAGGTTTATACTACGCGATGTGGCGTCAGCAGATTGGTGAAAGGAGGAATTTGATACCTGCTGAATCAATCCGGGATACGGAGTAAAATGAAGGTTAGTTAGTTTTATTGGATAATCAAAACTGCCGGAGTCCAACATTCATGTGGTAATCGTTGATAGCAATTACTCAGGCAGAAAGCGCGAAGGAAGGAAAGAGTTATATAATGTTCTTGCGTGGCGCCTATCCCGATGAAGCATCGGGATTAATTAGCTTGGGTGGAGCCTGTCGTCCCGCGCTCTGGCAAAACAGGTACATTCGCGAAAGATAATTTAGTTTCTTGTGGCGACAGCAAATTATCAAAACCCCGTTCGATCCATAATTTTGGAGAAAATGGGGTTTATTTTTTTTAGAACGAAATATGTTAATCGATGATTTTTTCCAAATCATCGAATATTAAAAAGGTAGCACCTGATTCACTTCTTTCTACAAAAAAATTAAACCCTCTTAACTCAGCTCCAATATATGAGTCATTATTTTTAGCCCCATTTAGCTTACCCCAATCTCTGACTTCAAAATCGCCAATAGCACATAATTCTTTTCCTTTCACTCGAACTTTAATAAAATCATTTCCACCACGTACTACACTGCCCTCATACCAGAAAGTAATATTTTTTGTTCCTATGCTTTCGATTTCCTTTATTAATTCGTCCTTGTATTCTTTTGAATCTGGTGAAGCTTGGTTAAAGAGCATGTTTTTATTTTCACAAGGCAGTCTATCACAGGCCGAGAAGATGCCAGTTAAGGATATTAGTACCAAACCAAAAAGCTTTAAACGCATACTTTAAATAAATTAATACAGCATTAATAAAACAATTCACAATTTTACAAAATTTCCTATCAGAAAGATAATAAAATACTAAACGATTCTATGGTAGAGGGCACCGGTCCGTGATCCGGATACCGCATAGCGGTACGTACAACTTAGCAGGTTGTCCCTATATAAATTGCTGAGAGTTAAGTTTATTGGTCTTAGGCAACTAAGTTTGAGATTTTCGGTTATTCTTACCGTTGTAGGTACTTGTTTGTGTGTGGCAGTTTGGACATCGTATTTTTAAATTATCATCCTCATTATTACTATATTATCACCATCCGCATGATCTATATAATTGTAATGTTAAAGGTTGATTATTCCAAACTCCGGTATTGCTTTTGTATAAGCAACTCTCGTTGGATTAATTAAACCCGCTGTCCAACTAGATCCATTAAAATGTGAAGTATCTAGATTATGTTTCTGTATTACAGCTTTCACATGTGCCAATGTACTACCATGAACCTTTCCTTTTGTTCTCCGAAATGTTCTAACGACCTGTGAGTAATTAGTAGGTAGCGCTTTTAACAATAGGGGCTAATAATTCTTTAGTGTACTTTGACTTAATTAACAAATTGGAGATAAAGTTATATAATGGCGAGCGTTATGTTAACATAGCTTAGGAATCCGGGCTTACCGAAATCTTCATAGAAAGTTTTTAGCGCGGGCTTTCACTAACTCAATCTTCAACATTCATCAACGGACTGGGGCAGCGACACTCTTTGGGTAGGCTTTGGTTTTCGCGTTGGCATGTGTGGCCTGCACAATGTGTGTTGCTGCTGCGCTGGGAAAAGTAATAGGGATAGAAGCGGAAAGCACGAAGTGGGTTAGCAGTAGCGAGGCTGGACTTGTAGCGAATAGCCCGGGCCGAAGGCATTGCTATTGTTATCTGAAAACAGCTTACAATAAAATGGTAAGTCCTTTCGTCCTAGACTTCATTGTCTACTCGGCATATTCTTCATGAACTAGAAGATATTTTTTAAAAAGTTCAATAAAAATACTGTCAATCAATACTAAGAGCGAGAAATGAATAAAATAATTTTCATACCTATAATCATCGTTGATTAACGTTTTTAGAGTTGGCAAATTTTGTTGATAAGATTGAGTATTGTGTGCAATTCTATTTCTGTGTCTGTATAAATGATCCTCATAGATCTTTTTCAATGAGATACCTGTAGTAGGTGAAGTAAATAAATTACCTTCATCGTTGGCAAAATGCATGAGTTGAACTTGACTCCAAATGTTTTCATACTCATTAAAACTCTTTTGTGCCCAGATTGATAGATTTGTACCTCCAAACTTGTCTTTAATCTGTAAGGCGGTATCGGCCAATATTTTTGTTTTATCTAGGTCGGTTTGAACATTAAAGATAGGGCTGCGTTTTTTTATCTGCTTAATCAAATCTTTATATATAATCTGCTTGTCTTTATAATTAGAACATTCGCCTAATGGAGTTTTGGTAAACTCGTAGCGGTACTCGTAGTCATTGGATGCCAAACCCCAGCAAACACTTTTCATCTTTTGCTCTTGGAAGCCAGTCATTTTCAGAAATACAGATTGCATTACATAATCGCAGAGTGGAAATGTTTCAATACCATCTCCAATTCCTGCGCTGGAATTTAATACGTCACTCAAGATATCCGCAATTGGTGATAAGATGAATTCTGTGTGATTATTCATTTATGTGCTTTTGATATATTTCAACAGACGAATCAATACGAGACTTTAAGTACTTCAGCGCGGCTGGTGATTTCGCATGAGGACCATCTGCTCTGAATTCTTCGATCTTAGCACTCAGTTCCTGTTTCAACCCATCTTTATCAGAATCATTTATTGTTTTATCATCAAAAACAATTGAATTAATTAGTCCGAAAAAATACATATCTATTTCAATAATCGAGGTAAACTGCGTTGGAAGTTCTAGCGCAGACATCGCTTGTGATAAGCGCTGAAAGCGTGGATTAAAATTCTTGTCAGGAAAAATGCTCAGGAAGTCTATAAACAAGGATGAATTATTTTCTCCTGCTACAGAGTAAATATATTCTTCATAATAGGTCTCCATGCGTTGTTTATAACCTCTTGCAATTCTGCCTGTATTGCCATCCTCTTTGTACTGTGATAGTAAAGAGAGGTATCTCACGAAATCTAGCTTTGTTGTTTGGCTAAGAATCTTAATCGAAATGTTGTTAGCGAAATCCGGGCTAAAAAATTGTGACAACGTATTATCCAAGAAATACAAGGACTCCCGACTTTCTTGGAATAGCAATCGCTGGCCCTGAATGTTAATGTTTCGAAAGACGGACGAGTAGTACTTTTGTTGTTGCTTTGGATCGGAAATATTTGGCACCAAATATGAAAACCCTAAAAAGTTGGATTTAAGAAAATCATCGTCAATGCCAAGACTCATCATTTTGTAATTCCCTTCTACAAGTGCATCATGTATAGCCTGTTTATCTTTTCCCTTTACAGTTAAGGCTTCAAATGTCCATTCAAAAATGTTATCAAGCTGTTCTTCCTCTTCGTCTCCTGGTTCATCGTCTTCGCTGGCAAATCTCTCTAATGTGCTCTTATAAGTAGCAGGGTCTGGAAACAATCCAAGGTGAGCCAATAGAATGCTGGTCAAACGCTGCTTGAGGTGGTCTAGTTCTGCCGGACAGTATTTTTGTCAAATGTAAAAATCATTTC
>CAYNOT010000008.1:0-211912 GCA_964398945.1 uncultured Roseivirgaceae bacterium | reverse complement strand
AAAGGGACACGAAGTGGTTCTGAAAGATTCATCGGTCCTTCCCGCTGAATGACGAAGTGCGCGTCACTCAGAGCGTAAGCGAAGAGTCTTTGGTAAATCTTCATAGCCTGAAACTGATTAATTAAACCGCTCAGGATCAAACATCGGATCAACTTCAGCCTCTGCCTCAATAATTCGAGAAACTATTTTTGCTGACCCGGGTGCCAAACTCACACCCATCATGGCATGGCCGGTATTAAAAATTAAATTCTTGATTTGTTTTGACCTTCCGATATACGGCAGCCCATCCGGTGAGCACGGACGAAAGCCATACCATACTTCCTCCTTCTTCGGCATGGCCACATCCATCTCCGGATAAAAATCTTTAATCGCATCAACAATACCTTTCACACGGTTCATATTAATGGCAGGATCGTTTCCACAGATTTCCATTGTTCCACCAAACCGAAGTGAACTACCCATAGGTGTAACAGCCACCCGGGGCTCAAGGAAAATAGAAGGGATTCGGATGTTCTTGGAAACTTCGGGCAATGTAAAGCTGTATCCTTTACCGGCTTGCATCGGAAGGTTTATTTTTAATTGTTTCGCCAGCACACCCGACCAGGTGCCAGCCGTCAATACCACTTCATCAAAATCATAGTCCCCCGAACTGGTATTTACTCTTTTAATATTTCCATTTTCAATTTGAAAATTTTCAACCGTACACTGCTCTTTAAAAACAACCCCACCATTTTTTAAATGATTGTGTAACCCCTTCATAAAAGCCTGCGGAGTAATGTGCGCATCACCCGGAAAAAAAACCCCTCCCCTTACCGAAATTTTTACGTCCGGCTCCATTGCCTGAACCTGTGCAGGGGTCAATACTTCCGCTTTGACTCCATTTTCATTGGCGATTGCAGCGGTTTCAATTTCTTCCTTCTCTGTTTCTGCTTTTTGATACAGCATCAACAAGCCACGCTCATGATAATCAAAATCAAACGGAAGTCCGGTCGCAAGTTCTGCATAGGCTGCCCGACTCAATAAACTCAAATCGCGCAAAGCAGGAATGGATTTTTTTACATGCGTTGCATTGGCATTTCCATAAAAATGATACCCCCATTTTGCCAGATCAACATCCAACCGCGGTTTCACATAAAACGGACTGGAAGCATTAAACATCCAGCGCAATCCTTTGGCAATCATGCCCGGAGCCGCCAACGGAATAATATGACTGGGCACAATCATCCCCGCATTCCCATACGAGCAACCCCCCTGCATGTTTCCTTTGTCAAGAACGGTAATGTGATGTCCCGCTTTTTTCAAATAGTAAGCAGTAGTAAGTCCAATGATGCCGCCACCGATAACCCCAATTTTCATAATGCTGGTTGCTAGATTCTGGTTACTGGTTGCTAGATGCTGGATTCTCGTTGCTGGATACTGGATGCTGGTTTGAATATGCGTTAACATATTCAACATCAGGTTCTTGAGCAGAGAAATTTTTATTGTGATCACGATGCAATGTTGCAAGGAAGTTGTTCAGCATTTTTCCAAGTGATACCAGGCGGCTTCTCAAATCGCTAAATTGATTCTCATCAGTTAATGACTTCGTTTCAAATAAGGTTTCCAGATGATCAATCGTTTCATCGTTGGAAGCCAACGCTATGATTATAAACCTGATAAACTCTTGTTTATAAAACCTTCGACCATATCCCTCCACAATGTTTGATCGTACCGACTTTATTGACCGTCTAATTTGTTGAGCTTCTTCAAATTGCTCCATCCTCGGCAACTTTAAAGACATATCATGAATCAGGATGGAAAGTTCCCTTGCCTTTTCCCAAATTTGTAGTTTCTTATAACTCATTGTATAATTATATTATTCCAATAAAAATCCAGCAACCAGAGATTCTAGTATCTAGCAACCAGTATCCAGCATCCAGTATCCAGCATCCAGCTCATATCACCTGAAACCCATGCGCATACGGATCTTCATCATCAATGATAATCGTATTGTATCCGGTAATGCGTGCCCACCCTTCGATGCTTGGAATGATAGCAGGTTTTCCATCAAGCAAAGTCGCTTCTTCTACTCTGCCGATAAATTTCGAACCGATAATACTTTCGTGAATAAACGGCTCCCCTACTTTTAATTTTCCTTTCGCAAACCACTGTGCCAAGCGCGCTGAGGTTCCTGTTCCACAGGGCGAGCGGTCAATTGCCTTATCGCCATAGAAAACCGCATTGCGTGCAGTGGATGTTGGATCAATTGTTTTTCCTGTCCATAAAATATGGCTGCATCCATTGATGGTTGGATTTTCAGGATGGACAAACTTGTATTTCTTGTTGATATTATCGCGCAAAACACGGCTCCAACCAATCAGTTGATCGGCTGTGTAATTTTCAATTCCCGAAAAATTGTTTTGTACATCTACAATCGCATAAAAATTCCCACCATACGAAACATCCATGGTGAGCTCACCTAAACCAGGGCACCCGGCAATTACATTTTCCTGCGCCAAATAGGATTTTATATTTTTAAGTTTTACCGAAACAACTTTCTTTCCTTCTTGTTGATACTCGATTTCCACCAACCCCGCAGGCACTTCCAGCCGTAACTTTCCATGAATTTTCGGGAAAACCAATCCTTGTTCGATAGCAATCGTCACAGTACCGATTGTACCATGCCCGCACATGGGCAGGCAGCCACTCGTTTCAATAAACAATACACCAATATCATTTTGCGGATCGGATGGCGGATACAAAATGCTTCCACTCATCATGTCATGGCCGCGCGGTTCGAACATCAGCCCTTTGCGAATCCAATCATAATCTTTCAAAAAGTGTTGCCGCTTTTCGCTCATGTTCTTCCCTTCCAAAATAGGACCACCACCCGCTACCAATCGCACGGGGTTACCACACGTGTGCGCATCAATGCAAAAAAATGTTTTCGTCATGGGATGGGTTTTTTAAAGATACTGGATACTGGATGCTGGATACTGGATGCTAGAAACCAGTATCCAGTATCATTTCGTAAGTTCATTATTGACCATGCGCATGATCCCCAGTGGATTTCCATCTTTCAATTCTTCCGGCAACAATGAATCCGGAAAATTCTGGAAACAAACCGGTCGTACAAATCGTTTTATCGAATCGCGACCTACTGCCGTAAACCGCGAATCTGTTGAGGAAGGGAATGGCCCTCCATGTTGCATCGCTGGACAAACTTCTACTCCGGTAGGAACACCGTTGATCACTATCCGTCCTGCTTTTTCGCGAATTACATTAATGATATTTTGATGCTTTGTCAACGCTGTTTCTTCGCCAATAAGGGTGGCAGTTAACTGGCCATGTACATTGGAAATAACCGTATGCAATTGATCAATGTCTTTACACTTTATGATCAATGAAAAAGGCCCAAACACTTCTTCGGCCAACGCAGGGTTCTTTAAAAAATCACCAGCGGGCACGGAAGCCACAACAGGTTTACCTTGCGGTGCCACTCCATCAACCTGTGCTTCTATTGCTACTCCTTTTTGCGCCAACGTATGTTCCAGTTTCTTATAATAATTCTTTGCAATTCCATCATTGAGCATGTGTTCCGGTGTCACGGCTTCAATTTCCTTCGCCAAAGCGGAAATGAAATTTTTCAACCCATCATCTTCTATCGCAATGATCAATCCCGGGTTGGTACAGAATTGGCCCGCACTGAGTGCAATGGAACCTGCTAAAGTCGTTGCAGTTTTCGCATAGTCTTTTTTTAACGATTCCGGTAAAAGTATCACCGGATTGATGCTGCTCATTTCTGCAAACACAGGAATCGGCTCGGGGCGTTTATTTGCCAGATCAAACAATGCTTTTCCTCCACCAAACGAACCTGTAAAACCTACTGCTTTTGTAAAAGGATGTTGCACCAATGCAGTTCCAACCTCATGGCTTGCTCCATGTAAATGGTGAAAAACACCGGCAGGTATCCCGTTGTCCTTTGCAGCTTTCGCGATACAATCCGCAACCAATTGAGAAGTCTTCGCATGATCAGGATGTGCTTTCACAATTACCGGGCAACCGGCAGCCAATGCACAAGCCGTATCACCTCCTGCTGTTGAATAGGCCAACGGAAAATTACTTGCACCAAAAACCACCACCGGTCCAATCGGCAGCATCATTTTTCGAAGATCCGTTCGGGGCAAAGGCTTACGATCCGGCATTGTGGTATCGATCCGTGCATCCACCCATGAACCTTCTTCTACCAAATCTGCATTCATGCGAAGTTGCCCCATTGTCCTATTACGCTCTCCGAGAATCCTGCTTTCCGGCAAATGTGATTCATCCATCGCGGTGTGCACGAGCGTATCCCCAAGCGCTTCCATTTCATCGGCTATAGCGCGCAGAAATGCTGCCTTCTTCTTTCCTGAAAAATTTTTATAGGATTGAAATGTAAGATGGGCTTCCTTTAGTGCATGGTCTATTTGTTCCGGGGTTGCGTCTTGAAACATGGTGTCTGTCTTTATAAGGTTGGTCTTGTTTTGATTCCTGTGCGGATAATCCCAAGAATTTGTTCCCGCTCTGTACCTTCCAGCATTAATCTTGGAGCACGAACAATCTCGGAACCAATTCCGGTTTCCTGTTCTGCCAATTTAATGTATTGTACCAACTTCGGGTGGATATCCAATTCCAACAACGGCATAAACCAACGATAAATTTCCAATGCTTCTTTTATTTTTCCGGCTTTCACCAATTTATAAATCGCAACTGTCTCAGCAGGAAAGGCACAAACCAATCCGGCTACCCAACCATCTGCACCCATTACCAGTTCTTCCATCGCCAATGTATCAACACCGCAGAGTATTTTAAAGCGATCGCCAAAACGATTGATCATGCGTGTTACATTCGTTACATCACGCGTTGATTCTTTAACCGCTACAATATTTTTTTGTTCAGCCAGTTCCTCAAACATGGAAATCGTAACATCTATTTTATAATCGACAGGGTTATTGTAGATCATAACCGGAAGTGAGCTTTCCTTTGCCACGTCCAAAAAATACCGGACCGTTTCGCGATGGTCGGATTTATAACGCATCGGTGGCAACATCATCAAACCTTTTGTGCCAAGTTTTTCTGCTTCGTGCGCCAATTTGATTGCTTCCCGGGTACTTCCTTCGGCAATGTTCATCACCACCGGAATTCTGTTGTCGATCTCGCCTATGGTGAACCGTACCAACTCAAATTTTTCCTCATTCGAAAGTACGGAGGCTTCACCTAACGTTCCGCCAAGGATTACGCCTTCTACGCCAGCAGCAAGCTGGGCATCCAGGTTTTTCTTAAATAGAGGGAGATCAAGTTTATCATCCGCGGTAAACTTGGTGGTAAGTGCAGGGTAAACGCCTTGAAACATTTTTAGAATGGTTAATGGTGAATTGTCAATTGATTATCAAATGTAAGGAGGTGGTTCAAAAAAATGTTTACTGAAAATAGTCAGTACTGATACTATTTTGACCTGTTTCATGAATCAACTACCTTTAAACCAATCAAATTAGTCCAAACAATGAAAGTTGTACCTTTTAAAGTACCACAAACCAAGAATGAGGCTTTTCGATTGCAACAGGACAGTCTGCCCCATTTTTATGATCGGCTACACCAGCACGATGAGCATCAAATCATGTGGATTCAAAAAAGTGAAGGCACCTTGATTATTGGTGATTATGTTGGCCGGTTTCAACCCGGTGACATTTTTTTCCTTGGTGGAAACCAAGCCCATGTTTTTCGCAATGATGAACACTATTTTTTAAAGAAGAAATCCAATCAGGCGAAGTCCGTCTCCATTTATTTTAATGAAACCTATTTTGGGAAGCCCTTCTGGGAACTGACGGAAATGCAGCAAATTAAAAAATTATCTATTGATGCACAGAAGGGTATTCGCATTACAGGAAAAACAAAGGATTTATTAACAACACAATTGGAAAGTATTGTGCAATCAACCGGAGTCGAAAAGCTCATCCGGTTTTTTCAAGCGCTTCAGATTATCCAAAAAGGAAAAAATGATTGCCGATTTTTGAGTGTACTTTCAAAAACCAATACCTATTCCACCAATGAAGGCAAGCGCATGAACACTATTTTACAGTTCACTTTTAACAATGCACACCGGAAAATTTACATTGACGAAGTGGCGCAAATCGCGAATTTGTCAACGGAAGCATTTTGTCGCTATTTCAAGACACGGACGATGAAAACCTATACTACTTTCCTGAATGAGGTTCGTGTAAGCCAGGCTTCGCAATTGTTGATCAATAATAAAGATAAATCGATCACCGAAATTTGCTTTGAAACAGGCTTTTCAAATGTATCCAACTTCAACCGGGTCTTTAAACGCATAACCGGAAAAACACCTTCGCAATACATTTGATTTTAACTTGACGTTGGCCGGAAAATTTCGTAAACTTTGTATAACCAAATCTTACAATTATGAGCCTTGTCACCGATGTTGAAAAATGGGGCAACTCACACCGCCCCGGTTTCCTTGATATTTTTAGAATTGCGCTCGGGATTTTCCTTACCTATAAAGGATTGTACTTCATTACCCACATGGATGAATTAAAAATGACCGCGCAGGGCGCCAATGTTTATTTTGCCGGAGCGGTTATTTCCCATTATGTGGTTTTTGCACACATTTTAGGTGGACCGCTAATTGTTTTCGGCCTCTTTACCCGCATTGTCAGTGCACTTCAACTTCCTATCCTCATTGGGGCTGTGTTTATGGTCAATTATCCAAAAGGGTTTCTTTCCATTGGAAACCATATGGAGCTTGAAGTTTCCATAATTATTTTGGCGGGTTTGTTCATTTTTATGATTTTCGGTGCTGGCAAATATTCGCTGGATGCAAAACGCAGGAAAGAAATGGAAGCCGCGCATTAAAAAATGTTATCCTTTACGCTAACCTAAACTGAAAGGGGACATTCGAAAGCGTGTCCCCTTTATTTTTTTATTATCTGATAATCCGTAAACATACCCAAGCTAAAATTTAAGGAATATCTTTTTATAGCCTGAGATTTATTGCTTTAAAGTAGCACATAGCTTATGTGCGCTGCATAGCTGGCATGTTGCAATTCGTTCGCAGTTGCACATAACGCTTAATGGCTTAAAAAAGAATCCTTTTACATTAGTAGACATAGTCGTCTCTGGCGGTTGGGTATCTTTGCGGACTATCATTTTTTATTATATTCACCCATTACAAAAAAATGAGCGCATACACCATTGGCATTGATATAGGAACTGGAAGCACAAAGGGCATCGCCATTGATGAAAATGGAATTGTGTTGTTATCCTTTTCAGTCAGTTATCCAACCCATATTTCAAATCATTATCACGAACAGAATCCAGAAAAAATTGCAGAGGCATTCGTTGCTTGCATCCAACACATTACAAAAGCACTAGGCTCCCCTATTTCCATTGGCATCAGCAGCGCAATGCATAGCGTATTATTGATCAATGCCGAAGGAAGCCCGTTAACATCCTTGATCACATGGGCAGACGGGCGCGCTATTTCACAGGCAAAAGAACTGCAGGAATCCGCTGTGGGCGAAAAAATTTACTGTGCCACAGGAACACCGATTCATCCGATGTCCCCCCTTTGTAAGATCGCATGGTTCAAAACAAACGAAGCTGAAAAATTAAAGACAGCGCATAAGATTATCGGCATAAAGGAATTTATCTGGTGGAAATTTTTTGGGGTTTATGAAATTGATTGCTCAATCGCTTCCGCAACCGGAATGTTTGATATTCATTCAAAAGATTGGTCTGCACTTGCGTTGGAGCATGCCGGGATCACATCCGAACAATTATCAACGCCCGTTGCAACGGATTTCAATCGGCAACTAAAAGACTCAAAGATCATTCAGCATTTAGGTGTTGACGTGAATACAAAATTTATAATTGGCGCAAGCGATGGTTGCCTGGCAAACCTGGGAAGCAACGCCATTGAATCCGGAACTGCGGCCTTAACCATTGGAACTAGTGGAGCAATCCGTGTGGCAAGCGCACAACCTGTAGCTGATTTTGCATCCATGCCCTTCAGCTATATTTTGGATAACCATACTTTTATCATTGGTGGCCCGATCAATAATGGCGGCAGCATTTTGAAATGGTTCATTCATGAAATTTTACAGCAAGACGAATCAGTATTTGAAAAACTTCTTGAAAAAACATCCACTATAAAAGCAGGTTCGGAAGGGTTGCTCTTTCTCCCCTATTTGATGGGCGAGCGCGCACCCATTTGGGATGCTGATGCGAGCGGACTTTTTATGGGAGTTCGGAACTATCATTCACAAACGCATTTTGTAAAAGCCTTGATGGAAGGTGTTTGCCTGGCACTTTACGATGTTGGGGAAAGCCTTCGATCCAAGAAAATCGAATTCAAAAAAATCCATGTGAGCGGTGGTATTGTTCGGTCGAAAGAATGGCTGCAAATAATCGCTGATGTTTTCAATAATGAAGTTTGTTTGTTGGACATACAAGATGCTTCTGCATTGGGTGCTGCTTATTTAGCCAATCCTAAAATTCAGCGCAATCAGGTACCTTCAACTATTTTTTATCCAAACCTTGAAGCGCACCAAACATATCAACAACTTTATACGGTTTTTTCATCACTCTATAAAAAACTTAAGCCGGAGATGAATTCGCTTTCACTACTGGCAAACCTTTAATTGTACTGACAAAATAAACAACTATGCAAATCGGATTAATCGGACTGGGCAAAATGGGGTTCAACCTGGCCTTAAATGCAAAAGATAATGGGCATGAAGTAATCGCCTATGATATTGACCAGGCTTCTGTCAATAAAATTGAAACGCAAGGAATAAAAACCGTTTCAACTATTGAATCCCTTTGTTCATCACTACAACCAAAACGTGTGATTTGGTTGATGATCCCTGCCGGTGATCTGGTCGATCAAACCATTCAAACATTAAAACCGCTTCTTGATAAGGGTGATATCATTATCGATGGAGGAAATTCTTTTTTCAAAGACTCCATCCGAAGAGGTGAAGAACTGGCAAAACCAGGAATAGGGTTTCTTGACTGTGGCACCAGCGGTGGACAAGAAGGGGCACGCAATGGTGCCTGTACCATGGTTGGAGGAGATCAATCATCCTATGAATATTGCAGCAGATTCTTTACTGATATAAGCGTAAAAGATGGCCATCTATATTGCGGGCCTTCCGGTTCCGGGCATTTTGTGAAAATGGTCCACAACGGAATTGAATACGGCATGATGCAATCCATAGCTGAAGGATTTGAAGTGATGCAAAAAAGCGAATTCAATTTAAACCTTGAAAACATAGCCAGCGTTTGGAACCATGGAAGCGTGGTGCGCTCGTGGCTGATGGAATTAACGGAACGCGCGCTATCAAAAGATGCCAACCTTGATCAGATCAAAGGAGTGATGCATTCTTCCGGTGAAGGCAAATGGACATTGGACACCGCGATGGAAAGACAAATTGCCACACCGGTAATTGCGCTTTCTGTGCTGATGCGTTATCGTTCGTTGGAAACGGATACATTCTCAGGGAAAATTGTGGCTGCGTTACGAAATGAATTCGGTGGCCATGCGGTGGAGAAAAAGTGAAGGTTTAAAATTCATCGAAATCGTATGTGTTACCAAGCAATCGTTCGCATCTATGAACAGTTAAGATATCAATCCGGTATTCAGTTGTAATTTTATATACAATTCGAAAGTCTATCCTTATAATTTCCCTGATTTTCTCATTGTTAAATTCTTGAACAACTTTACCTAACCTCGGATTCTTCTCAAGAATATCAACTGAACTAAACAACCGCTCAACCGTTAGTTGTGCGTATCGTTCAGAATCTTTTGCGATATATTCACCAATGTCATTTAAATCACTAATAGCTGAATCAGTCCAAACTACTTTAACCATCTATTCAGTTTTTGTTTGGCTTCATCTTTAGAACTAACTCTTCCTTTTTCGCTATCGGCCAGGCCCTTTTCTGCTTTCTGTACAAAAATCAAATGGTCTATCAATTGGTCAATCGTAAGATTTTCAGGCAATTGTGCTAAAAAGTTTAATATCTGCGTCTTCGTTATCATGAAAATAAATTTTATCTAAGTTAATAAATCCCCCTTAAACTCTTCAAATCAAAATTTCCCCTTTCCTAGACTTCCTTGAATTAAACCTAACACCCCTGTTATGAAAATGCATATAACGTCCCTTTAAAAATAGAAATATCGTTTGCCAGTAGGAAAAACTATATTTTCGGAATTTGAAATATCTTCTTGCTACACAGCCATCTCTTGTCAGTTTGAAATAGCGTTATCGAAGTCTTGTCTTTTTTTAAATGTCCATATAGACACGTTATCGTCAAGTAGTGCCTTAATCATTGTCCAATGGTTTTTATTTAAGTCCCAAAAGTCCTTTGGAACCCTAAGGATAGCATCCATAATTGCTCCTTCTACACCCGTTTCACCGTGAGCTAAAATGTCTATTTTTAATTTGTCAATGGCTAATGGAATAATGTAATCAAGACTAAATTTTTGCCTAACCATCATTGCGATGTCGTCATTGGTCAAGTCACTTAAAGGAATCTTTCTTATTTCATGAGCCCGTCTTACTAAATAACTGTCATAATTCGGCTTACCCCAGAAATCCTTTTCCAAATTCTCGAGAGTCTTTTGTCTCCAGTTATTTTCAAGCTTAATCATTTCTCAGTTGTCGTGTCTTAAGGTGCCCATAACGTTTGTGCATAAGCAGTGGCGGGAGTTCGAAGCGCTTCACTGTCCCACGAAACCAAACGTAATTTGAAAAGCTAAACTACAAATTTACCCTGAAACCTGCCATTGATTATGCATTTTGTTGTGCGCTGTGCTTCTGTCCATTGTCCAACGTTGTTTTTTTAATCTTTCAATTTATCCAAAACAATTTCCTTTCGATACGCATTGAAAGAAATTGAAAAGAAGTCACTGAACTTTGCATGTAGTTTTTGTTTGTTAATTTCATTATGGTTTTGAGCATAGTAATTATAAGAATCCACCAATTCTCTGAATGACTTAATCTCGGAATTATAACCATATAATTGGATCAATTTATTTATTTCTGTCAGCAAAGGTCTAACATCATGTTCTTTGGCAGGTCGATTAGTAAATTCCCATAACGCTAGTATTTTCTGAAATAACTCAAATCTATATTCCAGTCTCTTTTCTAATTGTTTTGATTTGAGAGTAAGTCTTGGTGTTATTACAAAACTTATAATTGAAACTATAAAACCCACTCCACCCAAAACCAATGCTATAATATTCGAAGTTTCCACTGTGAAATTATTATTCTGTCAAGTTAGATATTGTATCGCAGTTATCCTCTAGCATTACCGCCAACGACCCGAATATATGCAATTGCACATATTTCACAAATAGCAAAAGGTGTAAAACTGATAGTCTAAAGCCAAGAAGCAACTCATTGGTGTGTATTTAACAGCGCAATTTAAATCCCAGGCAATTTCTCCTGTAAGCAGAAAAAAAACTAAGCCGTTCCCTGCTTCAATGTAATCATGGTAAGTTCGGGTGGCATACCGATCCTTCCCGGATACCCGATAAACCCAAAGCCACGGTTTACATACAAATATTGATTGTCCTCCTGGTATAAACCAGCCCATTGCTTATAGGCATATTGCGAAGGGCTCCATTTAAAATCACCAACCTCTACACCAAATTGAAACCCATGCGTGTGCCCTGCAAACATGATATCAATATCTTTGTAATCCCTTCGGACTTGCTCACCCCAATGGCTGGGGTCATGCGACAATAAAAGTTTTACCAGTGCTTCTTCTGTTCCGGCATGGGCAATATCCATCTTGCCATATTTTGGAAAACGCCCGGCCCCCCAATTTTCAATACCAAGAATGGCAATACGCTCCCCATTGATTTCAATGGACCGGTTTTCATTCATCAACAAATCATATCCCATCTGCTTGTGCACAGCGATCATATCTTGAAAATTCTTTCGCTTCGCAACCGCAGAGCCCCATGACTTATATTCACCGTAATCATGGTTTCCGGTAACAGAGAAAACCCCAAGCGGTGCTTTTACCTTGTTAAAGATGTCAGTATATTCCTTTACTTCGGAAGTTTCATTGTTGACCAAATCACCGGTGAAAAATACTACATCCGGTTTTTCTTTCATGAACATTTCAATCCCACCAACAACAGCCTTCTTGCTAAAAAAACTTCCCGAATGGATATCCGAAAGCTGGCCTATTGTAATCCCATCAAATGCAGACGGGAGGTTGGGAAGATAAACTGTTTTTCGCCTAACGCGATAATCGTGTGCACCGGAAATAATCCCGTACGCCATTGTCCCGAAAGGTATGGCCGCAGCCATCAGGGCCGTCTTCGATAAAAATTCAGAACGTGTTATGCCTTCACCCGATGTGTTTCCATCTGCCCCCTTGTAAAAGAAATTGGCAAGCCACTTTATACCACGATAAATATCATCGATGAATAAAACAACAACAGCAAATAGTTTAGAAAAGTAAACCGAAACCAATCCGGTCAACACCAAGTTTCGAAAACCCGTTCCCGAAGCATACGGATCGCCAAATGTCCACCACATAATCGCTGCAATGCTCAGTACTGTCGGAATCCAGAACCCATATCGCAGGATATTTTTCCACAGGGGCAACCACTCTTTGCTAACCCTTACGATGGCTTGAAAAACATAGTAATCAATTGTTAAAAAGAGGATGGTAACAATAAAAAGGGTCATCATTCGGTTTTGCATAAAAGTAAAAAGTCGGCTTAGGGTGTAAGACGACTTTTTACTGATTTTAGTTTACTTAATATTAATTAGTGGCAACAGGACCTGATACTATCCCCGTTTCTTCACTTGCCTTCTTTTTAAAGACCTTCTCTTTCAATTTCGTTGTAAGCAAATACATAGACGGAATTAAGAAGAGTGTCAGGAATGTCCCGAAGATCAATCCAAAGATCATCGTCCAGGATAAAGGCCCCCAGAAGGCTACGTTATCGCCCCCAAAATAAATATGTGGGTTTAACTCGGTGAACAACGTTACAAAGTCAATATTCAACCCAACTGCCAACGGGATCAAACCGATGGTTGCTGCGATAGTCGTCAACAATACAGGGGTCATACGCGTTTTCGCTGCTTCAATAATCGCTTCATAAAGCGGAACATTTTGTGAACGCAACAACTCTGTAAACTCAACCAGCAAAATTCCATTCCGCACTACCAATCCTGCCAAGGCCATAATACCTACGCCCGTCATGATAATGGATATTTCCATTTTAAATAAGGAGAACCCAATCAACACACCGATGATACTGAATAAAATTTCAGAGAGGATAATCACAGGCTTGCTTATTGAGTTAAACTGAAGCACCAGGATCATGAAGATCAATGCAAAGGCAAGCCCGAAGGCAACACCAAGAAAAGCGGATGTTTCTTTTTGATCTTCCTGCTCACCCGTCATCTTAATGGTAACCCCATCCGGTGTTGAAAAAGCGTTGAGGTGATCCTGGATTTCAGCAACAACTTCGTTCGCATTATAATCACCCAATACATTGGACGATAGTGTGATTACCCGTTTCTGATCGATACGTTTAATACCCGCATAGCTGTTTGAATAATCAACTTTTGCGATAGCAGAAAGCGGTACCTGACGAACAACACCTCCCGAACCCATATCACGATAGGTAATCGGTAAATTGATCAACACATTCGGGTCGTTGCGCTGGCTTTCTTTTACCCGCACCTGGATTGGGTAATCATCGTTCTCATCACGAAACCTTGATACCTCTGCCCCATACACGGCAGTGCCCAACGCTTGTCCGATGTCCCGCGTTGAAATTCCTTCACGGTTTGCTTTCTCGCGGTCAATCTTGATTATTATCTCAGGTTTGTTGCTCTGGAAATCGGATTTTAATTCCTCCACACCCGGCACTTGCTTCGCTACCAGGTAGCGCTTCACCTCATCAGCAGTCTTCACTAACAATGCAAAATTATCAGCGGCAATATCAATATTTACTGGCTTGCCCGTTGGCGGGCCGCCTTGCTCCTGGTCAACCGTAATTTCAGCGCCCTTTATACCTTTAACCGATTCACGGATTCTATCCAGGTATTCTTTGGTGGATTGTCCGTCACGTTTTGCAAACTTCACAAAGGCCACAGATACCTTGCCCAAATGCGGGCTTGTGTTTCCACCTGCCTCGAACGGGTTTTCACTTGCACCAATCGCAACGTTAGAGATAACCGACTCAACAATCGGGTTGTCTTCGCCCATTGTCGCAATTATTTTGTCTTCAACAATTGCGGTGATTGAATCGGTTACGCGCTGATCTGTTCCAATCGGCATCCTGATAAACGCATAGATAAAATTCGGGTCGCCATTCGGGAAAAACACTACAGGAGGTTTACGGATACCTGTAAATACAATGGAGAATATGAACAAGCAGATAACCCCTAAGCCAACAAAGATTGGCCGGTAGCGATAAAGCGTCCAGGTTAACAATTTTTTATAAGACTCCTGAACTTTAGGCCATGCCGAAGTTTGGAATGACGAGATTAAAGCCTTCAAAACAAAATGATGGAGCACATATAACAAATACATAAGCACCACAAAGTTTCCAAGTCCGAAATTCATCAAATATGAAACGATGGCGATCCCTGCAAACACTACCGAAGTAATTTTAAACCCTTTCGTCACTTTAGGGCCTTCATTATGCTCATCATGGTCATGCGGTTTCATAAAATCGGCCGCAAACACAGGGTTGATAATATATGCCACCACCAGTGACGCCAACAAGGCGATAATCAATGTGATGGGTAGATACATCATGAACTTACCGATAACACCAGGCCAGAAGGCCAATGGAATAAAAGGCGCCAATACCACCAATGTTCCGGATAATACAGGGAGGAAAACTTCACCTGCCGCAATCTTCGCTGCCTTTCTGATCGGTACTTTACCATTGTCAAAAACGCGGTGTGTGTTCTCAATAACAACAATAGCATCATCCACTACTATACCCAAGGCGAGCAAGAAGGAGAACAACGTCATCATGTTGAGTGTAAAACCAATGGTTGGAAATATAAGGAAAGTAATGAAAGCAGAAATAGGGACTGACAACCCAACAAAGACCGCGTTCGTTACGCCCATGAAAAACATCAGGATAATAGTAACCAAAATGAACCCGATAATGATCGTGTTGATCAGGTCATGAAGTGTTACACGCGTATTTTCAGATTGATCTGCAGTGACCGTCACATGAAGACCGGCCGGTAATGTTCTTTCTTCAAATTCCTTGATAATGGCATTGATATGATCAGCTGCATCAATAAGGTTTTCACCATTGCGTTTGATAATGTTAAGGGTGATTACATTCTTCTTATTTAAGCGTGCGAAACTTTCCTGTTCTTTGTGTGTATCAATTACTTCTGCAATATCTTTCAAATAAACTTTGCCGCCACGAATAGAACCAACAACTGTATTGGCCATACCTTCTGCATTTGCATACTCTCCACTCACGCTCAACGAACGCTTCATACCGCCCACTGAAATCTGGCCACCCGGCATAATAACATTTTCTCCACCAATGGTCTGGATAATGTCACTAAGGGCAACGCCAGCCAAAGCTGCTTTGTATAAATCAACATTGATTTGTATTTCACGGTCGAGCGCACCAACGATATCCACCCTTCGGATTTCTTTCAGCGTTTCAAATTCATCCTGCATTTGCTCTGCATAGCGCTTCAATGTTTGCAGGTCATAATCCCCGTACAGGTTCACAAACATGATCGGCACTTCTGAAATGTCAATATCAATAACCTGCGGATCATCAGGAAGATTGGAAGGTAAATCAGGTTTAGCTTTATCAACAGCATTCTGCACCTCGCGCTTGGCTTCCGCCACATCAACATCGGTTTGAAACTCAATGATAACGTTGCTGAAATCTTGCAATGAGTTGCTGGTAATTTTTTTTACACCGGCAATGGATTTAACCTGCTTCTCGATTTGTTTTGTTATCAGGTTTTCAATGTCCGTAGGTGGCGCCCCCGGATATACCGTTGCCACAAAGATTTGTGGAAAAACAACTTCCGGAAAATTCTCTTTGGGCAAGGACATATACGTTACGATACCCGCAACGCAGATAATAAACGTAGCAACATAAACGGCTATCTTATTATCAATTGCCCAACTGGTGGGTCCAAATTCTTTGTTAGTGTCTTGCATAGTATTGGTTATTATGGGTATGTGTGGTGTTCAAGTCCTTCTCTTCTTTTCCATCTGCACAATTCAAACACCACCTTACTACCGTATCTTGATTAAAGTTTAATAAAGTCACCGTCATTCAATCCCTGATAGCCCACCGTGATTATTTTTTCACCGGCTGCTATTCCTGACTTTATCTGCGCGAGGTCGTCATATACACCATTCACTTCAACAACACGCTTGCGCGCCACGGCATTCTTTCCATCCATGCCGGCCACGTACACAATCTTTTCCCCGTTAACACTTTGTACCACGTTAACCGGTACTACAATAGCGGAAGGATCTGAGTGAAAAATCACTTTCACAACGGCTGTCATGTTTGGCCTTAGGTCAGGGAGCGATGGAAGGTCCACCTCGATCGGGAATGTGCGCGATAGCAAATCTATATTCTTACCAACAAATGTTACGTTCGCTGCAATTTCTTTTCCTAATCCGTCTACCAATACCAACACTTTATCCCCCTTTTTAATGGTGGTTACATACGCTTCAGAGATATGGGCAGTGATCTTCAAATTAGAGGTATTTACAACTCTAAAAGCCGGCATACCGGGGGAAATACTTTCCCCATTCTTTGCTGCTACGGCATCTACTGTTCCGTTTATAGGCGATTTGATTTTCGTCATTTCATTTTGCTCTTGCAATCCTGCGAGCTGGCGGTCAAGGCTTTCTTTGGTTGATTTGGCCTGAAGGTATTGCACTTCTGTTCCAATTTTCTGGTCCCACAAATTCTTTTGGCGATCGTATATTGTGTTGGCAAGTTCCAATTGTGATTTCATGCCTTCAATGCCTCTCAGGATTACGGAGTTGTCAATTTGGGCCAGCACCTGGCCTTTCGAAACACCTTGTCCTTCTTTCACAAAAACCTGGGTAACAACGCCCATCGTTTTAGAACTGACCAAAATGTTGTCTTCTGCTTCGATGGCACCTTGTGTTTGTACGTAGTGATCGAATTTGCGAGTGGCGAGTTCGATCACACCTACTTCTTTCGACTTTACTTCAAGTTTAGATGAATCGACAGGAAGTTCGGCTTCAAGGGCAGCAATTTCTTTTGCAAGGGCAGCTTGTTTACCTTTTAGTTCTTCAAGCTTTGCACTTTTATCGGTGGCACAGGCAGCAAGCACTGCTGCTAAAACCAAAATTGACAGATAATTGTATCGGGTTGATTTCATTTTCAATTTATTTTCAGGTTATGGGTCTAATTAATTTTGTAGTGATGCAATGGTGTTGATCTTTCCGTATGCACGAATCAAATCAACACGTGATACAATGGCATCGTACATGGCACTGTAGTAATTGATTTGTGCTTCGCGCAAGGCGCTTTCGGCATCTACTACTTCCAGATTTGTTCCGACACCTTGTTGGTATTTGATCTTGGTAACACGGGCAATGTTTTCAGCCAACCTCGTATTACGTCTCTGCGCATCCAATGATTTTAATGCGTTTTCGTAGACAATGGTGCCACGTTTTATTTCAAGGTCGATACTGTTCTTTAGCGATTTAAATCCATTCTCAATCTTCAAAAGGGAAAGCTTCGATTGTTGAAGGGCATAGTTACGTTGCAAACCACTGAAGATGGGCACATTTAATGAAACACCAAAATACGTTGCAGGGTACCACTTATCCGGGCCAACTGATCCATAATCCTGAAAAGTACTATTCGTTTTGAACAAACCGGCAATGTTGTTTGACTGGGTTCCCATCCCCAGGTTCGCAAAAGCAGTTAGATAGGGAACAGACGCTGAAACTTTGTTTCTTACATCCAGTTCCTGAAGCCGGTGATTTGACTCTAAAATGCTGTATTCAATCCGTGTGGTGTAGCTCCAGTCTTCCTGAAGATATTCAATGTCACGGTCTATTTTCATGCTATTAAGATCCCCGATTACCGTTATGGGTTTATCCATAGGATAGTTCATTTGGAATTTTAACAACTCAAGCGCAATCTCCTGAATACCTAAAAACTTATCACGTTCAACGATGAGATTATTCAATGTTACCTCTGTCCGGTCAACATCAATCTCTTCGGCAAATCCATTTTCATTTAATGCCTTGGTTGATTTGTACAAGGAATCAACACGGGCAATATTGCTTTCAAAAAGATTGATACGCTCCTTGTTGATTACCGCAGCGAAATATGCCTTCGTTACATTTTCGATAATTTGTTCTTTTGTTTGTTGCGTGGTTTTTGTAGCGAGGTCGCGATAGGTAGCTGCTGCTTTTAAACCCAACAGATACGAATTATTAAAAAGTATCTGGCTGATCTCAAGGGCGGCCGTTCCATTGCTGGGCAACTGAAAGAAGTTTTGTGCAGCCACCACATCACCCTGTCTAATACCGGGCACCGAACCCAGGTCGCCTCCGATCGAGAAACCGGCACTGTCGTATGCAGTATAGAATCGCTGGAGTTTTGCGTTATGCATCAGCGTAACGGTTCCATTGATTTGAGGCAAGCCAATACCTCTCGTTTCTTTTACCAATGCATCTGAAATCTGTTCATCCAGTACAGAGTTCTTCATACTGATGGCATTTTCGAACGCATAATAAATGGCCTTTTCTAAAGTAAATGCACTTGTGGTGTCTACCGTTTGTGCGTTTCCCCACAGGGGTACAAGTAGTGTTAAAAAGAGGGTTTGATATAGACGTTTCATATTTGGGACTTGGTAATTATACATGTGGATATTCTTCTTTATGTTTCTGATATAGTTTTCTTCCTTTTTCTGTTAGCAAGCCATAAATAAAGACTTCCAACAATTGTATTTGTACTTCCATGAAATCAAACTGGTCGCTTGGAAACAGATCCTCCCGGAACCCCATCTCCACTTGTTCCAACCGGGAAGTAGCCAAAATGTCCGCATTGATCTCCGGCCTGAAATATCCATCGCTGATCCCACGTGTTATGCTGCGCTTGATCGACATCCGCATAAAATCATTCTTAAAGGATAGCCATGCACCCCATGCCTTCGGATGATACTTTTGTAAATCAAAAAGCAAGGAAGGATTGATCCGTTTAAGGTTTGAGCGGAGGCAATTTGAAAGCCCCACCATTTCATCAATTGAATCTTTGGAGGTCGTAAACACTTCATCAAACTCTTTCTGCTCGTGGGCCAGGTGTGCAATGGCAACCAGGGTTACCACTTCGTCTTTATCAGCGAAGTATTGGTAAATGGTCTTTTTGGAAATTGACAAATGCCTGGCGATATCATCCATTGATACACTACGCACCCCATAGCGCATAAAAAGCTCTTCTGCTCCTTTTAAAATCCGTTCTTTGTTGTCTGTTTCTTCCATGCGGGCGCAAAACTATGGAAACTTTTAATATTTCAAAAGTTTCCACGGTTTCCTTTAACGCTTTCTTGAAAATTGTGTTCTGCATTTCGCAACAAATTTTTTCATTTCACACAGAAAATAATTTCAATCGTTTTCGCCAGCAGGTTTATCGTGTTCAGCTTTTGGTGAAGTGTGACGACACCATTTTTCCATCATTTTCTTTTTGAAGGCTTCACGGTCTTCCGGGTGCATCGAAGCTAGTTTATTCTCATAGCGTTGCTTCCAAAACGACTTCCCGCCACTTCCACAATGTTGACAATGGCCTTTTCCCCCGCCAAAACCCAGGAGTATTTTTGTCAATAATAACACCCCAAGGGCTTGCCAATAGGTAATCACCGGTCCGGAGAACAATGCAGGCACCAACCAATTCCATAAGTATTGGGTCACAATTCCAAACAATGCAATAAATATTGCCCCCAGCACAATCCATTTTAAAAACCAAACTCCCCTTTTCATATCTAAAATATTTTGATCCTACATATCATCATATAAATCCTGAAGCTTCTTTCGCAATGCCAGGATAGCATACCGCTTCCGCGACAAAAGGGTGTTGATGGAAACCCCTTTCTCTTCCGCGATCTCGCGAAAACCTTTTTCCTCTAATTCATTAAGGATAAATATTTCCCGTTGCTCAGCCGGTAGCTCATCCAGGGCTTCCATAATGGCATCCCACAAGGTTTCCCTAAAAAGTGCTTCCTCAGGTGTATCACCTAAATCAGGTAAAATTTCCTGAAGGGAAATCGGGCCTTCCTGGTCATCGGAAATAAATCCAAAATCAGCCCTTTTTGGGCGCACGGCATCCCTCCTATAACGATCAATGATTTTATTTCTGGCTACGGAAAACAACCAGGAGGTTACACGGTCCATCGATTCAATGGTATCGTACCCGGCCACGAACTGAAAAAAAACATCTTGCAAGATGTCTTCGGCTTCTTCTAAGGAGGAAACCCGGCCACGAATAAAATTCAGCAACCTGCCTTGCTCCCTTCGAAAAGTTTCTTCCTTCATGTGCATTGCCAAATCCATCGCAAACTTCATGGTTTTGGTCGTAAAGACGAGGGAGGTGGGGAATTATTTTATACCCACTAACAATTAGTACAGATTATTACTTCAAACCAAAATGGTATCCTATGCTGATGCCAATTGGCCAGGGCTCAGAATCGAACGTGACACCACTTGCTTTTAATGCATCTAAGGTGGTTTGATAAGCGGGATCCCGGAAAGGCAACAAAATGCCAAAATTCCAAAAATTAGGTTGGTTCCTGGATTTCAATTCAATGCCAAACCCAATGGTCGTTCCATAATAGGTTTCTTTAAAATCAAAGCTGCCTGATACATTAATGACTGCATTGTACCCATACATAACGGAGAAATAGGGAGTTACCTTTTTATCCGGGGCCATCCGTACAGATGCGCCAAAATTATAACCCGCCCCATTAAAATTGTAGCCTAGCCCGGCAAATACCCCTATCCGGTTGGCAATAATGTAGGTCGCCTTGCCACCAAACCCACCATAATCCATCCCTAACCCCAGTCCGATATTAAAAGGTGCATTCCGATACTGAGGTTCTTCCTCAAAATCCTGGGCAACCGATGCAGTGAAACTTAAAAGGGCGATAATTAAAAAGGTCAAATTTCTCATCTGATGGCTAATTTTTTACACGAATCTAATTCACCTTTAATTATTTGCAAAAGAGAGACTAAAATTATTTTTTGGAGTTAAAATTTCATTCTTAACGTAAGCTTTTCCACAAATCAAAGTACTTTTGCGACTTCCGGAAATTGAACCACATACATGATTTTATTCTTCCAGTCAGCCTCCAACAAAATCTTTGCTGTTGGCTCCAAACACCCTTTACCACCCGCTGATATTGAAAAACTTGAGTGGCTTTTTAGTGGTGGAAAATTACTCACCGACACCACCCTGAAAAATAAATTCATTGGCCCGCGGAAGGAAATGGTTACCCCCTGGAGTACCAATGCGGTTGAGATTACACAAACCATGGGCATTTCTGGTATTGATCGAATAGAAGAATTTGTAAGCGATTCGGGAAATGAGCCGTTCGATAAAATGTTGAACCAACATTACGCCCAACTTGACCAGGAAATTTTTACGATCCATCATTCGCCCGATCCTATTGTTGAAATTGGTGACATCGCCAACTATAGCAAGGAAGAAGGCCTCGCATTAAGTGAAGAAGAAATTGAATACCTCAACAACATCAGCACACAACTGAACCGGAAACTAACCGATAGCGAAGTATTTGGTTTCTCACAAGTGAACTCAGAGCATTGTCGCCATAAGATTTTTAACGGAACGTATATTATCGATGGTGAGGAAAAGGAAATGTCCTTGTTCCAACTGATCAAAAAAACTTCAAAAGAAAACCCCAACTACATTGTTTCAGCCTACAGCGACAACGTTGCATTTATTAAAGGCCCATCAATAGAGCAGTTTGCCCCGAAACGGCAAGACACAGCCGACTACTTCGAAGTAAAGGACATTGAATCGGTTTTATCATTAAAAGCTGAAACGCATAATTTCCCAACAACAGTAGAACCATTCAATGGGGCTGCAACAGGATCAGGCGGGGAAATCCGCGATCGCCTTGCAGGCGGAAAAGGTTCACTTCCCCTTGCGGGAACAGCGGTGTACATGACTTCATATCCCCGCCTCGAAAAAGGAAAAGCGTGGGAAGAAAATTTTGAAGAACGTAATTGGCTTTACCAAACACCTGCTGAAATTCTAATTAAAGCTTCTGATGGTGCCTCTGATTTCGGGAACAAGTTTGGTCAACCATTGATTTCCGGAAGTGTGCTCACCTTCGAACATTTTGAAAAAGGAAAACAGTATGGTTACGATAAAGTGATCATGCAAGCAGGCGGTATTGGTTTCGGGAAGCATATTGATAGTGCAAAAGGTGAGCTTGAAGCAGGGGATAAAATTGTTTTGCTTGGCGGGGATAATTATCGCATTGGAATGGGTGGTGGCGCTGTGTCTTCTGTAGCCACAGGTGAATATGGAAATGCCATTGAGCTCAATGCAATCCAACGTTCCAATCCTGAAATGCAAAAACGGGTGATGAACGCGATCCGCGCAATGGTTGAATCCGAAAACAATCCCATCGTTACGATCCATGACCATGGGGCCGGAGGGCATTTGAATTGCTTCTCTGAGCTGTTGGAAAAAACCGGGGGTGCAATCCACATTGATCAACTTCCCGTAGGTGACCCTACCCTTTCTGATAAAGAATTGATCAGCAATGAATCGCAGGAGAGAATGGGGTTGGGGATCAAAGAAAAAGATATCGATACCTTACGTAAAGTCGCAGAACGCGAACGCTCTCCAATCTATGTTGTAGGTGATGCAACGGGGGACCAGAAATTGATTTTTGATAAAGCTGGGCAAGAACAAAAACCTGTTGACCTTGCCGTGAACCAACTCTTTGGATCGTCCCCTAAAACCATCATTCAGGATACAACTGAAAAGACAGATTACCAACCTATTGAATATGATGCAGGCCTGATCGAAAAATATATTGAGCAAGTACTTCAACTGGAATCCGTTGCTTGTAAAGATTGGTTAACCAACAAGGTCGATCGTTCTGTGACCGGCAAGGTAGCAACGCAACAAACATGCGGCCCCATCCAACTTCCGTTGAACAACGTTGCCGTAATGGCACTGGATTTCTTAAGCCACAAGGGTGTGGCGACTTCAATCGGGCACGCACCTGGCGCAGCGTTGATTGATCCTGCCACAGGAAGTAAACTTGCTATTGCAGAAGCATTGACAAATCTTGTATGGGCACCTTTGGCCAATGGCATCAAAGGGGTTTCTTTAAGTGCCAACTGGATGTGGCCCTGTAAAAAACCGGGCGAGGATGCACGCTTGTATAAAGCCGTTGAAGCTGTCAGCGATTTCTCTATTAAGTTAGGATTGAATGTTCCCACCGGAAAAGATT
This sequence comes from uncultured Roseivirgaceae bacterium, assembly GCA_964398945.1. Taxonomy (GTDB): domain Bacteria; phylum Bacteroidota; class Bacteroidia; order Cytophagales; family Cyclobacteriaceae; genus JBGTGG01. Next base: position 188,357 of record CAYNOT010000008.1, on the reverse strand, counting down.
CACTTTCGATGGCACAGAAATATCCCGATGGAAAAACTGTGTTGTCACCAGGAACGGTGATCATATCTGCCATTGCAGAAGTAAGTGATATCCGAAAAACCATTTCACCTGTTTTGCAGCCTATTGAAGATAGCCAACTGTTTTATGTGGATTTTTCGAGCGATACATTTTCATTGGGCGGAAGTGCTTTTGCACAAACCTTACATCAACTAAGCGACCAGGCTCCTTCCATCAAAAGTGAAGCCCATTTTGTAAAAGCCTTTGAAGCAATCCAGGAACTCATTAATAAAGGACTTATCCTTTCCGGTCATGATATTTCAGCCGGAGGCCTCATTACCGCCTTGCTTGAAATGTGTTTTGCAGAACCAACGGTGGGGATGGATGTAAGCCTTTCTGATTTCGAACCCGATCTTGTAACCACGTTCTTTAGTGAAAACCCGGGCGTGGTTATTCAGGTAAATGATCCTTCCACGGTACTTACAATTCTTGCGCAACATGGTGTTAAATGTGAAGTGCTGGGAACAGTCAATACCAAAAGGAATTTCACAATTAACTATCGTGAACAGAATATCAGCTTGGAAATTGATAAGCTACGCGATACCTGGTTCAAGACCTCCTATCTTCTTGATCGAAAGCAAAGAAATCCACAGCATGCTGAAAAGCGCTTTGCGAATTATAAAAACCAATCACTGGCGTATACTTTTCAACCTGCTTTTGATGGTACGTTTAAATCCTTTGGCATTGATCCTGCCAGAAGGACTACAACGGGAATCAAAGCAGCCATCATACGGGAGAAGGGCGTGAATGGGGATCGTGAAATGGCATACTCACTTTTCCTTGCGGGGTTTGATGTGAAAGATGTACACATGACCGATTTAGTAGCAGGAAGGGAAAACCTTTCGGATGTGAACATGATCGTTTTTGTTGGCGGCTTTTCAAACTCCGATGTACTGGGATCTGCTAAAGGATGGGCGGGTGCATTTCTTTACAATCCAAAAGCAAAAGAAGCACTCGATAATTTTTATAAACGTGAAGACACGCTAAGCCTTGGGGTTTGCAACGGTTGCCAACTGATGATGGAACTTGGATTGCTTTATCCGGAATGGAAAGACCATCCCAAAATGCACCACAATGGATCCGGAAAATTTGAATCTACTTTTATTAATGTTACAATTCCTGAGAATGACGCTATTATGTTGCACTCGATGGCCGGAACACGATTAGGGGTTTGGGTTGCCCATGGCGAAGGCCGCTTCACACTGCCAGAGGACACGGGCCTCTTTAATGTTGGCGCTACGTATTCCCAGCAGGAGTACCCCGGAAACCCAAATGACTCTGATTTTTCTGTAGCTTCTTTGTATTCAAAAGACGGACGGCACCTGGCGATTATGCCACATATCGAACGGTCATTATTCCCATGGAATTGGCCATTTTACCCCTATGAAAGGAAAAACGATGCGATTTCCCCATGGATGGAAGCGTTTGTCAATGCCCGGGAATGGATTAAAAACCAAAGCTGATAACAAAACCATAAAGGGGCAAGTATTGTTTGAACGTTACAATTGAATTATCTTAACGTTCAAACGCAATCTCTATGAAATGGCCAAGCACTATATTCAGTTCAATAATGGTGTCGATTCCTGGCTATTCCATGTGTCTTTACTTTAAAATTTATTAACACATGAAACAATTTCTTCCAATCTTGATCCTTGGCGTCTTGAGTTCCTGCCTGGGATACAAAGAACTTCCTGTTGAATACGATTATAGTTACAAAGGGAATTTCAAAAAGTATAGAAGTTTTGATATGATGAAACCTGCGGGGGTTGTGGATTCTTCCATGATGAACGAGGTCATTGAAAGTTCGATTATTTCCCGTATGAAATTTCTGGGGTATAAGAATACAGAGAACAGGCCCCACCTCATTATTGGTTTTAAAATGTTTACGGACAGTCTCCGTTTTAATGGATACAACCAACCGGACATTGAAGAATGGGTCAAAACGGGAAATGAAAACATGGATTATGACCCAAAGAAACTCCACTTGAAAAAGGGTACACTCTTAATCCAATTTTATGACAGAAGGCAAAACCGTTCGATTTGGCAAGGATATGCCACAACCCTTTACGGGGATATCGATTTCCAAAACCAGCGGCACCTCAGAAATGCCGTAATTTCCATTCTGGACAAATATAGGTTCTGGGCGGAGGGCTTTATAGAGGGTACGATGGAAATTCAGGAAAAGGAGCTTTAAAAAGTATTCCCCCCATTTACATTTTTGAAAAATAATAATACCTTTGCACTCCCTTTTTAGGGGTGTATACACATTTTTGCCCGATGGTGTAACTGGCAACACGTCTGATTTTGGTTCAGAAGAGTCTAGGTTCGAGCCCTAGTCGGGCAACTATAACAATCCCGTCTTTTAAGTCGGGATTGATTTTTTTGTAAAAACACAACGCATGGCCGTTAAAATATTCAGTGGAAGTGCAACCCTATACTTGGCAGAAAGGATTGCCCATGCCTATGGGGAAACGCTGGGAAAGGTAAACTACCAACAATTCAGTGATGGTGAAATGTCCCCCTTCTTAACTGAATCCGTTCGTGGCCATGAAGTGTTCATTATCCAATCAACCTTTGCCCCTTCCGACAATTTAATGGAGCTCTTGTTGATGGTGGATGCAGCCAAAAGAGCGAGTGCATCTTCTGTGAACGTTGTAATCCCTTACTTTGGATATGCCCGCCAAGACCGGAAAGACCAACCCCGTGTTTCGATAGCGGCCAAAATGATTGCCAATCTCATTTCAGCGGCTGGTGCAAACAGGATTATGACCTGTGACCTGCATGCCGATCAAATCCAGGGATTTTTTGATATTCCCGTAGACCACCTTGATGGTGCCTATATTTTTGTTCCTTATCTAAAGTCGCTCGGCCTTGAAAACATCATGTTTGCAACACCCGATGTTGGCGGGATAAAACGGGCGCGTAGTTTTGCTAAATTTTTCAATGCCGACCTGGTGGTATGCGACAAATACAGGAAGGAAGCCAACATAGTACACAGCATGCGCCTGATTGGTGAAGTAGAAGGAAAAGAAGTGGTATTGGTTGACGACTTAGTGGATACGGCCGGCACCATTTGCAAAGCTGCTGCTTTACTAAAAGAAAAAGGAGCTAAAACTGTCCGTGCGGTTTGTACACATCCTGTATTGTCAGGCAATGCCTATGAGAACATTGAGAATTCGATGTTGGAAGAAATTGTGGTAACAGATACTATCCCGCTAAAGAAAACCATATCAAAAATCAAGGTCCTAAGCGTTTCTGATTTGTTTGCGAAAGCAATCCGGAAAATCCATGACCATGAATCGATCAGTTCTTTATTTATAAAGCTTTAAACAATTAAACTAAAACAAATAAAATTTATGAAAACCATTGAGATTATAGGGTATAAAAGAGCAAATCTCGGAAAGTCTGATTCACAAAACCTCCGAGACAATGCAAATGTTCCATGCGTATTATATGGAGGAGGGACCCAAATCCATTTCCATTCACCGATGATTTTGTTCCGCGAGTTGGTGTATACAAATGAAGCCCACTTCGCACATTTGAATATTGAAGGTGAAGAGTGCCAGGCAATTTTGCAAGACATCCAATTCCATCCGGTGAGTGAGGTTATTCTGCATGCAGATTTCCTTCGCATCGATGAGGCCAGGAAAATCAAGATGAATATCCCAACCCGTATTGTTGGACAAGCCCCCGGTGTAAGCAAAGGAGGAACGTTGGTACGAAAGAAGATGTCATTAAAGGTTGCTGGTTTTCCGAAGGATATGCCTGACCATATCGATATTGATGTTTCTGAACTTGATTTTCACCATGCCGTTAAAGTTGGTGACCTTAAGATTCCAGGATTAACATTTTTGGATACCAAATCTTCACCAATTGCAGTGGTGGAAGTTTCACGTGCCGCAAAAATGATTGAAGAAGAAGCTGCTGCTGCCGCTGCTGCCGGAGGCGATGCGAAAGCTGAAGATAAAAAGTAATTCCCGAAAAAACCATATCTTTAAAAATCCTGCTTTTGCAGGATTTTTTTTGCTTTTAACTGGATCGCTATGAAATATTTAATTGCCGGCCTGGGCAACATTGGCCCCGGGTATGAACTTACCCGTCATAATATTGGCTTCCTGATCGTGGACCAACTGGCAGATAAATTCGATGCCAAATTTACCCCCAGCCGGTATGCTGATAAAGCAGAGGTAAAATTCAAAGGAAGAAGCCTTCATCTTATTAAGCCAACAACGTATATGAACCTTAGCGGAAAGGCCATAAGCTATTGGTTGAATGAATTAAAAATCCCGAAAGAAAACCTTCTGGTCCTTGTTGATGATTTAGCTATACCTTTTGAAACGATCCGTATCCGGGCAAAAGGAAGTGCTGCCGGGCACAACGGACTAACCAATATCGAACAACTTACCGGGGGCCAAAATTATCCCCGCCTACGGGTTGGTATTGGGGCCGATTTTGGAAAAGGACAACAAGTCGACTACGTACTTAGCAATTTTTCCCAGCAGGAATTTGAAAAACTCCCGGCCATCATCGAAAAATGCATTGAAGCTACACTTGCATTTTGCACCATCGGACTGGAAAGAACCATGAACCAGTTTAACACTAACTGACGGTAGCGCCCGGGTTTACTTCATCGGAAGGTTGGATCAATTTCAGTTTGCCGTTCAAATCTTCAGCCATTAAAATCATTCCCTGCGATTCGATTCCCATCATTTTTCGTGGCGCTAGGTTCGCAATCAATGAAACTTGTTTCCCTACCATTTCTTCCGGGGAAAAATGTTCTGCGATTCCACTCAAGATCGTACGTTGGTCAATTCCGGTATCAACCGTTAGTTTCAACAACTTCTTGGATTTTTCCATTTTCTCTGCCGCCAATACTTTGCCGATGCGGATGTCCAATTTCGCGAAATCTTCAAAAACAATTTCGGGCTTTAACGCTGCAACATTTTTTGCTTCTTCTGCCATCACTTCTTCCTTTATTAATTTCTGGATTTGCTTTTCGATTTCGGCATCCTCAATATTTTGAAAAAGAAGTTCAGCCTTGTTAAGCTGATGGCCAGTTGATAGTATGTCCACTATTTTTTCTTCTTTCCAAAACACGCTTCCGTCATTTTCCACCCCTAATTGTTGCTTGATGTTAGCGGATGTTTTGGGCAAGAATGGTTCACTCGCAATGGCTACATTGGCAACAATGGAAATGGCAGCATACAGGATATTGCCTACCGTATCCATGTCTGTTTTTGCAAGTTTCCACGGCTCAGTTTCTGCCAAAAAACGATTTCCAATTCGGGCAATATTCATCATTTGAAACTGCGCATCCCGGAATTTGAAATTCTTTAAGCCCTCGATCATTAACGCCACTGAATCATTCATTTCAGCAATGGCCAGCTGATGGATTCTCTCTATCCTTTTTATATTCCCGTTTTCACCATTCCCTGAATAGGACGGAACAACGCCATTATAGTATTTCCAGGTAAGCACCATTACCCTGTTTACAAAATTTCCAAGGATCGCGACAAGTTCACTGTTGATCTTCTGTTGAAAATCCTTCCAGGTAAAGTCGGCATCCTTTGTTTCCGGGGAAATGGATGTGAGCACATAGCGAAGCTCATCCGTTTTACCGGGAAATTCCTGAAGGTATTCATGCAGCCAAACGGCATGGTTACGAGAGGTACTGATCTTCTCTCCTTCAAGGTTCAAAAATTCATTTGCCGGAACATTGTCGGGCAAAATATAGTCACCTGCTGCTTTCAGGATAGAAGGAAAAACAATACAGTGGAATACAATATTATCCTTACCGATAAAGTGGATTAACCTTGTGCCTTCGTCTTTCCAATACAATTCCCAATCATTGGGTCGCAATTCCTTTGTTGCAGAGATATATCCTATCGGTGCATCGAACCAAACATACAATACTTTTCCTTTCCCATTCTCAAGTGGTACGGGTACGCCCCAATCCAAATCCCGCGTAATTGATCGTGGTTGCAACCCTTGTTCCAACCACGAGCCACACTGTCCATAGACATTGGTTTTCCAATCTTTGTGTCCGTCCAACAACCATGTTTTTAACCATGCTTCATATTGGTCCAGTGGAAAGTACCAATGGAGGGTAGGTTTCAGTACAGGTTGATTTCCCGAAACCGTGGAGCGGGGATTTTTTAATTGCTTTGGGCTTAATGTGCTCCCGCATTTCTCGCATTGATCACCGTACGCATTTTCATTTCCACAGTTTGGGCATGTGCCAACAATGTACCGATCGGCCAGGAAAATTTTTTCCTGTTCATCATAAAACTGGTCAGAGGTTTCTTCCAGGAAAATGCCCTTTTCATAAATATTTTTAAAAAATTCCCGGGCGGTCTCGTAGTGGATTGGATTGGAGGTGCGGGAATAAATATCAAACGAAATACCGAATTCCTCAAAAGCCCCTTTCATTAATGCATGGTACTTGTCAACAAATTCTTTTGGGGTTTTACCTTCCTTTTTAGCACCTAGCGTTATCGCCACACCATGTTCATCAGAACCACAGATAAAAACAACATCTTCTTCCCTCAACCGTAAATACCGAACGTATGTATCGGCTGGCAAATACGCGCCAGCAATATGACCGATGTGAAGTGGGCCATTCGCATACGGCAATGCTGACGTAATTGTATATCGTTTAAATTTTTTATCCATTTCCAAAATTTGTGCAAAGATGCTAATTGAGCGGGAGCAATAAAAGTTGAGAAGGGATTAAAACCGGACACGGAACTCGGTATATCCCTGTTCAGTAGTACCTATTGTGACAGTACCGCCAAGTTTCTCAGTAGCGGTGCGCGTGAGGTACAGGCCAATCCCACCGGTTTCGGAGCGCTCGGAAGCCCGGGAAAACATTTGAAATATTTTTTCGGCATCCGCAGCATCAATCCCAATACCATTGTCAATAACCCGGATATCGATCTGTGAGTCTTTTTTAGTGATTATGATTTTTACAAATGGGTTTATGCGTTCGGAGTCGTTATGGAATTTTATGGCGTTGTCAATCAGGTTTTCGAGGATAATACGGATCAGCTCTTTATCAGAGGAAAAAGTAATCCGCTCCTGGATTTCAGAATCGATTTTAAACCGCGGTGGCATACCCTTCTTCCTTTCCAGCAGGATTACATCGTTGACCATGGAGTCAAAATCTATCGGGTCATTTGCGGGTGTGCTATGATTAATCTGGTTAATGATCAACAACCGGGTAAGGATGGTGTTTAAGCGTTCTGCGGTAACCTCAAGTTTTTTTAAATAATCGAGTGCGGTTTCATCTTTCACATCCATGATCGCCACATTGCACATGCCTTTTAAACTTGCCAAAGGGCCGCGGATATCATGGGAGGTTTTATAAATAAAATTATCCAGTTCAGCATTTACACGTTGCAAGGATGTATTGCTGACTTGTAATTCTGCTGTTCGTTTGTCCACCTTTATTTCAAGTTCCTTATTCAACCGCGAGAGTTCCCTATTTTGCGCTTCGATGGTTGCTTTCGCATCGGATAAAGCGTTGTTGACCTTTTTCTTTATAAGATTGGAGCGATGCAATACGAAAATCAGTAAAGTAGCAAGCACTGCAATAATCCCAATCGCAAAATTTAAGCGTTCTTGACGCTTTATTACTTCCTCCTTTGCGGCAATTGTTGCTTTGTTTTCACGTTCTTCAAAATCAGTTTGGACTTTTGCAAGATTCCTTATTAGATCCGCGCTGTATACACTATCTTTTAACTGAATATACTTTTCCCTGTACATAGAAGCCTCTCGGTAGTCTCCAAGAGTATCATATACCGTTGAATAATGTCTGTAAATCTGTATAAGATTAAGAGAAAATTGGGTTTCAACTGCAATACTTATGGCCTCATCCAGGTTTTCAAGTGACGCTTCCCAATCTCTAAATTCCATATTTATAGCGGAAAGTGTTTCGAGATTGAAAAGAATAAATACTTTATCGTTTTGTTTTCTAGCTAATTCTAAAGACTTTTCTGAAGCCCGCTTAGCTTCATTATAATTTTTCATTGCTAAGTATGCGCTTCCCAATCCAAAGTATCCCTCTTTTTGGACGATATCATCACAATTTAGTCCGCAAATTTCAAATGCCCTATTAATTGTTTCGACTGCTTCAGGGTATTTTTTTAAACTTACCAGAACTAACCCCTTATTAATGATAAGCTGTTCCAAAAGATATGTATCGCCTATTTCTTCTTTTATCGACAGGGCTCTATTATAATTCTCCAACGCGCGCTCATGATCTTTCAACTTAAAGTAAGCTACTCCAATATTATTTAATGCAAGGCTTATTTCATCTTTTGTACCTTGTTTCTCCCTAATCGCAAGAGTTTGAAGATAATACTCCAAGGCCTTATCAAATTGACCTCTTGACATATAGGAAATTCCCAAGCTATTGAAAAGGTATTTAGACTGATCATCATAACTATTCCGCTCCGCAATCGCTAAGACATCCTTATAAATCAAAATGGATTCGTCTACCCTTCCTATCTTTTCCAACGCCATTCCCTGCATTCTTCCCGAACGAACCATTCGCATACTGTCTCCTAAGTTAGTGGCTACTATATATGCACTATTGGCATAGTCAATCGACTTCTCATAGTCGGAACCGTAGAAATAGCTGAACAAATTTCTTAAGACTTCCCATCTTTCTTCACCACTTGTCATTTCCAATTTCTGATTCAAAGAATCGACATAGTGATCCTGTCCATTTAATATAGAGGGCAGGAAAATCCCAACAATAAATAAAGGGAGGGCCTTTAAAGTTAGAATGAAATTTTGGTACACAGGTAATTAATAAAATTTTATTGCTTGGATACTTTTAAAAAGACCAGCCACCTTTGACCCATCAAATTAAACGAACCGAAACAAATAAAAAACCTAAACCTTATAAAACTATGAAAAAGATTATTTACTCCTTGATTATCGTTTGTGCTTCTGGCTTTGCATTTACCTCTTGTTCAGAAGAAGAAGTAAAGCCAAGCACTGATTATCCTGTTGGTGGTGGTACTGGACAACATGATAAAATATAAATTCCTAAACTTTAATTACTTAAGCTTATGAAGACTCGCATAATACTTTTTGCTGTTGCAGTCGTAGCTCTTCTTTCCTTTACTTTTGTATCAGGAAATCAAGTAGACCCTTCTGTTAATTCAACTAACCAAGAGGTTGCTTCATCAACCGAAGTTCAAGGTGGTATAGTTATGGAAGACAAGGCTGAATGGTAATTGATTATCAATCAGTTACAATAAAATAGCCTTGCTTAAAGACATTCTTAGTGGTACCAATTAAGTTGGTGCCACTAATCAGATGTCTTGATCTTTATTCGAAGAACCAATCCTTATCACGGTCTTACTGGGATCGCAAAAAGTCATTGGCGGATTATAGCCCTGTATAAACGTCAAATGTCTCGTAAAGAAAATACTTCGTCTAATAATACCGTATAGTTTGGCATTTCTTTCATTGTAGGATTCACAACCAGTACCAACACAGAATAGATAAACCCGGGATCAAACCCATCCCTTCCATTGCAAACACAGGATAATTTTCAGGTAAAGGGGAGATATTATCGTTTAACTGTTCAGAAATTGGAACTTATTGATAAAAACTTCCTCCGCTGACTCTCGCAGAGAGTGTTAGAAGGATTTGAATTGTTCATATTTTAACCTCATTTTTCTCAAAATCGGGATAAACCTTACATCAAAAAGGAGACCATTAACAACTGTTAGGCTAATTGGTTTTCACTTTCCTTTTTAAAAGCTTCCCGGGGTTTCAATTGCAAAAGCTGGAACATCTTCTTGTCCTCCACATAATCAGGATTAGGGGTTGTCAACAACTTGTCACCGGCAAAAATACTATTGGCACCTGCCATAAAACATAAAGCCTGTTCTTCAACGCTCATCATTACCCTTCCTGCAGAAAGCCTGATCATCGCTTTCGGCATTAGTATTCGTGCAGTCGCGATCATTCGAACCATCTCCCATACGGATACTCTGGGTTGCCCTTCCAATGGGGTTCCTTCCACAGGAACCAGTGCGTTTACCGGCACGGATTCAGGGTGTTCTGGTAATGTGGATAAGGTATAGAGCATTCCAATGCGGTCTTCTTCCATTTCACCCATTCCAATAATCCCTCCGGAACAGACGGATATTTTGGCTTCGCGCACATTCTCCAACGTTTCCAACCGGTCTTTATAGCTACGTGTTGAAATTACATCACCATAAAATTCCTCGCTGGTATCCAGGTTATGGTTATACGCATACAAGCCTGCCTCCTTTAGTTTATTGGCTTGCTCCTCTGTGAGCATTCCCAATGTACAGCAAACTTCCAACCCCAAGGTATTCACGCTCTTTACCATCTCAATCACTTTATCGAAATCACGGTTATCCCTAACCTCTCGCCAGGCTGCACCCATACAAAAACGAGTACTGCCTCCTTCCTTCGCTTCCAACGCTTTGGCAAGTACCTCCTCAACCGGCAATAATTTATGTGCTTTTACTTCCGTATGATAACGGGCAGCCTGAGGACAATACGAGCAATCCTCCGGACAACCACCTGTCTTCACCGAGAGTAGCGTGCATACTTGAACTTCATTTGCATCATGGTATTGGCGATGGGTAGTAGCGGCTTTGTAAATGAGATCCAATAGTGGTGTGTTATAGATTTCACCAATCTCTTGTTTTGTCCAGTTATTCCTGATTTCCATTGGCCGTTACTAAATTAATGAATTGATAGTTCAAAAGGCATTCTCGCTTGTGCCCCCTTTAATTCTTTTAATCTCTCTATGTGATCTAAAAACAGATAGTGTTCACCAAGTTTTGATTGGATGTAACGGGTGGAAACATTTTCATCCAGTTTATTAAATAAATTATCCCAAAAAGAAACCTGTTTCGGATAGTACCGCACTTTGAAATCATCTTCGATACCTGCTTTTTCTGCTGCAACTTGTATGGCATCATCAAAACCACCAAGTATGTCCACCAATTTACGGTCAATCGCCTGATCACCGGTCCACACACGACCGGAGGCAACTTTTTCTATTTCTTCAACTGTCTGGTCCCTTCCTTCTGCTGCCTTTGACCTGAATGTAGCGTAATGGTCATCCAATTTTTTCTGCCAAATATTCTTTTCTGCCTGGGTGAGCGGACGCGTTACCGTAAATGCATCTCCAAATTTCCCTGTCTTCACTTCATCGAATGTGATCCCTATTTTGCTCTCGAGAAACGCACTAAAGTCAAACAAAACCCCAAAAATCCCGATAGAACCTGTAATGGTTTGGGGCTGCGCCACAATTGTATCACACGCCATTGCCAAATAATAACCACCCGATGCTGCATAATCACCCATGGAAGCAATGACCGGTTTTACAGCCGAAGCTAATTTCAGTTCCCGCCACATTACATCCGATGACCTGAACTCGCCCCCCGGTGAATTGATGCGCATCACAATAGCTTTCACATTATCATTCTCACGTGCACGCCTAATCTCTTTGGCAAATGTTTCGCTTCCAATTGTTTGTTGATCATACGAAGAAATACCCGGCATAATTGTTCCTTCAGCAACAATTACCGCGATTTCATTTTTAGAATTTTTATAGGTTGAAAAACTCTTGCTGTACTTTTTATAGGTGAATAAGGAAAGGTCATCGGACCCAGAAATGCCAACGCGATCTTTTAGTTTTCCCAAGAACTCGTCAAAGTATAGTAGGTCATCTATCAATTTATTATCAACAGCTTGTTTGGAATTCCGTATCAATTGATTGTCTGAAATGTTTTTTAGTTCTGCTTTCGCGATGTTCCTGGAACCAGCAATATCCGCAAGCATTTGATCATGGATTGAATTAACCAACTCCGTTAACTGCAAGCGATTTTCTTCACTCATCTTTTCAAAAAGAAAAGGTTCAACAGCGCTTTTAAAATCACCTACTCGAAAGACTTCCGGTTTTATATCGAGTTTCTCAAACAGCTTTTTGTAAAAACCAATTTCAACTACCAATCCATCGAACTCAACCTCTCCTTCCGGGTGGATAAAAACCTGATCGGCAACGGAAGCCAGGTAATACGCTCCTTCTGACATCACCTCACTATACGCCAGTACCCACTTTCCCTCACTGCGAAAATCAAGCAGCGATTCACGTATTTCCTTTAAAGTTGCAAACCCGGTCCTTGGGTAACTGATCTGCAGAAAAATCCCTTCTATTTTAGAATCTTCCTTTGCGTTTTTGATTGCTTGTTTCAATTCAATAAGGCCAATATTTATTTCTTGCTCACCTAAAACAGGAATGCCCTCAAACAGATTCTCTTTTTGAAGTTCTGAGAATTCAACGTCCAGTTTAAGATGTAAGATCGAATTTTTGGGGACATTCGGCTTTTCTTCCTTTGACAATTGGCCAACAAATGAAAACATGGCAATGAAAAAGAAAAAACAGAAAACGATCAAGGCCACAAAGGCCCCAAGACAAGAAGAAAAGAATGCTTTAAAAAAACTCATAGAATCATTTATTAATCTTCAAAACTACACAATACTCATCCCAATAAAAAGATAAGTTTGTACCAGGATTTTATAATAAATGATAGTCCGCAAAGATACCCAACCGCCAGGGACCACTATGTCTACTCGTACAAAGGGATTCTTTTGCGAGCTATTTGGAGTTATTGCTTGTTGCGCGGAAATGACTTGTATCAGATATTTCAAATGGGTAGGCCGCACATCAACTGTACACTACTTTAGAACAATGAATCCCAGACTATAAAAAGGTATTCCTTAAATTTAGCTAGGTATGTTTACGGATTATCAGATTATAATATGAACAACGGCATTTATCTCCTTTTGGGTACCAATCTTGGCGATAGACTACAGAACCTGGCGGAGGCAAGGCTACACATCAATTCCTATGCAGGAAAGATAACCCGCGAATCCCAGGTTTACGAAACATTACCGTGGGGGGTGACAGAACAGCCTAATTACTTAAATCAGGTTGTTGAGATTGAAACCGTATTGGCCCCGGATAACCTGCTTGGAGTATTACTGCAAATTGAAAAAAAAATGGGGCGTGTTCGTAAAGACAAATGGGAAGCCCGGATTATGGATATCGATATCCTTTTCTATTCTGATAAAGTCATTCAAACAGAAGGGCTCACCATTCCACACCCGCGTCTACAGGAAAGAAATTTTACACTTATTCCTTTGGCGGAACTTAACCCTGCTTTAATACACCCGGTATTGAACAAAAGCATCTACGAACTTTTAGAATGCTGTCCGGATACACTTACCGTTTCAAAACTTTAGAGGGGATACTTTAAAAGTCATCTCAAAATCAATTTCTTATGTCAGCCTGAGCGTGTCGAAGGCTGTTTCGAAGTCAATCAAAAATGTTTCGGTAAACCTGCTTACCGGACAGGCAGGCTCAAACCTGACAGTTGCGTATTTTTGAGATGACTTCTAGTAAATACTTCTTGCTTCTACTTGCGGTGCAATCTTTTTAACCAATCCCTGCAATACCTTGCCGGGCCCGCACTCAATAAATACCAGCCCACCATCTGCTGCCATGTTTTGAACAGTTTGTGTCCAACGGACAGGTGCAGTCAATTGCGATATCAAGTTTTGTTTAATAACATCTACATCAATTGATGGCTGGGCATTTACATTTTGATAGATGGGGCAAATAGGTGTATTAAATTGCGTTGCTTCAATGGCAGCCGCCAATTCCTCCCGTGCTGACTCCATTAACGGTGAATGGAATGCACCTCCAACCTGAAGTGGCAATGCGCGTTTTGCACCGGCTTCCTTCATCCTTTCACAGGCGATATCAATCCCCCTAATCGTTCCTGAAATAACCAGCTGGCCCGGGCAATTGTAGTTTGCAGGCACCACTATTTCTTCACTAATATCATTGCATACTTGTTCAACCTTTTCATCATCAAGGCCCAAAATTGCAGCCATTGTAGAAGGGTTTACTTCGCATGCGCGTTGCATTGCTTCTGCCCGCTTTGATACGAGCCGAAGACCATCTTCGAAAGACATTGCATTGCACGCCACCAATGCTGAAAATTCGCCCAGGGAATGTCCTGCCGCCATTGCGGGCTTAAAGGAATCATTGGCAAGGGCCATGGCAACCGAGTGGATAAAAATTGCAGGTTGTGTTACTTTTGTTTCCTTCAGTTCATCGGCAGAACCATTGAACATGGTGTAGGTGATTGAAAAACCGAGAATATCATTTGCTTGTTCGAAAAGTTTTTTTGCCCTGCTGTTGGCTTCATAAAGATCTTTTCCCATTCCTGAGAACTGTGCCCCCTGACCCGGAAATATATATGCATCCATTTGTACCTGAAATTAATGATCCGGCAAAAGTAAAAAGATGGGGGGAAACTTAGGCCTTTTAGCCTACAAACCTTTTTGATATTTCCGGTGTGGGCAGCATACATTCATCGGATTTACCAAACCATTGGTAGCGGTTTCGGGAAACAAAACCATAAACCCAATTTCGTATTGGGGTCGGGATTATTTTGAACACATAAAACAAGGGCCAGGGAAAATCCATTTTTCTGGCCACCTCCAATGCGGCATCACTCTTTACGAAAATCTTACCGTTTTGAAATAGCACAATCGTTTCGAGTGAGTTGTTGAACCCCAATTTCCCTAAGCATTCTTTTGCTACCGCAGATTGGAGAGGGGCAAATTTAAAATAGTGTTTACGATCACGCTTTAAAATAAATTTTACAGCCCCTGAACATAAATTACAAACGCCATCAAAAAAAATAATGTGGTTGGTTTTGTTTAACGAAGGAGTTGTACCCATCCCTTTAACGTTTTTTCGCTCTTTGCCGGGTCAACCGAATCGAATACAACATCGGCTACATAATAATAAACACCTGTGGAGAGTTCCTTACCATTATCACCACGTCCATCCCAATCAATATAGATCGATCGCTCCCCTCCCGATTGGTAGGTATACACTTGTTTTCCCCATCGGTTATATACCCTTAAGCGTACACTTCTCACAAACCTTGCACATCGTCTCTTGTCATCATCACTAATTTCACAGGGTGCAGCACCATTCTCGCCCCCTTTGGATTTATCACTATAGGCACTGAAGGTATCATTACAATCATCCCCATTCGGTGAGAATACGTTGGGCAATTCATAATACGGACAATTGTCAATACACATCGCATCACTAAGTTCACTCTCATTTCCGGAACGGTCAACTGCTGAAATTTTATAGCAGCGCGCGAATGATGGGAGGTTTGAATCGATGTAAAAGGTGTCGCGGACATTTGTTTGTTGTAGCACAAATGATCCTCCTTTTACTGAAGAAACATACACATTATAGGAAACAATATCGTTTAAACAGGATACTTCAGCAGGCCTGTTCCAATTAATCTGATTGCTGAATATATTTTGATTACAGATAAAGTTTAAAGCATCCGCGTAGTCATCACACTGTACCGGATCATTCGGAGTTGGTGGCTCTGGTTTGCATGGAGGTTCTTCATCACCCAATTGGTCACAAACAATTTGTGAAAAATTCTCAAGCGGCTCATCTATCTCCAACGAATTTCCATAAACGCCACGCGTCATCACCCGATAGCAGTATTGCGTGTTCTCATCCAGCGGAACCCCATTCCATTGGCCTGTATCTACATAAACAAACCCATTGATGTTGACATCCACACTATCAATTAATTCCATGTCGGCTTCACTTGAGCCTGTTGTACTTCGGTATATCAAATGACGCGGATAAACCTGGCTCCTGTTCGACCACGGAACGAATGCCTCCCAGTTCAACTCAATCCGATCAAGCCCCGGCTTGGCATCTAACCACACCGATGAGGCAACGGCAGAGGTGTCGACAACAACATCGTTATCATCAAAAGCAATTACATAATAATTGTAGGGCTGAACCTCTGTATTAAGTCCTGTATCCGTAATGGTGGTTGCGGAAAGCCTGCCTGTGTGGATTTTAGTGGTAGGTGTGCCTGTAAAACCAACACCACGCCATATTTCATAGGAGTACGGAGGAGGAAATGAAGTTGCTTCAAATGGCGGTTCCCATTGCACGGTTATTTCTCCATCACCAAAGCCTGTTTTGTCAACTGATACCTTGGTGATTACCGGGGCATCCACATCAAAAGGACCCACACAAATTTCTTCCGACATATAGCTCTCCCCACCTCTTGGCAATGGGAAAATTGCCACCAATCGATAACAATATTTAGCTCCCGCGGCCAACCCTTTCCCTCCGTTGGTATCGGTATAAGTGGTAATAGGATTGTTCATGATGTTGACCTCGTCAATCAGGGAATATCCCATAAATTCAGGCATGCCCGTTTCACAATTTGCGGGGTCGTAAGCAAAACTATCGACCCTCCTCCATATTTGCATTTTCTCGGCATTGTCACATATATAGGGATCCCATTCCAATTGGGTGCTCCGTGTTGCAAGATTTATGTAAGCCGTGTCCACAACGGGAGCCGGTGCCACAACCGTGATGTTCCAGGTTTTAAAGGTCACAAGTTTAGGCCAATTCGGATTTGGGGGATCATCTGTAATTTTAAATACAACTTGGTAAGGCTGGGCCCTAACATGGTCACAGTCTGTATTCCATTCAAATTCGAGTTGTGCCGGTGGATTAGAGGGCTGTGGCACAACCGGGTCTGGGGAGTAAGTAGCGCGTGAGGGAAAGTCCATTGCAAAAATTTCTGAGAATGGCTCAATCTGTACACTCCGGTTCTCCGGATCGGTTCCATAAATAATGGCCTTTAATTGAGTACCCGCCTCAACACACGTATCCTGAGGGATTTCCAAATCAGGTCGTTTATTATTACAATCTTCTACAATAATTTGCATATCCCGCCTAACAAAACCAATCTGATACCAGATTCCCCTTACTTTTCTCCACTCCTTTATTACAAAAGCAATGTTGTATTCCCCTGTTGCACCCGGGGAATCCCATGTTAGGGTACCTGTTATTGGATCAATAGCAAAAGTAGGTTGCCCGTTCCCTGCTTCATTTGCAGTATTGTAGTTTGAGTAAAATCCAGGATGGTTTGGATCCCTGTAGTTTACTACCGTTAAATTCACATCACTATAGGGTACTACCATTTCAAATGACAAGCTGTCCCCATTTGGGTCGTAGGCTCCCGGATTGTGCATGAAGGCAACACCCGGACAAGCCTGATCAACCGGGGGGATAAGCAATACAGGGCTATCATTGCATCCTTTGAAGGGGTCGATATCCAGTAAGGTCTCAAGGTAAAAACGGGTATGCAATGAATTGTCCATATTGAGGACCCCGCCATTCCGGTTCGGCTCGCGATAGCTAATCAGGTACTTGCCAGGGCCACCGTATGTATGCTGTATCTTAAAGAATGCTTTTCCCACATCATCAAAACCGGAAAGAGGGGTATTGGGTTGCTCCGGTACTTGCATGCGTGTCCCATCACCAAAATCCAAAATGTCATCAAAACCCATGTTGCCTCCAAACCGTATGGGGCTATCGGTATTGGTATACACCGTAATTGTAATTTCAAAAGTTAGTGAAGGGCAACCTCCAATCCTTCTTACTGTAATTTCACCTGCTCGTAGGTGCGTTGCATAAACACTATTTCCCACTCCGGCCATTATGATGGCCAGAAAAAATACCAGAATACTTTTCTTTAACAGGATTACCCTCATCTACACAAACCTTGAATGCATTTCCAACATAAATCTGAACTTTAAAGTTACAGCGCAATTCTGTAAACCACCCCAAAGTAACGTCTATTGTACTTAATTTATTCTTTTTTGAAAGAAATCTTCGCTGTCAATCTTGATTCCCTTCTTCTTGGATGAATAATTTCCATCAGAGGTAAAAATATTCAACCGAATCATTAATTTCATGCCCCAAAACCTAAGCCCTGTTAATGAAACCTGATGCTAATTCCCAAAAATTGCGGTTAAAGAAACGCAAAGCAGAACTTCAACGCCTTATTGCACAAATGAAAACAGATGATCTGGATCGGAGTATTGTATTCAAACAACTTGAAAAAGAGTTGATCGCGTTGAAATCCGACTCAGGGGATTCGCACTTTTAAAAATTTATTCACTTCGTTATCAATAATTTGAAATTTGAGAATCATTGGTGAAATACCGCATCCACACCTGAAAATCACCCTGTTTGGGTGGAATAATAAATACATTATCAAACTGGACCGGGCGGGTTTTGAACAAACGTTCAAAATCGCTGAGTTTGACCTTATCAATGAAGATCAATTACACCAATTAATTGACGATACCTTTCTCAAAGACGCAATCCTCCGCTTTGAGGAAATGGAAAAATCGCTCTTTCAAGCGCTCCAACGCACTTAATATCAAGCTGTTTAGTCTCGGTGATCGAAATTATATTATTTTGCAGCCCTGATGGAAGTAGTAGAGAAGAAAAATAAAAATAAAAAGTACAAACCCATATTGGACGGGATCCCCAATTGGCCTGTCTATCAACTCAGTAAGAATAGAAAGGAGTTTCTTGAGGAGGTTGCTACCCGTGCCATGACCCGGGTAAAAGAGTTGCGTCCATCCCGCAAACAACTACGTGACGAACTTGAAACAACGATTTTCCGTGAACAGCAACGTATAAAAAGAAATCGGTGGCGTGTGGACCCTCCAAATGAATCCAGGTTTTGGAGCAGTATTAAAGATGAATTGATTGCGCTTGGAAAGGAGCCTGATGAAACCGGGTTTCCAAAAGAAATTGCGCTGATGGAGCAAATCGTCAATCGCTATTGCAACGAAATAGCGGGACACTTCAAACCCAGCCGCTACCGGGTTACCCGGGAGGTCGTTAAATTTTGGTTTGGCCGGCTGCTAAATGGCGCGCGGGTAAAGAAATTCGGTGCCTTTTTCCGAACACAATATGTTTTGCGCGATAAAATCCAGATCGTAGGAAAAGTAAAACAGCTAAGAAAGCTTGCCAGAAAAGGAACAGTCGTAATGGTTCCGACACATTTCAGCCACCTGGATTCGATTTTAATCGGATGGGTTATTCACTCGCTAGGGCTGCCTGCATTTATTTATGGTGCCGGACTCAACCTCTTTAACATTAAGATCTTCGCCTACTTTATGAATAGCCTCGGTGCTTATAAAGTAGATCGCAGAAAAAAGAACCTCCCCTATTTGGAAACCCTCAAGATGTATTCTACCATCGCGATTCAAAAAGGGGCACATAGTTTATTCTTTCCCGGTGGAACCCGCTCCCGGTCAGGCGTAATCGAAAAACAATTAAAACTTGGGCTGCTCGGAACAACCATCGAAGCACAACGTAATATTTTCATGAACACCCCGGCCGGTGAAGCCCCGCAAAAGATTTTTGTACTGCCGGTTACACTCAACTATAATTTTGTTCTGGAAGCCCCCGACCTCATTGATGATTATTTATCTGTAAAAGGACAGGATCGATATTTTCCGGAACAGGATCCGTATGGAAGCTGGCAACTTTTGCAGTTTCTCTATAAATTTTTCACAAAAGGTTCTGACATTTCGGTTTCCATTGGCAAAGCGTTGGATGTGTTGGGAAATTATGTTGACGAAGAAGGAAATAGTATCGATAGTGATGGCAGGGTAATCGATACACAAGATTATTACAAAACCAATGGAGTCATCACCGTGGACCATCAACGCGAAGATGTTTACACAAGAAGGTTAAGCCAAAAAATTGTTTCAGAATACCATCGTATCAACCGTGTTTTTGCCAGTCACCTGGTGGCGTTTGTTGCATTTGAATGCTGGCAAAAAAAACATCCAAAGTTGGATTTGTTTGGCCTGCTGCAACTACCCGAAGAAGACCTGGTATTGGAGTACGAAGAGTTTAAAACTGCTTGTAAAAAAATCAGAAGGCATATTTACAAACTCAAGAAGGCCAAGAAAATCAATATGGCCACACACACCAAAGATAAAATAGATAGTGTTATCGAAAGGGGGTTAGAAAGTGTTGGCACTTTTCATTTGAAACGACCTCTTTTAATGAACAAGAAAGGCCAGATCGTGACACAAGACCTCAATGTTCTTTATTACTATCATAATCGGCTAGTTGGGTATGACCTCGAACAATATATCTAAGAACAAGCCGGTTGGCGTTATTGGCGCAGGAAACTTTGGAAGTGCGATCGCAAATCTTTTGGCAGCACACCGAAATGTTTTGCTGTATGTTCGTGATGAAGAAACAATCAAGCGACTGGTTTCCACGCACGAAAACCGCGGCCATAAAATGGCGGCCAACATCCATCCTACCAACAACCTGGAAGAACTCGCAGCGAAGTGTGAAGTCATTTTTCCAATTGTTCCTTCTGCCCACTTTCGTGGGATGATGAAAAAACTATCACCCTTCCTTAAGCCCTACCACATGCTCATCCATGGAACAAAAGGGCTTGACATCCTTTTACCAGAAGGGCATTCCATCGAAACAGTAAAGAAGCTTGACCGGACACAGGTAAAAACCATGAGTGAGGTGATCCAGGAAGAAAGTGTGGTGGTGCGTGTTGGTTGTCTTGCCGGCCCAAACCTTTCGAAAGAATTGGCAGCTGGAAATCCCGCAGCAACGGTAATTGCCAGTCACTATAACGAAGTCATCAGTACCGGCACCCGGCTCCTTCGCAATGACCGGTTCCAGGTCTATGGCAATAACGACTTGGTAGGTGTTGAACTCGCAGGTGTTTTAAAGAACATTATCGCCATTGCATCGGGTGCGCTAAGTGGAATGGGCTATGGCGAAAATGCACGAGGGCTATTGGTTAGTCGTGGTATTGTTGAAATGATTTACCTCGGCCGTGCATTGGGCGGAAACACAAAAGCATTTTTGGGCGTGGCAGGAATTGGTGATTTGGTAACCACGTGCAACAGCTCCTTAAGCAGAAATTATAAAATCGGATACAAGCTGGCACAAGGTGAAACCTTACAAGATATCCTGGCCAGCACAGACGAAGTTGCTGAAGGGATCAACACCATTCGCATTGCAAAAAAATGTGCCGACCATTATCGTGTACGCGCACCCATTACCAACACGCTTTATAAAGTGCTCTTTGAAAATATGACAGTGAAGCAAGCGATGGAATTCTTAATGAAATATCCATTGAATGTGGATATAGATTTTATCTAGGATAACGTGTGTTGTTAACAGGAAAGTCCGGATGCCATTCTTGCGGGTTTACTGAACCGTGAAAATCTAAAATGCCATTTTAGATTTTCACGGTTGGTAATTTTATAGCCCGGGCAGGATTTCGGCCAGAAAACGTGCAAGGCCACTGTAGGTTACCCGGTCGTTGCCCTGGTAAATGGTTATTTGCAAAAAAAGCATTTGCCTTCCGATTTAAGTTTTTGAGCGATATGAATTTATAAAGATTGTCTTTTATCTTTTTATAAAGTTGTCAGGAATCCATTATCTGTATTGTTCGCTGGTCAATGGTTTGTTGATGGAATTCTATAAATTCCTGTCGGTTGCCGAACCACGCAATGATTTCTTCGTGCTTTATCAGCGAGGGGATTCCCTGAACGATGTTGTGGTACGAACTCCACGGCCAACCGGTGATTTCTTTTACAAACCCGTGGTGTACCGGGTTGGCGTGGATGTAACGGATGATGTTGGTGAAGTAATCATCAGTAGTAATCTCCTTACGTTTGAAAGAATGGATAAACAGGCTCCCTCTTCGTTTATACATTTTATTAAATGCCTGGGTATACGAATTAAAAAGGTGGCCGAACTGGCGGATCGTAAACTCTTCAAGGCTTTTGAACCCTTGAAGAGTTTGAAAATCGACCGCTTCCTTTTCCGGATATTTCGTTTTATACAACGCCACCAGTTCTGCTTCCGGCCTGATGCGAACAAGAAAATGGATATGGTTAGGCATCAGGCAATATACCAGCGTATCGGCCACGGGCGGGATAAAATGTTCGTACCGTTGCAGGAAATACCGATAGTTTTCCTCGCTTTGGAACAGGTTTTCGAAGCCGTTGGCGTGGGTATAAATATGATAGTTTGTGCCGGGGTACATAATCAAAAGATCGGCTAATTCATATTACTTTTTCCTGAAACGGTTGATTTTTTGAAGTTCGTCAACATCAGCTTTGTCTTTGGGGCGTCCGCTCATCATTTTATTTATCATCAGGTGTTCATATTGAATAACGGGAACAATTTTGTCTGCAAAAGGAAGTTTTGAACACCTGGCATACGCTTCGTTGAATTCAACGCCTAAAATTTTAGTAAGGAAATCAATGCGGGTCTCCTTTTCGCCAATATGAAATGCCTGGGCAGCGTTGAAATCAAGCCCCTGAACCCGGTCAACGCTTTCCTTGGAGAAATCTTGTTTCTGAAGGAAGTCAACAAATCTTTGTTTGTTTTCATTATCAGGTCTCAGCCATATATCCATATCCATCGTATATCGTGGATAACCATGATAGTTAACCGCATAGCCACCGATCAGCAGAAATTCAATGCCGCTGTCAAGAAGATCAATGAGCAGTTTTTTATGTGCTTCTGTCAATATATTCATAAGTCAGTCAAAATAAAGGGTGTTGCCCCAGGGTTTAAGGTTGGTATTTAAATGCGGAAATGTATTAAGCCGCATTCGCGTAACCGCAGCAAGGCTTTCTTCCGGTGTCATGGAAGCGTACTGGCGCCAGGTATGTTCATTTTCTTCTTCAATGGATTGGAAGATGGTGATTTTATTGAAAGAAGAATAGGTCGCTGATGGTTCATTGACAACATTACTGTCGCCTGATGATTGTGGGTGGTTGTGATTCTTTGGATGATTAGCCGTCATAATGTTTCCTAGCCGATATACTTTTAGTTTGATACAAGATTCTTTCATCATTTCCCCTGTAAACGCTCTTTCTTTTTTTGAACCTTGCGAACCTACACCAACTTCGTTCTGAAGATATTTATCCTTACCCTCACTATCCGAATCCACTTCGCCACCATTTTTAATTAAGAACTTAATGTTTTTCTCTTTCTGTTTTTTTTCGTTCATATTAAAAATAACTTCTGCGATGGTTGCTGGAATAAAATTTGCCATTACACCACTGCCATCTGTAAACTTATAAATCCGTTTTACTTGTTCTTTAGACAAATTGGTAAAATCTATTTTGGATTGGTTAGCTAATTCGTCTTCTGTCGGCACATACACCAAATCATTAGGTGAGAGATGAAACAATAATTTATCACCTTTTTCATTTTCCAATGGAACGGAGCTAAGCCCTTGCTTTTGGCGTTCGATTACAATGTTCAGTGAAATAGTTTCGTAATTTCTTTTTCCATTTGTATCCTGATATATAGCAAAGAACAGGTTAGTACCTTTGGCAGCCTCTACATACTTCTTTTTCTTATTCCCAGTTTGTCCCACATTGAATTTATTACCCTTAGGTTCATACGTGCGGACTTTAAGAATAGGTTGATGCGATTTCCCATTATTAAGTGTAATAATATTCTTATTCATCTCCTCTATGCCCTCTGGTGAAAATGCTAAGAGTGGTGCAGCTATCTCTTTCCCCTTTTCATCCAAGCGACCTTTATAATTGTTCAGATGGCTAAGTAATATCCTCTGAATACCGGTATCGGTAATGGTTTCAATACGTTTTTCATCAAAAGTATCATTGAGCGAAACCCTTGAAGCTACGTTGTCTTTTTCCCAATAGTAAAATTCGACCCTTGAAATATCCTGACCATTCCATAAATTGTCAGCATCTTTAAAATGCTTGTTGATTTTCTTTTTGTCCAAACCTTTAGCCTGCATCGACTGAATTTCTTTTCTCAGGTTTTTGTCTGCTATGTCGCTCACATTATCCAGTGCAGCATTTAGTGAAACGGTTTTTTTCTTCCTTAATTGGACTAAACCTGAAACGGTGTCTTTGTGCATTGGTTTTCTAATCGCCCAATTCGTTCCCTTTTGTTCCTGCAATTCCTTCACTTTAATCCCATCTTTCTCCACCCATTTTTCATAATGGTTAGTTGCTTTGTTGATAACGCGCAGGTTTTGTTTGAAGCTGACCACGATGTTTTCCAAAGCGTTTCGGGCATCAGCGATAAAGTTTGCCCAAGGCTTGCTAAAATTTCTAGGCACTTCCTTTTCAACGCGTTCTCCGGTCTGAGGATGGTTGTACGCTATTTTTTCAAACCTTCTCAGTTTTCGGTTTAAGTCAAATCGCTCTTTTGATTTGGCATGCTTGTTATTAAGCAGGTTTATATGATCTTTCGTTGCGCAGGCAATCACCAAGGCATCCATGGCGTGGTGGCGGTGGTCTATCCTTTTCTTTGAAAAGCCTTTAGAAAGCTCCAAAGGCACTGTTGGTAAGAATTTTTGATGATTTTCATTCCATGCAGTGAAATGAGTTGAATTGGTTAATAGGTTCATCCGCTCGAAACGCGGTAAAATTAATTCGTTCCAAACATCATTTAGCCCCCAGTCTTGTTTGAGTTCATTAGTTATCTTTCCGTTCCCAGGTATGAGGTTTTTGGAATTAACACCGTCATCATTGGTTTCGGCACGCACAATGTTGGATAATACTGATGAGATGAATTTACTGATATATCTTGTATCGTTCATTTGCCTTTCAATCATCTTATCAGGAATTTCTTCCATTAATAGTCTATTGCGTTTGCCCCGGTTTTTGGCATAATGCTCTTTTACAAAATCCTCGTAGTCTTTTATCGCAAAAATCTGAACAGTTTTGTTACCGAACTGTACTTTTTCTCCATGATGATTCTTAATAAACGCGTACCCAAGCTGATTATCTTTTAATTTGTTTACAGCAGCTTCGCAAATTACTTTATTACTAAAGCTGTCATCGAAATAGCGACTTTGCGGAATGATGTGTTCTATTTCATATTCCAGTGTAAATAGTTTATTAAGTGGAATAATTTCACCCGTATAAGGCGAACGATACTTCTGTTCAAGCCATAATTTGTACCGTTTTATTTCTACCGATGAAGGTTGGGCCGCTTTGCTGATTTTCAGAATATCGTCTCCAATTTCAATGTTGGAATTGAGAACACCTTCTTCATACACTTTCAGTATTTCCTGTTGCATAGGCGAAAAAGGACTCACATTTTCCACTTCATTGTAATGTATCATTTCAGCCAGTAAGGCTTTGATACGAAGGTTGGTGTTTTCGTTCTCCGAAATTCTCTTAGTTATTTCTTTTCTGTCATCAGCAGTATTTTTCATTTCCCTGCCCAACTCAATATGGATTTCGTCAAAGAAGTCTTTAGCCCCATTGCCATATTTTACCCAAATATCTTTTACTACCCGAAGTGTTTCGGTAACGACCTGCTCTACAATCGGGTTACGAAGCGAATGTTGCTTGAAATCTTCCAGGTATTGCTCCAAATCATCTGCCGAATTCCATTTGCCTGCTATCGCTGCTTCGGAGTGGCGGCCATAAACAATGTACTGTGCGAGCCACAATTGCAAACCCTGAAAGTCATTTTGCTGCGTAAGATGCAAGGCTTTTTCTCTTACACGGTTCTTAATGCTTTCGTCATATTCGCCTGTTAGTATCTTTTCTATCCTTGCCCTTGACTTTTCATCAATCTTATCCCAACTCCAGTATTCCCCCAAGCGCATTAAGGGTAGTAAGTTTTTAATCGCTTTCTCGGAATATGACCCGTATTCGCTTTTAAATGGCGGGCATTTTCTGAATGCTTCTACAAACGAAACTTCATCCAATTGATTCTTTATCGCGAAAGATTTTAGGGCTTTATCATATTCGGTTTTATCCGTTACCGAATAGATAATGTGCCAGAGTTTTTGTTCGGTTTCCCTTGTAAGGAACCCGTCAGGGACATTTTCAACTTTCTCTAATCTTGTGCTGATAAGTGTTTTGGTTTCATTGCAGGGATATTTTTTATCCTCCACATAATTCCAACGGTATTTTTCCACTTCGGCACTGAGCACTTTTCCTTTCAACCCTTTTTTTTCCAGAAAGTATTTTATCAAAGGCTTTTGCTCAATCTCTCTTCGGTTATTTAGAAAATCGAACAGGTTTTCCCAATCTTCCACACTGCTTAAAAATTCGGCAGTTACATTGCTATCATCTTCCTTTTTGTAGATGGATAGGTTGTACACCCACTGCCAGATGCGGAACTCCTGGTAATAAGGATTTGATTTGAGAATGACTTTCAGGTATTGCATATGTTCCGATCCAGTTTCATCCTTGTATTTTCTGTATTCCAAAGTACAGTTGCCAATAGATGATTTCTGGCTACGCAATGGACGCTGGTAGAAAATGATATCATCCAAAAACAAATGCACAAAATCTTTTGAACTTAACAGAAATTGATGCGCTTCATTGTTTCTATATAGTTCTCTTATACAGTCGTTATATAAGTCATCACTATGCAGTTCGGGATGAAAGTCCTTTTGCTTTTGTAAAATTTGCCTTAGTTCATCCTTATAGAATTTGCGCTCAATGGTGCGAACCAGCTTGCCTTTTATTTTCTGTTTGGGATTTTGAAGGAGCGTATCATAGATGTATGTGCCAACTGTCTTTTTGGATTTATCTATTTCATTTTCTGTTTTGATTTTTATTTTACCATACAGTTTATTCTGTGCCTTTTTATCCAGTTTATCTATTTCGTCTAACGTTGGTAAAGATGAGATACGAAACTTCGTTGTGCCATCTTTTAGAGCTTCTTTTGTTATCACAAAATCTCTTATAGTTCCAGTCCATCCAGAAATATCTCCGTAAAATGCCGCTTGGTAGTTGTATCCTCCTTCTAAGTCAATCGTGTGCCAGTACTTATTATATTTTTTATCTTTTTCCCCCTTTACAACCTTTAACACTTTCAAAGAAAGAACTTCAGTTGAGTCATCTTCAGTAAATTCTTCCTCAGTTCCTCTTAACTGAAAATAACCTCGCTTTTGATTGAAGTTGAGTAAAATCCAGGACAATTCTTCTTTTTCTATTTTCTTAGATAAAGCCTTCGTACGTAAATAGTAAATGGTCCAATCGTATGGAATTTTTGCTAACTCACCTTTTTTGTTCTTTCTGTTTAGTAATTCGGGTTGACTCTGTTTGAAATCTGTCAACATTTCTTCAAAAGACTTTCTGAAAATAAAATCTCTTCCGTTATACGCCAATTTCGGTTCGGTTTCATCTTTAAACTTACCTAACCTCTTCTCAAAATCAATTTGCGAGGCATATTGTTCAGGTAGGAAACCCAGTATATTCAATACGCGGTGTAATCTCTCCCTCCTGAGCAAATGTCTTTCTCTTAACCGTCTTGTACTTCTAAATCTTGTACGTTCGGCAGTTTGTGAAACCGAGTTACCTTTGCCAAAATCACCAAGAATATCCTGGCTCATTGGGATAACTCGTGTTCCCATTCCCAGGATTTCACCTTGCTTATTCTCACAATCCTGTTGAATCAAAGCCCAACCAATTGAGTTAGTCCCCAAATCAAGCCCCAAAATTTTTTTCATAAGTTTTTAGATTAAACTCGAACTATTTATAAATTTACCAATCGTTTATTGAAAGCAAATCACAATAAGGATTATTCCGTTGTGAAAACATTTAAGATGGCCCCGACTTGTCGGGGTCGTCTTTTTTTATCCCCTCAAACATCTTATTTTCATCCGGCCCCTTCCCTTCACTAAACCTACAAATCATTACCGTCAACTTCTGTCAAACCAATGGCTCGACTGTAAACTATGGCATTTCCCTTATACTGGATGGGCTTCTGATTATTTTGGCGGGTTGGAAATGTCCTTGTCAAATCTAGGGGAATACGCGAATGAAACCCGCTTTAAAAAAACCAATAAACACCTTCTTTTGTCAAAACGTAACCTCCAAACAACCCCACTTGTTGGGCATGCAAGACAAAAAGTTAGGGCACACGTTGGGCAAGATGTTTTTTCATAAACAATGGTTCCTTAGGGGTCAGCTATTCCCCTTCCGGTAAAATTTTTTTGCCATAAAAGAAAGCGGGATCCCAATCGCAACGATAAGGATCAAAACAGCGATAATGACCCCTTTCAAATTAAAGGGCAATGCGGGTGTATTCGAAAGTGGCAATACAATTTGCGACATGCCAACCCAAACAAAAAACCCATACCCTATTCCGGTGGCAATCCTGTTCTTTGCGAGGAAATTGATTTTAGGGTACACGATAAAAAAAATGGTGGTCCATACCATAGCAATGCAATAGTGAAAGAACAATCCAAAAAAAGCATACGCAGTATCCCCTGTAAGCGCGGACTTTCCAAAAACACCACTGGCAATAAACTTCAACATCATTAGTGGCTCCCTACCATTTATGAGCGTTTGGATGATGGCCGCCAATATATCCAACGTGCCTACCAGTAGCCCCGCAACAAGGACGGCCTTCCATAGCCCGCGTCTTTTTTCAAAACTATTCGCCATCCTTAAAGTTAAATGGAATTTTTCGAGACTTGAACAAGTTTCGAAAAATCCCATCTATTCAGGTTGGGTCAGAAATATTACTTCCTCAAATAAACCTTGCCATATTTTGATTCCAAACTGTACTTCGGGCCCGCGCCAAATTTTGTGCCCACTTCTGTCCATTTGCTGGGTGGGATCCTTGAACCATCCCAATCAGCAGCAAGCTTTACATCCAGGTTCGAATAAATCTCACCGTACTGAGTCCGGGCAAACAACTCACCCGTAATAGCAGAAGAAATCGTGGCGTCTACCCCTCCATATTTTGCATCAACTGTCAAAGGGGCATCGAAATTTTTTATTTCCACCAATCCATACTTTGCTTCGATCCGCGTTTGCATTCCTTTCGGCACAAAGATTTCCAATTTTATTTCCTTGATCACCCCATTCGACATGTATGTATATTCCCGGCCATTCTCATCCAAAAATTTCTGTACCTCAGGGTCTTTCCAGTTTTTGGCCTTGAAATAAAATTCCTCGTCCCCTTTCTTTATCAAAATCCGTTGCGGAAGGTTCTCTTTGTCTTTAATACCCGAAGTAATAATGGTTTCCTTGCCCTCGTTCTTTGAAACCAGTTCAAAAGCATCATCATTCTCACCACGGTTGATACTGACGGAACCTTTTATCAGTACCTCCTTCTTGTCCCATGTTTTCACCTGGATTAATTCCGGATAATCAAAAACCATCACCAGTGTATTTCCCGGAGGGACAGAAACTGTTTTCTCGATATTCGTTTGCGCCAATGCCGTTGTTGAAACGAGCAGTAGCAAATAAACAATTGATCTCATAATTTTTTATTTAATAAGGGGATGGAATTGTTGGCAACTCCATCCCGATTAAATCACTTCTTCCGTAAGTAGATATTGTTGTGGGAAGATGAAAGCGTGAACTCAAGCCCGCCACCATTGATCTTTCCTTTAACTTTATTGGAACCATACACCTTCCAATCATCCTTTGACTCGAATTCAATTTTGATGGCCGGATCCACAAATAGTTCGCCATAGCTGGTGGACATCGAAATATTCAACTTGGCACTGCTTGCGATGGTTACATCCACCGCGCCATGTGCGGAAACAATGTTCACCGGGTTTTTAATGTTGTCGCTGAGAATGGCATCGATATCACCGTGCACGGTTTTCACGGCCATCGGGCCCGTTACATTTTCTAAATGAACGCTGTTGTGAACGGTGGAAATCTCAATTTCACTTTCAACATTTTTAAGCTTCAAATTATTGCCATGCGGTGAGCTGTGGGAATAAGAAATAGAAACACCCTTCGGCACCATGATTTTAATTTTCGGGCCATCGTTCTTTTTTAATTGATATACCTCAATGGTTGCACCTTTGTCAATCACCGAAAGCCCGATCCCGGTATTATCTTCCAGCCCCATGCTATTGATTGCTTTCAATCCCTCCGCACGTTTATCCCTTTCACTCTTGTAATCCATGGAAGTAAAAACAATTTCATTTCCTGCGTATCCTTCAATGCTTACACTTCCCACTTCTTTAATGACCAGTTTTCCTGAACTCTTCGCCAGCTTATACTCCTGGGCGATACCACTGCTGACGATAATCAAAAGTGAAAGTATTGTTGTCGTTATTTTTTTCATGTTAAAATAGTTTTCTGTTTTGAGTTTTTGTTTACTATGAATTCGCGAGGTTCATTTCTTTTAAGAGAGACTAAACAAGCCGGCATGTGCCTCATCTTTTACTGCCTGTAAAGTCTGGTCATTGTTGATAATATTTTCAAGCGGTTTTACGGCTTCTTGTTCTTTCTTATAGACAAGTATTTGAATCAATTCTATTTGTACCAATGGATCGCTCTGTGTTGACAAAGCATCAAGCAATGCCTGGCGTGCAAATGGTTCATCATAGAACCTTGCCAACGCACTTACTGCAGCCAAGCGGACATTTGTATTCGTATCATCATTCATCAACTTGATCAATGCTTTCACAAGGGCATCATCCGGTGTGGCTTCATATACTTCATTTATTCCGATTAGCCGTTGGCTCACAGAATATTGATTGTCAAGTTTGGCCAATAGCAATGTTTGCGCAACTTCACTTTTCTCTGCTAAATCGGATGTATTGCGTTGTCCACCAATAAAGAATCCTACACCACCGGCTACGATCAGCATCAATACCGCTGCTGCCACTTTAAAATAGACAGAATCGAAAAACAATATTTTGCGGTCTTCCTTCTTGTCAATTTCCGTTTTCAGGAATGCCGAGAAATTTTGTTGCAGCGATGGGCTTGGTGAGAGTTCAACGCTCGTATCGATAGCGCCCAGCATTTCTTTCAACTGTTCCAGGATTTTTCGGGCAGTTGCATTGTTGGCCAACTCCTTTTCCACTGCCAGGATTTCATCTTCGGAAAGATTGCCATCCAGGTAATCGGTCAATAGTTGTACTAGTTTATCCTCTTCCATAATCAATTCTCTTCTAGTTGAAAATAATGCTCCCTAAGTTTTTGAATCGTGCGGTGTACTTTCACTTTGATATTTGATACGGTGGTGTTCATGATTGCGGCCACCGCTTCATATTTCATATTTTGAAAACGGGTCAGGATCAAAAGTTCCCGTTGCTCATCACTTAATAAGGCCATTGATCGGTGGAGCATCTGCTCGCGCTCCTCCTGCTCATGCGATTCGTTTTCATCACGCAACCAATCGCCCAAGTTCCCTACCTCTACATAGTCCGAAATTTTGTTTTTGTTCGCGCGGAAGTGGTCGTAAAAAACATTCTTCGCCACAGTATAAATCCACGCTTGAAAACTTAACCCGGTGCGGAAGCTGTTGCTGTATTTCAGCATCCGCATAAATACGTTTTGTGTCAAATCTTCTGCTAAAGCCCTATCGAATGCCATCCGTGCCAAAAAGTTAAAAATGCGTTTATGATACCGTTCAAAAAGTATAGACGCATGCTGAAGCTCCCCGTTTTTTACGGCCTCCATAAGCTGTTCATCGGTCATCAAGTCTATACGTTTTGTCAAATTCGCCTTAGTTACCGGACAAGTACATAAAGGTTACAAAAAAAATCAGGCAAGAATATTTTCCCTTGGTAATTCGTTGTGCTACTGTGTGTTTTTCTGAACGATTTAATGAAAATACACCCCAAAAAGGGCTTGCATGGCCAATTGGATAATTGTTAACTTGCGGATTGAAAAAACTGTTGAAACGTGCTTTGGTATAGGGATTTTGGTGTGATTGAACTGCTTTTTATCCTCCTTTTCGGGGTGTTGTATGTCGCCTATCTTTGGCGGATCATCCGTGTAGCCCATACGCTCAAGACTCCTTATTACAATGTTTTTGTAAAACTGATCTTGCGAACACTCGCTTTTGGGTGTTTGATTATCGCATTTTTGGGACCGTCCTTTGGTGAGTCCAAAAAAGAAGTAAAATCCGTGGGCAAGGATATTATGTTCTGTGTGGACCTTTCCAAATCCATGGATGCCTTTGACATCCAACCCACACGCATCGAAAAGGTGAAGTATGAAATGAAGAAAATTGTGGATGCTTTTAGCTCCGACCGGATTGGCATTGTGATTTTCTCTTCAGAAGCATTTATGCAATGCCCGCTTACGTATGATCAAAATGCATTGCACCTCTTTATTGAGACTATGAACACCGGCCTGGTGCCAGCCTCCGGGACAGATTTTACACCGCCCTTAAAATTGGCACTCAGTAAATTGGAAGATAGTGATGGCTCCCCAACGGAAACCAAGTCCAAAGTGGTGGTTTTGATCAGTGATGGTGAAGATTTTGGTGAAAACCGTAATGATATTGCACAAGAAATCGAAAATAAAGGGATCAAACTTTTTACACTCGGTGTAGGAACAGAGCAGGGTGGTAAAATCTATAATGGAAACAAGTTCAAAACCGACAATGCTGGAAATGTTGTGGTTTCCAGGTTAAATACCAGCGCATTAAAATCGATGGCCAACAAAACTGGCGGTCAATTCTTTGAGATCAATGAAACCAGAAACGATGTTTCACGGTTAATCAATACGATTGGTAGCATTGAAGGCCAGCTTCGGGAGGCAAGGTTTGTTGATGTTACCGCAAACAAATATTTTTATTTTTTAGGAATTGCGCTTTTACTACTGGCGTTAGATGTTTTGATCAACATTAAAACCATCCGGATTTGAAATATATCCTTACTATATTTTTGGCAACCTTTATTACTGACCCCACCAGCATTGGGAAAGTAAACGCACTCAAGAAAGAAGCGAGACAAGCCTACCTTTCCGGTGATTATAAAAATGCCATCACTAAATACAAACTACTTATCGATTCGCTGGAGGTGACCGATGAAGGGGTTAAGTTAAACCTGGCCAATGCCCATTTTAAAGCAAAAGATACAACGGCTTCCATACAAGGATATCAAAGCCTGATCGATAGCAAAAACAAAAGCATTTCGTCCCGCGCATACCAGCAACTTGGCATACTGGACAACCGCGAAGGTAAATTCGAACAAGCGTTGAATTATTTCAAACAATCCATCAAGGCGGACCCTGCCAACGATGAGGCGCGCTATAATTATGAAATGCTGAAGAAGAAACTGGACGAAAAGAAAAAGCAGGAAGAACAACAAAAAGATAAACAAGAAAATAAAGACCAGGATAAACAAGACAAGAAAGACGAGGAGAAGAAAGATCAAGAGCAAAAAGACCAGGAGAAGAAGGATCAAGAAAAGAAAGACCAGGAAAAAAAGGACCAGGAAAAGGAAAAGAAAGACCAGGAGAAAAAAGACCAGGAAAACAAAGAAGAGAAATCTGAAGAGCAACAGCAGGAAGAAAAGGATAAAGAAGAAAAACAAAACATGCCACCCGACCTTCAAAAAAAATTGGAAGACATGAAGATTTCCCCTGAAAAAGCCCGCATGATTTTAGAAGCAATGAAAGCGCAGGAAAAACAATACCTGCAACAAAATAAAAGAAAAGCAACCAAGCCAAAAGATAAAAGTAAACCAGACTGGTAAGGATTAGTTGTTAGTTAGTAGTTGTTAGTTGTTCCAGATTTGGAAACGGTATACTTGAAAGCTGAAACTTCAACTTCAACTACCCGACTAACTACTAACTACTAACTAAGAACTACCAACTAATAATTAACAACTAAAAAATGGAAGTATACATCATCAGTGCCGTTCGAACACCCATCGGAAGTTTTGGCGGAAGTCTATCATCGCTAACTGCTGTGCAGCTTGGTTCTATCGCTGTGAAAGTAGCCGTTGAAAAAGCGGGGGTTGATCCAAAGCTTATTCAAGAATTGTTTATCGGCAATGTCATCGGTGCCGGCCTCGGACAAGCCCCGGCTACGCAAGTAGCAGTTGGCGCAGGCCTTGGTTTTGAAATACCCTGCACATTGATAAACAAAGTTTGCGCTTCCGGAATGAAAGCGATTATGTTTGGGGCGCAATCCATCATGACAGGCCAAAATGAAGTAGTGGTTGCAGGCGGTATGGAGTCGATGTCGAACATCCCGTACTATTTAATGAAAGCGCGTACCGGTTATAAGTATGGAAACAGTGAATTGATCGATGGACTGCAACACGATGGGTTAACGGATGTCTATAGCCATTGTGCGATGGGTGTGTGTGCCGATAACACTGCAAAGGAAATGAACATCAGTCGTGAAGAGCAAGATGCGTACGCCATCAATTCGTACAAACTTTCTGCTGCTTCATGGAGTAGTGGTAAGTTCAACGATGAAGTAGTGCCTGTGGATATTACCGATCGCAAAGGAAACACCATTACAATTTCAGAAGATGAAGAATTCAAAAATGTGAGCTTTGATAAAATACCCGGCCTTCGTGCAGTGTTTACTAAAGATGGAACGGTGACTGCCGCCAATGCTTCCACGCTAAATGATGGCGCTTGTGCATTGGTGCTGATGAGCAAAGAGAAAGCAGACGCATTGGGATTGAAACCAATTGCAAAAATCAAAGGCTTTGCAGATGCAGCGCAAGATCCGATGTGGTTCACAACAGCACCTTCACTGGCCATTCCAAAAGCAATCAAAAATGCAGGCATTGAAAAATCGGAAGTTGAATATTACGAAATCAATGAAGCGTTTGCTGCAGTAGCATTGGCCAACAATAAAAACCTGGAACTCGATGCCGGCAAAGTGAATGTAAACGGTGGTGCTGTGGCAATCGGCCATCCGCTGGGTGCTTCCGGGGCAAGGATCGTTACTACGCTGATCAACGTATTGAAACAAAACAACGCTAAGATTGGTGTAGCCGGTATTTGCAATGGCGGTGGTGGTGCTTCTGCGATGGTGATTGAAAATATGAATTGATATACCATGTCGATACATTAATCGTTAGTAAGCTTTTCAACACGACAGTATTATGAACCGGTACCTGTTTTCCTTTTTATCGATTTTAATTTCGATACCTGCCTTTTCCCAAAAGGAAGTACGCACGTATTATGACCCACAAAAAACTTCGCTTCAGGAAAAGTACTATGTTGATCCACAAGATAATTCCGTATATGTAGGGCACTATCAACGCTATTGGGAAAATGGAAACCTGATGGTGGATGGCAACTTTGTGAATGGGAGAAAATCAGGTGTATTCACAGACTTCCATCCGAATGGCAATCCTTCCCGCAAGATTATTTTTGTGGACGGCATGCGCGAAGGAAAAGTAGAAGTATATGATGAAGAAGGCGCCCCTATCCAAACTGCATATTACAAAAATGACCGCCTTGTTGACAGCATCCAGCTTTATTATAGCAGCGGGGCCTTGCGCGGACAAACCGTTTTCAAAAAAGGAAAACCCGATGGACTTATAACGGAATATTATCCGAACGGAAAAATCAAAAAAGAAATCAATTACGCCAATGGAAAAGTGAATGGGATAAGCCGCACCTACTACGACAATGGTAATGTAGAAACCGAAGGTGTTTATATAGACGGTGTACTCGCCAATTCTTTTAAGACCTATTTCCCCAACGGACAATTGGAAACTTCTTCTTTGATGGAAGACGGAAAAAAGAACGGGGAATATAAGGTACATGATAAGAATGGCCAGTTAGTTTTGATCGGGCATTTTAAAAACGGGGCAATGGAAGGGGAAAATATTGCGTACTACGCAGATGGATCCCTTCAACATAAATACAATTACTCCGGTGGGAAAAAAACCGGGACAAATATTGACTACTATCCTGGGGGAAAAATCCAAGCAAAGGAAGTAATCGGAATGGACAAAGTCAGCACAACCATTACCGAGTATTCTGAAACAACAGGAAAAGCAATCTCCTCCAAACAATTCAAGAATGGAAAACCGGATGGCACCTGGACATACTATTTCGAAAACGGCACCACACCTTCCATAAAAGAAACCTACGACAAAGGGAAACTGCATGGCATCCGGTATACCTACTACCCTTCCGGGAAAATAAAAATGGAGCAAACCTATAAGTTCCATTTATTGGCCGGGCCAACCAAAACATTCGATGAGAATGGAAAACTATTGTCGGTGACCGAGTATAAATCCAGCAGGAAACAGGGTATGTTTACAAGCTATTATCCGACAGGAAAGATTCAGGAACGGGGCGATTATGTGGGGGATAAAAAACACGGGGAATGGAAAGCATTTGATGAAGAAGGAAATTTGTTAAAAACCTATATTTTTAAAGCCGGAAACCTAGTCCAAACCATCCCTGATGAAGGCAATTAAAGAAACACATTTCAACTTCCCGAACCAAACCGGTTTTTACAGAGGTAAAGTAAGGGACGTATATTATTTTGGGAACCTGATGGCACTTGTGGCCACGGATAGGATTTCCGCCTTCGATGTGGTGTTGCCAAGGGCTATTCCGGATAAAGGCCGCATCCTCAATCAAATTGCAGCCTACAACCTTGAACAAACCAAATCAATTGTTCCCAACTGGGTGGTGGCAACACCCGATCCCAATGTAACTATCGGTTATCAATGTAAACCCTTTGCTGTTGAAATGGTGGTGCGCGGCTACCTGGCCGGCCATGCGTGGCGTGAATATAAAAGCGGGAAGCGGTCGGTATGTGGTGTGCCTTTACCAGAAGGATTGAAAGAAAATGATAAACTTCCCACCCCCATCATCACGCCTACCACAAAAGCATCGGTTGGCCATGATGAGGATATTTCCCGTGAGGAAATTTTAAGCCGCGGTATCGTTTCAGAAAAGGATTATGGCATCCTGGAAAAATATACGCTCGCCTTGTTTGCGAAAGGAACGGAGATGGCTGCCGAACGTGGTTTGATCTTAGTCGATACGAAGTACGAATTTGGTGAAAACAACGGCACGATTTATTTAATAGACGAAGTACACACACCAGACTCCAGCCGGTATTTTTATAAAGAAGGCTACACAGATCGTCAGCAAAAAGGTGAAGCACAAAAACAACTTTCAAAAGAATTTGTGCGGCAATGGCTGATTGAAAATGGTTTTCAGGGAAAGGAGGGGCAGCAAGTCCCCGAAATGACCGATGCTGTAGTGGCCTCCATTTCAGAACGCTATAAAGAGCTGTATCAACAAGTCCGGGGCGAACCGCTCCAAAATATTGACGATACAAACATCCTTGAACGAATTGAAGAAAGCATTATTAATTCAATAAAATGAAGTACCTTTAAGCCCAAATTTAAGACATGAAGTATACAATCGATAAGCAAGAGAAGTACTGTTTGGTTCGTTTACACGAAGAGAAATTAGACAGCAGTGTTGCCCCATCCCTCAAGTCGGAGTTGATTACCTTGCATGCAGAAGGTGCCGGTAATATCATTCTCGATTTATCGGAAGTAAAATATACCGACTCATCCGGGTTAAGTGCATTGCTGGTCGGCAATCGTATCCTACAGGAAGAAGGCGGGATTTTTGTTTTGACGAGCCTTTCTGACCACACCTTAAAACTTATAAAAATATCACAACTCGATAGTGTGCTGACCATTTTACCAAAAGTGGAAGAGGCGATCGATGCCGTGTTCATGCATGAAATCGAAAAAGACCTGAAGAGTTCTGACGAAAATTAATAAACATCAACCCATTTAAATTTGACCAGGACCTTCGGGTTTTGGTCTTTTTTTTTATTTCGATATGCCTTTTAAAATAACCATACTGGGATCAAACGGAGCCCTTCCGGCCTATGGAAGACATCCGTCTGCTCAATTTGTTGAAATACAGAACCGACAGTTCCTGGTGGATTGTGGCGAAGGGGCACAAATCCAGCTGATGCGGTATCAGATTAGCCGCGCACGGCTCAACCACATTTTTATCAGCCATTTGCATGGCGACCATTATCTGGGTTTGATGGGGTTGTTATTTTCGATGCACCTCCACAAACGAACAGCCGACTTGCATTTATACAGTCATAAAGGGTTGGATGAAATCATCCTGCAACATTTGAAGTATGCCGATTCAGCATTGAGTTTTAAAATCATCTTTCATTGCATGAAAGCAAATGAAACGGAAATTTTATTTGAAGATGAAAAGATAATCATTACCTCCATTCCACTTGTCCACAGAATAATGTGTTCAGGGTTTTTATTTAAAGAGAAACAAAAGCCGCGAAAAATCAATAAAGAAACGTTACCTGAAAACCTGTCCTTTCAGGAAATTATTGAGTTGAAAGAAGGCAAAGATATTCTGGATGGAAATGGGACCGTTCGCTACACAAATAAGTCCTTAACGCTTGACCCCAAACGCTCGCGAAGTTATGCCTACTGCTCGGACACTGCTTATCAGGAAGCTATAGTAAAACACATTGAAGGTGTGGACATCCTTTACCACGAAGCAACCTTTATGAATGAAGATGCTTTAAAAGCTATCGAGACACATCACGCAACGGCAGAGCAAGCTGCAATGATTGCCCGAAAAGCCAACGTTGGAAAATTGTTGATTGGCCATTTCTCTGCGCGCTACAAAGACCTTAATCCCCTGCTCGAAGAAGCAAAAAATATATTTAAAGATGCTTATCTTGCTCATGAAGGACTGACATTTTCGGTTAAAGAATAATATAAAATTTTAGGATTGACCACAGAAAGCCGTAAGAAAAACAATCTATTCATTATCCTTTCCGGGATATTCATTACCAATGCCTTACTGGCGGAAATGATTGGCGTTAAAATATTCTCTGCCGAAGGGACTTTTGGTTTCCAGCCCGCCCAACTGAACATCCTTGGCTTTACTATGGATTTCAATCTGACAGCAGGTGCAATCATTTGGCCCATTGTTTTTGTTACAACCGATTTGATCAATGAATATTTTGGCAAGCCAGGTGTCAGGAAAATAAGTTATTTCACAGCCGGGTTAATCGCGTATGCATTTGCCGTTATCTTCCTGACCATGCTCCTTTCCCCTGCCGACTTCTGGTTAAATGCGTATGGGAAAGACCCCAAAGGAAACGACTTCGATATTGAACATGCGTACAATACAATCTTCGGACAAGGGTTACGTATAATCGTGGGCTCATTAATAGCGTTTCTGGTGGGCCAGCTCGTAGATGTCTATGTGTTTCAAAAACTAAGGAGAATGACGGGCAGCAAAATGCTATGGCTTCGCGCAACGGGGTCAACACTGGTCTCCCAGTTTGTCGATAGTTTTGTTGTGCTGTTCATCGCCTTCTATGGAATTTTTACCAATCACCAGATTATTGCAATTGGTATCACCAACTACATCTACAAGTTTGGTATCGCTATTCTGCTAACACCGCTAATCTATCTGGGGCATTACTTGATTGACAATTACCTTGGCAAAGAGCAAGCAGAAAAAATCAGTGAAGAAGCTGCAAAAAAGAGTCAATCTATTTTTTGAAACCCACTAATTAAGCAACAACTCACTAACTATCCTTTCCTCCTCACATTGTCCAGTATAATGGCAGTGGCGGTGGCCACATTCAACGACTCTGCCCTACCAATCCGGGGAATGGTAATGCGCTTTGTTATCAACGAATGCAACCCTTTTGAAATTCCATTGGATTCATTTCCCATCACAAGCAACCCTCCTTTATCGAAGGGGGTTGCATAAATATTTTCACCGTTCAGAAATGCACCATAAACATTTCCTTTATAGTCCGAAACATACCTTACCAAATCCGTATAGAAAATAGTGGTTCGGGTAAACGAACCCATTGACGCAGCAATAACTTTGGGATTGTACACATCCACTGAATCCGGGGAAGCAATTATTTTGGAGATACCATACCAATCGGCTGTACGGATAATCGTACCGAAGTTTCCGGGGTCCCGAATATCATCAAGTACCAATCCATACTCCGTGTCCGCCAGAGTGGGTTGGTTGTTGCCCTTCATTTCAGCGATTGCCAGGGCAGATTCGTTGGTTTTAAAACTTCCCATCGATTGCAAATCGTGAACGGAGACCTCATCAACGTAAATTTTTTGCTTGCCCAGCAAATGGGCGTAAGAATCCAAATAAGCTTTGGTGCCATAAACCTCTCGTACCACAAAATCCGATTCAATTAATTCTGAAATACTTTTGGCCCCTTCAACGATAAAGCATTGTTCCTGAGTGCGGTATTTCTTTATTTGCAATGATTTGATGAACTTGATTTTTGCTTTGGCGATCATTACAGAAGGACTTGAGGATTAACAAAACTAATTATATTCTTTACATCTGCCTTATCCCGTTTCTCACGGGATGTTTAGGGGTTCAGTATCTCAAAAATGATGAAAAGCTTTTGCTACGCCAACGCATTGTAGCGGCCAAAGATGTTTCAAAAAAAGATATCCCAAAAAATGAATTGAACAACCTGTATAGCCAGGAAACCAACCGTAGAATGCTTTGGTTACCGATTTCGCCATTGGTGGGATTGTACAATTATGGTGAAAAACGTTTTGATCCCGAAAAATACCAGCGGAAAAAAGGAAAAATACAGGCCAGGTTCAACAAGAAAATAGCCCGCGTAGATTCATCCAATATCACTAAAATTACAAACCTCCAATTCCGGTTACGCGAAAAACTTGAAAAGCAAGATTTTAAGATCGAAAACGGAAATCTTCCCATGCAATGGGGCGAACCGGTTGCTGTTTATGATAGTGCAAAAGTTGAAGAAACCAAAGACCGGTTTCATTATTACCTCCTGTCTAAAGGGTATCGCAGAAATACAATTGTATCGAAAACCAATACCGTACTAAAAACAGTGAGTGTTACGTATATCGTAGACCTGGGGCCGGTATATAAAATTGACACCATTTTTTATAATGTTCTTGATACGGCTGTTTTTAATCTACTTCAAGAGCATAAAAGCAAAAGCCTGTTAAAAATTGGCGATGCCTATGACGAAGAAAAAATAAGCAATGAACGCGACCGGATTGACCTGCTGTTAAAAGACAATGGCTATTTTGATTTCAGTCGCCAATACGTAGAATTTCGCGCAGATACAGTCTATCAGCCGGAGAGCATAGCATTGATGCTGGTGATCAATGATCCCGAAAAAGGACAAGGGCATAAAAAGTTTAAAATTGATGAGGTTCGTTTTACAATTGATGCCGGCAAAAAATATGTAGGGGTAAGCCGAAACCATGAGGAACTTCATAAAGTCGATTACTTCTACTATACACGGAAATATAAATTGGAGGTACTTGGACACCGTGTATTCTTGCAACCCGATCAATACTATAGTCGCACCAATACATTTGATACCCAACGACAAATCGCGAACATTGAAGCATTCAAATTTGTAAACATCAACTACGATACCTCGGGGGGTAAATTTATTGCCAATATCTATACAAGTGCCCTTGATCAATACCAGTGGACCAACGAAACAGGTGTAAATGTTACCCAGGGCTATCCGGGGCCGTTCTTCAATACTACGTTTAGGAAACGAAACCTGTTTAGAGGACTTGAAACGCTTGATATAAGTGCACGTTTCGGTTATGAAGGGGTGGCTTCCCTTACTGAAAACACCAATGTTTATCAAAGCACAGAAGCAGGTGTCAACGCTTCCCTCACATGGCCACAGTTATTGATCCCTACAAAAGAAGAAACAAAATACCGCTTAGGAAAATACAACCCTAAAACAAAAATATTGATGGGCTTTACCTATTCCGACCGCCCTGAATATAGAAGAAGAATTACAACCGTGTCAGGTACTTATACCTGGCAGAATAAACGTACCCGTCAATATTCACTGACACTATTAAACTTAAACGTGATCGACACGCTTTACCTTGATAGTGATTTCAAGGATGAATTGATTGAGCAGGGAAACAACGGAAATTTTAGTTTGGTCAATTCTTTCAATCCTTCTTTCGTAAGCAGTGTTATTTTTGGCATTACCTGGAACAAGAACTATTTCGGGATATTTGATCAAAACGCAACGTGGATACGGGCGCAAATTGAACCCGGTGGAAGCATTTGGAATGTTGTCGATCCCACTTTTATCAACAATGCCGGGCTTCAATATTATAAATACATCCGGCTTACCCTGGACATTCGAAAAAATAAAGTGCTGAGCAAAACCACTACGCTGGCGTTCCACTTTAATTCAGGAGTTGGTTATGGATATGCCGAAAATAAAAGTTTGCCGTATGAAAAATTGTTCTTTGCAGGTGGAAGCAACAGTGTACGCGCCTGGCGGCCGAGAAGGTTGGGGCCTGGATCTTTCAAACCAAACATAAGCGACAACCCACAGGGAAATGGATTATTTGATTACAGCATTGAAAAACCTGCTGATATTTTATTGGAAGGAAGTATCGAACTTCGCCAAAAGCTCTTTGGGTTTATTTCCGGTGCTGTATTCCTCGATGCAGGCAATGTGTGGACTTTCAATAAGCTCATAAAAAAAGATGATCAGGACAATATCATTGACAATGGCAACAGCCAGTTTCGTCTCGAAAGCTTTATACCGGAGATAGGCGTGGGCACTGGTTTTGGATTACGCTTCAATTTCTCCTTTCTGGTTCTTCGGTTTGATGTCGGACTAAAAGTCTATGACCCCGCACGTGATGAAGGGGATCGCTTTATGCTGAACAAAGTAAAATTCTGGTCCCCCTACGGAACCAATCGTGAACCCGTGATCTATAATATTGGAATCGGGTTTCCTTTTTAACTTAATGGGTTAATCCGTATCATACCCTGGCTAAAATTCAAGCAACATGGGTAGCTGGGTGATGTATTGATTTACTCGCTCCTTGCACTGCAATCAATATTCTATGCCACTTTTAAGCCCATATTTTATATTTTTGCGGATTAGAAAAATCGAAACATGTCACTTTCCACCAAATACAATCCAGCCGAAGTAGAAGACAAATGGTACCAATATTGGCTGGACCAGAAGTTTTTCCATTCCGAGCCCAATCCTGACAAAGAACCGTATTGCATTGTCATTCCTCCGCCCAACGTAACAGGGGTATTGCACATGGGCCACATGCTCAACAATACCATTCAGGATGTGTTGGTGCGGAAAGCCCGCATGGAGGGAAAAGAAGCATGCTGGGTTCCCGGAACGGATCACGCCTCTATTGCCACGGAAGCCAAAGTGGTGGCGATGTTGCGCGAAAAAGGAATAAAAAAATCCGACCTGACACGTGAAGAATTCCTGAAATATGCCTGGGAGTGGAAAGAGAAGTATGGCGGTATTATCCTCGAGCAATTAAAAAAACTGGGCGCTTCCTGCGATTGGGACCGCACCCGTTTTACGATGGAAGACGATATGTCGGAAGCAGTAACGGATGTATTTATTGACCTCTATAAAAAAGGACATATCTATCGCGGCATGCGCATGGTCAACTGGGATCCTGTTGGAAAAACTGCGCTTTCTGATGACGAAGTGTTCCACAAAGACGTACAATCGAAACTGTACCACATCAAATATAAAATTGAAGGAAGTACCGATGAATATTTAACGGTTGCAACCGTTCGCCCTGAAACCATTATGGCGGATACTGCAATCTGTATCCACCCTGATGATGAACGCTTCACACACCTGAAAGGAAAACGTGCGATCATCCCGTTGATCAATCGTTCTATTCCCATCATTGAAGATGAATATGTGTCCATGGATTTTGGAACCGGCTGTTTGAAAGTAACGCCCGCGCACGATCCGAATGACTATGAACTTGGCGTGAAACACAAGTTGGAAGTAATTGATATTCTAAATGCAGATGGAACACTGAATGACCTTGCACAAATTTTGGTGGGGGAAGATCGTTTCATTGCCAGAAAGAAAATAGGAAAACTTCTTGAGGAAGCCGGCAACCTCGATAAAATAGAAGACTATAGCAGCAACGTTGGTTTTTCTGAACGTACCGATGCTGTTATTGAACCGCGTTTATCCTTGCAGTGGTTTGTGAAAATGGATGTCATCACCAAACCTGCTTTGGAAAATGTGATGAACGACACCATTCAACTCATTCCACCGAAGTTTAAAAATACCTATCGCCACTGGATGGAGAATGTTCGCGACTGGTGTATCTCGCGTCAGCTCTGGTGGGGACAACGCATCCCGGCCTGGTATGATGAACAAGACAATTTTGTTGTTGCCAAAACAGAAGCGGAAGCACTTGAAATTTATAAAGAAAAATATCCGAACAACTCAGCGCCAACGTTGCGCCAAGATGAGGATGTGGTGGACACGTGGTTCTCAAGTTGGCTGTGGCCGATTACTGTTTTTGACGGGTTGAAAGATCCCAACAACAAAGACATCAATTACTATTACCCCACCAATGATTTGGTAACAGCCCCGGAAATTTTATTTTTCTGGGTAGCCCGTATGATCATTGCCGGGTACGAATACCGCGGTGAGAAACCTTTCAAAAATGTGTACCTCACGGGAATCGTGCGCGACAAACAAGGAAGGAAAATGTCGAAGTCGCTGGGCAACTCAC
This sequence comes from uncultured Roseivirgaceae bacterium, assembly GCA_964398945.1. Taxonomy (GTDB): domain Bacteria; phylum Bacteroidota; class Bacteroidia; order Cytophagales; family Cyclobacteriaceae; genus JBGTGG01. The sequence continues at coordinate 144,033 of CAYNOT010000008.1, read as the reverse complement.
CTGACCCATTGGACCTGATTGAAAAGTATGGAGCCGATGGTGTGCGCACGGGAATGCTCTTTAGCTCACCTGCGGGAAATGATTTGCCCTTTGATGAAAAACTTTGTGAGCAGGGAAGGAATTTCTCCAACAAAATCTGGAATGCGTTTCGGTTATTGGATGGGTTGGAAATTGTTGATCAGCCCGAGGCAGCAGAATCAAAAATTGCCAGCCAATGGTTTGAAGCGCGCTTCGATCAGGCACTCGTTGAAATCAATGACCACTATTCAAAATTCAGGATATCGGATGCGTTGTTATCTACTTACAAATTGATTTGGGATGATTACTGTGCATGGTATTTGGAGATGATCAAACCGGAGTTTGGTAAACCAATTTCAAAAGCTACCCATCAAACGGCTATTGGGTTCTTTGAAAAGGTGCTGAAAGTATTGCACCCGTTCATGCCATTTATTACAGAAGAATTATACCACGCCATTGGTGATCGGGGCGAAAAAGATTGCATTATTGTTTCATCCTGGCCAACACCAACAGCATACAATGCTCAGATTCTTGAAGATGCAACCATTGGTTTTGGGGTTATCAGTGAATTGCGGAATGTGCGTAACGGAAAAGGTATATCACCAAAAGTGGCGCTGGATTTATTCTATAAAAAAGGAAGTCAACTCCCCACTTCATTTTTTGGAATCATTCAGAAGCTTGGCAACCTGAATCAGCTTTCAGAAACAGTTGAAGTTCCTGCCAATGCCATTACTATTCTGGTAAAGGCACAGGAATTTTACATTCCGATGGAAAACCAGATTGATGTTGAAAAAGAACGTGAGAATTTGGAAAAAGAATTAGCCTACAATGAAGGCTTTCTGAATTCGATCCTTAAAAAGTTAGGCAACGAGCGGTTTGTCCAAAACGCACCTCCGCAAGTGATTGAAGTGGAGCGTAAAAAGCAAAGCGATGCAGAAGGGAAAATCAGGATTTTGAAGGAGACCTTGGCGGGGTTGAAATAAGTAAACTATTTCAAAAGGATAAACGACCAAATCGATACCGGAGGATACCGAGGTAACGACTTATTTTGGTTTAATTTTTACAATTTTATTATCCTTCATTATTACAAGTTCCGTATTCTTTAGTTTTTTAAACTCGATTAGTCTTTCATATACCTTTTCAAGTCCCAAAAGAATTTTATTCTTTTGCTCGATTTGTTTTTCGACTGTTGTCATAAATATTTTTTAAGATCGTTAAACTTAGTCCTGTTTAAAATTTCGAGATTATTGTTAATTGTCTGCTGTGCGATTAATTCGTGTTTACCGAATGAATTGTCGAATATTAACGCTCCATCCATAATTGGAAGGTAAATATTAAACAGATTCTTAATACCTCTTAAATATCTTCTTTCAAAAACCTCTGATTCTATATTGTGGCCTCCTTCCGAAACTCTGATTTTTACTCGCTCTTTTGCAAGCTCTACATTTTGAAGCCAAAAAAACAATAAAGTAGTCGTGTAACCATCTCTTTTTGCTTGTTCGATTTTAGGTCTGTAGCTTTTAGTAGAAAGTGTTGTTTCAAACGCAAAGCTCTCATTATTTTCCAAAAGTTCGTTTATGTGAAATTAGAGTAAAAAGCAAAGCGGAAGATAAAATCAGGATTTTGAAGGAGACGTTGGCAGGTTTGAAATGAAATATGAAATACCCGTCAGACCGCTTTGAGCGGTCTGACGGGTATTCTTAAACGTTATCCGATGTCAACTTTGCTGAGAAATACTCGCGGTTCATGCGCGCAATGTTCGTTACACTAATCCCTTTCGGACATTCGGCTTCACAGGCATACGTATTCGTGCACGCACCAAAACCTTCAGCATCCATCTGTGCTACCATGTTTTCCACACGGGTTTTTCTTTCTGTTTGCCCTTGTGGCAACAGTGCAAACTGCGAAACTTTGGCACTCACAAACAACATTGCGGAAGAATTTTTACACGCGGCCACACACGCACCACATCCAATGCAGGTTGCTGAATCAAAAGCGATATCTGCAATTTTTTTAGGGATCGGAATTTCGTTTGCATCCGGGACACCACCGGTATTGACCGATACAAACCCACCTTTTTGTTGGATCCGGTCAAAACCCGTCCGGTCCACAATCAAATCTTTGATCACCGGAAATGCTTTTGCACGCCAGGGTTCAACCGTAATGGTATCGCCATCTTTGAAGCTGCGCATGTGCAACTGACACGTGGTGGTCTGTTGTGGTCCGTGTGGCCGGCCGTTGATATACATGCTGCACATCCCGCAAATCCCCTCACGGCAATCATGGTCAAACGCGATGGGTTCTTCGTTTTTGTGAATCAAACTCTCGTTTAGTACATCAAACATTTCAAGAAAAGACATATCAGGTGATACATTGTCTACCGGATAGGTCTTAAAACTTCCCTTCTCGTTTTGATTTTTTTGTTTCCAGACTTTAAGTGTAATCTTCATATTACTTATAGCTTCTTTGCGTGAGTTTTACATTTTCAAATTCCAATTTCTCCTTGTTCAAAATTTCAGGTTGATTTTCGCCCTGATATTGCCATGCGGAAACAAAAGAGAATTCATCATCTTTCCGTAAGGCTTCACCTTCCGGGGTTTGTGATTCTTCACGGAAGTGGCCACCACAAGATTCAGAGCGTTCCAGTGCATCGTCAATCATCAATTCGCCAAGCTCGATAAAGTCGGCAACACGGTTTGCTTTTTCCAATTCCTGGTTCAGTTCGTTATTGCTTCCGAGTACATTCACATTTTCCCAAAATTCTTTGCGGATATTCTGCACCAATCCCTTCGCTTTCTTCAACCCTTCTTCAGTACGGGACATGCCGCAATAATCCCACATAATGTGGCCAAGTTCTTTATGGAACTGGTCTACACTTTTCTTTCCTTTAATGGATAGAAGTTTATCAATCCGGGCCTGCACAGCTTCCATTGATTCTTTAAACTCAGGGCGATCCGTTCCAACTTTTTCGTTTGGCATACCCGCCAGGTAATCACCAATGGTATACGGGATCACAAAATAACCATCGGCCAAGCCTTGCATCAATGCACTTGCCCCCAACCGGTTCGCACCATGATCAGAAAAATTGGCTTCACCCAATGCATACAAACCCGGAACAGTGGTCATCAAATTGTAATCAACCCAAAGGCCACCCATTGTGTAATGCACGGCAGGATAAATCATCATCGGACCTTCGTACGGATTGTCGCCTGTGATCTGTTGGTACATATCAAAAAGGTTTCCGTACTTGGCGGCAATGGCCTCTTTACCATCGCGTTTAATTGCATCCGTGAAATCAAGGAATACTGCAAGACCTGTAGCCCCTACGCCCCTACCTTCATCACACATCATCTTCGCATTGCGGGATGCCACATCACGCGGAACAAGGTTTCCGAAAGATGGATATTTTCGTTCGAGGAAATAATCACGCTCAGCTTCGGGCATGCTCATCGCTTCTTTCGCAGTCAGTCCTTTCTTGGCGATTTTCGGGACCCACACACGTCCGTCATTGCGCAATGATTCTGACATCAGCGTAAGTTTGGATTGATGGTCACCGGAAACCGGAATACAAGTCGGGTGAATCTGTGTAAAGCACGGGTTTCCAAAGAACGCACCTTTTTTGTGTGCGCGCCAGGCTGCTGTTGCATTCGAACCTTTTGCATTGGTTGACAAAAAGAATACGTTTCCATACCCGCCTGTACAAAGCAATACTGCATGGCCGCTATGTGCTTCAACTTTGCCGGTAATTAAATCACGCGTAACTATTCCACGTGCCCTTCCATCCACCATTACCACATCCAGCATTTCTGTACGGTTGTACATTTTTACTTTTCCATTGGCAATCTGACGGTTTAGTGCACTATAGGCACCAAGCAATAATTGTTGTCCGGTTTGGCCCCGGGCATAAAATGTTCTGGATACTTGCGCACCACCAAAAGAGCGATTGTCAAGCAAGCCACCATATTCGCGTGCAAAAGGAACACCTTGTGCCACGCATTGATCGATAATATTGACGCTTACTTCTGCAAGGCGGTGAACGTTTGCTTCACGTGCCCTGTAATCACCTCCTTTAATCGTATCATAGAAAAGGCGGTATACACTATCGCCATCATTCTGATAGTTCTTCGCTGCATTGATCCCCCCTTGTGCTGCAATACTATGTGCCCGTCTCGGGCTGTCCTGAAAGCAAAAGGCTTTTACATTATATCCTAGCTCACCAAGGGAAGCCGCTGCTGAGGCACCCGCGAGGCCTGTGCCTACTACAATTATATCATACTTTCGCTTGTTGGCTGGGTTAACAAGCTTCAGGTTAAATTTATGTTTGCTCCACTTCTCGGCCAATGGCCCTGCAGGAATCTTGGATTCTAAAGTCATATTCTTAAAATTCTTATAAGAAAAAATACATATATAAAGGTATCCAGGCGAAAAGCGCAGGAACAACTATTGAGAAGGCCCGGCCAACGAAGGTGATGATGCCATTGTATTTTACATGGTTAAGCCCAAGTGTTTGAAAAGCACTGGAGAAACCATGCCACAGATGAAACCCTAATGCCGCCATACAAACAACATACAGCGCCACATACCACCCCTTTGTAAACCAATGTGCTACAATGCCATACAATTGACCAACTTCCATGGCTTCATATTGTACAGACTCAACACCATTATAAAGATGCACTTCCCCCCAAAAATGATGCAGGTGAATAAGAATGAATCCGAGGATGAGCGTTCCTAAAATGCCCATGTTACGCGAAGTCCAGGGTGAATTTTTGTTGGTGACGGCATACCCTACGCTACCTCTGGCTTTTCTGTTTTTAATAGTAAGCCAGATTCCCCAAATGGCATGCATCAGGATTAACGCAAAATTGACTTTCGAAACAATCTGAATTAAGGCGTTGTGGCCCATAAAATCAGCATAGATGTTAAAAGCCATCCCCTCGTCATCTTTGAGAAGTTGAAGATTTCCAATAAGGTGGACAACCAGAAAAGTAATGAGGAAAAAACCCGTAAGGGCCATAATCAACTTCTTTCCCAGTGTGCTTGAAAAAAGATTTGTAAACCAATTCATATATAAACTCGGTGAGAATTAATGGTGTGTTCCAAAAATACTCGCCAACCTTATATTTACCAATTAAGATGGCATTTGTTTACCTTATCTAAAAAGAGTCTTAACTAGCAAAACGTTAATTAGTTGAGGAGATAATGGAATATCAACAAGATGATCCCAATGGTCACAATCGCAACCAATAAGAACCACTCCTTCTTTAAAAAATTTCGGATTGAATCCAATAAACGTTTCATTTGAGATTGACTTTTGTTCTCTGGCTTTAAACCATATTTTAAGCCATAAACTTTATATCTGATTACCAGTTAGTTACAAAAAATATCTTTCAAAATATCGTCCATAATTGGATTTAATTCCACAATTGGGAATAATTCCTGAATTCTTTTTTAGTGTGATTTGTCCTACTTTTACCCGCAGCAACCACTAAACGCTACTCAATGTACCTGATTTTTGATACGGAAACCACCGGGCTTCCGCGCAACAAGACTGCCCCCATTTCTGATCTTGAAAACTGGCCGAGGCTTGTTCAGCTTGCCTGGCAATTGCACGACAAAAATGGTCGGTTGCTCAGCCAGCAGAACTTTATCATAAAACCCGAGGGGTTTACCATACCCTTTAAGGCCGAACAAGTACACGGTATCTCCACAAAAAGGGCTACAGAGGAAGGAAATGATCTGAAAGAAGTTTTGGACACTTTCATTAAGGATGTGGCGTTGGCTTCTATATTAGTAGGCCACAACATTGAGTTCGACATCAATATTTTGGGTGCTGAATTTATCCGGAAAGACCTGAACCCGGATATTATCCTAAAGGTAGAAAAACTAGATACGGGTATCACCTCCACAGAATTTTGTCAGCTAAGTGGTGGAATCGGTGGCAAACTCAAAATGCCACGGCTTATCGAACTCTACGAAAAACTATTTGGCGTTGGGTTCGATGATGCCCACGATGCGGCTTTCGATGTGGATGCGACTGCAAAGGCTTATTTTGGCTTGCTCTCAAAAAAAGTGGTATCACCTTTTGATTCCACACCGCTTGAAGAAATAGAATATGAAGCCCCCGATTTAGGTGATGCCAATTTTGCCAGGCAAGAAAAAAGGAAAAGGGTTGAGTATGGAACCGATGAAGAAGTTACTATCGATACGGCCTTTTGCCACCTTCATACACATTCGCAGTACTCGGTATTGCAATCAACACCTTCTGTAAAAAGCCTGGTAGTCAAAGCCAAGGAACACAACATGCCTGCCGTTGCCCTTACCGACCTCGGCAATATGTATGGTGCGTTTAAGTTTGTTCGCGAGGCACTCAACCACGAAATAAAACCGATTGTTGGTTGCGAGTTTTTCCTTTCGGAAGAACGGTTGAAACTAAAATTCACAAAAGACAATCCCGACAGGCGCTATCAACAGGTGTTGTTGGCAAAAAACAAAAACGGTTATCACAATCTGGCCAAACTTTGTTCCTTCGGATTTATTGAAGGGTTGTATGGAATCTATCCACGCATTGATAAAGAATTAATTGTCCAATACAAAACCGACCTGATTGCCACTACTGGTGGTTTGTCGGGCGAAATCCCCTATTTGATCTTGTATGTTGGCGAGCAACAAGCCGAAGACGCATTTGTTTGGTGGCATCAACAATTTGGTGATGATTTCTATATTGAACTAAATCGTCATGGATTAGCAGAAGAAGACCATGTGAATGAAGTCTTGCTTCGCTGGGCTGAAAAGTATAATGTTAAATATTTTGCAGCGAATGAATCCTTCTACCTCGATAAAGAAGAATCGAATGCACACGATGTATTGCTGTGCATAAAAGAAGGTGAATTTCAATCCACACCGATCGGACGGGGCCGCGGAACACGGTTTGGGTTGGCAAATGATCAATTTTATTTCAAATCGCAGGAAGAAATGAAATCACGATTTGGCGATCTGCCCGAATCGATCAAAACCATACATGAAATTGTTGAGAAAATTGAATCCTATTCGCTCGAGCGGAATGTGCTCCTTCCAAAATTTGATATCCCGAAAGCATTCAATTCCGAAGATGATTACCTCAAACACCTTACGTATGAAGGCGCGAAGAAACGCTACGGAACCGTGACACCGGAAATTCAAGAGCGCCTTGATTTTGAATTGCAAACCATTGCCAACACAGGCTATCCCGGATACTTTCTGATCGTTCAGGACTTCACCTCAAAAGCACGGGAGATGGGCGTTTCAGTAGGCCCTGGTCGTGGATCTGCAGCGGGCTCTGCCGTTGCCTATTGTATTGGTATTACCAATGTCGATCCGATCGAATACGATCTGCTTTTTGAGCGCTTCTTAAATCCGGACCGTGTATCACTACCCGATATTGATATTGACTTTGATGATGCCGGTCGCGATAAAGTATTAAAATATGTAATTGAAAAATATGGCAAATCACAGGTAGCACAAATCATTACATACGGAACGATGGCCGCGAAATCTTCCATCCGTGACTGTGCCCGTGTGATGGAACTTCCATTAAGCGAAGCAAATATTTTGGCAAAACTTGTTCCCGAGCGGCCGGGCACATCGTTGGAAATGGCTTTCAAGGAAGTGAAAGAACTTGCAGACATTAAAAAAGGCACCGATCTAAAAGCAGAGGTTTTAAAACAAGCGGTTATCCTCGAAGGTTCGGTTCGCAACACCGGAACCCATGCATGCGGGGTGATCATCACACCGGAAGATTTGACCAACCTTCTTCCCATCTCTACAGCAAAAGATTCGGATATGCTGGTAACGCAATTCGACAACAGTGTTGTTGAAAGTGCCGGCATGTTGAAAATGGACTTCCTGGGATTGACAACATTATCTGTTCTCAACACAGCAGTAAAAAACATTAAGAAAAGCCGAAACATCGATATCGATATTGATAGTATTCCGCTCAATGATCAAATAACCTATGAGATGTTTCAGCGCGGTGAAACCACCGGGACGTTTCAGTTTGAATCGGTGGGGATGCAAAAATATTTACGTGCACTGAAGCCCGATAAGTTTGGCGACCTGATTGCGATGAACGCCTTATACCGACCAGGTCCGATGGAATACATCCCGTTGTTCATTGACAGAAAGCATGGTCGTGAGCCCATCAAATATGACCTGCCGGAAATGGAAGAATTTCTTTCAGAGACCTACGGTATTACGGTTTATCAAGAGCAGGTGATGTTGCTCTCCCAAAAACTTGCCGGTTTTTCCAAAGGTGATGCGGACGTGTTGCGGAAAGCAATGGGTAAAAAGCAAAAAGCCGTTCTCGACAAAATGAAAGGACGGTTTATCGATGGTTGTAAAGAAAACAACCACGATCCGGAAACCTGCGAAAAGATCTGGACCGACTGGGAAGCATTTGCGCAATACGCATTCAACAAATCACACTCAACCTGTTATTCATTAATTGCATACCATACTGCTTACCTGAAAGCAAACTACCCGGCCGAGTACATGGCGGCAGTACTTACTCATGCGCAGAATAATTTAGACAGTGTCACCTTCTTTATTGAAGAATGCAGAAACCTGGGCATCAATGTGCTGGGGCCACACATCAATGAGTCGGGCGTGTTCTTTGAGGTAAACAAAAACGGGGAAATCCGGTTTGGGCTTGGCGCGATCAAAGGGGCAGGTGAAGCGGCCGTGGAAGCGATTATTGAAGAACGCGACAAGAACGGGTTTTTTGAAGACATCTTTGAATTTTCGCAACGTGTGATTCAACGATCCGTGAATAAAAAAACTTATGAATGCCTGGCATTGTCAGGTGCATTTGATTGCTTTCCGGATATCCATCGCAGGCAATATGTATTTGCGAATGATGGTGAAAGCAGTCTGTTGGAAAAAGCAATCAAGTATGCGAACAAGCTGCAACTTGAAGAACAAAGTGCGCAAGTAAGTCTTTTTGGAGAAAGCTCCGGAACAGCAATGCCGAAACCAAGAATAGAACCGATCGAACCGTTTAGCGAAATCGAAAAACTCAATCTCGAAAAAGAAGTGATTGGTATTTATATCTCCGGTCATCCGCTTGATAATTTCCGCTTTGAGCTGGAAACATTCTGCACCGGATCGTGCAGCCAGCTAAACGATATTGAAACTTTAGAAGGCCGTGAATTGAAACTGGGTGGAATTGTTACCCACACCGAACACCGCATGACCAAGACGGGTAGGCCCTTTGGAAAGTTTACGCTGGAAGACTATCGTGGAAGTTATACCTTCATCATGTTTGGCGAAGACTATTTGAAGTTTAAGAATTTCATGTCGATTGGGTGGTTTCTTTTTATAGAAGGGTCCGTCATCAAAAATAACTGGGGTCAGCAAAACCTTGAATTTAAAATCCGGAACATTGAGTTGTTGAATGAGCTTGGTGTAAAGCGTAGTAAAGGGTTGCAACTTCGGATTCAATCGAAAGAAATTACACACGATTTGATTAGGAAAATTGAAGACGTATGTCAACTGCATACCGGCTCAACGCCTTTGTTCTTGAAAATCTCAGACGAGAAAGAAAAAATTTACCTGGAACTGTTGTCCCGCAAATACCGGGTCAACCCGGTCAATGACCTGGTAAAGGATATGCGGAAACTAGCCGATGTGGAGGTGGAAGCGATGTTTTAGTTTGCCAAGTGGCTTTCAAAGTTTTAAGACTTTTACATTTCTTGGAACCAAATTACCATATCTTTGCGTTGACCGAATGAACTTGAAATTTTATCTTTTTATACTTTAATATTTTATTCCAATGGGCAAAGCAATTGAACTTAATGATGGCAACTTCGACAGCACCATCAACTCTGACAAACCGGTTTTAGTGGATTTTTGGGCAGAATGGTGTGGCCCCTGTAAAATGATTGGTCCGGTAGTGGAAGAATTAGCTGGCGATTACGATGGCAAAGCCGTTGTTGCAAAGCTGAATGTAGATGAAAACCCGGAGATTGCTGGCCGTTTTGGTGTACGAAGCATCCCGACACTTTTGGTTTTTAAAGGTGGTCAAATTGTAGATAAGCAGGTTGGAGCTGTTCCTAAATCCGTGCTATCACAAAAACTTGAAGCGCAACTGGCATAGTCATTTTTGATTACGTCCTATAAAAAAATCCGATCCTGAAATTCAGGATCGGATTTTTTATGTTTTCAGTAGGGTTATTATTGAGTGGCTTTTCGAAGCCTGCATTGTCCACCGCTTTCGTCTCCTGTTAATTTACATCAATTTTTTTTCGTCAGTCGTGCGGTGGGGCATTTTTCATTTCCCAATCTGTCCACTTACACTGCACTGAGCACACTCGTTGACTGGCTTTGGATGTGGGCTGCAAGCGCGGCCAGGCAATGGGTGTGCGACTTAGGTGGTGTCATTTCACTAGGTCTTACAACACTTTCGGTTTCTTATAAGAAACTTCTAAGTCAATAGTCAATGATAAGTATTTTGTCCTGTGTTTGAAAGTCGTCCTTGAAAATTTTAGTCGTCTTTGTCCCTGTCAGTTTTGTTTGCACCCGAACGGACACCCTAAACACGCATGAGTCTGGTTGTACGATATTCGTTTATGGTGAGCTTCAATCATTTTCTCCCGAATTTTTTTAAAGTTCACAATCTTTCTCCCGTAAGCTTCTGCCGGTGTCAGTCCGAATAGTTGTCCGTTTGGTCTTTTGTCATTGTAGTCTGGAACTACAATTTTTCTCATGACTTTTATAAGTTCGTCTTGGTCGTGAATATTTCTTGGGTAGAGATAGTCGTATTTGATTGTCTTGTTTAATGACTCAATCATTGAGTTTGATTTCAAGATGTCTTTCATGGCTACCAATTTGTCCACTGGGTACTTTTGAAGTAGAGTCGTTACTTCTTTGTTATTGTTCTCTGTTCCACCGTCCACAATCAATTCCGTTTTCTCTTTTTGATTGGGTTCTATTCCTGCATTAATGATGGTTTCCTCAAATGTCTCAATCCTCACCTTAGCGCACACCTTGTCCGCAATGCGCCACGATGTGATGTAACGCGAAAAGTTGTCCATGACCAGATAGATGTAAGAAGTTTTTCCGTCTGCCGTTTTCAGTTCCGTAATGTCCGCGTGCCATTTTTCGTCTGGGGCATTTGCTCTTAGTCCATCATCGTAATTTTTCTTTGGCTTTCTGAATTTTTTTCTCTTTAGTTTCATCAGTCTTGCGTACTTATACCACGTATTGGGATGAGCTTTTAAAATACCTTCTCTCATTCCGTAATAGGCAACTGAAATAATTGGCCAATGGATGTATTCCGGACTTGAAAGAATTCTGTGTATTTTATGGACTTCCTTTACCGTAAGTTGTTGCGGATAAGCCGAACTGCAAAGTTTTGCAAGAGATTGTCCGCAACGGAAATACGATTCCATTGCCCAAATTCGGTACGTGCTTGGGCTGATTCCGAAAAGTTTAATACCTCGCTTTATTCCGATGGTTTTCTTTCCTCGTTGAATGGTCTCAACTATTTGGTGTTTAAATTCCTTGATTCTTTTGATGTAATAATTTCCTGTACCGATAATGTCCTTTAACGTTTTATTGACTCTGTAAAAAGCCCGAATCGTTCTCAGCAATCTTTGGTCTTCTGAGATTTTCTTCATTAACTCATACAGTTCTTCTATGTTGTCATTGAGTTCGTAACCCGTGTACTTGTCGGGTGACTCTCTTTTCCATTTGCTAATCAAACTCTTGTGAATTTGTCTTCGATACAAATCGGGCAACAACCCTTTCATCACAAGGTATTTTACCCGTGTGTCGTACGTCTTTCTCTGAACCATCAAAAAATTGGCAAATATATTAACTGTCCGATTTTTACGGACATTTGATTTGAGTTGTACGATGATCTCGTACAACTATATCTAAATTTGTTGTGGAGTTCAAGCAGGGTACAATTTGTACCTCCGTTGGTTTACAGCATTTTATCTTGTTACTATCTGTTCGTTAGCTAAATCATAGCGGTATCTTACAACCTCACCAGAAATGATTAAGTGTATTGCTTGTTCAATAATATCTAACGGAGCTATAAACCATTCTCTTGGTGTGTATCTTTTGCCATCATTGTCGAAAACATCAATATTTAAACAGGCAGCACCAAAAAAATTGTGAATCAACAATTCAAATTTTTGTGGGTTCATGTTGTAGCATTTGTATGCCATTACAATTCTTACGTCTGCCATTAGGTAGGTTGGCTCTTGACTGGCATATTTTATTCTTTCTTCTACTGCAATTTTAGAAAAACCAATCTTGTATAGGTTTTGGATTTCTTTTATTCGCTGCTTATCACTTTTGGATTTTAGAATGTAGATAAAACCAGCCTCTTCGTCTTCTTCATTTACTGTACTGAATACTTCTTTAAATTGATAGTTAACCTCATCTGCATTTTTTGTTAACACCTGACCATTTACATATAAGACTTTTGCCAGCGAACGGTAGAGCATATTGGATTCCGTTCCGTTCTCGAATATACACCTTGTGCGTCCGTCTTTGCGCACACGTGAACCATCTGGGAAATATTTTTCCTCTTTGGTGAAGTCTATTTTTTCGAGTAAGAGTAATACGCCATTGTGAACGTAGAAATTACCCTCTACTAAATTGTCTTCTTTAAACTGAATGAGTTTACGCTTGCCTGTTGAAATGTCTTTCTGAACATCCTTGAATAGCTGTTCGTATTTTGAAAAATCTTTGCAGGGTTTTCTTCTTGCTACAAAATCTGCTTCTGCTCTTTCCTTATCAGATATGGTTACGTGTTTGAGGTCGAAAAGCCCTTCGGAATCGTCACCCAATAAACCTAACACATCGTCATTCAAAATATCGTCTAACGAATTGATTTGTTTTTTCTCGAAATGTAGCAATCCATACTTATCATGCACATTCAGGATTTCAACTTTGGTTGGATTCTCTCTGAGTGATTTTAAGCGTGAATACAATTGGTGTTCCTGTAAACCACCGCCTTGTTCGGGTGCGCGTTTATTCTTTTCGTAGAAATCGTTTATCTCCTGAAAAGAGGCCACAAGCCTTTCGTCTTCATTCCGTGTGGGTGAAGTGGAAGGTTTGATATTCAACAATCCGAGAGGATCGTTTTCGAATAACTCTTGTAGCTTTTTCTCCTTATCCATTTTGCTGTTTGCGCTTTTGTTCCTTCAAAAAGATAATTGCTTCGGCCATTCGTCTTTCTAATGGGTCGGTAGATTGCAGACTTGGTTCTTTCTTGAATGTTTTGGCAAAGTCGTTAATCTTAGGCCATAGCAGCAAGGCTTCTTCCAAGGTCATTTGAATGCGTGTTGATTCAATTACGTCCTGGATTACTTTCAGCACTTTGGTTGTTACTGACTTGGATAGAATCTCGAATGCTTTTTGAAAGGGGTTAATGCGGTCTATCAAATCAATGTGCAAATCATCGATGTTTACAAACTGACCTGCCATTCTTATAAAGCGTTTATCGCCCACGTCTTTTATTTCTCCGTTCTTCACTACGGAATCTACCACTACATACTGGCGAACTTCTTCTATTTCTTCTGCTGATAAGTCGGGGTATTTTATTTGAATGATTTTCGGGATTAATACCTTGTTGATTACTTCAGGATCGACATTGCCGGGCATGGCCTTGAGCATGGTATCGTCTTGCAGGATGGTTGCCTTTAAATCGTTGAGGTCGGACTCTATAATATCCTTAACCCGTTTCGATGTTGGCGTTTTGAAGCCACGGATTTTTATTTCGCCCGGTTCGGCTTTGTCTTCATCGGATAATTTGGTTTTGAATTTGAAGTTGGGTGCAAGGACTTGTTCCATCAACAGCGATGCGGTGATGGCTTTCAGCATGTTGTTTACGGATAGCTTCACTAAATCATCGGCAGCATCGGGCTGGGCGATTAAGTTGGTAAACTGTGCGTGGGTTTTATTGTTGCTATCGCGGGTGCAACGGCCAATGATCTGAATGATTTCCGTTAACGAACCTCTGTAGCCAACGGTTAAGGCATGTTCGCAATACGGCCAATCGAAACCTTCTTTGGCCATGCCGAGGGCGATGATCAAATCCATGTCGTCAACTGACTTGATGGTGCGCAGATAGTTTTGGATTTTATCTCTATCCTTTTGATTGTCGTTTACCAGATCGGCCACTTTCAATATTTTGCCTTCGGTGTGCCTCTTTATATAGATAACTCCTGTTTCGCTATCCACCTTTTCAACATCGCCAATCGCATCTAAGATTGTGTCCACTTCATTGTGCTTGTCTTTGGTGGACTCGCCTGAATTTACATTCGGTATGTGCAGGATTGTTTTCTTATCGGTATCTAAGATTTCGAGAATGGCTGTGGTATAACGGCCTTGATAAAAATGATAACCAATGCCTAACGATTTTAAATAGGTGTAACCGTTTAACTGTTCGTAATAGTTGTAGGTGACTTTTGTAAACTTGGCTTCATCTTCGGGCTTTAATACTGGAACACTATCGCCACGAAAATAAGAACCCGTCATAGCGACAACATGGGCATTTGACCTTTGCATGACTGACCTTAACAATTCACCTAAACGGCTATCGCCATCGGCTGATACGTGGTGAAATTCATCTATCGCTAAAAGTATGTTATTGAATTTTGATTCTTCCAGTTCTTCAAAGGCAAAACGAAGTGTGGCATGGGTGCAAATCAAAATCTTTTCATCGTTGTCTAAGAATTTTTTAAACGCCTGAACTTTGCTCTTGCTTCCATCCATGCCGGGAGTGCAAAGGTTGTATTCATCGTTGGGTTCCCAATTAGCAAAGAAGCCAAAGTCTTTCAAATTGGTTTTGCCAAATGAACCGCCAATGGATTTTTCAGGAACAGCTACAATAATTTTTTTTAGTCCTTGATGTACCAATTTATCTAAGGCGATAAACATTAAGGCTCTCGACTTACCGGAAGCTGGCGGGGCTTTTAATAAAAGGTATTGCGCATCTCTTGCCTGGTATGCCTTTTCCTGCATTTCGCGCATACCTAACGCATTGATTTTAGAGCTTTGTCCGGTTTGAGCGTAGGTTACGTGTACTATATCGGGCATGGTTATTTCTTTTTCTTTTTAGATTTTTTCTCTATTTCAAACAAAGTGCCTTTGGTTTTTTCTTGCTCAATCATTTGTTCGTAGAGTTTAAACAAATACTCCAACCGTTCTTCATCTGTTTCAAAGGGTTTGCTTCTGTAACAACGTTCCACAGCAAGGTCTAATTGATGATGTGCCTCTTTTAAGCCTGCTGGCATTTTATCGGGGTCGTAAAGCTGCGACAAAGTTTTTTCTGAGTTATGTTCGCGCTCCTCCAAAATTTGATAAACATTTCGTTCAAGTTCCTGGCGTTGGATAGCTGTAATCTGAGGAAACGGAAACGTATTATAACATAACACTGAAGAATAACGTATGCGAGTTTCCAAACTTCCACCGACAGCCCTCACCCAAATTAAATGAATTTTCGAAGATAACATTCCAAAGATATGAGGCTGCGGATTATAGATTGCAAATGCCAAATTGTTTATAATAACATCATGATCTAAAAAACCTATTGGAACATATTCTCTATTCTCCGAAGATGTACCGGGTACAATAATCGCATTAGTGTCCTTATGCCTAATCTCTATAAATCTGTGTGGCTTGGACGCATACTTTTTATATGACTCCTTCTTGCTTTTAGCCCTTTCTTGTTGGACTTTATTTAATCGATCAGCTATCAATGGTATTGAAATAGCATATTCAAGATCATCATCATTTATCCATAAGCACCATCTTTCAATGCCCTTGATAAACTCCTGAGAACCTATAACTCTCCTTATTAAAGAAGTAGCTTTTGGGTAAGATAAAAGTAGGTTGTCTTTTTCTTCCTTAGTAAAATGCAGATGACCAAAGTCATTAGGCATATCTCCAAGAACCATAAGTGGCAAATCTGAAAGTGGCTTATTCCGCTTTGCAACCGTCATCACGGTTGAAGTAGATAGATATGGGTTAATTATATTTACTTTTTGAACGTGTTGCCCTTTGAACAAATACTTAGGGTTATTTGATTTGTTTCGAACACCTACAATAATACAAGTGACTCCTGCATTAGATTTTGCATTATTAGTCCATTTGAAAGATTGATGAGCAAAGCCTATTTCTATTTCTTCATTTAATATAGAGGCCCACAATAAATGAACTTGCTCTCCTTGGCAAATAGAATTTGTAGAGACAAATGCAAACTGTGCATTGAATTCTTTAATGTATTCAACACCTTTTATGAACCAACAAGAAATATAATCAAGCTTGGTTGTAGAGTTTAGAATATGAAATAAATCATCCTTTTGAGATTTCTCTTGCTGCGAGAAACCTCTATAAGGTGGATTACCCAAAACATAAATTTCATCTCCCTCATTCCGTGGGCAGATTTCATTCCAATTAATTCTTGTCGCATTGCCCTGCGCAATGTTGCCTGTTTCTTTTAACGGCAAGGCAGGTTTTGTTCTTCCAAACTCTTTGAAGAACTCCTGGTTCATTTGGTGTTCTGCTAACCAAAGGGAGAGCGTAGCTATTTCATGGGCAAAGTCATCTATTTCAATTCCGTAAAAATTACCAAGGTTTATGTTTGAAAAGGCAAGGCTGCTCAATGCCTTAAAGATTTTCATTTCGAGTTTTCGTAACTCTTTATAGGCAATAATCAGAAAGTTGCCACTACCGCAAGCGGGGTCGAAGAGTTTTATATTCCAAATGCGTTGTAGTAATTGGTTGAGTGCTTTATTGTTTCCCTTTGCTGCCTCAAATGCTTCGTTCAACTCGTTTAAGAAGAGCGGCTCAATTACTTTCATAATATTGGGCACACTGGTATAGTGCATTCCCAACCCGCCACGGTGTTCAGGGGTAATCACCGCCTGAATCATGGAGCCGAAAATATCAGGGTTTATATCTTTCCATTGCAGTTGACCGCTGTCAATCAATGCTTGTCGGCTTCGCCTTGTAAATATAGGCGCATGATGTTTGTTCCTGAACAAGCCACCGTTTACATAAGGAAAGGCATCGAGATAGGCAGGTAAGTTTTTGCGTTTACTGTTTTCGGTGTTCATTACCTCGAACAACTTGTCGAGATACTCCTGCAAGTCGCTTCCATCTGCCTGTGTGTGACTGCTAATGGCATTGGTGAATTGTACCTTTTCAAAAATGCCTGTGTCCTCGGCAAAAAAGCAAAATAACAAACGGGAAAGAAACACATTGAGATTGTGAACTTCTTCGGGTGTTTTGGTTGGGTTGTCTTTCTTTATCTCGTCATACAGCTTTGCCATCCGCTCCGCTGCCTTAACATCGGCAGGGTTTTCGTTTTGGTGCTGTGCTTTCTCCATGCCCGCCCACGGCAAAAAGAAATCGAAATGCTTTGCTATTTCAAGTATGGGTATGTCGAGCGTGTCGGATGTTTTGCGGTCTATTGCCAGTAATGTTGTAAAGTCGGTGACGATTATAAAGCGTGGGGTGTGCTTTATTACTTTATCATCTGCTTTAATGTTATCAATCAATTCATGTAAGTCTTCGCCTTTTACGGATTTGAAAAACAGTTTCTTCTTCCAGATAATTTCCCCTGTAGTCTTTGAAAGGTTTAAGCCTCCTTCCTGCAATCTTTTGATAGATGCCTTTGGCTGGCCGTAAGCTAAAAGTAAATCGTATATGAAAGATTCCTGCTTAAAGGGCTTTAGTATTTTCTGGAGATTGGCTTCTATTTGGGCGATGTTCATTGGTAGTGACTGTAGAGATTAGGCATAGATCAATTCAAGGCTGTCTATGCTTCTGGCTGTGTTCCTGCTTTTTTCTTTTTAGAAGGTGTCAAACCATTAATAATTCCTGATCCCGGAAATGGAGGTTTCTCTTCATGTGATTTATGTTCTAAAGTCATACTTGGGTTATAACCACACATTTCAACCATTGAATTGATCAACTTTTGTTGCAATTCCGTTTTCTCATCCCCATCGGGGAGTTGGTCAATCTCTCTTTTATATGATTCGTATGACTTGGATAATGTTTCTTTATAAACATATTCCTGTTGTAATCTCTTGTATTGACTTTGCTGTTTTGATGCAAAAATTGCCAACCATATTGCAGGAATGAAGAAAGGTAGTCTTGCTAAAATGTGTCTTAACGAATCCTCAAACGTTGTTACTTCTTTGTAGAAGTACAAACCAAATATCATCATCCCTGCTACGGTTAGACCAAATACGCCCGACCACATTATCACGGGTATCTTATAGTTTATTTTTTGGTCTTGATATGCTTTTGAAAGTCCGGTAGCCGTAGCACCTGGTAATAATCCCTCTATTTTATTGTATAAGGTTTGGAAGGATTCACTCCATTCATTATACATTTTTTCATTAGATGTTTTGTTCTTCTCAAATAGGTTTTCAATATCCTTTTTGAATCCAACCTTTTTAAGACTTTCATTTCCGTAAATAAATTCTTTAAAATCTTCAAGGTCTTTTTTCAATTCTGTTGAGGCTTTTAGGAATTGCTCAACATTTGCATGATGCTCGGTGACTGTTTCTAATTTAGTTTTTATAGTAGGATCTACCTTCGCAAAATAATCTGCGTAATGTGAATTTATGTTTGCGAATTGCTCTTTGCTATTAGTTAAGGTTTGCTGAACCTCTACCAAGCTCTGATTAAAGGTATCTATTTGTGGAGGCAGGGCTTTTAAACGTTCCTCCATAGTCACAATTTCATGCCATGCAGTTTTTATCCTTTCTTCAATTTCCTGAACTTGTCCATTTTCATTTTCCATAACTTCATTGGGTTAATATTGGTAGAAGGATTTATGTTGTCAAACTACATCATGTCTTTAATTGTCACATAAAGCAGTAATAAAAATTATCGAGTCCTCAGCCCTTTTTTTCAGTTTTAATAACTGCTGAACACCAAATGTTCCAGCACTACCATGAGTCCCATCATTTAAAGTTCTAAACAAACCCAAAATATCATCAATGTCCGATTCCACAAAGTTCTGCATTGATTCAAAGGACAATGATTTTTTAAAAAGTATATAGCTAATCTTTGCTCGCCTGTTCGGACTACCGTTATGTAACTCACAACTTGGATAAAAGGATAAAACGTTATGATCTGGTGCTTTTAAGTCAATCAATTGCGTAAAGATTTCCCGAACACTTGTGCAGAAATGCCTTGCGGCATCTGGGTTTTGAGGGTTTAATGAAAAAATAGCCCCTTGCCATCGCTTTCCAAGCTCGGCTGAGATACTATAAAGTTGTTCTTCTACAACAGTCCTTTGAAGAGTAGATGGCTCTAAGTAATCTCCTGAATCAATCCCAGAAAATGAATTATACAATTGTACACTATTGGAGGTTTCCTGAGTTGGGTAATCCATCAAAAGAGATGAATTGTTATGTAATTGATTCGTTTGAGTATAGTTTTCCAAATCGTTGTATCTACTCTCCAATATTTCAGTAGAACTACGAATCGAATACCCAACAGAATAAGTAACTATTGATTTTGACTGATTGAATTTTTGAATCGCCCTATTTAAATTTTGTCTTTTCGTTTGCTGCGCACTATTGAATTTTCTTACCTCCCTATTATAATTATCAATATTCCTATTAAGCTGGTCGTTATACTTTTTGACCTCACGATTATATTGATCGATATTTCTCTTTACCTGTGCATTGTGGTTCTTCGCTGCACGATTGTGATTATCAATCATTCGTTTGTATTCAGCGGGAGTAACTCTTCGTGCCATACGCTTTAGTCAGTTCATTTTCGGATTAGACGCCTTTAATTTTTTTCACAGCATTGTCAAATGAAATATTAGTCTTATCATACACCTCGTGTCCATATCCATATTTTTCATTCAGCTCATAGAGCATATTATAAAGTTCTATCGGCTTTTGTGATTCGGTAACCCACTTTAGAATCAGGTCGAGTATCTCCGACATATTTTCCTGATAAGTCATTCGTCCGTCACTACCTCTGATTCCGTCACCATCGGATTTCTTTTTACCTCTATTCAGGAAAATGTTTTTCTCATCGTAAATGATTTGTCTTCCGTCTTCGTACATCTCTCCTTTAGGGAGATACTGCATTAGCAGGTTTCTTATTCCTTTATAATATAACTGATACTTTTCTTCCGGGTTTTCAAAGTCTTTACCGATTAACTGCTTGATTTCGTTAATCTCTTTCAAATCTCCCGTGTCAGCAATAGTAAGTTGCTGTCCTTTCCTTTCGTTAGCCTTTTGAAGTAATTCGAGTCTCTCTATATCTTCTGGTGATAACGATGATTTCTTTTTCTGGTCTTTGTCTTCTTCTTTAGCCATGATTATTTCTCATTTAGTTCAAATATTGATTTAAGGTTAGTAGCAATTTCTGAAATACTATTCTCCTTCCATGTAACAGGATTCAGATTTTCAATTGCTAAGTAGTAGTCAGGGAAGTATTGTTTGAATGCACCGTAAAAATTCTGATTGTTCAGGGAGTTTTGAAAATGCTGAAACGAGGTATATATAAAACTTGGATGTACTTCTATTTCCTTCGCAAACTTTGAAACCAAATATTCGTTGTGAATATGCGGGGTTATATATCTGAATCGATCTATACCACAGAAATATTCTATTGAAAAGTCATCCGCTTTTTCTTCGATTAAGAAAAGATCAGGATCGCCAGTCAAATGAAATGTTGTGTTTTCGATTGTTTTCAAATCGTATAATACGTGATGTATTTCGTGGATTAGTGTTAACCAAATAGTGGTGTACTTTTTATTCAGGTCTGTGAGTACAATACAAGGTTTATCGTTAACGATGAAAGTACCGCCCCGAACTTGCGTTGTTGGAAGCTGCGTCTGAACAATAACCGTTACGCCTACATTGTAAAGTGCTTTACAAACTGTGAGTAATCCCTTTTCAACATCTTGTGAGTACGGCTTAATCTTAACAAGGATGTCTTTCAATGCCTCTCTGTTATAATCGTTCGGGTTGCTCATCACTCTAAAACACTGATAGGCTGATTTAACCCAAAAGTCTTTCATCTTGTCAGTAAACGTTCTCTTTGTTTTACTGAACAGAGGATACATTAGACTACTTTTATAATCAAACACATTATCGTAACCGAAGAAATTTAGAATTCGGTCTGTAACTACATCTATGTTCTCCGTGTCAGTAAAGAAGCCAAGATTCTTTAGCTTTTTCAGATCGAAGTTCTTTGCGATGAAGGAAGCTTTTTTAGCTTTCTCAATTGCTCCAATATTCTCAGGGGTTTGATTACTTAAAATAGTAGCAACGATTTCTTTAAGATCAATCTCCAAGAACTCGGATAGTTTTAAAACATTAATCAGGTTGGGTTGCTTTGCAGTTCCGGTAATTAAGTCGTTGAGCGTGTCCTTATCTATGTTGAGGATGGTGCAGACTTTCGTCTTTGTAATTCCGTATTCCTCCAGTTTCTTGTCGAAGATTACTTGTAGGGATTTTGCTTCGGTGTTCTCAAATGCCCTCTTAAGTAGCTGGTTTATATCATTGTCGCTGATCTCACTCATATAAGTAGGGGTAATTTCCCCTGTAAATATATCACAAAATCGACATTTTTAAACAATTAGGGGAAATTACCCCTATTTTTTTCAGTCTCTGTCAATTTACGACACCCTATAATAGTATGGGCGCGTGGGGATTTGGCTCTTGGCATTGCTTAGGATGTGGGCGGGATTGTGCGGCAATGGCAAGTGCCAAATGCGCGGGGAAATTCGGAGGAGAATCTTCTTAAACAATGCGAAGGTCGGCCGTTTTTTCTGTCCAATTTGTCCAACATTTATTAGTCAAAAGTCTCGTTGTCCCTCCCAAGCCGATCATTTGTCCACGTAATGAATCTTTGTTAGTAAAGTGTCGCGCCCGTTAGTTGGTTCACTACTTTGTCCGACCCTATGGCTGGCAACGCTCGAATATACTTAATCGCATATATTTCTTCTATAAGAAAACCGGGGCAAGAACATAAGTTGCCAACTCCTGATTCACGACCCAACACTTCATCGTTTTGAATTGGTACCAATGAGTTATTGGGTGGCTTATCCCAATCAAATTATTCCTGGCCGAATTGGTTCAGGTCAACAACTTGAACCTCCACCCTTCTGCCTTCTTCTTTTGAGGAACGTTGATCCTGGGTAGCACCATATCCCTTTGCTACAATCCTTCTCCGTACAATTCCCCTGTGGTTTACGTAATCCAACACTGCAATTGCCCGTTGGTTTGAAATCTCGCGGTTCAATTCCTCGGATCCTTCAGATGAAGCAAACCCACTGATCTCAATTCCAAGATCCGGATACTTGCTAAGGGATGCTAAAATCTTGTCGATTTCTGCAAGGTATTGTTTCTTGATGTCGCTCTTACCTGCATCAAAATAGATGGTGGCCTTTTGCGCAAGCACCGCTTTATCATAAACGGTTTGCTTTTGTTGTTGTCCTTTTTGATGGTTGGCTTCTTCCCGTACTTCAAAAGTTGGCAAAGAGAAAATCTTTTTGCCGCCTACATCCTTTTGTTCAAACTTGCTCTCATCGCTTTCATCATAATAATAAACACGCGTTGCCACTTTAATTTTCGAATTTTCCTTTTCATTGAAGTTCACACCTTCAATGGGGTTTTTCATTTCAATTAAGTCTACGAGATACTCAATCCCCTTTTCATCTTGTGCGGCCATCAAATCCAACATCATATCATACACATCTACATTGCCACCCTGCACCAACTGGGCTTCATGCGATTTTCGAAGTTCTGTTTTCTGGTCCTGGTTGGTGTCATAAAAGGCATTCTTTACTTGTACTTCCTGCCCTACTACAACATCAAACTGCTTTATTGTTTTTAAGTTGATCTGCTGAAACAACTCATAGAAATACGTTTGGTTGGGGATATAAATATTCAATGTGTACGGAAGAAACCCTTCCGATTCAATGATCACATCATAATCCTTGGCGGGAGGAAGGATAATCAAATAATTTCCGGTTTCGGGATCGGGATTATAAACAAAATCAAGTTTTTTGTCGGTGGCATTATCGATGATATAAATTTTGGTTGCCATCGGCTTGCCCGTTTCTGCATTCAAAATTTTTCCTTTGATCAGCGTCAACGGAATTCCGGTTGCATCTTCCGGCATATCAATTGAATAAAGGTCTTGTCCACCAAGTCCACCTTTACGATCGGAAGAAAAATAGCCGCGTTTACCATCGGCCAATAATGTGAAGTAATTATCGTTGGCCGTTGTGTTTACAGGATAGCCCATGTTCTCGGGCTTGGTCCATTTTTGGTTGACCAATGTGGTTTTAAAAATATCCCGCCCGCCCATGGTGTTGTGGCCATCAGAAGTAAAGAACAGCGTATGTTGATCGGGATGGATGAAGGGGGCATCTTCATTGTCTTTCGTGTTGATTTCCGGCCCCAGGTTTACCGGACGTGTCCATGTGCCGTCTGGATTTTTTTCAATACGGTAAATATCCATTCCGCCCTGGCCTCCGATACGATCACTCGCGAAATAGATTACTTTACCATCAGGCGTAATGCTTGCGGTGGATTCAATGTACTTCGGAGTGTTCAATGTATTTGCCAGGATGGAAGGCTTGCTCCACTGATCACCTGTTTTATTGATCATAAAAATACTTCCCGGATCATTGGCCCCGCCCATAAAAATCATCATCTCCCTGCCGTCTGGCGAAATGCCGGCTGTCCCTACATTGTACTCGCTTGCCACGGGCACCATTTCCGGTGCGCTCCAGGTTCCTGAGGTGTTATAGGAAATATAGATCGATTCAATAAATTTTTCCCCCGTGCGGGTTTTTCCTGTGTTGGGGCGCAGTGCTGTAAATGCCATCACACTTTCATCAGCAGAAACAACCGGGTTGTATTCCGTAAAACTTGAATTGATGTTGGTCCCCATGCTGCGGACATTGAAATTACGGGGAACCGACATAAAGATGGTTGCATTCTGGCAGGCGCTTATTGCTTTATCGGCTTTCTCAATTGCCTTCTTGTCATTTTTTGCAAGTTCTTTGTACCTGGTAAATGCTTCCGTTGCCTTGGTTATATTTTCATCCTTCAGATAGACTTCACCCAAATCATAATAAATAGAAATAGGAAGGTTGGCACCTGCCTTTAAAGCATTTTCCAAATATGGGATTGCTTTGATCTCTTGGGAAGCATCGCGGCTGCTCAGGTAGCAAACCCCTACTTTATAATGTACCATCGGATCCTTTTCACCTGCTTCAATCGCTTCCAGGAAAAGAGGCAAGGCTTCTGTATAATTCCGGATGCTGAAAAAACGCTCTGCATTTGCCAACGATTTGCCCTGGCCAAAACCGGAAATCGAGGCACCTAGCAAGACAATCAATAGATAATATCCTTTTCTCATACTCAAAGATTTATTCAAAAATAAACCAATACTACTAAGAATAGGATGGAAATGGGTTTGATTTTAACGAATAACCTTACAAGCGGGATTATTTCAACCGAATATTTAACAAAAACTTGAGGGATGCGCTCCAACTTTTTAAAGGCCAATCGGTTGTAAACATCGTTTGATTGATCAAAACCTAGGATTATTGATTGAATATGCCGAATTTTAGCCCAAGACCTGAAACTATGGTGGCTTTTCTGATGCGTCTTTTAAACACATCCCGTGATGAGGTGGGGCGTGTTACCCTATTCCTTACGATGGGTTTTTTCATGGGGATGTTCCTGGCAACCATCAGTGTTGCATCGCTTTCCTTGTTTTTGAGCCATTTCGATGAACAAATAGACCTTCCGAATGCCTTTCTATTGTCAGGGGCCTTCGGCATTGTAGCCACTTTTCTCTATAATTTCCTTCAAAACAAGATTCCATTTTCGCTATTGGCGGGGCTTACTATTCTCGTGATGATCGGTATTACTGCCTTTTTGGAATTTGGGGAAGGGTTATTGGAAAACCCCAACGATATCTACTTTCTCGGCTTTACCCAGATTATCCCCTTTACCTTTACGATCCTGCTGATTTTTTGGGGATCCTTCGGAAGGGTGTTCAATGTAAGGCAAACCAAAAAACTCGTTGGAACAGTTGATGCAGGCGCAGCCGTTGCATCCTTTATTGCTTTCTTTTCGATTCCTCAAATATTAAAGTATACAGATACACAATCCCTATACACGGTTTCATTGGCGAGTATTGCATTGTTTTTTGGAACGTACCTGATCCTCAACACGAAATATTCAGCGAAGTCCAAAACCTTTGCGGAAGAGAAAAAACTTTATAAAAAAATAGGGGTTGGCGATTTTTTCAAGAACCGTTACATCGTCTACATGGCGTTGTTTATTGTGGTGTCGATGTTGGCGATGAATTTCGTTGACTACTCCTTCTTAAGTGTTACCACTTTACAATTTAATGACCATGAACTTGCCAACTTCATTAGTTATTTTGAGTTGGCAGTCGTGCTTTTTGCGTTTCTTTTTCAGACGTTTGCTTCCGAACGAATTGTTGCGGAATATGGAATGCGGGTGGCCATGCTCATCAACCCCATACTCATTGCATTGTTTTCCATTTCGGCAATCATTTTGGGGTTTACTTTCGGTTACGTGCCATCAGATGAATATTTCTTTTTGTTTTTTGTAGCGATCGCAACAAGCAAATTGTTCATCAGCTCCTTGCGTGAGGCCCTTGATAGTCAAACTTTCAAACTTTATTTCCTTCCGCTTGATAGTAGTATCCGGATTGATGTACAAACCAAGATTGAAGGAATGGTCACTGCCCTTGCATCACTGGTTGCAGGTGGGTTGATTATCCTCATCAACCAGGTAGAAGCCTTCGGGTTTATTTATATCATCGTCTTTACTGTGCCTATTGTTGTTGCCTGGTACTTCATTGCCAACCGCATGCATGCCCACTACCGCCTTGCGTTGCACAAAACACTTATCGCAAACAAGGAAGGTCTTCAAACAGAATTCCAAAAAGAGTTTACACTTCGCAGCGTACTGGAAAAAAACGCTTCCAGCACAACTGCAAGCAAAGTGGTCTATAGTTTGAAACTCATGGAAAACCTCGAACCTGTTTTGTTCGAGAATACAATCATGCGCCTGGCTTCAAGTGAAGAGAGAGAGTTGCGGGAGTTTGCCCAATCCAAAATAAAAAGCCTGGGAATTGAAGAGGATTTAAACAAGACAGCATCCTCACAGCTTGCCCAAAAAGCATTGGGCGATTCGGAAGACAGCGACTTGTTGTCAATAGCCCCTGAAAAATTAATCCAACTCGGAAAATCCGGAAAACAATCCGACCGGATTTTGGCAGCGAAATTATTACGAAAGCTTACCGGCCCAAAAACTATTTTTATTTTGCTTGAACTCATGCGCGACATAGATCCGAGGGTCCGTATAGAAGCATTGGTGACCGCACGCAAAATCAAGGCAGCCGAAACCTGGCCGTTGTTGATCGAAACATTGGGGTCAACTACTTTTGGCCACTACGCTGCTTCGGCTTTGATCGAAGCAGGTGAAGAAATTTTAGGTACGCTGGAAAACGCATTCCATAAATCCGGTCAGCAAGACAAGGTGATGTTACGGATCGTCCAGATAATGGGCCGTATTGGAGGGAATTTTGCCTTGCAACTATTATGGCGCAAAGCCGACTACCCGGACAAAAGGATTGTAAAACAAATCCTATACTCCTTGCGGTATATTAATTATCAAGCCACGGGACGTCAAAAAAGGGAAGTAATTTCCTTATTGGATGCTGAAATTGGAAAAGCGATCTGGAACCTTGCGGCCATCCGCGAACTTCCGGTTGAACCACATTTTAAATACTTGCGGGAAGCATTGGTAGAAGAAGTGCTGGAGAATTTTGACCAGATCACAATCCTTTTGTCTTTGCTTTATGACCCTCAGTCCATCCAGATGATCCGTGAAAACATCGATACGCGCGAGCCTGACAATATTGCCTTTGCGCTGGAGTTGATGGATGTTTTTGTTGATGCTGAATTAAAACCCAAACTCTTTCCACTATTTGACGATCTGCCTACAGAAGAGAAATTAAAAAGGTTACAGGTATTTTACCCCCGTGAGAGTTACACCCCGATCCAAATGATCAATTATATATTGAACCGGGATTTCAATATCACCAACCGTTGGACAAAAGTCTGCGCCATTCATGCAACAGCCTATATGAACGACTTTCGCATTAGCAAAGGATTGATCGCGCAGGTTTTTAACCATGACCGGTTGCTTCAGGAAACAGCAGCATGGTCAATCTATAAAAAAAACAAAAACACCTTTGAGGAAATAGCAAAGCGATTGGCGTTAAGGGACAAGCAATTTATTGACTCGAGCCTTGAGGTAAACGAATTGATCAATGGACTGGAAGATGGTTTCTTTCTCAATATTGAAATGATCATGCTCATCAAACAGATTCCGGAATTTCAAAATATCCACGGCTATATGGTGAGCGACCTGGCCGAAAGGATTCAACCAATTGATTTGAATGTTGGCAACACCATTCATTTCGACAGTACGGAAGTCAATGCGCCCATATTTATTGTGGCCTATGGGGAAGTGGCCTTTCTACGGGAAAATATTGCTGTACAACAATTTTCTGCCCCAGCAGTATATGGAGACCTTTTCCAAAGTGAAAAGCCCACCCATGCCAATAGCATACAAGCCCTGAAACGTTCTGTTGTTTTTAAGATTGAGCGAATGGATTTCTTTTTTGTAATGGCCAATCACCATGAGTTTGTACAACGGCTCATTCAAAATATTGCTACAATCCAAAATAAAGATTCAGAAGCAATCATGAAAAAATTAAATTAGTACCTTGAACAACAATACCAACATACGCATGCATCTAAATTCTACCAACAATGAAATTTGATATTGACGTACTCATCATTTTTGCGGAAAAGGACAATGATGCCAATGCTGGCCCAGCGATGGCCTGGGTCTCTCAATTCAAAAAATTCCTGGAGCTGATGTTAACCCAGGTGTCGGGGGAAAAACCAAACATTTTAATGAAGGGGGAACACGACAACCTTACTTCGCCCAACCTTGATAACGCTGCAACATTGGTGACCATCATGTCAACTGAATTCAATCAGTCAGGGGAATGCCTCGACCACCTCGAATCGTTCTACAAAGCCATCGAACAAAGCACCAAAAGCAGAAACCGCGTATTTAAAGTATTCAAAGCACCCCTTAGCAATCAGGAGCAACCGCCACGCCTTCGCGAATTGCTGGGATATGAAATGTACCATTTGGATACTGATTCCGGTGAAATACGCGAATACACCGACTACTTTAGCTCACAAGCCGAACGCCAATATTGGATGAAAATGGTCGACCTTGCATTCGATATCGCAGATGCCCTCGTGTATTTGAAGAATGGAGAGCAACCTGCCGTCAAAAATTTCTTCCAACGTAAAACGATTTACCTTGCAGAAACAAGCCACGACCTTTCCGTACAACGCAACATCATCAGGCGCGAACTGACCCGCCACGGATACGAAGTATTGCCAAACCAATCGCTACCCGGCAACGCCCATGATCTTGAGGCCCTGGTTAAAAAGAATTTAGAAGAAAGCCACCTGTCGATCCATCTTATTGGAACTGCTTACGGGGAAATCCCTTCGGGATCAGAAAAATCTTCAGTAGATATTCAAAATGTATTGGCAGCACAAAAAAGCCTTGGGGCAAAAGAAAAGGGGGATGAATTCACCCGTTTGATTTGGGTTTCGCCCAACCTGTCCAACGCCAGTGAAAAACAATTGGCATTTATCGATACACTAAAGCGGGATGCCGAAGTGCAAGAAGGAGCCGAGATATTGCAAACACCCCTTGAAGATTTTAAAAACATCATGCGCGAAGAATTGATGGAAATTCGTGAACGCAAAAAATCAGATGAGGATGACGAAAAGTCTGTCTACTTAATGCACGATAAAATTGACCAGCAAGCTGTGCGTCCTATTATTCAAGCGATTGAGCGTTCCGGATATAAAGTTATGCTGCCAATATTTGAAGGGGAATTATTGGAATTGCGAAAGCACCACATTGAGAACCTGAAAAACCTGGATGCTGCCATCATCTTCAAAGGAAGTGTAAATGAGCAATGGGTCCGCATGAAAGCATTGGATTTACTAAAAGCCCCCGGATTTGGAAGAAAAAAACCGATCATAGGAAAAGCAATCTTTACAGACTCCGATACCAATTCAGAAAGTTACCTTCAGCAAAAAATAAATGTGTACAAAAGCGGAAGCGACCAGTATGCTGAATCAATAAAAAATTTCATGGCTGATCTTTCGAACTAGTAGACAATGAGCACAATCGAAACGCAGAAAGAAATACTTACCACGAACCCCTTTCCGGGATTGCGGCCATTCAGTATGGAAGAAAGCCACTTGTTCTTCGGAAGGGAGGGACAAAGCGATGAAGTATTGCTAAAACTTTCAAAGAATCGGTTTGTAGGGGTCATCGGCCCTTCCGGTGCGGGTAAATCGTCCTTTGTTTATTGTGGAGTAATGCCCATTTTATATGGGGGATTTCTGGCGGAAAACAGTCCAAATTGGAATGTTGTTGTTACACGGCCGGGGCACGCTCCTATCGACAACCTCGCGAACGCATTGTTAACGAACAACAAAGAATACATTGCCGCTGACGATGAAGAGAAAAAAATAAAACGGACCATTTACGCTACTATGCTGCGCAGCAGTTCGCTTGGGTTAGTGGAAGCGATTCAGCAATCAAGAAAAAAAGAAGACACGAATTATCTTGTATTGGTCGATCAGTTTGAGGAGCTCTTCCGATTTAAAGATTCAAATTCACTCAACTCCATCAACGAAACGCTGGCTTTTGTAAACCTGCTAATGGAAGCGGTGGACTATCCTGATCTTCCTATTTATGTTGGGATTACGATGCGATCGGATTTTATTGGTGATTGTGCACAGTTTCCTGAACTTACCCGAAAGATAAACGATAGTTATTATCTGATTCCGCAACTCACACGGGAGCAGAAACGATGGGCAATTGAAGGGCCTGTGGCCGTTGGTGGTGCCACGATTTCTCCGCGGTTAACACAACAATTATTAAATGACCTGGGGGACAACCCTGATCAACTCCCCATCCTTCAACATGCGTTGATGCGCACGTGGTCGTACTGGCAAACCAACAAAGATTTTGATGAAGAGCAGGTAGACCTTAAACACTACGAGGCCATCGGGACCATGTCTGAAGCCTTGTCGATGCACGCGAATGAAGCCTTCGATGAATTAAATGCCGATCAACAACAACTTTGCGAAGTGTTGTTTAAAGCGATCACCGAAAAACGAGGGGAAAATTTTGGGATCAGAAGGCCTACCCGTCTTTCAGAAATTGCCGCCATCGCCCAGGTACATGAGCGTGACGTAATGGAAGTTGTCGAAAAGTTCAGGAAACCGGGGCGTTCATTATTAACACCAAGTGCCAATGTCCCGCTCGCTTCCAACTCAATGATCGACATCTCGCATGAAAGTTTGATGCGGATTTGGGTACGGCTAAAAAATTGGGTGGATGATGAAGCCGAGGCTGTTCAAATGTACACGCGGTTGGCGGAAGCCTCCGCCATGTACCAGGTTGGCAAAGCCGGGTTATGGCGGCCACCGGATTTACAATTAGCACTCAACTGGAAAGCAAAGCATAAACCCACACTCGATTGGGCACAACGGTATGACCCAGCGTTTGAGCGCACGATGGTGTTCCTCGAATATTCGAAGAAAGAATTCGATACCGAGCAACGGATCAAAGAACTGGAGCAAAAAAGAAAACTCCAACGGGCGCGTATACTTGGGTTGGTAATGGGAGGTGCACTTATTGTTTGTATCCTCTTCCTGATTTTTGCGATCATGCAAAAAGGAATAGCAACTTCTGCAAAAGAAGAGGCCCAACAAAATTTAGTGCGGGCTGAACTGAACGAGCAAAAAGCAATTCAGGAAAAGAACGCTGCCGATAGTGCACGAAGAGAAGCAGAAATTCAAAAAGAATATGCTTTAGCCGCTCAAGCCGCTGAGGCCTTGGAAAGAGAACGCGCGGATGAAGCAAGGAAAGATGCAGAAGCCCGAAGACTTCAAGCGGAAGACAGCAAACGTCTTGCAGACCAGGAAGCTGAACGAGCAAACACCAATGCGGAGATAGCTAAGAGAAACCAAATAACTGCTGAAGAAAAAGCAGAGGAAGCACGGCTTGCCAAACTCCTTGCCGACAAAAGACGTTACCTCTCGATCGCGAAAGCCATTGCCATTAAGTCGAAAGAGATCAATGACAATGAACAAGCTTCCATACTCGCACAGCAGGGATATAACTTTAACGCGAAGTATGAAGGCTATGAGTTTGATAATGATATCTACAACGGCCTTTTCTTTGCTTTGGAGCGCTTTGATCATCCGCTTACAAGAAGTTTGCAAGGGCATCAACGGGGGGCAGCCCGTGCGTTGGTAACCCGGACCCAGGAAGACTTGATTTATTCCGGTGGTAGTGATGGCCGCATCATCCGCTGGCAACATACAAACGGTCAATGGGTAGCGGAAACATTGGTAACAAATCCAACCTATCAAATTTATAGTATGGATATTTCCAACGATGGCAAGCAATTGGTTACAGCCGGGCTCAATACCACCAACGCCAGCAACAACTATGTGGTTTTGTACAACCTTGATAACATGTCTTCCAAAAAAATCAATGGCTTTGTGAATGCCATCGAGAACATCAAATTTACACCGGATGGAAAAGGGTTCTTTGCGCGCGACAATTCAGGCAAGAGCATTAAGTACAGTGATCTTTCTACCGCAAAAGAAGTAATCAAAAGCAATGTAAAACTTACTGCAATTGCTTTAAGTCCGGAAGGCACAGAACTGGCCGGTGCCGGTGACAATGGCAGTCTCTTTCTCTGGGATGTAAAAAATAATTTCGCGGCACGGGAAATAAAAAACCTGGCAAGGGCCATTACCGCTGTTTCATATTCGAAGGACAAAGGACAACTCGTGATTGGGGATTATTCCGGACAGGTAAAAATCCTGAACAATGGCGTAATCGTGCGCACATTGTCGGGTCACATTTCCCCGGTTGAGCAAATTAAGTTTAACCACAAAGGAAATTTTATGGCCACCGCCAGCAAAGACAAGACTGTACGCCTTTGGAATTTGAGCAAACTCAACGAACAACCTATCGTGTTGAGCGATCACCACGATTGGGTGTGGAGTATCGCCTTTAGTCCCGATGATGAACAGTTGCTCGCTGGTTTGCAAAGTACCGCAGAAACCTTAAAAGGTATTGAGGAAACAATTCACGCATGGCCGACAAAAATTGAAACGATGTCTCATATTTTGTGTGGGGAAATCTCGCGTAATATGACGAAAGAAGAATGGGATCTATATGTAGGTGATGACCTGATGTATGAATCCACATGTCAGAACTATCCGGAAAATTATAAATGATAAAACGTTACTTACTTTTTCTTTTTGCCGTAAGCATTACCCTTTCATCCAACTTCGTGTATGGGCAGTCCACTTCGTGTGCGCAAACCTTGCGTTTGGCCCAATCGGTGTATGAGCAAGGTAGATTACAGGAACTCAATGGTATCCTGCAAGCGTGTTTGCAAAATGGTTTCACAAGGCAAGAAAGAGTGGAGGCTTTTAAACTTTTAACACTTGCGTATATCTATCAGGAAGAACCGGAGCAGGCAGATGAGTCCATGCTGTCACTCTTGCGTACCGATCCCTATTTTGAAATCAATGAAAGTGCTGACCCGGCAGAATTTGTTGCGCTTTATCGCACGTTCAGAACGTACCCAATCTACCGGGCAGGAATGAAACTGGGAGTCAATCTATCCTCTCCAAACATCCGGGAACGTGTAATCGCTGTAGAAGGGGCTTCAATCAGCTATAGCCCAAAAATTGATTTTCAATTTGGTGCTGCATTCGAAATTCCAATATCCAGACGTTTCATCCTGGCATCTGAATTAAATTTCCAACTCAAATCTTTCTATTACAACCTGGATAAGGATTTAGGAAATGACTTAGAAAACACAACCGAAGGACTCGAAAAACAAACCTGGATTTCGTTGCCCGTTCAGGTTCAATACAGCCTTGTTCCAGATTCAAAATTCAATCCCTTCATTGCCATAGGGGCATCCGCGGATTATTTGGCGTCATCGTCCATCTCCTTAAACAGAGTGGCTGTGAATGCTGCCGCCAGTCCGCAACGAACATTTGATATTGATCGGAATGCATTTAACGTTAACCTGTTGATTTCGGGTGGTGCAAAATATAAAATTGGCGGTGGTATGTTATTGGTGGAACTCCGTTATTCCTATGGGTTACTGGAAGTGAGCAGCCGTGATCACGCATTTTCCAATTCTACCCTCCTTTTTGATTACAGCTATGCAGACAGTGTTTTTAAAATGAATTCCATTTCAGCAACCATTGGCTATGTCTTCAATGTTTTTAATCCCAAAAAATTGAACCGCGCGAAATGAAAATAGTGAAGTACATACCTTTTCTTCTACTCCTGGTTTTTGCGTGTCAAGATTCCAATGATATACCGTTTGCCGGCAGGAACACCTTTATGGTTTTTTATGAAAGCGACCAAAATTTAACGAGCGTTGGAGCGAAAGAACTACCGGATGGTTTTTTAATCCTCAGCAATAAAACCAGTACGTCCGGCAACTCTGGACTGCTCACCAAAACAGATAAGAGTGGCATTATCCTGTGGCAAACCCAACTTGACAATGCAGTGTTCAAAACTTTTGCAATTGGACCTGACGGTTACATCGTTGCGGGCGATAGCATCAAAATCAACGCCTCTGACACGATACCGGTTTCGGACCTTATTATCTCTTCGATCATGCTCTATAAAGTAAATCAATCCGGGGCCATCATTAATAAAAAAGTAATTGCTGACGTACAATCAACACAAAACTATACTGACTTTCACAGCAATGCCATGACTTTCAAAAGCGCAGACGAAATCATCCTTTTGGGAACCTACGAAGAAGGCACCACCCAGGCTACAGTAAAACCTTTTGTGACAGCACTTAACCCAAGTACACTTGGTATTGAATGGCAACAAAATTATAATTCCATCACCCGCGATTACATCAATTCAAGATCAGTACATGCTACCAACACAGGGCATATTGTTTGGGCAAGCGGGGTGTTGCGGGAGCAAGGTGATTTCAGTAACTCATACCTCTCTATTCCTTTCATCAAAGAAGAATCAGTGTTCCAGAACAATGATTTATTGGGGGAAACTTCAGACCAACGCTATACTGCAAGTGATATACAATTCAATGCATTACCTGCATTCGGGTTTGGTGTTATCGGATCGTATGCCGGGACCAATGGGTTGAACAGCAATTTCTTTTTTAGCCGGGTCGACAATTCAGGCAATTTTATCCAAAGCACTATAAAGTATTTTGATGGTGCAAGTTCCAGCGTTGTTGTGGATAAAGCAACGTCTATAAGTGAAGATGAAGGCCAGGCAATTGCAGCTACCGCTGATGGTGGTTTTGTCTTGGCGGGCACGATGCAAACCACCCCGGCATTTGGAAATGGTGGCAAAGATATACTGGTCATTAAAATTGATGCCGCAGGAAACCTGCTTTGGAGAAATTATTTTGGGGGAGGTGGCGATGAATCGGTTAGTTCTGTGGTGGAAACCAGCGATGGTGGTTTATTGCTTTGTGGAACCCGGGTGTTGGGCGGATTAGGATCCACATTCATTATGAAGTTGAACAGTGATGGTGAGTTAAAAGATTAACTATGGAAAAAGTCTTACACGTATTTTTATTTTTCTTATGCTACATAGCTGCGACCGTAGCATTCGGGCAAGGTGAAATCAGTGTCACACAAATAACAGGTGGGGTTAGTGGCAGCCCTGTTGCAGGTGGCACCAATAACATTGCTGTATTTGGATTAAGCTTTGAAAAAGCTGACGGTGCATCTTCAGAAATAACACAGGTAATTGTTCAGCTAAGCGCAGGTGCCAGTGGCAAGTTCACCAACCCAAGATTGTACCGGTCCAACAATACAACCTTTGAAGGTATAGGTTCAGAGGCATTGGTAAGCACCGGAACTATCGGAACAACCCCCGATAGTTTTACTTTCGATGGTGCCCCGATCACTGGTTTCGGTGGGGCAAGCACACTACAAACTCGAAATTTCTTTGTTGTTGTTGATGTAGACCCAACAGCAGATGGGACTACCCCCGGTATCGAACCTTCAATCAGTGAAGTTGATATTACTGCCACCACCACAGTGAATGCCAATACACTAAATGGAACAACTTATTTGTTCACCGGGGTTGCCCCAAACATCACTGGGGTAGGGCCAGGCTCAAGCACGTGTGTTGGCGAAACAATTACAATAACAGGAACGGGATTTAGTAGTCCTGCTGTAACCATCAACGGAGTGACTGCAACTATCTCTTCCTCCAACGCAACCCAAATTGAAATTACGGCTCCCGGAGGTGCAGCAATAGGAACACATCAGATTATAGTAGAAAATTCGAATGGTAATTCAGATAATTCATCAAACTATACAATTAAACCACCAGTTGACCTGGGGCTAAGTGTTACTGCCAGCAATCCCAGCCCAGCAGCCAGTGTGGACTTCACTATTAATATTGCAAACACTCAATCTACTGTGAACTATCGGGTGAGGCGTGTTTCCCCTACAATGGGCTCCTACACTGACACACAAACAGGCAATGGGGGCACACGGACGTTTGGCCCATTCAGTCATTCAACACCAGGGGTTTATACATATCGTGCCTACGCAATTTCCATTAATTGTGGAACCGAACAGCCCTTAACGCAAGATGTTACCATAACCGTAGCAGCGCTATTAGCCAATGCCGGAAGTGATGAAATAATTTGTTCAGGGGAAATTATAACGTTGGGGGGATCGCCAACCGCATCGGGTGGAACAGGTTTTTATAATATATCCTGGACTTCCGATAAAGGATTCTCCAGTACTGCATCGAACCCTACAGATAACCCAAATGAAACTACGGTATACACCCTTACTGTAGAAGACTCTGATGGATCAATAGATGTTGATACCAAAACCGTTACCGTAAAGCAGTCCACCAATCCAATCGATATCGGGATTACACTGTCTCCCGACAGTGCTACCTATAACAAAAATGGAACAGCAGGAATAAACTTGAATTATTCTTTGGCCGGGAGTACAAACCATTTTACCCACACTTTCTCCGGGGACGGGGTTGTCTCATCTGAAAATAAATTCTATCCTGGCTTTGCCAATGTAGGAAGCAACACGATTGCCATGCGTTTTGAGAACACTGATAATTGTGTTACCAATGTAACACGGGAAATAAGCGTATATGACCCCAATCAATTTGTCAACGGACTTGATCCTTTCTATTGTCCGGAAGGCACAGATAATTTTACCATTATTATTCCTTCCAATGCGCAGTATCCCCCACCTAATAATTATGTTGGATTTACTGATGTTTCTTTGTTTGGCCCTTTGGGTCAGGTTGCTGAGGGACCAAGTTGGAGCCATGCCGGACAAAATGTACAAATAGCGCCTGGTTTACTGGGGCCAGGAAGTTACACGTTCATAATTGAGTATAGCAAAAACACGATTGTCGGATACGTACCAAGTTGCCCGGAACTATACCTATGTGGAACTTTCCCTGCTTTCACCATTTGCACACGGTATAATTGTGTAGAGCCCGTATATGGCCCAAGTCCTTCTTATTCCTATGTAAGGTTACAAATCAATGAACCTCCTGTGACCGAAATAAAAATTCCGCAAGATGAAATATGTAGAAATGCAGATCCAATAACCTTAACAGGTTCTCCAGCAGGAGGTATATGGATCGGTGCAGGGGTAACACCGGATCCTATAAATGATGCTTCACCGCAATTTAGTATTGGTGAAAATGGAATTGCATCATTCAATCCTGCAAGTGCATTGCCGGGAATAAATGTCATTCGGTATATTTTTCAAGACAATAGTGGTTGTAAGGACACAACCCAAGTCACTATTAACGTATACGATGTTCCAACTATTGATTTTACAGTGGGGAATGGATGTGTAGGGGTTCCCTTGCCTTTTTCCCCGTCAGTGAATATTCCCGCAGGGGTTAGTGTATCGGAATATGTATGGGATTATGATGACGAATTTGATCCGGAAATTGTCACAACTTTAACGGATCCAACAACACACGATTACACCTCCAGTCAAAATTACAATGTAATCTTTACTGCCAATACAACTGACGGATGCAGCGTTTCCCGTGAAAGGGTTGTCGCGGTTGGTGACATCCCCGATCTTGCAATTACATGGAGAGGTGTATGCAATGGTGACGATTCTGAATTTGAAATTATTTCAAACTTTTTTACGAATACTATAGGGCTTGTAGATCAGTTGGATTGGGAGTTTGGGGATGGTACCAGTTTTTCAAAAAATTCACCAGTCCTTAGTGATAATATCGTATCCCACCAGTATGCCAACACAGGATATTACACTGCGCAAGCTACCCTCACATCAAATTTAGGGTGCGCGATTACAAAGTCCACTGCTGTGTTTAATGTTCCAACCATTGGCACTATTTCTGATTTAAACGAATACTTAGAAGATTTTAACGGTGCATCGTTTGAAGATCATGGATGGAAATCCGGAGGTATTGCTACTTCATGGGAATGGGGCACACCCACTGCACCATTATTTAATAATGATTTTCCTGGCGGGGGATCAGCATGGGCTACAAATCTTGCGGGATCCTATAATGACAATGAAAAATCATGGGTGCATAGTCCTTGTTTTGACCTGTCGCAAATCGAACGTCCGGTTATTTCATTTGATTATAGGATTGAAACCCGAAACCCCATTGACGGTGCAGTGTTGCAAATGAATGCCAACAACACCACCGATGTGGAGAGTGACTGGAAAATTGTAGGATCTACCGGCAATGGCAAAAACTGGTTCAACCAAAATGGAATTTTTGCAAACCCGGGCAATCAGGCAATCAATCAATCAGGTTGGTCAATATCCAACGCCACCGAATGGAAGAGTACTGTCTCTTCACTGGATCAAGAACTTACGCCCTTAACTCCAGCGCAAAAAACGAAGGTGCGTTTCCGCTTTGCTTTTGCAAGTGCCCAAAATGAAAGTGGTGACCTGCCCGAAGGTTTTATCTTTGACAACGTGAAAATATCCCAACGCGATCGCATCATCCTGCTTGAATCATTTACAAATTCTGGCGGTAACAATAGTCCAACTGAACCCAATAAAGTAGCGAACCAAAACATCAACAATAATTTATTAAATGAATCCGAGTTGGTAAAAATTGAATACCATGTTGGTATTGGTGGCCCCGGGACCGACCCGCTGTTTTTAGATAATAAAACAGATGCCAATGCACGGGCAGCTTACTATGGAATCACTTCAACACCGTTTGCATTCATAGATTCAAGGAGCGGGGTATTACAAACATTATTTGACGAACAAAAGCTTGCCAGTGCAACGGCAACTATAGATGCGATTACCACAGATATTTCATTGGGAAACCATATTCAAATCGTGTTTACACCAAAAACTGATTTACCTTCAAATACTGTATTGCGAATTGTTGTGGTGGAAAAAAATATTTCCCTTAACGAACAAGCCCCCAATGGGGAAATCAATTTCACATACGTAATGAAACAAATACTTCCCAATGCTACCGGAATTCAATACACTAATGTATTGCCCGCCAATATACCTGTCACCGAAACCGTAGCCTGGCCTCCTCCATCAAAAATTTATAACGCTAATGATTTTGCCATCATCGCTTTCTTGCAAAACGATTTAACCCGGGAAATATACCAGGCAAAAATATTGAACACACTAAATTACAACCCTTATCCGAACCCGGATTTAATCACAGGCATTGAACCGGATTTCATCCGGCAAATCCTGGTCTATCCAAATCCCGCAAAGGATGAATTGACAATTGAACTTCCGGTCTCCCTTCCACAGGTATTGCCTGTGAAACTTTTTGACACGTATGGCCGGGAAGTTTATTCTTCATCCTTTGAGATGGGGGTTCGTTCAAAAACCATTGTTACCCAAAACCTGGCCGCAGGTGTATACATTTTGCAGGTAGATTCAAAAGACGGGCAATTATTACGAAGAAAAGTGTTGGTCGTACACTGAAAATAGATGGAAATTTAACGCTCAAAATTTTTCAAAAGGGGGTAAAAACCGATCGCTTTCAGGCTATCCTTACCTGCCATTTCTTTATTAATTAGAGTCCTTTTAAATTACCCCTGAATTGTTATTTTTGACCTGATAATACCCCGCAACCTCTGAATGGAAATATTCTTAAAACCCGAAGCCTGGCTGGCTCTTCTTACCCTTACGTTTTTTGAGATTGTCCTCGGTATTGACAACATCATCTTTATTTCAATTGTTTCCAATCGCTTACCACTTGAAATGCGTGCGAAAGCACGAAATCTTGGTTTGTCCCTGGCGTTGATTGTGCGGGTTATCCTTTTACTGGGAATTACTTGGGTAATCCAATTTAAAGAACCTCTTTTTACCGTAGCCGATGTTACTCCGGGTTTCTTACATGAGTACATTCATCCTGAGCACGGTTTTAGCGGTCGGGATTTAATATTAGCCTTAGGAGGCTTGTTCCTGATTGCAAAAAGTACGCGTGAAATCAATTCCGAAATGGAAGAAGAGGATGACGATGAAGAAACATCAAAAGGCCCGGTAAAAGTAAATGTGACCGGGGCGATCATTCAAATTATTTTACTGGATATAATCTTCTCTTTTGACTCCATCTTAACGGCAGTCGGATTGACCGATCACGTGATCATCATGATTGTGGCGGTTGTAATTTCCATCGGGGTAATGATGGTTTTTTCAGGAAAGATCAGCGACTTCATTCACAAGCATCCTTCCATGGAGGTATTGGCACTCGGGTTTTTGATCCTTATCGGATTTATGTTGTTCCTGGAAGGATTCCACTACGAAATCCCAAAAGGATATGTTTACTTCGCTGTTGCCTTTTCACTCCTGATCGAAATGGTGAACATTCGCGTTCGTAACAAAAGAAAAAAAGAAAAAGAAGAAGCCCATGAGTAACGATGATCGATTACGGTATCCGGTTGGCAAATTTTTACCTCAACCCGGCTACTCAGCGGAAGAAATCAAAAAAAACATCCAACACATCAGTGAACTCCCCCACCTTCTTGAAACCGCATTAAAAAATAGTACACCTGCACAATTGGACACACCTTATCGTGAAGGAGGTTGGACTATCCGGCAAGTTGTCCATCATTTGGCAGACAGTCACATGAATGCCTACATCCGCATTAAATGGGCCATCACCGAGAACAATCCACTCATCAAAGCCTACGATGAAAAGTTGTGGGCAGAAACGCCCAAAACAAAAGCGGATATTTCACTTTCTTTGGATTTACTGAAATCCCTTCATGCCAAATGGGTTGTATTATTAAAGGGGTTGGAACCTGGCGATTTTAAAAAAACCTTTATCCATCCGGCATCTGGAAAGGAGGTCCCGATGGATCGACAAATTGCACTGTATGCCTGGCATGGGCTTCATCATATAGGACACGTTAAACTGGTGATAAAATAAAAACTGTGGATTACGTTCCTCCACTTTTCCTCTTTAACAATCATTTAGAAACCATCTACCCTGCGCTACTGCGAAAAGTTACGCTTCAACCCTATGAACGTGAACGTATCCCCACACCAGACGATGATTTTTTAGACCTTGATTGGATTACACAAGGTTCGGAAAAAGTAGTAATTATTTCACATGGGCTGGAGGGGAATACAACACGCGCCTATATAAAAGGAATGGCGAAAGCCCTGCTCGCAAATGGATTTGATATACTCGCCTGGAACTATCGGGGATGCAGTGAAGAACTCAACAAGCAAAAAATATTTTACCATAGTGGTGCAACCGAAGACCTGGAAGTAGTGGTTTCACATGCAATCAAAAAAGGCTATACGTCAATTTATCTTGTGGGATTTAGCCTGGGCGGAAACTTAACCTTGAAATATCTGGGAGAGAACCGAACCAGATACCCTCAACTAAAAAAAGCTACTGCGCTTTCGGTTCCGATGGACCTGGGCTCAAGTTGTGATACCATTTCAACGCCCGGTAATTTTTTATATTCCAAAAGGTTTTTAAAAAGCCTGGTCGATAAAGTAATGCGCAAATCAAAAATCCGGAATGATATCGATGTGGCACCACTCGCTAAAATAAAAACACTTCGGGGATTTGATGATGCATTCACGGCACCCATTCATGGCTTTCAGCATGCTGCCGACTACTATCAACAATGCAGCTCTTTACATTTCGTAAATGCTATTTCCATTCCAACGCTTATCATCAATGCTGTGAATGATCCATTTTTAAGTAAAGAATGCTATCCTGTTGATTTGTTGAAGAACCATGCATTCGTAAAATTTGAAACACCAACCCATGGCGGACACGTGGGTTTTGCACAATTTGGTCAAAATGGATTATATTGGTCGGAACAGCGCACGCTACAATTTTTAAAACATGATTGACCGGTACAGTATAGC
Organism: uncultured Roseivirgaceae bacterium; assembly: GCA_964398945.1. GTDB lineage: Bacteria > Bacteroidota > Bacteroidia > Cytophagales > Cyclobacteriaceae > JBGTGG01. The sequence continues at coordinate 102,404 of CAYNOT010000008.1, read as the reverse complement.
AGCTTCACGCGAACAACTTGAAAAACGTTTTGGTGTGGACGTGCCGGATCATTTTAAACCACGCTACAACTGCGCACCAACACAATTGCTTCCGGTGATCACCGGGAGTGCGCCAACGGGAATCTCTACATTCTATTGGGGCATGCACCCTGCTTTTGCAAAACAAAAAACCTTGAGTGAACGCATCATCAATCAACACGCAGAGCAACTGATTGAAAAGCCTGCGTTAAAAAAAATTTTAATGAAACACCGTTGTATTATTCCTGCGGATGGTTTCTTTGGATGGAAAAAAGTAGGAAAAAAAACAATGGTCCCCCATCGGTTTACCTTAGTCGACAATAACCTGTTTTCAATGGCCGGAATATGGGCAGAGTTTGAAAATGAAAAAGATGAAGAAATCCATACGTTTAGTGTGATTACGTTGCCCGCCAATGGATCCGTTCTTCCCGTACAGGAAAGGATGCCGGTCTTGTTTACCGTAGCACAAGAAAAGTTATGGTTGGATAGTAAAACACCTGAACACATTTTAATGGAGTTATTAAAAACGTATCCAAAAGAAGAATTGTCGAGTTATACTGTTTCTTCGGGCATTGCTGATATCAAAAATGATTTTGTTTCACTCCTCCGCCCTGCTCCGGCAAGTGACCAGCATGGGAATCTGACGTTGTTTGATTAAAGATCGCGTTGCAAACGCACGTCCTATGCATTATCTTTGAATATGACCGTCAAAATCAGTAAAAAAGAATCTGCTAAATCCAAAACTAAAAAATTGGCTAAAGCAACCGCCAAATCAAAATTTATTGACTGGAATAAATACTTTGGCAAAATCGATTTCCCTGTTGAGCCTCTTTCCTACCAAAAGAAAATAAGGAATGAATGGGGCAAATAATATCCTTGTAGATACCAACCATTGATCTCGTCTTTTTTTTATTCCCATCTCTCTAAGGGATTGCAAACCCCAACAGAATAGATAATTTTGACATATAGACAAATCAATATGACCCCTCTCTTTACCAGCACTATTGCCACTATATATTATGATGCGGAATTGGAAACACTTTTCCTGAATTATTTAAGCAAAGTACCGAATGATGAAACGTTTATAAAAATCAACACGGAAGTATTAAACCATTTCAAAAAACTGAATACCCATAAATTTGCGGTAGATCTAAGGAAAATGGGTGTGATCAGCCTGACTGCCCAACAATGGGTGGTAGATAATCTCTTTCCCGGCATGGTTCAACATCTAAAAGGAAGAAGGTTGTATCATGCCCAACTACTCGATCCCCAGGAAATATTTTCCAAAGTTTCAGCTTCTAATATCAAGAACAAGTCACAAGCCCTTCCTGAAACTTTCGATATGGAGCAATTTTCAAGTGAGGAAGAATTAACGGCAAAACTCAAGGAGCTGAAATGATGGTTGTAGGAAATCAAATAAAAAGTGATATCCAACTGTTCGACATTTGCCATGTCGGACGACAGATGCTCGGGATTTTAAATCCTTTATCTCCAGGTTCGGGATTGCAAGTTTCGAATAGGTTTTAACAGATTAGAACCCATCATCGTCATCCTCTTCTTCCTTGGGTTCTTCCTTTTTCTTCTTCTTTTCTTTTGGTGGTTTTTCCTCTTTTGGCTTATCCTCTTTCGGTTCTTTTTCCTTTTTCTTCAGGAAGGAGAAGAACCCTTTCTTTTGGGAAGCATTGGTGTCTGGCAAAAGGCTAGCATTTTCTTCTTCCTTTTTATCTTTCTTCTTTAAGAAACCAAAAAACCCCTTTTTCTTCTTAGCTGCTTTTGCGTTTTCTTTCTCGCCTTGCTGCGCCAATTTCACATCCGGCAATACCAGGAGCTTCCGCATGTACCACATGTAATTGTCTTGCTCGGTATTAAAACCCACATGCACCACTGAATAGCTTGGCGTTTCGGGCACAAATTTTCCAGTAGCCTCATCAAATTTCAAACTATCGGGCATATTATATTTCAATACGCGGGTTTCACGGTCTTTGGTGATCACATAGGTACTATCATCGGCACCGATCTCTTCTCCGTGCGGAATATCCACGATATACGTGCTGTCAATAATGCTTCGCTCTGCCATGGCGAATTCTTCCGGATTGATCTCACCATCCATGCGCAAAGAATCAGGAACCACAGGATGCACCCGCTTCATTTCCACGGTGGCCATGTTGCGCATCTTTTCACGGTAGGAAGTTGGAACGGCAATTAAATACTTGGTTTTGCTGGCGGTAAGGATCTTGGGGGTCGAATCCTCCATCATGTAGCTAAATTTCTTTCGGAGATGATCCTTATCGTATATATAAGCACTCTGATAAGCAGGGCATATCATTCGCTGGGTGCACGCTCCCAACGCAAAAATGACGCAGATGAATAGTAAACAGGCCCTTCCCATGGGGTAAATCAAACAAAAATAAAGATTTTAGTGCGAGTTATCCTAATAATTAGCCAATAGAAACGCTTGTTAACTCCCTGATAATCAATTTACATTGTTTCTAACGCTGCCTTTTGGGTTTTAGTGAGCTTTTGCACCACTAATTCATACGATTTATCGATCCAGGATTTAATCAGATTATCCGGAATACTGTCGTCCATCAACACATTTACCCAATGCAATTTATTCATGTGATACGCGGGCACTACCGAATTGTACCGCTCTTTAAGCTCCATTCCTTCCTCCGGGTCTACTTTTAAACTGATCCTCGAAAAGCCGTCAACGTTGGTGAGCGCAAACATCTTTCCCATCACTTTGAACACAAGTGTTTGCTCATCAAAAGGAAATTCTTCCGTGACCCCCTTTTTCTTAATGCAGTAGTTCCGATACGATTCAATGTTCAAAATCAGAGCAATCTTTTTAAGATCAAAAAAATAATGGCTGCCAGGAAAATAATGATGGAGAGTTTATTGATCCCATGCATCATTTTTAAATTAATGTTGGTTGGTCTGTTGGGGTCTTTCTTGCGAAAGAAATACTCCCCTACTTCACCAAACGAAAAGAAATTTTTCCATGAAAAAGGTTCGCGTTTTTCCAATGGTTCTTTTTTAGTTTCCATGCTTAAAAATGTTCAATGGTTTCCGGATCGATCCACACATCATCTTCTTTGATCAACCCAATCAATTCGTCAACAGCTTGCGCGGAAGGAACATTCCTTTTCACTACTTCTTTTCCACGGTACAAGGTGATTTTCCCTACACCCGATCCAACATAACCATAATCGGCATCGGCCATTTCACCGGGACCGTTTACGATGCAGCCCATGATCCCAATCTTCACACCTTTTAAGTGATCCGTGCGCTTGCGGATCATGGCTGTGGTGATTTGTAAATCAAACAACGTTCTTCCACAAGAAGGGCATGAAATATATTCCGTCTTCGACATGCGGCTTCGTGTGGCCTGTAAAATCCCGAAAGCAGTTTTATTGCAAATGTCTGCCCACCGCAACGCTTCCTGTTTATCTGCAACACCATCCCATCGCAACAAGATGCCATCGCCCATCCCATCAATCAACAAGCTACCAATGTCTGTTGATGCATGGACACGAAAAGTATCTTCATCAGTTGCACTATACTTTCTTTTGATGATTACCGGCACTTCAATACCATTTTCCATCAATTGAAAAACCAACCTCCGAAGTTCGGCCATTGCATGCTTATTGTCGGTTTCAAGAACTGCCACAATCGTTTTATCTTCCAACAATACATTATTCAGTTCCGAAGAAAATCCATCAATTGAAAACAGAACAAAATTCATTGTTGAATGATGTTCGTTCGATGAGATAAATTCTTCGGCTGTAAAGAGTGGGAATTTATTTTGCTTGTCGTCAGCTTCTTGCCATGTTTTATAATTACGGATTTCTTTTAATCCGTTGGGCAACATGAAATCTATAGGCTGATCCCCCGTATACACAAAGTCAGCACCCTGGTCATTCATTTTCCATTTGTCAGGTTCGGGCAAATAGAAATGGCCAATACAACGCAAGTCTTTGTAGTCGTTGATTTTTATTGTGCTCAAATCAGCAACCACTCTCGGCACATGGTGCGCACCGCCAATGGTATCAACTTCCTGCGTTTTCCTTCGCGTGAATACAAACGGGTCTATCGGTGTTTCATCAATCGGCTTGATTGATTTGTGACCTGCACGATTGGTATAGCGATCGATTAGCAATTTTGCAACAGGCGCTTCTGCTTCCGGTTCTTCCGTTAAGGAAACCCGTACCGTATCACCCAACCCATCTTCCAGCAATGCACCAATCCCGACAGCGGATTTTATCCTTCCGTCTTCACCATCACCGGCTTCGGTAACACCCAGGTGCAAGGGATAAGGTTTAAACCCTTCTTCATCCATTTTCTGCACCAGCAACCGATACGCTTGAACCATCACCAATGGATTGCTCGCCTTCATCGACAACACAATTTCATGGTAATTCAAGTCTTCACAAATGCGCAAAAATTCCAGTGCCGATTCCACCATACCGAGTGGTGTATCGCCATAGCGGCTCATAATGCGATCTGATAACGAACCATGGTTGGTCCCTATCCGCATCGCGGTGCCATACTCTTTGCAGATTTTTACAAGTGGTGTAAACTTCTTTCGGATGCGGTCAAGTTCGGCTTCATACGTATCGCCCGTATATTCAATCGTCTCAAATTTTTTCTTATCGGCATAGTTGCCCGGGTTGACCCGGACCTTTTCAACAATGCGTGCGGCAAGTTCTGCTGCATTGGGTGTAAAGTGGATATCTGCAATCAACGGAACGGTATATCCGCGTAAGCGAAGTTCTTTTTTGATTTCTTCAAGGTTCTGTGCTTCCTTTAAACTTGGTGCTGTGATCCGTACATATTCACACCCGGCTTCCACCATGCGGATGGTTTGCTCAACAGACCCAATCGTATCCATTGTATCAACCGTGGTCATGGACTGCACCCGGATGGGATTATTTCCACCCATGGCCAGATCGCCAATCTTTACCTCAACTGTTTTTCCCCGGCTGTATCCGGTAAGGCTGTTGCAGTAATTCCTGCCTGTCGGCAGGCAAGTTTTGATTGATTTTACAGAAGTATCCACACTGTTGATTTGTTACAAAAGTAACCTGATTTGAGGCAAAAAGTTTTAAAACGAACATAAAATTTGGGTGCTAAATATCCCCCAACTGTGGCCGGACAACGATTTCTTCCACCACACTTCGCTTCGACAGTGAATAAGCCGAATAAACGGTTTCAGCAATATCCTCAACCGGCATAAAACGTTCATCCGATAGATCGGTATCTGCCCAGCTTGCCGTTTTGGTGGCTCCCGGCATAACCGCTGTAACGCGAATACCATGTGGTTTTAATTCCTCCCGTAAACATTTCGAAAATCCCAGCATGGCATGTTTTGCTATGGCATACGATCCACCATTTGGATACGCCATAAAGCTGGCAATGGAACAGATATTAAAAATATGGCCTGCTTTCTTATCCTTCATTAAAGGAACGATCCCACGCGTTGTATAATAGGCGCTATACAAATTTGCATCGATCATTGATTCCAATGCCCCCTCAGGCTCGGTACAAATTTCACCGGGTGCAAAATACCCGGCATTGTTCACCAATACATCGATCGTTCGGTTTAATCCCGATACAAATTTTATAAGCCCACCAACCTGCGATTTGTCGGCCATATCGGCAGAAAAAATAGAACACTTGCTTTTTGGATATTCGTTTTTAAAATCATCCTTTAAACTATCCAAATCAGATTGGGTCCTGGAATTGGCCACAACGTCAAAGCCTTCACTCGCAAATTTTTCCAAAATGGCCCTGCCAATTCCTTTTGTCCCTCCGGTTACTACAATCAGTTTATTCATCCAATGCTATAAAATTTAAAAAGAGGATCACCCCTACCTTTAAAGGTATATACTCTTATAGAAAAGAAAAAAATATCCGGATCGATTTTCTAGCCTTAAGCTACTACTCGATCTTTCTAACCTCAATACGACAATGATGTGCGCAAAAACGCAATCACCTTGCAAAAAGATAGTAGTCGCACATTAAAATACAGGTTGGGGTGCGCCCTATAGGGCGCACCCCAACCTGTATTTTGCGCGGCCTACAAACTAAGCAAAGCAAGATAAACACTGACTTCCGCGCAATACGCACATATTAATAGAATTGAAAAACAATTGCTGAATTTAAAATCCAAGGTATTATACTAAAGAATTAAGGGCTTTCCTCAAGAAGGAAAATTCGGATGGATTTGATTCAATAATATTCTTTATTTTGGGGCTATCTTTAGCAAGATACTAATTGCTGAGGAAATGAACTCAGGATAGAAAATGAAGGAAATCGGTAAGTATTTTATTTTTATTGCGTCAATGTTCGTGAACCGGGAATCGTTTATGACCTACTATTCCCTGGTGCTAAAAGAATGTATGTCCATCGGGCTCGGGACACTTTTTCTGGTAGCCCTGGTTTCTACTTTTATGGGTGCCGTAACCACTGTACAAACAGCCTTCAATATGGTGAGCCCGTTGATCCCCGATTACATTATAGCACAGGTTGTTCGGGAAATGACTGTCTTGGAACTTGCCCCAACCATCATTGCAATTATTTTCGCGGGAAAGGTTGGCTCCAGTATGGCAGGCGGACTGGGCACGATGCGCATCACAGAACAAATTGATGCCCTGGAAGTAATGGGGATAAACTCGATCTCCTATCTGGTGCTACCTAAAATTATTGCATCTATTCTCACTTTTCCAATATTGGTGGTGTTTGCAGGTTTTTGTTCGCTGATGGGCGGTTATGTGGTGGGCATTATGGCAGAAATCTTAACGCCTGATGATTATGTTTTGGGTATCCGTTATGGTTTTAATTCCTACACCATCACCTTTGCCCTTATCAAGGCAGTTGTATTTGCTTTTTTAGTATCCTCTATTTCTTCCTTTAAAGGATACTATACACAAGGTGGGGCCCTCGAAGTTGGCGTTTCCAGTACAAAGGCCGTTACCTCCAGTGTGATCGCCATCCTGCTTGCCGATTATTTCTTAGCACAATTACTACTTGTAGAATGATTGAAGTAAAACGTATATCGAAATCTTTTGGGGATAAATTAATTATCGATGATATCAGTGGCGTCTTTGAAAAAGGAAAGCCCAACTTAATTATAGGCGCCAGTGGTACCGGAAAAAGTGTATTGCTTAAATGCATTGTTGGACTAGTGAAACCAGACCAAGGTGAAGCATTTTATGACGGCAGGAATTTTACGATGGGTGACCGTGAACTAAAAACAGAAGTACGCAGGGAAATGGGCATGCTTTTTCAAGGCAATGCTTTGTTCGATTCAAAAAACGTGGAAGACAACGTCAGTTTCCCACTGGACATCCTCACCAAGATGGAAAAGGAAGAAAAGCTGGACCGTGTTAATTTTTGCCTGAAGCGTGTTGGTCTTGAAAACTCCAATAAAAAAATGCCCTCTGAAATTAGTGGCGGAATGAAAAAACGTGTGGGTATCGCACGCGCGATCGTTAATAACCCCAACTATCTTTTTTGTGATGAACCCAATTCAGGATTGGATCCCCAAACCTCTGTTTTGATTGATGACCTGATCTTGGAATTAACAGTGGAGTTTGACATGACAACTATTGTGGTAACGCACGATATGAATTCTGTAATGGGTATCGGGGAAAATATTATGTTCTTGTTTCAAGGGCATAAATTGTGGCAGGGGAGCAAAAATGATATCACCCACTCCGGTGTTCGCGAACTGGATGATTTTGTTTTCGCAAACAAAGTAATGAGCAGCTTGCGCGAAGGTTGAATCGAAAAACCAATCTATACTGTAGGCAACTCAACAAAAAATGCAGTGCCTGCCCCTACTTTAGATTCAAACCAAATCCTGCCATTCATTTGTTGAATTCCTTGTTTGGAAATAGCCAACCCTAAGCCCGAACCTGATTTTTTAGTACTGAAGTGCGGTGTGAATACACTCTCTTCAAGCTCCGGCTTGATTCCCTTGCCATTGTCCCTGAATATCACGCGCACGTGTTGATTGATCAACACCACTTCGATCGATACTTTTGCGCTTACCCCCGGTCGGGCAGCTTGAAAACCATTGATGATCAGGTTGGAAAAAATCCTACTTAAAAGTTGATCATCGCCACGGATAACCACCTCTTTTATTCCCATGGAAAGGCTTATTTCCCCAGAGTGATTGTGAAGGTTTACCACTCTTTTCAAAAGTGAAACCAGTTCCAGTTCACGGATAATAGGTTCGGGCATCTTTGCAAACGAACTAAAGGAGGAAGCAATATCATTTAAAGAATCAACTTGCTGCAACAGCGAAGCAATCGCCTTATCGGTCTTCTCGGGAGTATTGGTCCCTCCTTTAATTGCACGTTCCAATTGTTGCAACGTCAATTTCATGGGTGTCAAAGGGTTTTTGATTTCGTGCGCAACTTGTTGCGCCATCTCCCGCCACGTTTTTTCGCGTTGTGTTTGTTCCAGTTCAGCCTTACTCTCACCAAGGTTGAACAACATCTGATTATACTCTTTTACCATCAAACCAATCTCATCGTCCGCCTTCCATGTAAGTGGTTGATTCATCTGCGTCAAAGAAGTTTTACTCAACGATTGGGTAATGATCTTTAACGGGTAGGTCAACCATTGTGAAACAAAATAGGACAATACCAATAGCAAGATAAAAATCCCGGCAAATACATTGAGGATGTTGGCCAATACAGTAATCTGCGCATTTTCCAATGATGACCCCGCCTGAAAAAATGGGATGCCAAGAATCCCAATGATATCACCTGTTCGCGGGGACTGAAGCACCGTGTACGAAACATAGTACTTGAGTGTGCCAACCTGTTCCGGAACAATAAACAGCGATTCTCCGCGCTGTATCCTTTCAAGTGCTTCCGGATTGATGTATTCTGAAAGTAATCCATTTTCATAAATAAGCGGCTGGCTCGAGGAAAGTAATTTCCCGTGCGTGAGGTAAATGTTGGCATCCAAATTTGAAAGCTTTGCCAAATCGATAAGCGCGGCTTCAAAATCAAGGCTATAATTGTCAATCAAGTAATCATCCAGGACAATCGACATCTGATCCCCAAATACCCTCGACTTATCAATATATTCTTTATTAAGTTGCTCCTTGTTGGCCATGGATGTGAGGCTCAGGGTAGTGATGCTCACAACAATCAGGGGCAAGAAGAAAGAAAGGTTTAAAAACAATTGAATCCTTGCAGAGAAAACCAACTTACTTCCCCGCCAATAATTTACGATACCCAGTGCCAATACAAGGATCAAAATAATACCGAGCCCCAACACCATAAGGAAAGAAAAATTTGCCAATACATACGAGGTTCGCACGATGGGCATAGAAACAACTGCCACCCGATTGCTCTGGTCTTCAAAAGCAATGTGCATATACCCAAGTTTTGCTACACCTTCTGTGTGAATGGCAGGGTCACCAAGCCAACTATAGTCAAAAAAACGTTCGAAATTAAAATCACCTGAACTAAAAAGGATCTGTTGGTCACGATACACAGCATAGCTGAGGTCTTCGGTACGATAAAATTGATTGAACCGATTGTCCACCAACAGCTCCGGGTACACGCTGTCGGGTATGATTTTTTTTAAGGATAGTTCCAGCACCACGTATCCAATCAGCATTTCCATTCTGCGAATAGGCACTACCACTAAATATTTTTGGGTAACATCCGAAGTGGGGCTATTTATAAAATAGACACCATCATAATCAGTGCGGAAAGCTTCTTTATCATATTGTGCAACCAAATCAGAAAACGTAGTTGAGTTCCTGTTTTCAAGTGGGTCGCCCACAGCATTGAATAAATGGATTTCTTCATCATACTTATTGAAGTAGTTGGGTATAAAAACCTGCCGTACTTTTTGCCGCACTGCATCCTTGCCAAGAAAGGGGCTCGATAACCGTGTTTGGATAAAAACATCACCGGCAACCTGGTGCATAACATCTTGCAACAGCGACTCCCCCAGGTAATCCCGATCAATCAAAAAATTCTCCGCAAAGCGAAATTCGTTTTCAATTTTCTCGATCCGGTTAAAATAAAAAATAGAATAGGCGCCATTCAAAGCAAAACAGAAAGCAGTAAAAAAAAGATACACGAATGTTCGGTAACTAAGCTTTTTAAGGCGTGAATAAAGTCGAAGGCTCCAAAGGGCTACAATAAAAAAGATGCCAATGTACAGGCTTGATTGAAAATACTGTCCTGAAATTAAATTGATAGCCACAAAAAGAGTGCACCCCGCGAGTATGAATACCAAATCATACTTCGACTTCCGATGGCGGATCAACAACCTTAAAAACACATGGACAAAAAGGAAAGAGGAACCCCAACCCAATGTCAACACCAGAAAAGCAACTATACGCAACGTATCAAATTGCAATGATTCTGTAATATCAATAATAATTGACGAGTTATTGTACAGGGTTTGCACAACCACGAACGGGTATAATATTCCAAATAAAATTGCCACAGTACCTACAATGGAAAGCACAACGCTTGCAACTTTATGCGAAAGCATTTTTTTGATTATATAAAAACGGAAGTAATTCCGAAACAAGTACAAGCACAAAACAAATACCGCCAATTGGTTGATCAATAAATCACCCAATGATTGATTCAAACTCGAGGAAGAAAACCATTGCGGGTCAAACAACCGGGAGTACCAAAACGCTACCGGAAAATCAAGGCTTACCATTCCTTTTCTCACAGCAAAGAACACCACCACCAGCACACCAAAAACAAAATCAGGAAACCGGGCTAATTTCTTTGTGCTGATTTCAAAAACGAAATAAACCAGCAGCACCAGGGAAACAAAAACCAACGCGACACCAACAGGATGGTTCGTATTTCGAAGTGTGGAGTTCACCGCGTTTAACTTAAAAACTGTTTGGCCTTTAATGGTTACTGTGTTTCCAAGCGATGCTGTGAGTGGCAGAATGGAGTAATCCCCATTTGGAAAAATGTGGTCATTTACGGAAGAGTGGAGATAATTATTCTCAATGGGATAGTTCCTGCGCAGTGTAATTACCCCAATCAGAAATTTGGTGGGATTGACCTCCCACTTTCGAATCAAAAAATCACCCTGGCCAACTTGCAGTAACTTTATTTCAAATGGTTCATTCACCTGCCGGGAAGCTGGCACAAAACTTTTATCAGACCATTTGACCAGGTCTAAATCCGCATATAAATACAGTTCAAAATCATGGTCATCGATTCCATTGAAGTTGCCTTCAACAAGCCGCGGCATAGACTCCTTTATTTCCCCTTCCATGTGGCTGACAACACTGCCTAAATTTGCTTCCACAGCTTTTACCGTTTGTGCAACATCTTTTGGTCGGGCACCATCGCGTAAGAAGAATACCCCCATTAAAAAAAGGGAAACTGTAAGAAGCGGAAGGATGAATCTTTTTATTTTCAAACCAATCACGATTAAGCGATCAATAAAGATAATAAATTGAAACGGTAGGCTTACATCCTACTGGTGCTGGCTTGACAAATGGTAAATTATTTAACCTTGGAGATAAGCGGCTTGTAGTGGATACCACCAAATAAATACAAATACAACATCCTGGAATACCGGAAATTGAGAGGGGCTAGTAAAATCATTACCCCGATGATCGTGCCGATGTAAACCCATTGATTGGGATTGAGTGTATAATAAAGGATGATCCCCATTATGATCAGGCCGAGTACAGAAAAACCATAGCTAACATACATGGCACCTTGATAAAAACCGGGCTCTGGTTCCAAGCGAACATCACAAACCGGACACCTTTCGTTCATGTTTGAAAACCTTAAAAGATTATATGCACGATGCGAGAAAACACCACCTTGCCGGCATTGTGGACACTTGCATTTCAATACTGCTGTCAGGCTGTTCATTTACGTGATTTATACCAAAAATATCCCAATACCATTACCGCTGCATAGGGCATTGCCAGAAGATAAAGAATGGCAATATTTATTCCTTTGGCCATGGTCGGGTCCCCGTTGCTTAAGTTTGTTTCAAGTGTGGAACGGCACATGGCACATTGCCCAAAACTGCTGATGGCAGTAAAGAGAAACAAGATCAATACAATTCCTATCCTTTTCATTTCATCTGTTAATAATTGTCTTTTAATGGGCCCCGCCTTAGCGGGCGAATCACCAGGCTTATTATCATACCAGTTGGTCTGCTTGGCTGATGGCGATTTCATACTACGTATAATACGGGCTTATCATCACATACACGATGACCCCTGTGATAGCGACATAGAGCCAAACCGGGAAGGCAAATTTCGCCAAAGCTTTGTGCCGTACAAAATCACCGGAAATTGCCCGTTCAAAAGTAAAAAGCACTAGCGGAACAACAGCAATCGACAATAAAATGTGCGAAATCAGAATAAAAAAATAGACATTTTTTATGATTCCTTCGCCCCCATAAGAGGTCGAATCGCTGGTCATGTGGTAGGCTATATACAACACCAGAAACAGGGCAGAAAGGCCCATGCTGCTTTTCATCAAGCGCTCGTGGATGAAGCGCTTATTGTTCCTGATAGCCACCAGTGCAACTATCAACAACAGGGCTGTGAACCCGTTGATAGCGGCATAGATGCGTGGCAGGAATGAAAAATTATACCCTTCAATCTTTACCCCAAACAATATGGCTACCGCTACCGGGACCAGGATCGACACCACAACAATTAATTTCTTGTACGATTTTTCCGAGGCCACAAACTATTTATTTAAGATGATGGATAGTTCCAAAATGAGGCGATCGATTTCATCCCGGTCACCCGAATAGTATTGACCACGAATAAAACCTTGTTTATCAAAAAGGACAATGTCATAGAGACCATATAATAAAAACACACACTCTTTTAGCGACTGCCCGGCCATTGTTTCTGACGATTCTATTCGCTTTACCTTGACGGGATCACCACTGAATTGATCGAATATCCGCGACAATACAGATACCTCTGAATCGACAACTATCACGCTTAGTTCGTTTTCAGTTTTGATATACCGGTCGACTATTTCACCCGGGATCAAATACGGAGTAGTGATGGTACTGCAACCGGAAGCAGCTTCCGGCAGTTCTGTTTGAAATAAGGGGGCCACTTCAAATTTGTTTTCCCCAAATATTTTGAGGAACAAAAAAATACCGATGGGTAAAACCAACGCTGTTAAAATCACCAATGCCTTCCCTACTTTCATTATTTACAATAAAAAAGGCTTACGTTTTTCAACCTAAGCCTTTCGATGAGTCTTTGATTTTATTTTATTTAAAAGAATCGAGCAGCTTCAATGGCCAGTCCTTCGTATATAAAGGCGACCAACATCCAGATCACAAAAATCATGGGGATCAAAATTGACCACATTAAAAATTTAGCTTCATAGCGAAGGTGCATAAATTCACCAACAATGTAAGCAGCTTTCACAATGGTAAGTACTACGAACAATGTAGTCTTGAAAGCACCAGCACCTATGGTGAATGCAATCACGAATTCAATCGCGGTTACAATTCCAAGAATTAACGCAACAGTCCAGAGCTTCTTGATCTTTGCCCTGTCAGGAGGAAGAACGGTTACGTGTGGTGTATCTTCAGCGTGATCCATAATCAGAAAAATTTTCAGTTAATGTTTTATACTAAGTAGAAGAAAGTAAATACGAATACCCAAACAAGGTCAACGAAGTGCCAATAGAGACCAACCTTCTCCACCATTTCATAATGGCCTCTGCGTGCATATACACCGTTCACTGTATTTACATAAATGAGGAAGTTAAAAGCAACCCCACTAAAAACGTGGAATCCGTGAAAGCCGGTAATGAAGAAAAAGAAAGCCGCAAAATCCGGAGGGCCATATTGATTCGTATGAAGGTTTGCGCCATAAAAGATAGAACCATCCAATAACTTTCCACCAGCATCCGTTCCATGAATAAAGTGTGACCACTCCCACGCCTGACATCCCAGGAAAGCCAATCCTCCAAGGATGGTCCACAGCATCCATTTCTCTACCGCCTTTTGATCCATCCGATGTCCGGCTTCAACCGCTAACACCATGGTCACGCTACTCATGATCAATATGAACGTCATGATACCCACGAAAACAAGTGGGGCTTCCACGCCATGTAAAAAGGGAACTGCTTCAAATACTTTTTCAGGAATAGGCCAGTACTCTTGTGAGAATGTAAATGCTTCGGCTGTACCGGTATACGCCAGGTGTGAAGCGCGCACCAACCCGTAGGTAATCAAAAGGGTAGCAAATGTAAAGGCATCCGATAGGAGAAAAAACCACATCATAAGTTTGCCGTAGCTGGCACCCATCGGTGATGCCCCGCCATCCCAAATACTTTTACCTGAAGAAGCTGTTGCTGTACTTGCCATTAGAAATCAATTATCGGTTCAATAATAAAAAGACGAACAAATATAACCAAAGTACTCCCAAAAAATGCCAATAGGTTGCACACATTTGCAACTGATTTAGGTTCCTGGAATGTACTTTAAATGTAAAGGTTGATACCATCACAATAATAAGGAAAACCAACCCACTCACAATGTGCAGGCCGTGAAATCCGGTCAAAACATAAATGAAAGAACTGGAGACATTGCCACCTGTGAAATGGGCGTTAATCGCAACCAAATCAGCCCAGGCATACCATTGTCCGATTAAAAAACCAACACCCAATACAAAGGTGGTTACAATGCCTATTTTTAATCCTTCTAAATTGTCTTTTTTAGCAGACCACAGTGCATACACCATGGAAATACTGCTTGCAAGAATCAACCCTGAGGTAATCCAAAAAAGTTGAGGCAATTCAAATAAAAACCAATCGCCCTCACCCCTTCTTACCAAATACGCACTGGTTAACCCGGCAAATACCATCAATACGCTAACCATAAACAACCAAAGTGCAAATTTCTTTGGGTTCATGGCCAACGGCCTTTTCGCTTCTTCTACAATTCTTATTTCTGCTGCCATCTCCCTAAACTTTATCCCACAAATATGCAATCTGAACAATCGGCAAATACAAAAAGGAACCAAACATAATCCGCAAGGCAGATTGCCGGCTTCCGGTTTTCAATAATGAAAATGTTTGTGCTAAAAACAACACACCACATACGGTGGCAATGATCGCTGAATTGATTCCGGTAATCCCGAACTTCGCAGGCAATAAACCCAGCGGTAAAAGAAACAACGTATAGATCATAATTTGAATTGCTGTATTCAAATCCTTCTTTCCGCCATACGGCAATAACTTAAACCCTGCCTTTTTATAATCTTCATCCGCTACCCAGGCAATAGCCCAAAAGTGTGGGAACTGCCAGATAAATTGAATCCCAAAAATAATCAAGGCTTCATGTGATATCACACCGGTTGCTGCCACCCATCCTAATAAGGGCGGTAAAGCACCCGGAATGGCGCCAACAAAAACAGCAATTGATCCAACCCTTTTTAAAGGAGTATAAACAAAACTATAAAGGATCATGGATACCAATGAAAGAACAACGGTCAACGGGTTTGTAAACGTGATCAACAATGCCATGCTGCCCATAAAACAAACTATTGAAAACCCGAATGCTTCAATAACAGAAAGCCTTCCGGTAGGCAATGGACGGTTCATCGTCCGGGTCATTAATTTGTCTAAGTCTTTTTCAATAATCTGGTTGATGGCAATCGATGCTCCCGATAAAAGAAAGCCGCCTAAAAAAACCATTAATAATTTCCAATAATCCACCACTGGTGCTGCCAATACAAATCCAAATGCACAGGAAAACGCCACCAAAAAAGAAAGCCGGAATTTCAACAACTCCCAATAGGCTTTTGCCTTCTGCGACAGAAATGAAAATCCGGTTATTGCTTGTGGTTGGCCTGCGATCATTTGCTGACTAGTGTGTTTTAATTTTGATTCCTACCCTTAAAAAAATTATAAACAGAATACCGAAGGTTACTGTCGCCAATACTAAATGTATAGGTTGCAGTACTGCGGGAACACCAGCATAGGCCATCCCGACCCCTGATAAAACGGTGCCCAAAATTAACAGTATTAAGGGTAGCGAAAAAGGTTTAAATACGGTTGTTTTATACATCATCCAAAACAAGGCTGCATTTACACCAAATACAATCCAGGAGAAGGACCGGTGGATCAAAAACTCTGCTCCCAGGTTGGCAACCCAACTGTTCCGGGGAAAAGAATTGCTTACTACATCGATCGCTTCGCGTACCTGTGTGCCCAGCAATATCTGAATTAGCAATACTATTCCGGATACTATGGTTAACCAAAAAATGGCAGGTGAATAAATCCGCACCATACTTTCGGAATACATCATCAGGTAAATCAACAATGCAACAATGACCAATGCCAAAAACATGTGCACCGTAATTACCCAGGGCGTTAAATTTGTGGACACTACCACTGAACCAATCCACCCCTCAAAACCAACCAACACAAACGCCAGCAAAGCAATCAATGTTATTGACTTTTTTTCTTTCCAAAACTTCAATGAGGAAATAAACACTGCGAAAATCATAAAACCGATCACAACACCTACAACCCTGTTAAAATATTCTATCCATGTTTTAACAGGATTGAAATCCTCTTCCTGTTTAACAGCCGGATCTTCCATAATCTTTGTGGCGGTTGCTTCAAAACCCAATGCTGTGAGGTAGTTTACAAATCGCGCATTCTTTTTTTCGCGATGGGCCAGGCTGATTTCTTTATAATTTTCAGGAAGTTGCTCGATTGATGTGGGCGGTATCCATTGCCCGAAACACTTGGGCCAATCCGGACAGCCCATTCCCGAACCCGAACTACGCACCACACCCCCTACTAAAATGAGCAGGTATACGGCTATCACGGTGCTGCGGCAAAGTTTTTTAAAGGACATAAAAAATGTCAAGCCAATGGATGTGAATCACCTTCAACAAACACCAGCTTGACAATTTAAAATTTTAATGACTCGGCTTATCCACTACAATGGCACCATCATTCAAATCACCTTCCAATTTGATCAACTCATTTTCATGTGGCAAATTGGATTCAGGTGTTTCTGAATACGGAACAGTCTGTGGAATAAAATCTTCCTGTGCGCCTGGTTTACTATAATCGTATGGCCAGCGGTACACAGATGGTATCTCTCCCGGCCAGTTACCGTGTCCTGGATTAACAGGGGTTGTCCACTCAAGCGTAGTAGAGTTCCAAGGGTTCAACGGTGCTTTGCGACCACGGAAAATGCTATAAAAGAAGTTGAACAAGAAAATAAACTGCGCCACCAATGTGAGGATTGCGGCAATACTTACCAGCGCATTCAGATCTGTGAAGCCACTAAAGGTTTCGAAGTTGGTAAATGAATAATACCTTCTTGGGAATCCTGCGATACCGATGTAGTGCATTGGGAAAAACACGAGGTAAACACCAACAAACGTAAACCAGAAGTGGATGTACCCTAACTTGTTGTCCATCATGCGGCCAAACATTTTTGGGAACCAGTGGTACACGCCCGCCAACATTCCAAAGAATGCCGCGCTACCCATTACCAGGTGAAAGTGTGCAACAACAAAGTAGGTATCGTGCAACTGAATGTCAATCGCTGAGTTACCGAGGAAAATACCAGTAATACCACCTGTTAAGAAAAACGAAACCAATCCGATAGAGAAAAGCATCCCCGGTGTAAACCGGATATTTCCTTTCCATAAAGTGGTTACGTAGTTAAATATTTTTACAGCCGATGGAACCGCAATGATCAGGGTGAGCAACATAAAGATTGATCCGAGGAATGGGTTCATTCCCGTTACAAACATGTGGTGCGCCCACACAATGAAAGACAAAATTGCAATGAACAACATCGAACCAATCATTGCTTTGTAACCGAAAATCGGCTTGCGCGAATTGGTTGCAATAATTTCCGAAGTGATACCCAGTGAAGGAAGGATTACGATATACACTTCCGGGTGTCCTAAGAACCAAAATAAATGCTGGAACAAAACGGGGCTACCACCGGAGTGCGCCAACGCTTCACCTGCAATATAGATATCAGACAAGTAAAAACTTGTACCGAAACTTCTGTCGAAAATCAATAATAATGCAGCCGCAAATAGTACCGGAAAGGATAACAATCCAATAATCGCAGTAAAGAAGAATGCCCAAATCGTTAAAGGCATGCGGGTAAACGACATGCCTTGCGTACGCATATTGATGATCGTGGTGATGTAGTTGATACCCCCCAACAATGTGCTCACAATGAACAATGCCATTGCTACCAACCACAGTGTCATGCCCATACCGGAACCGCTCATCGCTTGTGGCAAGGCACTTAATGGTGGATAGATTGTCCAACCACCGCTGGCGGGGCCAGTTGAAATAAAGATGGAGATAAACATTACCACACTGGACAGGAAAAAGAACCAGTACGATAACATATTCATGAAACCGGAAGCCATATCACGGGCTCCTATTTGCAAGGGAATTAAAAAGTTACTGAATGTTCCACTAAGTCCGGCAGTCAATACAAAGAATACCATGATCGTTCCGTGCATCGTAACCATGGCAAGGTAGAACTCGGGATCAATTTTTCCTTCCGGGGTAATCCAACCACCCAACAATGGTTTTAACCATTCCATTGACATCTCCGGAAAACCAAGTTGAAGGCGGAAAATCACCGACAGTGTTCCTCCAATCAACGCCCAGATAATACCGGTAATTAAAAATTGCTTCGCAATTACCTTGTGATCCTGACTGAAAATATAATCCGTCCAGAAATTGCCTTCATGATGTTCATCGTGTCCGTGATCATCATGACCGTTTGAATGCATATCTGTATTTGCCATTATCCTTACTTTCTTAATTTGAACCCACTAATGTTTGTGAACTGGTCGGTTGTGCAACCAACGCTCCTTCCTCTTGCAAACCAGCTTTTATCATCGCTGCTTCTTTCATTCCTTCCGGCACTTTCTTCAACTCATCCGGATTTTGTTTTAACCATGCCTCCTGGGAAAGTTTCCATTTCTTGTATGTTTCTTCATCATCCACTATGACCAACATTCGCATAGAAAAGTGGCCGCGTCCACAGATTTCTGTACATGCCAATTCATAATTGAAATTAGGATTGCCTAGCTCCGCCCGCATTTCCTCAGTGGTTTTAGTTGCGGTGAACTTAAATTGTGTTGGCATTCCCGGTACAGCATCCATTTTCACACGAAAGTGTGGTAAGAAAACACTGTGCAAAACATCCTTTGCACGAATCTTCAGCAATACTTCTTTTCCTTTCGGGATATGGAGTTCCAGTGATTTAAAATCATCAAATGAATTTTTATCTGACAAATCAAGGCCAAATTCGTTTACCGGATCGATCAATCGGAAATTATAATTTCCAAGGGTCTTATCAGCTCCCGGGTAGCGGGTGGTCCATGCAAACTGCTGGCCTATGATTTCAATTACTTCCGCATCTTCTGAGGCTTCCCCGGTAATATCGTTCCACGCATTTAAACCGGTGAAAATCAACAACGCCAAAACGATGGCCGGCACTACCGTCCAGGTAAGTTCAAGATAATGGTTGTCAGGAAAGAACGTGGCCTTTCTGCCTTCTTTGTACCGGTATTGATAAATGAAAACAAACATTACAATACTGATAATGGTAAATGCGATAACGGTAATCGCCATGGTAATCCAAAACAATTTGTCAGTCACCAAACCATGTTCAGAGGCGATGGGCAACGTGTACTCATCAAAATGTGCATAGGAATACCAGAAGAAAGCCACAAAGCTCACCACCATAAAAACAATGAACAAAGCAGCATTGATGCTGTTGCTTCTTCCATCAAGATCATCCTTTTTTTCTTTGGCAATACTCACCAAGGTGCTCAGCCGGAAGATCATATATAAAATTCCCAGCAGCAGAAAAACACCCAGACCAATAATCAAACTCATCATAATGCGTATCTATTAAATATGGTGATGTAGACTTTCCCCTAATAATGGATGGTTACGCCCAACCAGTGGCATCTTTGACAAACTCGTCAGCGTAACAAATAAGAAGGCTGCAAAAAAGATGCATCCCACCCCTATCTCCAATAATCCAAAACTTCCATCAAATTTCATTACACCCGGTGTTACCATGTTATAGAAGTCAAACCAGTGACCAACCACAACAATCGGACAAACCACTTTCAGCATACTTAGCTGACGCTTTGAGTCGCGTGTCATGAACAACAAGAAAGGCAACACAAAGTTTAATATCAGATTGAGGTAAAATATCCAACTATATTGGCTTGTGCTCATCCGTTGAATAAAGTAAACCGTTTCCTCAGGAATGTTTGCGTAATAAATCAAAAGGAATTGACTAAACCAGATGTACGTCCAGAAAATAGAGAATGCAAACACAAATTTACCTAAATCATGCAGGTGGTTTGCGTTTACTATTTTCAGATACCCAGCATCTTTCAAATACGCTACAAGTAAAGTAATCACAGCAAGGCCCGTTACCCACCAACTGGCAAATACATACCAACCAAACATGGTACTAAACCAGTGTGTGTCGATGCTCATTACCCAATCCCACGCTGCGATGGAAGAACTAGCCCCGAAGAATACAAGGAACCATGCTGAAATACCCCGGTTCTTAAACCAATAGCCCGTTGAAGCATCCAGGTCTTCCGCAAGCATATTCTTTTTGATCCTGGTAAAGAAATAATACCAAAGGCCAAAGAAAATTACCATCCTTAAAATAAAGAAAACAGGAAATCCTCCTGCCGGACCCGGCCAGAAGAAAAATGGTGCTTTGCCATCAATAATTTCATCATACCCTGCGCTACCGGCTTCGTATAAATCGTGGTGTGTCCAGTGGAAAACATCTGCTTTCACAACAAACCATAATACCAAGGTAAGAATACCCGCAATTGGGATCCATTGCCCCATGGCAAGCGGAATCCGAACAATGCCCGCTGACCATCCCGCAGCAGCGGCATATTGAATGGCCACAAAGAACAAACCGATAAGGCCAAGGCCAACAAAATAAATGTTGTTTGCCCACAAAGTAGTATATAATCTTTTCAGCCAGGGGGCACTTCCGTGGTGTTCGCCAGCAGCCGCATGGCCATCCGAAGCGGCAACTTGGTCGGCACTTGCCACCAACGCTGTTGAAACCCCAATGGAACTGTGACCGCCTTCAGCCTCGTGGCCTCCTCCGCTCATCGCCATGATAAGTCCTGCAATAAACAAGACTACCCCTATTGCCAAAAGGATATATATATTCTTTTTTGCTCCGGGGGAAAATATGTAGTGTTCTTCTGCAACCATTTGGTTATCTATTACGCGTTCTTTATTCGAATCTATTTTTGTAAAGTCTTAACGTACCTGGCAATTGCCCAACGCTCATCCGGATGAAGTTGTGAACCATGTGCCCACATCAATCCTTTTCCGTGTGTAATCACATGGAAAATATGTCCTTCAGTCATGCCCAATAAAGCATCTGACTTGTAATTGGGAACACCTGCATACTTCTCGGCCACTTTTCCATCACCGGCACCTTTTGCTCCATGGCAATGGCCACAGTACACGTCATACAGTGGCTTGCCGCTGGCAAGTATGGCTGCGGTTGAGTCCAATGGGTTTTTGAGCTTGTCCGCTTGCGCGAGGCTGTCTTTTTCCAACCGGTATGGAAGCCAGCCGTACTTATTGCGTTTTACCGTATTGGCAGGTGGTGTCCGCATGTTCATGGGGCTATTCATCACGCGAACATTCCAATTGTTTGAATTATAAAATTCACCATGCCCATCCGGATATTCAATAGAAGTTAGCCATTGCCCGGCATCCTTGTCTACGATTTGTGTCAATGGATCGTACGGAACAGAGTGATACATATTCGGGGCATATTCCACGCCCGGGTTGTCACCGCTGGCGGAGCAACCAGCAAGTACTACTGCTGCAGATACTCCAATTACTATTCCTTTTATAAACTGCATACGCATCGTATTATTCGAAATCTTTTTGGTTCACTTCTTCTGCACCGGCATCTTTCAAAATCCGGGTCAATTCGTCTTTGCTTTTTGCGCTGTTGACTGATAAATCAATCGCCATGATGTGTTTATCATTCGTGCTGCGCAAATCAAATTGTCGTGGCCATTTGTAAGGCTTCATGTCACTCACAATCATAAAAGTAGCCACCATGCCCAAGGCAGAAAGCAAAACTGTTAATTCAAATGTAACCGGAATGAATGGGGGGAGTGACCAAAAATCCTTACCACCAATAATCATGGGCCAGTCAAACCCGAGCATACCAATTTGCATGATCAATGCAAGGGAGGTGCCCGTCATCCCAAATAAGAATGCAGCAATTGGCAAGCGCGTACGCTTATAGCCTAACTGCTCATCAAGACCGTGCACAGGGAAAGGTGAATACACCTCATGGATTTTTACCCCGTTGCCACGAATCTTCTTCACAGCACTGAGCAATACATCCTCGTCACTAAAGACCCCTACAACGAAATGCTTATCTGCGTCCATTTATTACTTCATTTATATGTTTACATGGTCCTTTTCAGTACCATCATTTTTTTCTGATCCGGTTTTCAAAATACTTTTTACTTCCGCCATGTTGATTACCGGGAAGAATTTGGCAAACAATAGGAAGGCTGTAAAGAAAAACCCAAATGTGAAAATGTATTCACCAATGTCGTACATCGTAGGATGAAAGTCTGTCCAGCTTGATGGAATATAATCGCGGTGAATAGAAGTCACAATAATTACAAAGCGTTCGAACCACATCCCGATGTTTACGATAATCGAAAGCACAAACGTGGCCACAATGCTGGTCCTGATTTTCTTGATCCAGAAAAGTTGTGGTGAAATTACATTACAGGTCATCATGGACCAATACGCCCAGGCATACGGCCCTTGTATACGGTTGAAGAATGCATACCATTCGTACTCTACTCCTGAATACCAGGCGATAAATAACTCCGTGATATACGCCACCCCTACAATTGAACCGGTTACAATGATGACAATGTTCATCAACTCAATATGATAGATGGTAATGTAATCTTCCAGTTTGAAAACTTTTCTTGTTACCAAAAGAAGGGTTAATACCATTGCAAAACCGGAGAAGATCGCACCGGCCACAAAGTATGGAGGGAAGATGGTGGTGTGCCATCCCGGTACAACCGAGGTTGCAAAGTCCATCGATACGATGGTGTGAACGGATAGTACGAGTGGTGTGGAAAGGCCCGCAAGGATCAATGCCACTGATTCATAGCGCATCCAGGTTTTTGCGCCTCCCTGCCATCCAAAACTTAAGGCATTGTAAACGATTGAGCGGATTTTGTTTCCCTGCACAACCGCACGATCACGGATTACGGCAAAGTCAGGGATCAAACCGATGTACCAGAATACCAATGATACTGTAAAGTATGTGGAGATCGCGAACACATCCCACAAAAGTGGTGAGTTAAAGTTTACCCAAAGCGAACCAAAAGCATTCGGTAAAGGCAATGCCCAATAAAACCCTAACCACAATCTACCCATGTGCATTAGTGGGAAGGTTGCAGCACAAATTACGGCAAAGATGGTCATCGCTTCCGCTGCGCGGTTGATCGACATCCTCCATTTTTGACGGAACAATAATAAGATCGCGGAAATCAACGTACCTGCGTGGCCAATACCCACCCACCAGACGAAGTTGGTAATATCCCAAGCCCATCCAACGGTTTTGTTCAGCCCCCACATCCCGATACCATTCCACAGAAGAACGATCACACAATAAAGTCCGTAGAACAACATGGCCAACGAAAAGGCCATTGCCATCCACCAAAGTTTTGTTGGCTTTTCCTCTACGTGCCGGCTAATGTCATGAGAGACATCGGCAAGGGTTTTACCACCGGTTACTAAAGGATCTCGAACTGCTGACGTAACTTGCATATGATCGTTATTGACTTCGTTATAATTAAGCTGTTGCTTCTTCTTTGTTTCTGATTTTATTGAGGTACCAAATATTTGGTTTTACCCCAATTTCTTCCAATACCTGGTAAGCACGCGGATTTCCGGTGATTTTATCCACACCAAATGGTCTTTCAGGATCAGCCGGACGAATTTGCAACAATTTTGAAATGCTGCTTTCAGGATTGTTGATGTCCCCGAAAACAATTGCCCCGGTTGAACACGAAGCCTGACAGGCAGTCACCACTTCATCACCACCCAAGGTACGCTTCTCGCGTTTTGCGGTAAGCTTTCCATGCTGGATACGTTGTACACAGAATGAACATTTCTCCATTACACCACGTGAACGAACGGTAACATCCGGGTTCAATACCATCTTACCAAGATCGGAATTCATAGCAGGGTTCGCTTTTTCGAACTGCTTGTTATCATGGTACTTGAACCAGTTGAACCTTCTTACTTTATAAGGACAGTTGTTGGCACAATAGCGTGTACCGATACAACGGTTATACGTCATTTGATTTAAGCCCTCTGTGCTGTGGGTAGTTGCCGCAACCGGACAAACCGTTTCGCAAGGTGCATTGTTGCAATGCTGACACAGCATCGGTTGGAATACGACTTCAGGATTTTCGGAAGCATGTTCAGCACCTTGCAAATCATGACGGTCCGCATCTGAACTGTAATACCGGTCAATGCGCAACCAATGCATCTCCCTGCGATTGATTACCTCTTCACGCCCCACAAGGGAAACGTTGTTTTCTACGTTACATGCTACGATACATGCACCACAACCAGTACACGAGTTGAGGTCAATGGCCATTCCCCAATGGTGGCTCTTATATTCATGGCCTTTCCATAATGAAAGTTCACCCGGTTTTACTTTACCCTCCGGATTTGGCTTACCGTCATTGGTAGCCCATGTAGAAACGTGCGGTTGGAAATCACTCTTCGGATTTTTAATCCAATCGTTTAAGGTGGTTTCCTGGATAACAGTCTGGCGCCCCATATAAGTATGGTGCGTTTGTGTTTGTGCCAATTGGAAAGCCTCACTTGTCAATTCGTACGTAGCACTTGCAACATTATAGCCGACAGCGCCATGCACCATACCCAGTAAAGTGTATGCATTGATCCCGCTATTGTCAGCTACCTTTCCAGCATGCGTGCGCCCGTAACCCAGCGCAATCGCCAATGTACCAGGAGCTTGGCCCGGTTGAATAAGTACTGGAAGTTTTACAGTCTTTCCGTTTGCCGTGATGTTTGCAAACTTGGTAAAGCTTTCCGGGTTCGTTAAGTCGCCTGCATCCTTTGGCGCGATGGTAACATAATGGTCCCACACTGCTTTTGTAATCGGGTCAGGAAGTTCTTGTAACAATGGATTATTGGCTTGTGAGCCGTTGCCGAGTGCATAGCTTTCATACACTACCAATTCAAATGGGCCGCCTGCTTTATTAGAAGCGATTGCTGAAGCTGCTGCTGATACATCGCCTGAAAAAGACGGGCTTTCACCTGCTTCTACCGGCATTTCCAACACGCCATCGTATAAACACTTATCCCAGAAAGATTGGTAATCCAATGTTTGATTGGAATAGAACCACTTCCTCCAATTATCTTTTACAAAAGAGAAATAATCCACATCGCTTTCTCCAGCCCATATCAGGAAGCTCTCTTGCGCTGCGCGTGATTTGAAGATGGGTGTAATAGCAGGTTGCGCAAGGCTATAATGATTTTTCTTTGGTTCGGCATCATTCCAGGATTCCAAATAATGATGGTCCGGTGCAACGAAATCAGCGCGTGATGCAGTCTCATCCACTTTGTATTCTGTGGAAATTTTAACACCCACTTTTGATAATCCTTCTGCAAGTTTTTCACCCATTGGATGATCGTACACAGGATTGCAGTTGAAGAAAATAACGGCACCAATTTTCCCGGCAACAGCATCATTTATAAATGTTGCCATTTTCTGGTCATCTCCCTGACGGTAATTCACCGGAAGGTTTGTTAAAATAGTAGCACCATAGTTTCCTAACAATGCATTGATTCCATTTACCAAAACCTGAATGGCTTTGTCATTCGAACCGGCCACAACCAATGATT
Organism: uncultured Roseivirgaceae bacterium; assembly: GCA_964398945.1. Taxonomy (GTDB): domain Bacteria; phylum Bacteroidota; class Bacteroidia; order Cytophagales; family Cyclobacteriaceae; genus JBGTGG01. The sequence goes on along the minus strand of CAYNOT010000008.1, from coordinate 76,365 downwards.
TTCCGCGGTTGGCCCAAAGCTGATCGGCTGCGTTGGATAAATATTTTGCATCCACACCACCAGAAACTGTTGCGGCACCAGCTTTTGCTGCAATTAAATTATAAAGTTTCGCCACTACTGCACCCTCTTCAGAAGGCTTGATCATCGAGCGATAATCTGCATTGGCACCCGTCATTGTCAACATTGACTCGAACTGGTAATGACGCGACATGGTTTTCTTGCTTCCTTCAACCTTACGCGTTTCCGCATATTGCTGGGAGAATTCGATTGGCGCCAACCATGTTCCGAGGAAATCATTGGCGACACTAACAATTACGTTGGCTTTGCTGAAATCGTAAGAAGGGATCATGGCCGTGCCGAAAGATTCCTCGTTGGCTTTTAACATTCCATAGTAAGAATGTTGATCATACATGACATGCTCGGTGGTCGGATACTTGGCAATAAATTTTGCAAGTGCCGCTTTCGTGCTTGGGCTGATGATTGTATTGCTGACAATACGAATGGCCCCACCACTGGCAGCAACCCCCTCCAATTTGCTGATCACAGCTTTGTCAAGCTCTTCCCAATCGGTCTTTTCTCCCGCAGCAACTGGTCCACGTAACCTTGCATTATCATATAATGAAAGCACAGAAGCTTCAACCTGGGCATTCGTACCACCCATGGATACACTGGAAAGTGCATTGCCATCAACTTTTATCGGCCGTCCTTCGCGGGTTTTTACTACAATGCTGCAATAGTCGCCTCCATTTATATAAGTAGAGGCATAATAGTTGGCAATACTCGGATCTACATCAACGGGCTTGTTGACATAAGGGATGGCTTTTCGGATCGGTGCTTCACAGGCAGCCAATGCAACTGCCGATACACCAAACCCCATCATCTTCAAAAAATCCCTGCGTGAATGGTCCAGGTTTTCTTCCGGTCCCGGGGCAAACTCCTCATGCGCATGTTTCACAAACGCAGGATCGTTCTTCAGTTGTTCAAGACCTTTCCAATATACCTTCTTAGTTTCCTTCATAAAGACGTTATAGCAATGCGTTGAGCGTTATTTTTAATAGTGACATTTTGCACATTCCAACCCACCAATATCTTCAACTTTCATTTTGGATTTGCTGGACTTATTGTGCAATTCTACCAACTTGTCGTAGTAGGCGTTTCCTTTTGTGTTCACATCGGTATTCCGATGGCAATCAATACACCAGCCCATTGTCAACAAAGAGTGTTGACGAACAACATCCATTTCCTCAATAGGACCATGGCAGGTTTGGCATTCGATTTCACCCACTTGTACGTGTTGCGAGTGGTTGAAATACGCCAGGTCTGGTAAGTTGTGGATACGAACCCATTCAATGGGCTTGTTATTTTCATAAGCCGATACCAATTTGGCAATCTCCCCTTCACCCGTAGTGGTACCAACCTTAATCTGGTTATGGCAATTCATACAAATATTGGGAGACGGGATATTGGCATTTTTACCCTTCAAAACCCCGGTGTGGCAATATTGACAATCAATTTCAAATTGGCCTGCATGGATTTTATGGGAGAAAGCAATCGGTTGCTTGGGTGCATATCCTTGTTGTACCCCTATCGAAAACAATCCGTTGATCACTGCCTTAAAGCTTAATGCCGCTACAATGAACACGACCACAAAAATGAACCCACGGCTTTGGACAATGGAACCCAATGTAAAAGGTGAATGAATAATTTCCTTGTCCTCATCAGCCAGTTCTTTTTGATCCAGGAAACGCTTCATGGTAGACACCAGGAAGCCAAGAATCGCCAATAATAAAATAAGGATAATCACCATTCCGATGAGGATGGCCGTAAAATATTCGTTTGGTACTCCTCCCCCCTGGCCAGTCGCACCATCTACCGGCACAACATCGGCAACAATTGGTCCTTTTACAGTTTCAGCCTGAATATAGGCCAGCATGTTCATAATGTCTTCGTCCTTGAAACTGGAGAAAGAAGTCATCTGGGTTTTGCCGTAGTCGTTGTATAATTTATTTGCATAGTCATCACCACTGGCGATCACCGCAGAAGAGTTTTTAATGAACTTATGGATCCAGTCGATTGACGGGGCACGATTATACACATCGGCCAACGCAGGACCGATCAATTTTTCGTGAACCCGATGGCACGTTTTACAATTGGTATCGAACAGGGTTTGTCCCGTCTTGATAGCAGCCTCATCGGTAGGAATTTCCTGCGCGAAAGAAGCTAAACTTAGACTAGTTAAGATGAGGGCAAGGGACAAAAACTTGGCTGGAAGTGAAGTAAGGATTTTAGTCATGTTCAGGTATAATGTCCAAATTACGACAAGTGGCACAAATCTACACTGGGAACTCGTTTTTTCAAATTTATTTTGAATTGGGTGTCGCATTATTTCACCTTGGCGCAACTTTTTTTCACCATCACATTCACGCAAACTGAAAGCTGTCTTTAATCTATGTATTTATTTAGAATGAATATAAATTAACAAGCCTTTGAGGCTTCACATGAACAGAATTACTATTTCGTGATTCTTAAACAAACGCAACATCAATGCTCTTCAAAATCTTCGCCTGCCCATCCTTCTTCAATTCCTAACCCAAATAGTGCGAAGTCATACTTTACAGGATCGGAAGCATCGAATGTTTTCAGGTTCCCGGTCAGTTCAAGGGCAGTTTGCCAATCGGTAAGTTTTCGTGTGATCAACCCCAGCTTTCTTCCCACGCGATCAACATGTACATCACACGGACAAATTAGTTGGGCGGGTTTTATTTTTTTCCAAAGGCCGAAGTCTACACCACAATTGTCGGTGCGTACCATCCAACGCAAATACATATTGAGGCGCTTGCAAGTCGATTTTCGAATGGGGGTAGGGATATGCTTTTTGGTGCGCTGCGGATAGTCCTCCATACTAAATACATAATCGCTAAAACAAACCAATGCGTTTTCTGTATTTATATCATCACTGTTTACCGGAAAGGCATCTTCAAGGGAATTGTGTTGGGAATAATGCCAATTCAAAAATGCAATGAGGTACAGCGTGTCGGTTGGGTTAAACGTGCGGTGCTTAAAATAGAGGAAGTGCTTTAAATCCCTTTCGTTGTGGTGAAGGATGAATTCGTATGGATCATTGTCCATCATGGCCATCAGTTCACGACACTTACTGATAATGGTCTTTCGTTTGCCCCACGCCAGTATGGATGCAAAGAGCCCTGCTATTTCGATGTCTTGCTTTTTTTTAAAAAGGTGCGGAATTGTAATAGGATCATTCTCTATAAACCCCACCTGGTTATAGCGTTGTACACGCCCATCCAGAAAATCTTTTAACGATTGTTTATCCACAACAGTACTGTTTTTTTCTGTAAGGTATCAATACCTACGGACAGCACGAAATAAAAAATGGAGGCAACGTCTCCACGCTGCCTCCTAACCAAACTTAATCGTACAACTTACAGATTAATTTTTTACCACCGAATGGGTGAATGAATTGCCTGCAGAAGTGAATTGCAGAATGTATTTTCCATCATTTAGGTTTGACAAGTCATATTTTCTTTTCGAAACTTTTTCGTTTTCTATTGTTTCCTTAAAAATAAGTTCCCCTGCTTCATTTTTAATGAACACATCCCAGGTCTTGTATTGCTTTCCGGAAAGTTCTACTGCCACCATATTCCCTTTCCTGGAAAGTGAAGGTGCTGCAGCCAGTTCTTCTTTTAGGGTTACTATTCCGTTTTCAATCGTTACGGGAACATTCAATGTTTGTGTAGGTTCACTTAACTCCAATTGATATTCACCATCAGGAAAAGCAGCCAGATCATACTTTACTTTATAAGATGCCAGGTCTTTGATCCGTTTCGAGTAATAGACATTCCCTTCCTTGTCTTTAAAAGAAATCCATACTTTACCGGAAATTTCCCCCAGAAATAACTCGATACTTTTCTCCCCTGCTATTTTTATTCTTACAGGTACCTCCGCTACGGAAACACTGGCTACTGTTACGACCAACAGTGCCAACACGATTGATTTTTTAATTAAATTTTTCATATTAATAAGTTTAAATGTTGTGTTCGCTTTTGAATTAATTATACCACAAAGCTAGGGTGTTGGGGGTTGCTCAGCTACTGGTTGGTTCACCAGTATATATGTTATTTTGCCCTGTATTAAATTTAACATGTTAACATTAAGGTAATATTGCATAATATAGGGTGTATTTAACCACATGGTGACCCTGTATTGTGTGACCTCACAAAACCTATATTTTGATTACATGAACAAAGGCGGAAGAACGATGGGGATTCTATATTTGATTACGCAGGTAACAGCGCATCAAAATCTATTAAAAAAATGGAGGCAACGTCTCCACGCTGCCTCCTAACCAAACTTAATCGTACAACTTACAGATTAATTCTTTTCAACTGAATGGGTAAAAGTGCTGCCATTCGTATTGAACTCGAAGTAATATTTACCCCTGTTCAAGTTTGTCAAATTATATTTTCTCTTGGAAAGCTTTTCTCCGTTTTCAACAGTTTCGGTGAAAACTACCGTGCCACTTTCGTCCTTAATAAAGACACTCCACGCAGTATCTTGCTTACCTGAAAATGCTACGGCAACCATATTCTCTTTGCTTGAGATAGCCGGGGCTGCAATGATTTCTTCCTCTACCGTAACTGCACCATCAATAATCAAAACAGGAACATTTACTTTTTTATTTGCCGAAGTCAACTCCAACCGATATTTTCCATCAGGAAAAGCATTGAGGTTATAATTTGCAGCGTATGAAGTCAAATCTTTGATTCGTTTAGAATAGAAGATCGTTCCATTCTCATCCTGAAAAGTTATCCAGGTTTTACCGGAAATTTCACCAAAAAACAAGGCGATACTTTTCTCTCCTGTTACACTTACTTTAACGGGGGCATCTGCTGCGGAGGCGTTTGCTGCAATCAGTAACATCATCGCTACCATTGCACTTTTTACTAGATTTTTCATATTCATTAGGTTAATGTTGAGTTCTTTTTCAAATATTATACTGCAAATGTATAGTGGAATTAAAGGGTAGGCTACTGTTTAGTTCTCCAGAATATATTCTATATTACCCCATGTAATTTTAATGTAATAATATATGGGTAATATTACATATATTTATGCTAACCATAACCGCAGAACATTCATACTGCATTATCATCTTTAGAAAAATTTTATTCTGAAAACCATGACAACCAAAAAATCTAAAGCGGAGTTTGAAAGTATCCAACCCTCCTTCGGAAGTTCCTTCTTTATCAACCAGTTCAATACGAAAATCCAAAACAAGATTCCTGTCTGGCATTTCCATCCTGAACTCGAGCTCGTCTATATTAATGGAGGTAGTGGAAAAAGGCACGTTGGGCACCACCTCTCCTATTTTAACGATGGCGATCTGATGCTGATCGGATCCAACCTCCCGCATTCCGGATTTACGGACCGGCTTTCAGGCAACCGCTCCGAAACCATTATTCAAATGAAGCCCGATTTCCTGGGCACCAATTTCTTTGACCTCCCCGAGATGGTTGCGGTGAAACAACTATTCGAAAAAGCAAAAATGGGGATCACCTTTCAGGGTGTTAAGAAAGAGGCACTCGGCAAAAAACTGGAAGAGATTCCCTGGATAGAGCCCCATAAGCGTTTACTCGTCTTGTTGGATGTACTGCAAGAACTGGCGCAATGCAAAGAATATACATTACTAAATAGTGAGGGGATTATGCTGGAAGTAAGTCCGCAAGACAATGACCGCATGAATACCATCTATAACTACGTGCGCAAGAATTTTCAACGCACCATCACCTTAGAGGAAATCGCAGAGCTTGCCCACATGACCGTTCCTTCCTTTTGCAGGTTTTTTAAAAAAAAAGCCGGGAAAAATTTTACGCGCTTTGTCAATGAAAACCGGTTGGTGCATGCATCCAAATTGCTTTCTGAAGAAACCACCAGCATCACTGAAATTTGCCTTGCCTGTGGCTTTAACAACTTTTCCCACTTTAATAAAGCCTTTAAGCTTTTCACGGGCAAAAGCCCATCGGCTTACCGAAATGAAGTAAGGAAAATGATCAATTAGCGACCGAAATCATCCTGGACCCGCACAATATCTTCTTCATCTGATGGATGCTCCGGATCCGTATGCTGCCAAATCTCTGCGATTACCCCCCAATTATCCAAGCCTACCAAACGGTGGCGCTGCCCTTGCGACAACACGATCGTGCCTCCTACCTCCAACTGGACCTGGTCTTTCTCTTCATCGGTTAAACTGGTAACTACCCCAGCCTCGCCTGCCACTAATTTCCAAATTTCTGCCCTCCGATGGTGATATTGCCAACTTAACCGCTGATGAGGTGCTACCAATAATATCTTGGGACTCAGCTTTCTCCCTTTCTTGATCTCATCGAAAGAAAGATGCGGGAAATAATGGTTTCCAAATTGCCGGGCCTGGTCTTCAGCCAATACTAAAAATGCACCCCACGGCCGGTTCGTATCTCTTTTTTCTACAGTAAACCCATTGGTTTTTAATTGCGCCTCAATCCGGGCAACAACTTCTTCTTTATTTTCATCGGGAGCTATCGTTACCATCATTATTTCTTCTTCTTTTTCTTTTCAGGCATTTGTCTCTTTATCAAATCATCCTGCTGAATAATGGTTGTCATCACACTGGTCTTTCCATCATCCATACGCGTCCAGATCGGTGTGATGATCCCATTGTCGGCATCGATGTTGGTGTAATCACCAAAGAAAGTTTCTTCTGTTGGGATAAACGGGCTTTCACTGATTTTAACATTTTTAAAAGTCCCTCCCCCGTCATTTGAATACGCGAGGTAAACATCGGTTTGCAAATCATCATACTCCCTACGGTCGTAGTACACTATATAAATCATACCCGTAGTATTGTCCATTGTCATCCACGGCAAAAACTGGTGTTTTCCACCATCATCATCATTCACCCGAATCGGGGTTGTCCAGTTGTCACCGAAATTTGAAGAACGTTTAAACCAGATATCTGTATCGGTTTCACCATTTTTCTGATCTGCATATACCAAATACAAACTTCCCCGAAACTGACTGTAGCTATTATCGGCAATTAAAATGGGCAACCCGTTGCTGCGCGATATTCCCGGTATCGACAAGTTCCAGCCGCCATGTTGTTCGGCAATTTCAATATCATTGGTCAACCATGTGGCGCCATTATTAAAAGAGCGATCCAAAAATATTTTATTGTCAACCGACCAGGCAACAAACAGACGATCTTCCACCACTGCAGGAAATCCCCCCATGGTGGTTTGGTCATCATCCAAACAATCGCCTGATAGTTGATTGATCTGGATGGGCTTGCTCCATTTTTTCCCGTCTTTGGATTCGGAAAACATAATGTTGCTTTTATGTGCCTCATCGCTGCTACCATATTTATCAAACTGGGTCCAGGTGAGGTATAGATTCCTGGTTTTGGGCTGGATGGTGGCCCACGGTTTATCCTGATGCTTTGGTGGATTGAGGCCAGCAAAAGATCCATCGCTCCAGGTCAATCCATTATCATTTGAGATTTGGCAAACAATCCGGTCAATCCAATCGGAATCGCGGTCCCCGCCACCGGGATTTGACAGATGAAAATTATAAAGGGTTCCCTTTTTATCAGCAAGCAACACCGGATCCCCGGCAACACCGTGTGAAGATTCCAATGCGATGGTCTTCCAGGTTTCCCCACCATCTTCTGTTATATAAACATTATTGAGTACAGAGGCAGCAACAATGTTTTTTGGATTCTTTCGGTTGATCACAATGGTAGGTTCACACGGTTGATGGGTACGCCCTGCAATCGCACTGTCAAGTTTTATGTTTTTAAATTGTGCGAATCCCGATGTTTCGCACAGTACTATAAATAATAAAGCCAGAATTCTCATTTTCAAAATTTCCATCCGCTAATTACGCTAAATGTAATTGGTGTTTCAAGTTTATTGTGAAAGAGCTGGAAAAAGAGCAACGCCACCCATATATTTTTTACTGCTTTTTAAAAATAAAAACCTTACTATTAACGCTAAAACCTAACGCATCGAATCATGAAAAATACTTTTATAATGGCACTGGCGCTCCTATTGGCGTTAACCATCACTTCGCTATCACACGCCCAGGACAAACTCAAAACCATGCCGGGCTACGATCAATATCAAAAAGTAGCGCCTCAAATTCGCAGTGCTGTCAAGACAGGCGACCTCAGCGTAACGTGGAATGAAGAGGGAAGCTCGTTTGATTATGTACAGGATAAAAAATTGTATACATACTCACTCAAAACAAAAAAGATTTCAGAAAAAGGTGAAGCCCCTCCCACAGAGCGCAGAAGGTTCAATGGCCCTGTACGGGGACGACAGTATGATTTTGCCGATTCCCCGGATGGAAAACACAAAGCCTTTACAAAAGACCGCAACATGTACCTCAGCAATGCCGATGGTAGCGATGTGATCACAATTACTTCTGATGGCAATGAAGACAACCAGGTGAAGTATGGAATTGCCACCTGGGTGTATGGCGAAGAGCTTCGTCAAAACACGGCCATGTGGTGGTCGCCCGACAGTAAAAAAATTGCGTTTTATAAGTTCGTTGAAAAAGATGTAAAGAAATATTATGTCTTGCTCAATCAACTGGAACTTATAGACTCGTTGGAAGTAGAAGCGTATCCAAAAGTTGGCGCTCCCAATCTTCCGGTAGAATTAATGGTGTATGATTTGGAAACAAAAACACTTAAGCAATTTGATATTCGTGATGGCAAGCCTTTTAACGATGGTGATCTGGGAACGTACATTTATGGTATGTTGTGGACACCCGATGGAAAAGAGTTACTATACCATAGTACCAACCGCAGGCAAAACATTATGGAGCTCAGAGCAGCAGATCCAGCCACCGGAAAAAGCAGAACAGTTGTGCGCGAAGAATGGTCCCCAAGTTTTACTGTAAACTCGCCTGAAATGAAAGTGCTCAGCGATGGAAAACGTTTTATCTGGGCATCCGAAAGAAGCGGGTTCAACAATTATTACCTCTATGACTTTAGCGGCAAGTTGATCAGCACGATCACCCGGCATCCTTTTGAAGTTGCAAACATTGTGAAAGTAGATGAAAAAGAAAACATGCTTTACTACATGGCGCGCAGTGGTGAGAACCACATGAAGATGCAACTGCACAAAGTAAAACTAGACGGGACAAAAGATGTCCGGTTAACCGACCCGAAGTACCATCACACGATTACACTTTCCCCCGACAATAAATACTTTGTTGATGTAGCACAAACGCATGACATCCCTCCGTTTACAAATCTGATCGATGCAAAAGGAAAAGTAGTTGCGGAATTGGCAAAAAGTGACATGGCCAAGTTTAATGAATTGGGATTGAAAAAAACAGAAGTATTTACCTTCATTTCCGCAGATGGTGTTACCGAATTGCATGGTATGATCCATTTTCCTTCTACGTTCGATCCATCAAAAAAATATCCCGTGATCTTAAGCAACTATGGTGGGCCGGCCACCAACGCATTCCGCGAAACGTTTACCTATCCGGATGCACTTACCGAATATGGTTTTATCATTTTGAACATTGACGGACGCAACGTTAAAGGAAGGGGGAAAAAATTACTCGACCAACTTTATGGAAATCTGTGTGTAGTGGAGATGGATGATTTTGCTGCGGGTGTAAAGTCATTGTACAACCGCGCTTACTTTGATAAAGGTCGTGTTGGTGTTTATGGAACTTCGTATGGCGGAACTACTGCGGCAACTTTACTTCTTCGTTATCCGGATGTTTTTCATGTTGCTGTGGCAAACTCGGCAGTTACCGATTGGCGGAACTATGACAATATCTACACCGAACGGTTTATGAACACACTCGAAAACAACCTAAAAGGATATGAAGCAACCAGCATCATGTCGATGGTTGGAAATTTAAAAGGGGAGCTGATGATTTATTTTGGCACAGCCGACAACAACGTCCACCCTTCCAACTCACTTCAACTCATAGCCGCATTGCAAAATGCCGGAAAAAGTTTTGAAGTACAAGTCGGCCCCGACCGCGGGCATACTGCCATGGACCGGGATCGCATGATGGAATTTTTTATCCGGCATCTGGTACTCGAGAAGTAGTTCAGCAAAGTGACAAAAAATAAAAAGGTGGTTCCGTTAACAGAACCACCTTTTTTTATTACTTGATCTTAGTGAAAATCCTGTTCCACCGAACTTTGTTAAAGAAGCCAGCCTCGCTATTCACCGACATCCAGATGAACAACGGCTTGCCCAAAATATGATCTTCGGGAACAAAACCCCAAAAGCGCGAATCGAGGGAATTGTGCCGGTTGTCCCCCATCATGAAATAATAATCCTGTGTAAATGTATATACGTCAACCTGTTTTCCATCCACGCGCAGCGAACCTTCATCCATCACCACATCCTCATGACCTTCATATAATTTTATAATTTCACCATAAACATTTAACATCGAATCATTCACCATCATTTTCATTCCCTTCGCGGGAATCACAAGGGACCCATAATTATCTTCATTCCAACTATTGCTTTTTGATTCAGGAAAAATAGCTGCATTGGGGTGATCCGATGCGGACGTATCCGGAGCAACGGAAACGATAAAGGGAAGTTTACGCATTTCCTCACGTTGCTTTTCTGTTAAGAACATCCTGTATATAACCCTTTGGTCTTCGGTATGGCCAGCCCGGTAATAATTTTCGGTTGTGAGGTTGAGCTTCTCAAAATGCCGCGGGTTGATTTCTTCCCGGGCCGTTACAAAATAACTGAACTTCATGTTGGTTGGATTCATCAGTAGTTGTCCATTGACGATAATCTGTTTGTCTTTGATTTCAAACACATCCCCGGGAATTGCAACACAACGCTTTACATAATAGGTTTTCAAATCAATAGGCCGTTCGATGCCATCACTTAATTTTTTTGGCGGGATATTAAAAACAACCGGCTCCCCCCTTTCAACATTTCGCAAACCGGGAAAACGATACGAAGGCAACTCAATCCACTCCAAATACGATGGAATTTCTGTTCTCCATATTTTTTGATGCGTTAATGGAATTTGTAGTGGTGTTCTTGGTGTGCGCGGTCCATAATGGAATTTACTTACGAACAAATAATCACCAACCAGGATGGTATTTTCCATGGAAGAGGTAGGCACTACAAACGCTTCCACAAACGACCACCGAAAAAGCGTGGCCACCACTACAGCAAAGACAATGCTATCGCGCCATTCAATCAGCGCTGTTTTTTTCTTTTGAGGTTTTTTCTTTCTAAAAATAGTTAGTTTCATCTGTTAATAATTTGTTTTGAGTGGACACATACCTGTCTCGTCTTAGCGGGGGAATGGCCGAAATAATCATTTCGGTTGGTGAAAAGTATTACATGGCCATTCATAACGATTTGGGTTTACCCGTGTTACGAAATGGTTGGTAGGTGGGTTTAGGATATTACCCAAACGGTAAAATTTATGTTACACAATTCGCTCGCTTTCATCTTTAAATAATCCTCCCCGCCTTCACCTCAATCCCAGAGCCTTCCGCTAAAAAAACAGACCTCGGAATTTCCTTGTTTAGGAATTCAAATCCCGCACCATACACATCCCCGAAATCAACGTTTATTTCATAATCAAGTGTTGGGTACATATCCCATTTCGGATGCTCCACTCCGTACTCAGAAGTTTTCTCCGCGGTAATTTTTGTATAGCCCCAGTAATGTTCAGTGATAAATTCTTCTTCACTGTTAGGTGCTATGGCTTTTGGAATTACATCTGCAATCACTTTAACCGAATTCCAGTTATTCTTTTTCCAGCGATATTCAACATGCAACTGATCGGCAGACGATAACCAAGTATGCTGCATGGGCATTGTCTCATAATTCTCATTATAAATTGTATTAGCAACAAATGTCAACAATGACTTCGGTACAACCTCTTTTATAAAAACAACGCCACGCTTCCATTCATTGGCATCTTTGTAGCGAACATAAAACCTCAGATTGACTTCTTCGAAATCAACATGAAAGGGGATTTTTATTCCTTTCACTTTTGTATTCTGAAACATAAAACCCACCAGGCTTACATAACAGGTGCCGTTCCATACATCAAGTTCCGTTTTGTTTGGGAGATAGTCCATCAATAAAGCCGGATCGACAACATAATTGATCATCGCAAGTTTTCTCCATTCTGCTTTAAGAAAAGTCTTTGTCATACTATTCCTTTGTAAAATTTTCGATCACCATAACGTTCATACTTTATTTCAACTTGATGAAGTTATTCCAAGCTACACAAATAGTTTTTTTACAGAAACTCTCACCCGGCAATTTTCAGGTATCAAATGCAGGAACTTGGCTGAACGACATGGCCTGCAGGCTGTCATGATACGCACCATGGAATGGATTCTTTCCGGTTTTTACGGCACCATGCTGTGCAAAAGATGAAGAGGTTCCAACGATCAGCAAAAAAAGAAAGGTTCCCTTATACATCCTTTCGACTTCTTAGAACTGTGTATTGAATCCAACAAACGTCTGGAACTTCGGTTGTCCGTACCCTTCCGCCATCACAGTGAATTGAGGCTCGGCAAAAATGTTGAACACTACTTTTCCTACCTTAACCACTTTACCAACACCCAGCCCGATGGGTACATTGTAATTTCCCGGATCTTCGAGGTTGAATGACCATACGCCTGTGCTTCGTAGGTAATATCCTGCGCCAACCTGCCAGATAAAGAATACCTGTGATGTAAGCATGCTGATGTCAGCGCGGTCTTCATCTCCTGCAAAGGAAGATTGCCATTGCAACAATGCGCCTACCTGCAACTGATGGCTTTTGGCAAAGAAAGCCAATGCAGAAAGCCCGGCCTGCCACTTGCCTGTGCCTGTTGCATCACTGGTTGCCGTAGGTGCACTGATAGCAGGGCCGATTCCGAATTGATTGCCTTCTGATGCCGGCAGGTTGTAGATGGCAAACACATTAAAATCACCAACGCCAAAAGTTGGGGGCAGTTCCGGCTGCGAGACAGTAACAAACGGCAATGAAGCCCGCAGCAGGAATTTGCCTACCGGCTGTGCGTAGCGAAGGATGAACTGGTTTTGCTGAACATCGGTACCATAGATAGAGGAAACAATGTAGTTATGCACATTAAATGCCTTGACTTTCGCCATCGGGTTGTTGGCTTTCTTCAGCGTTTCTTCATCGAGTTGCGGAGGGTGCCTAGGAGCTTGTTGTTCCTGTGCCTGAAGGGACAGTGTTGCGGTCATGCATTGCATGCAGATCACAGAGATAATGAATAGTCTTTTCATAATTTTAATTTTTTAGGAATGCTCCGAGAAAACAATCATAGAGTGTGTAATTGGGTTTCATGCGCAAATCATTTATAACTTTTTCTAACTATCGTTCTGAGGATGGTTTTAAAGTTTCACTTCCTCGATATCATCCATCGCCCAGGTCTTTTCAAAGAATGATTTTTCAGGACCATAGAAGCGCGCCAATACTTCAAATCTTCGTTGCGGATCGGTAGGAACCCAGTTCGATTCTTTTCCTTCCGGAGCTTTGGCTCCAAAATAAATGTCGGTTGATCCGTCATCATTTTTTTGTAATCCCGGTGTTGTCGATGCACGGCTGGCGTACTTCACGCCTTTGATAAGGGCATGTGTCTCCCGATCGTACAAAGTCAGAGACCAGTACAGTTTTACCGGAACATTGGGCGGCAAATGCAGGCGATATGTTTTTGATCCATCGAACGACTGGTCGTTTTTGTCCTTAGGTGTCATCAGGTAAAACTGCCCTGCGCCCAGATGCTTGGCGCTGAAGTATGCAATTGAATAACTAACGGCTCTTTCATCGGTCGGATAAATATCGTCTAACTCATAATTGACCTGGATCGCTTTTACAAAATCCGGATAAGCAGGTAACGTCCAATGTGTGCCTTCATAAAAAGGTGTTGAAAACACTTGCTCATATTTCTTGTCGAGCCAGCCGTGTGCATCGGTAATGGCAGCTTTCAGAATTTCCCGGGTGCGGGCATCGGGCTTAAAGTCTTTTCCTTTAACAATACCAATGGTTTTCAACTGATCGATCATCGCCTGGTCGCGTGTGAGCCAGGGCTCGCGTTGCACAAACTGGTTGAGCAATTCAAAAAAGTGCAGGTCATACGGTATCGTGTTGCTGAAATCCACTTCCAGCAAATCGATGAATACAGTCTGCGGTGGTTTGGCTGCCTGGGCATACGGATAAATCTTTACCTTTTTACCATACTCAACTGCCCTTGCAATATCCTTTTCACTACCATCCGTAAGATTGGAACGAAGGATAACGAAACCTGTATAGGTAGAGGAAGGCATGGGTATATAGCCGGCAGGAACTTTTTGCTGATAGCCCGGAGGCAGGATGAGGTATTTGCCGCCCTTACCTTTATCAACCCCGGCAGGCCCCACATCTTCAATGGCAGTTTGCCAGCCATCGTCAACACTTCCTGTAAGGGATGATACACCTTCCACAGGTGGAATCTCCAGGACAACCGGCCCTTGCCGGGTATCATACAATGGATTAATATAAATCACATCGGGATTCGGGGTAAGCGTTTGGTTTTTGGAGTTAATCAATCCAAAAAAGGATCATTAAGAATCCTTACAAATAGTCAGCTTTGTTTATAGATAGCTATGCGTGGCTTTTATCTTCTCTCGTTGTACAATTACTTTTGTAGTGTCTGCCAGGAAAGCTTCTTCTGCATTATCCCAACGGGCAAGTTTTGTTGTTGCCAATTCGAAAGGAATTTCTATTCTTTCCAATAACGCCAGTATATTTTCTGCGTCTGTTCGCGCGTTTGCAAGTCCAATTTTAAAGTTCACGCCTTTGGCATACATTTCAACCAACGACAGCGGTGTTTTTTTTATGTAAATGCCCGAACTTGATATCCTTCCGAAATTTCTTACCGCTTTCAAAACGGTTTCCAACCCTTTGCTTGTTGAACTTGCATCAATTACTAAATCATACTTTTTTGTTACCTGGTGGTACGAGTCGAAAATAGTAGTTGCTTTTAATTTCTCTGCAATTTCCAATCGCTCCTTATTGTTATCAACATAATCAATCTCGGCAACACCTAACGCTTTCGCAATCATGAGGGCATAGATTCCAACACTTTTGGCTTGCCCCGCCACAACCAGCACTTTTTGGTTTGGGTTGGTCTCAATATCTTTTAAATGCCGAAATGCATCGGGTATATTATCAGAGAGGCTTGCCAAATGAACGGGGTCGATATGTGTGGGGATTTTTAAAAGCATGGCATCTGCAAAAGGAACTTTTATAAAATCCGACATCGCTCCACCAAACTGCAGATGTTTTCCAAAACCATACATCGACAGCGCGGGTGTATTTTCACAAACACTTGTCAATCCATTCTTGCAATGAAGGCAGCTACCACACGACAGTTGAAACGGAACACTTACAACATCCCCTGTTTTTATAGTTCTTACGCCATCACCTGTTTCCACTACTTCGCCTACACACTCGTGCCCAAAAGGAAATGGGCCCTTCAGCAGTTTACCAAAAATTGAATTGTATTGCGGATCAACCTTTCCGAGTGCTGTTCCTATTTTAAGTTTTAAATCCAGATTGTTGAACAAAAAAGCATCGTCAAGGTCACACTTGGCAACTGCAAAGGGCCTGACAATAGCGTGTTGTGCATCCGAAATTTCAGGTCGGGGCACTTCCCTCCATTCCAATTTTCCTTTCTTAATAAAATACAATTGCTGCATGTGTGGTGTTGGTTACACGGGGGTCGGAGGAATATATTTTCGGTTTCATCATAACTCAATGTCTCAGTTGATACACATTACCTACTATTCCTTTTGTGTCATAGTTTTTGCCGTCTGAGGCAGTTCGTAAGAATTTCTTACGAACTGAATTTTCCTCCAATTCGGCTTCGACAAAAATGTTTTTAATGTGCTGCATAATGTCCGGACGCTCTACGCCATAAAGATAACAAGATTGTGGTACTGAAATTACGAAAGGCTTATTAGTGGATTGGGAAATCTACCGATGATCGATAAACCGCCTCGCCTTTCTGCTTTCACCTGAAAATTGAAATTCGTCAAGCGTCTTTTTATCGATTAATTTTAGTTGAGGGACAACCCGCAGCCCCGATTGAAAACGATCTTTCACCGTTTGTACCACATCTTCACGGGTTGCCAACACATGCAGAATCAATTCATCTGTACCCAACGAACCCGTTACAACTTCCACAACATAATCAGTAACACCATCAACCTGGTTCAGGATTTCAAAAATCCCTGAAGGATATAAAGTAGTTCCTTTCAGCTTGATCATTTGTTGCTTGCGACCCACCACTGGCCCCAATCGAATCGTATTGCGCCCACATGCACACGGTCCATTGTAGTAGGTTGCAATATCCCCGGTTTGATAGCGGAGCAATGGCATCCCTTCAACGCCAAGCGTAGTGATTGTTACTTCCCCACATTCCCCATTCAAAACCTGGTTGCCCTTTTCATCCAACACCTCCACAACAATCAATTCAGGATGATGATGCCCGCCCTTTCCTTCATGGCATTCTGTAAAAGCAGTTTGCATTTCTGTTGAAGCATACGTTCCAAACAATTGGATGTTCCAATTGGATTGTATCTTTTCTCCCAACACATTTAAAGTAAGATCATTTTTGCGAAGGCTTTCACCAATACACAATGCTTTCTTTACGGACGTTGAGTTCAAATCCACACCGTGTTGGGATGCATATCCGATTAACGCAACCAAAAAAGAAGGAACCACTACCAATGCTGTGGGCTCCAACCGCAAAATACTTTCCAACTGCATGGCAGGTGATCCGGGGCCAAGCCGAATAATTCCGGCACCTAATTTTCGAATGCCTTCATAGTATGCAATGCCTGCCATAAATTGCCGATCGAGTGTCAGCATCAATTGATAGCGGTCTCTGGCTGTTCCCGCTGCACAGACAAACGATAAATATTCATTGTACGCAAGGCGCTCCACATCCCCTTTCGTAAGCCCGATGGTAACGGGTTTGCCCAGTGTGCCGGATGTGCTGGTAAATTCCACGAGCTGATCTTTCGGTACGCAGGCAAAATCCCAATTGTAGCGTTGAAGATCGTCTTTTGTTGTAAAAGGGATTTTCCGTAGATCGTCAATGGTCTTTAGTGTTGCCGGATCAATTTGGTTCGCTGTAAAATGCCGTTTATAAAAGGGGGAATTTTTGCTTACATACTGTATCGCCTCACGGAGTTTTTGATGTTGGAAGACTTGTATTTCCGGCTGTGGCTTTTTTTCTATATCGGGGATCAATTTCATATCTCAATAATAACAACCGCACTCGCCACAGACTTCAAATGCGTTAGTGAAACATGTATTTTTTGCCACTCGTTTTCTTCTATTAAATCTTTGTATTCTTCGCTCAAGACAATTTCAGGTTTGCCATCCTTCCGGGGAACAATCTCGATATTGTGGACATGAAGACTATACGATAACCCTTGTCCAATTGCTTTTAAGAATGCTTCTTTGGCAGCGAAGCGTGCCGCATAGTGTTGGTACGGTTCGGGTTGATCTTCACAATAGGCGATTTCACTGGAAGAAAAAATATGTTCACGAAAACCCTTTTCTTTTTCGATTTTCTCGCGAACGCGATCCACCTCAATCATATCAATGCCGATACCAACAATCATAATTTATCCTTACATTTTTCCAATTGCGCTTGCATGTGCTTCCGCTCTTGCTCAGTCGCTACCACCAATGTTAATCCTTTTTTATACAATGGAATTGCTTCGGCATATTTTTCTTTATCAAAATAAAAATCAGCCGCCAGCATATACGAAAGGTAAAGATCAGGATTCCACTTCACCAAACTATCAGGTTGCAGGTTTTCACGCGGTTGAAAGGGGAATCTGAAATTACTGAATTTTTCAAAATCCGCTAACCGTCCTTTATCGATTGATTCATCGGCAGGGATCGTCATCGCCTCAACATAAATTTCATGATCACTTGTCAGCCGGTTCTTGAAAATTTCATTTAAATCATAGCAGACATATTTTCCCAATTGCCAGGGCGAAGTGGATACCCAAATGCGCAAACTGGCCGGATGAAAAATTACAGAATGGTGTGCCACCAGTTGGTTGATCGCTTGTTCATTTCCTAAACCAATAGGACGATTATTTAATCCATTGGGATCGCGAAGTATTGCTGCTGTAGTAGTAACAGTATTCACTGTAGTTTCGGAGAGCAATTCTTCAACGCGGTTGAAACGCGGTGCCGAAGCAGACGTTCGCATGTGTTCGCGGTTCAAAGAATCACCACCCAATGTTTTACTTTGAAAATGATTGGTACTTACAAGTTGTTGCCGGTCGCTTTCGAACAATTCAATCGCCTTATCGGTCTTTTCAATTAGGGCTGCCCGGTTGTCTTTTAACGAACCGATCAAAAAAGATTCCGAAACAAACATATTCCGCTTTGCTGCAATGGCATACGCTTCGTCAATGGTAGAAGCATATTGCAATATTTCGCGTGCCACCAGGGAAACCGGAGTGGCAGCTCCCGCTGGGATTTCAGATTTTGCCGCATTGATGGTAACGGTCAACCCCTGGTCGTTCATACCAGACAATACGCCCATCATTCCTGCCCAGGTAATGCTCACAAACTTGTACCCTTCATCCGGGTTTACAAACAATACGATTTTATTTCGTGCAAAATCATCACCAGAAAAAAAATCAAAATTTCGTCCGATAATCAACGATCCATCCTCCGAACGATTGCCCCAGGTGGCAAAGGAGGTGCATCCCACCAGCGACATGTTTTGTAAGGCATGGCCAATGTCGTGGGCCGCATGATAGTTCATGATCCGTTGATACGGTGGCGCAATGTGGTTATACTCATCGGAAAAAGATTTTGATACCCCGAAAATTTCAAGTTTGTATTCCTCCAGAATGTTTTCATCCAAATTCCGGTTGAACCATCCCACAAAATATTTTAACATTCCCCGATAAAAAGAAGAAGGGATCAATTGTTCAATCTGTGTATTGAAAACCTTTTCCTGATACTGCGTCAATTCTTTGGATAGTTTACCCGCTGCAACCCCGCGTTCAAAGGGTTTTCCTTCGATATACATTTCAAATAATCCGGATCCACTTTTCCGAAACCAGTTGTTGCCCAGTGTGTAAAAATTTTCCGCTACTTGATTCCGTTCGCGTTCCAAACTTGACGTGTCGCCAGGTGTTGGCTCTTCAACAGTCGCCACCACCTGCAGGTAGACCACCAACCCAACGAAAAGGATGCCCACACCGGCGAGCACAATAAAAATCCGGTTTTTTAAAATCCGTTTAAGCATGTTGGATTTTTGTGAGCAGTTTTTCTATTCCAATAATTTCAGAACACGTAACAATAGCACTTACCGAAACCCCAAGTATACCGTGCAAATTCAGGTTTTGCCCGGTTAAGAAAAGGTTGGGGATTTTCGTTCGTGGGGAAATAAAGGTACGCAGTGGCTCGCGGTAATCTTTAACAATACCATACATGGAGCCATCATTGGTACCCATGTAATCCCGCAAGGTGAGGGGCGTGGTAACATAATAATTTTCGATACTTTCCGTAAAACCAGGAAATCGCTTTTCCACTAAAGTAAAAATTTTTTCTGCTCCTTCCTTTTTAAAGGCATCATATTCTTCGCCCCGCGAACTTTCATGCAACACCGTATTGAATGTATCCGCCCATTTTTCAACATCCGAATAATTCATATACGTCATCACCGTTATTGCATCTGCATACTCCTCATCTTTTGAATTGGCACTGAAGTATAACGCGTAACCGGTGGGCCAATTTTCAGGTGTATACTTCAATGTTGACCATGCATCATTCTCAGTAAAGTAATAGTAATTACGGTCTTCATACTTGATCCGGTTTTTCTTGAGCACGATACTCACACAAAAAATCGATACCGAATTCTCCATCATTTGCAACCGGGTACGGTATGCCTTTTTAATCATTGGGCTTTGGGTCATCTCCATCGTTTTTTGAGGATGGATACCGGAGATAAATATCTTCCCGAAAAATTTCTCCCCGGATTCGGTTTCCACGTACTTTACTTCACCCGCTTCTTCAACAATCCGGTTTACACTTCTTCTCTTTAAGACAACACCTCCCCGGTCGCGGATTTCTTTGGTAAGATACCGTGCAATCTGTGAGCCGCCATCCACAAACCGGTAGGAACTTTCGATGTAGCTGTTCACTACCAATGCATGCACATAAAACGGTGTTTTGTCTGGTTCCCCCGCATACAAAATACTGGTGCCCGCCAGCACATTTCGCAATGTCTTGTTGGAAGTAATTGATTCAATATAGGATTTGGTTTCAATTTCAAGCACACTGATTTTATCGAAGTAATCCCCTACGCGTAAATTGTACAGTGGGAATTTACTACACACTTCTTTCACTTTATCACAATAGGTACGGATGGCCTCCTCCTCCTCCGGAAAATCCTGCACCAACGTTTTTACAAAATTATCATACCCTTGTGCATACCAATAGGTTTTTGGGTCATCCCCAAACATCATCCCATCAAAGCCATCTTCTGCCATCTTCCGTAGCTTCAGCTTATCCATAATGCCCAGGTATTTAAATATCTGATGCAAGGTTTGGCCGGGGCTAAGCCCACCAACGTAGTGTACACCTGAATCAAAAATAATGCGATCACGCACATAGGTTTGCAGGGTTCCGCCAATTTGCTTGTTGCGTTCCAACACGCAAACCTTGTATCCTTCTTTTGCCAACATCGTGCCGCATGATAACCCCCCAAGGCCACTTCCAATAATCACCACATCATACACTTCCATTATACCCCCTTTTCAAAAATGAATACCGTATTGGAGGTAAACTGGTTTTCATCCAATACTTCAACCTGCAAGTTATACGGCTTGGCCAACTCGAGCAATCGTTTCCCGGAAAGAAAACTCAATGTATTGGTGGCCTTGTTGAACCGCAGCAAGTTAACAGAAAAGAACTCGGTAAGTTTCGTGCCAATATGCCTTTTTTGCTCATCGCGGTTCCCATCCCGGATGATCACCTTCCCTCCCGGGTTCACAGCGTTGAAACAATTTATGACAATCCGTTCCTGCATCGCTTCCGGCAAGTAATGCAATACATCATTAAGGATAATAATGTCAACCGGGTCAATTGAAAAAGTAGTAATGTCGGCACATACGAAAGTCAATTCCTTTGATTTTGAATAACCATGATTGGCGGTTCCTATTTTCTCCTCATCGTAGTCAACCCCGGTAATCGTGCGCATGCCCGACATGAAATGCAACATGTACGGCAAAAAACCATACCCGCATCCCAAATCCAAAATGGTTGCCTGCTGTGGAATCAATTTTTCGAATGAAGCATAGTTGTCTTCCAGTTTAAGTTTTATCCGCAGGTACCATTCCAATACAGGGCCTTTGTATTTAAAAGTAGCAATCAATCGATTTTTGTAGTAAGCAGGCGTCTCGATTTCCGCTGAAAATGCATCGTACTCTTTTTTAAAATTTCTACTGATGGCTTTTGTTCGTTCCTGATAGGTGGTTCCAAAGCGTGTATCATCCGGAGCCACAGGCTCAAAGAATTTCAACGTCAGTGGCCCATCATGCAAATAAAAATCACCTTTCTTTATTAAGTCCCCGGTTCCATGCAACAGCAACGGGAGGATTGGAAGATTGAATTGCCCGGCCAGGAAAAAAGCACCT
Organism: uncultured Roseivirgaceae bacterium; assembly: GCA_964398945.1. Lineage (GTDB taxonomy): Bacteria > Bacteroidota > Bacteroidia > Cytophagales > Cyclobacteriaceae > JBGTGG01. Next base: position 54,610 of record CAYNOT010000008.1, on the reverse strand, counting down.
TTGTGAAATCGTTTAATCGTACCATCGGGAGAACGTGTTCCTTCCGGAAACACCACTATGGAATATCCTTCATCTACGCGCTTTTGCAAACGCGCCACATTATCAGCTCCTTCCATTACCGGATAATAATCCGCCAACCTTACAACCCCTCCAAACACCGGTGAATTCCAAACCCACGCGTTGGTCAATAAAATAATTTTTGGATGCAACATGGTCGTTACCAGGATATCGAGAAACGATTGATGGTTGGCAATAATCACATGGGGGGTTGAGAAGAATTCAGGCCGCCTATTGATAACTTTCTTTTTAAGGCCGCCCATTATATAAATAAGCGACCATGTAAATGCACTTAGAAAGTAGTGGTATGTCAATCGCATCCTCCTCCTTTGAAAAGGAATGAGTTTAATCAACACAAACCCAATCATGGTCAGCACGATTGATCCTATCACAAAAAATGAAAAAGCAAAAACCGTTTTATTAAAACCCCAAAACGTCATGGGTGTCCAGCGCCTTTTTGCACGGTTGCTGATGAAGGCAGAAAACAAATAGGGCTCTATGGTTTGGGACATTACAAACACGCACCCAATCCCAATAATCGAAATAGCGGCAATGGAACGTAGCGCAGGATGTTGCGCAAACAACAAAACACCTAATCCAACAATGGTAGTAAACGCTGAAAGAAAAATAGAGGTTTTAATGGCTGGTAAATGAGTGCCTCCATATTTATACTCTTGCTGCAAACCGTCCATTATAAAAATACTATAGTCATCCCCCAATCCGAAAATAAAAGTAGAGACCATTACATTAATGATATTGAATTCAATGCCCAGCAATGCCATAATGCCCAAAATCCAAATCCAGGTAATCAGCATCGGCAAAAAGGTGATCAATGTCAATTCAATACGGCCATACACCAAAAGCAACGCAACAAAAACAATAACGGAAGTGAACAACACAATGAAATTAAAATCGGCTTGCACAAATTCAACAAACATAGAGGTCATCGATTGCTTGTCGATGACCAATCCATTCGCCATTCCTTCCAGGGAAGAAAAGAGGATGTCCTTTTTTCCAGGGTCAACCTGAACCAGTGTAACGATGGTGGACAGGTTTTTTTTCTCCGTAATAAAATCACTAAAAAATTGTTCTTTGATCAACGCAAGTTCATCCGTTTCCAATGTAGCATAATCTTTGTCCAACAGTTGTTTAAATCCCGAAAAGGCAGTTGGTTTAAAACCCACGTTGCTTCCTTCTTCTACCAATGTTTTAAGTGTAATTTCTTTCTTTTCCTTTGACCAGAACTGATTCCATTTTTCAATTCGTTGCTTGCGGGTTGAATCGGAGACCACAAAATCGGAAACAGAAGAAAATTTTAGCGCCACACCTTCCTGCCGTAACTGTTTTAGTTTGGGAAGGAGTTGTTCATTTGCGCGCAGTGCTTCTTCCAGTGTATTTCCGCTCGCCACCACATACACGGATTTTTTTGTAAACTCATTGAGCGTATTTAATTCATGTTCAGCCCTCCGCAAATCATCTGTCATGAAATTCAATTTGTTCATATCGCTGTTGAAGCGAACATCGGAAGTGAAATAGAACAGCACGGGGGTTGTTAAAAAAATACCCAACACCACAAACTTGTTTGCCCCGGTATGCTTAAATGACAACCTGTCGATCCAGGTCAATGCACCCTTGTCCGGTTGATAAAACACATCGTCCCTGATGAGTTGCGGAAGAAATAAAAGCGTACATAGTGCCGCACCAATCAAACTAAACCCGGCAAATAAACCAATGTCTTGCAACACACCGGCATTCACAAATCGCAAGGAGAAAAATGCCAACACCGTAGTAGCACTGCCGACCGTCATTGGTTTTGCTAAATCGCCAATCACTTCGCGTACACTTCCACGGTAGCGCAGGTCCGAAAAAAAATGCAGCGAATAATTGATGGCAATTCCCAGGATAATCGAACCGGCCGCAATCGCGATCACGGAAATTGACCCTTGCAGTAAATACACACAGCTCAACGAGAACAATCCACCAAACAAAACCGGAACAAGAATTAGCAATGGCGCCCGTTTCCGTTTAAAAAACCAAATGAGAAACACCACCAAAATAGTAATCATCAATCCCAACGTCAGGTAGGTATCCTTCCGCAACTGCTTGGCGTTTCCCACCGCAACAGCGGTTGCCCCAAAATAAGAAACCTTTATGTCAGGGTTTTGCTGAAGGAATTCTTTTGTAAGGTGATCAAGCCCATCAATCAATTCTGCATTGCTTTTGGTTTCATTGGCAGGATGGGAAGGCAAGACAAAAAACATCAAATGCTTTTGATCGTTGGTAAAAATGAAGTTGTCATACAATTGATACCGGTCATCAAGTTGCATGGACTGTAATTTTTTAAGCACTACAGTTGAAATACCCACCGGATCTTTTGCAATCATTTTTTTGAAAACCATTCCCGTTGGGGAGATGAGGTTTCGGTAATTGCTTTCCAGTGTTGCTTGTATGCGCTCGGGCTGAAGCAGTGAGTCGATTTGTTGATAGTCTGAAGGCTCTAAAAAAACCGGCAGGTTTTCAATAATAGTATTGACGACATCCAGTACTTTTTGATCATCGACCTGGTAGGTAATCTCTTTTACATAGCCGCTCAAACTGGAATCGACAGCCGCTACGAAATGGGTTGTAAAATCAATCAGGCGATCAGGGTTAACAGCGGCAGACGAATCTTCAAGGGAAACTGTAAACACCAGTTTCTCCATAAATTTCGAATCCTGAAAGATCTGGCTTAATTTTTCTACACGATCATCGTTTGGGAAAATCCGGGTAATGTCCTCTTCAATATTGATGCGGTAAGAACCGACCGCAAAAAAAATGAACAACAAAAAGAAAGTAGTATAAAATACCATCCTGTTGTTTCTGAAATAATCATAGATGCTTGTAAAAATAAAACCCATACCCGCTTACCCGCTTTTTTTCTTTACTGCTTTCATCATTAAATAACTAAACCCACCAAATGACAATCCCGCAAAAACTGCAAGCGTAACGCCACCCATTATATACTGCAATAAACTTTCACTAAAAAATTCAAGTGTAAGTCCTTTCTCAAACGAGAATGTAACTGCATTTTCACCAAACCAAAACCCGCCCACATAATGGCTCAAAAATAAGATAACTGGAATGAGTGGTGGAAGGCTGATGTTGGCCGAAAGGATTACCAACCCTTTGTTTAACTTAAAATAAATCGAAAGCGCGATGGCGATAATCAATTGAAACCCCCAAACCGGAACAATGCCCATGAAAACCCCAAAGCCGATAGAGGTAGCTTTTATTGCGTCAGACTCCCCCGGGTTTGAGAATAAATCGAAAATGACCTGACGAAAGTTTTTTTTTTAATGCTCAGGAAAAAATCCCGTGGTTTATAATAGAGCAGTGCCAGGGTTACCAACACGGTATTCAGCACACTGATGCGCGCAAAGTCGGTAAACGGACGAAAGTGGGAAACGCGCTCTTCCTTTGGTGGGTAATAAACATTTACGGGCACAAACGTGATCCCGATCCCCTTCCAAACACTGCGCACGATCACCTCAATTTCAAATTCAAACTTTCGTGTGAAAAACTTCATGCCTTCCATCGCGCGGACCGGATAACACCGAAAACCCGTTTGCGTATCCGGCAGCCGGATACCGGTCTCAAACCAGAACCAAAAATTTGAAAATTTATTTCCGAAGCTGCTTTTGCCGGGAACAGAAGCCTGCTCCATATTTCGGGCCCCCATAATAATCGTATTCGGGAACACTTCTATCTCCGATAAAAAAGCAGGTAAATCAGTTGGGCTATGCTGACCATCGGAATCGAGGGTAATCACATAATCGAATCCCTTCTGTAAGGCATGGGCAAATCCCTTTCGCAACGCCCAGCCTTTACCAATATTTTTTGGATAGGAAACCAATTCCACTTCCGTAAAGCGGGAAACAATTTTTTCCGTGCCATCCGTAGAACCATCATTCACAACAAGCACACGATCAGTATATTCGAGTACACTGCGCAACACACCTTCCAATGAAGCCGCGTTGTTGTAGGTCGGGATCAATACCCCAACATTCAAGTCTTTGAATTTCTGCCGGATTTCTGCGTTCATGCACCCCCTTCTAAAACGGCTTTCAATTTAAGGAAAGTAACCTCGCCAGCAAACAACGTTGCTGTTATTGAAAGGTTATTATTTTTTTCGATCAAAATCTTTACATCCACCGCAGGATATTCATCAGGATTGAGCACCGAAACAAACTTAATGTTGTCCCCGGCAATTAAATTATATTTTTTGCCTTCCCGTAATTCAATAACCTCTTTCACCATCTGCACCATACAAACACCCGGCACAACGGGGACTTGAGGAAAATGGCCGTCAAAAACCGAATGGTTTCTGTTGATTGTAAGGTGTGCCTGAATTTCCTGTCCGGTCCCTTCCATTTTGGCGATGGTGAAAAAACTATCCAATAGCATTAGCGCTCAATTTTAGTTAAGGTAATCTGCATATCAAAATTGAAATGCTTTACAATAATTTTGTTGGGATTGTGGTTATCCCCTTCGAACGTAATCTGAACAAGCTTCTTTTTTTTTGACCCGCGCTCCAACCGCACCAACTTACAATCATAATCTGTGATAAGGTAATTGATTTTACCATCCCAGGGAAACGTATGGTACGCTTCATTTTCGCTGGTATACTTTGCAATACTTGCTGTTTCCAATCCGCGCAAAAGCAACAACTCAAAATCTTGTTTCAGGGTATTGATCACCGCTTTGATATTTAGCTTGTCGATTACCTGAACTACTCTAAAGCCTGTATCGGAAAATTCAAAATCAAAAAATGAAACACCCAACTCATTGGTGAATACAATCCTGTCCGATCCATCCGGCATTTGTTTGATCAATAAAAGCCCGGAAAGGTGATGCCCGCGCACATCAATTGAAGCGGTGAACCAATTCTTCTGATACGTGGGGGTAAAGTGATTTACACACTCCGTATCCCTGCCTGCCGGTTGAAGCGACTTGTAAGCAGTAGCGCATCCGCTGAGGATGCTACTTAGCAAGATCAAATACCGAGTCCGGAATATTCGCATTCAAGAGCTTATTTGAAAAATGAATCGTTGTGTAATCGCCACCTGCCTCGTATAAACTCAGCTCGCTGGCGGTGAAGTCTTTCTTGTCAACCAGGACAACAACCCGGGAGAAGAAATCCTGAAGCCCCTTCGATAATGGTTTCATTTCCAATTGGTAGAACGCTGAATTTTCAGATGCAGCAACCGAAAAATCTTTGTTGTCAAGTATTGAACCCTGTACACAATCCAAAATGATCTGATTGATTTGTTGAAACAATTTATTCGACTTCACATTCATCCGGTTTTGCTTGTCGTGGTCCTTGATCATGATCTCATCATTTTTGATGATCAGCAGGTATGCAAATGGATGTTGATATTCAATCCGGATTTTGTTCTCACGTTTAAACCAAAACCTGCCATCAGAAACCATCTTCTCTTCCAACAGCGAAAGCACTTTCTCCTGTTGAAAAGTACTGGAAATGGAATTCACTTTTTTCGACTCCACTGAAAACGTTTTTTTGAATTGCTCTAAATTTTGAATCGGTTTGAATGAATCGGTTTGCGCCAGGCCCGAAAAACGCAGGATCATAAACCAAAAAAACAATGCACCACTTGCTCTCATTTTCATCATGTTGTAGTATACGGACTTTCTCCAATTAATTCATCCAGTCTTACAATTTTTAAACCAATTGATTGAACATGTTTAATGAAATCCGGTAAAATTTGTTGCGTTGATTCACTGTGGTCGTGAAACAAAATAATATCACCTCCTTTTAGGTTTCGGGTGATGCGCCCCATCAGTTTGGCAGGATCTTTTATTACCGTATCAAATGATCGTACCGACCAGCCAATCGTTTTGTAATCATTACGCACCGCTGCCGCCAGGTTCGGGTTGGTGACACCATAGGGGGGACGGAAAAAATTGGGCCTGATGCCCAGTGTTGACTCAATAAAATCATCCGTCTTCGTTAATTCCGCTTTCATTTTTTTGGAAGAAAGCAGGTCAAAATTCCAGCCATGTTGAAAACTATGATTGCCAATAATATGCCCGTGCCTGTGAATCTCTTTTAGCAAGTGCTGATGTGTCTCACTGTTTTTACCAATGCAAAAGAAACACGCTTGCACCTGATAATCCTTTAAAATAGAAAGTACCTTTTCGGTACCTGCACCCGGGCCATCATCAAACGTGATGGCAATATTTTTTGAGTTTCCTTTACCGGAGCAAATCGCGGGCAGGAAAAATCCGGAAGACATATACAGGGCGCCATAAACCTGTAGGATGATAAAGATTAAAAAAATACCCGCATACACTTTCCAGTCTACAGCTTGAAACCAATCCAGCAAAATCAAAAACAGGATCAGGATTAAAAAAAGTGTGTTGACTACTTTGTACCGTGGCACGATTCAAGCAAGATTAGGGAATGATGATTACCAAGATACGGATTGTAAATCAGGATTTTTTGAGGGGTTGCATTAACCGAAACTGGAAAATCCATTTTTTGCTTCAATATGGAACCCGCCCACCACACTGCAAATCCTACTGATGTGGCAAACTCACCCGAATACTTTTTGTACGCCACAATTTTATCCACAGGAAAAAGTATTTCTATGGTTTGGGTGGCTGCGCGGTCCCATGGCTGTTCCATTCCCCCAAATAATACAAGATCGATCTCAGTTGGATGGACTTCATTCGTACTTAAAAAAAGTTGGATTTCCCTTTCAAGGGATGCCGGTTTAAAAAGTGTCCGTTGATTGATAATCCGGGCATAACTTTCTTCCTGCTTTTTAGCAGTACACAAAAAATAAAATGCACCCTCACCTTGTGCTACACCATTACCAAAAATCCCCGCCCGCTGCATGAGTATATGACCCACCTCGGTTGTTTCATCCACGGCCCCAACCAACACATTTTGATCTGCATGTTCAGCAAGTAGCATCTTTGCATCCAGCAATGCACCCTCAAAAGAAAATGATTGGTGTGTAAAAGTCTGGTTGTGCCCATGGCATCCCAACAACAACGCCACCTGCGAGCCGATGGTATTGTGCGTTGATTGGATGAAGGGCGTTGGGTTTACACCTTCCTCCTTTTGCTTTACCATCTTCGCTAAAAAAATACCGGTATCTTCCAGGCAACCAAACCCTGTTCCGGTGGTAATCGCATCGGGCATTTTAACACCCGCATCTTTTAATGCCATAAAAGCGGCAGTGACGCCCATACTCACAATGCGGCCCATTCTTCGCAGCAGGTGCGGATCAATCCATGTTGAATAATCGGGTTCAATGGCCCGTACCTTTCCTTCTTGTACTAAAGGAATTTTTATTTCCCCCTCTGGCGATTGTGTTGAAATTGCTCCGATGCCGCTGATGTACATGGTTATTCTTTAGAAAAAATTACAGAAGAACAATTACCACCAAACCCAAAGGAGTTGCTCATCACATGGTGAATGGAAAATCCCGAGTCAAATTCTTTTTGCGGAACAAGCCCTGTTTCAGGAATCGCATTTTGAAAACCCAGGTTCGGATATGCAATTCCCTTCATCAAAGACAAAACTGAAAAAACAGATTCAATTCCTCCACTGGCACCTAGTGTATGACCTGTAAAACTTTTTGTTGAACTCATACGCGGCATGGCAGGTCCAAACAATCTTTTCACCGCAGTGCCTTCCGATAAATCATTGTTCTCCGTTCCCGTTCCGTGCAAGTTTATGTAATCAATAGCCGAAGGTTTAAGATTGGCCATTGCCAAAGCTTTTTCCATTGCAATAAAAGATCCCTTTCCTTCCGGTGAAGAAGCTGTTTGATGAAAAGCATCACTGCTGATTCCGTAACCCGAAATAGAACCCAGCACACGTGCCTTCGTTTGTTGTATTGCTTTTTCCGATGCCAACACCACAAACCCTGCACCTTCCCCCAGGTTAAGCCCGGCACGGCTTGCATCAAAAGGCCGGCAGCGTTCCTTGTCCAAAATCATCAGGCTGTTGAATCCATTCAATGTGAATTTACAAAGTGCATCCGCACCTCCGGCAACCACCACATCAAGATGGCCATGTGCAATTAACCGTGCACCGTAAATAATCGAATTCACCGAAGACGAGCAAGCAGTATTGATCGTGGATATAAAATCAGCAACCCCTAAATCTTCTGCAATGAGTTGCGTGGTCTTGCCACATTCGTGAAAGCGGACATCTTCAATATTTCCAGTTGAGGCATCGGTAAGGAAATCAGAAAAAAAACCCTCTGTGCGGTCCATCCCGCCAACGGTAGTAGCCGAAATAAAACCCGTTCGGAATTTATGTATGTCAAATCCACAATCCGCCACTGCATCGCGTGCTGCCAACATTCCCAGCAAGGCAGTACGCGGAATATTTTTTTTACATTTTAAAATTTCCTGAAGCTCCGGATTGGAATATTTCACTTCCCCAACAGGAAGTGAATGAACAGTCTGTAAATATTTGCTGGTGCCAATTCCGGTTTGATGGGCCTGAAACGATTGAAGTGTTTCAGTTGCCCCTCTGCCAATAGCCGATAGCACACCGAGTCCGACAACTGAAACAGTTCCTTTCAAGCGTTATGCATTTTTATTGGCCGTAATGTATTCGGCCATGGTCCGCACCGTTTGAAAAACCTGTGGCCCTTCCTTCGGGTCATTGATTTTAATGCCATATTGTTGCTGCATCATCACGATCAACTCCAACGCATCTATTGAATCCAAGCCCAGTCCTTTTACAAAAAGGGGCTGGTCATCACCAATATCTTCAGGTTTTAAATGTTTCATATTCAATGCTTCAATGATCTGTACTTTCAGATCGGCCATCAATGCGTCCATATTACTGCGTATACAAGTTGAATAAATTTTCTTTTGAATGCTTTATGGAACCTTCCCGGTTCACTTTCTCGACCAAATATAAAAAAACATCATGGTCTTCCCCTATTACGTCTACCCAACCTGCAAGGCATACTTTCGCATTTCCTGTTTCAAGAAGTGAATCGACATAGTGGGTATGGAAATCCATATCAAATGTTTCCTGGACAAAAAAAGCATTCTCCCCTTTCCAACCATTCCGGATGCAAATTTCGCCCGTCACAATATTGGGCAGCGTATAGACAAACAATGCCGGGCTCGCCATTTTAGCAATGGACTTCCGGAAAGCCAAGTCTGTATCCAGGCTTGCATGTTTGTTGGCCAAAACAACGGCAATTTCTCCGGGTGCATACATTGTTAAATCTTTTTCGCCAACAATCAATTCCGTTGCCAATACGCCCAGCTTACTGAGTGTATCCATTTTGTAAAACTTCGGATAATCACGGATCACTTTTGAATACATTTCATCAAGGAATTCAGAAAGGGGTTCTGTTGAAGCCGGGGAACTTTTAGCGTGGGTCACAATCTTCCCTTCCTGAATGCGACAAAAACCCGTTAAATAATTCCCCTCCATTACGCTAAATGCTTTTCAAAAATTATTGCTGCATTGCACCCCCCAAACCCTGAACCTGTTTTCAGGCAGACATTCGTTTCCGTTTTTTTCAAATGCGCTGACACACCAATCGATTTTGAAACCCCCAATGTTTCAAAACCAACAGTAGGCAAAATTTCATTGTGCAAGAGCCCTTCAATATTCAATGCAGACTCAACCAACCCTGCTGCACCAAGGGTATGGCCAATACTGCCTTTCAGGCTATTCACCGGTTTTGATAAAAGCCCGGCAAGTTCAAATGCTTTCGCTTCCATCTCATCATTATATACAGTAGCCGTGCCATGGGCAGAAATGAAATCAACATCTGACGCATTCAATTTTGATTCCTTCAAGGCTTGATTGATGGCCATTGCCAATTCATCGCCCGTTTTAGAGGGCCCGGAAATGTGGTTGGCATCGTTGCTCAGTCCTCCTCCTGTTATTTTAATCGTGGAAATTGATCCTACATTTTTTTCTTTACTCACCACTATAGTTGCTGCTGCTTCGCCCAGCGAAATACCGGTCCTGTCTTTATCAAATGGTTTGCATGGCAATTGGCTCATGGCACTCAATGATTGAAAACCAGCTAATACAAATTTTGATAGCACATCTGCACCCATCACAATGGCATGGTCGTATTGTTTGCTTTCGATCAACCGCTTCGCAACAAGCAATGCCATAATACCCGATATGCACGCATTCGATACCACAACCGGTTTATTTGGATTGCTGAAATAACCCGAAACAGCCTTCACAGAATATGAAAGCAGCAATTGTTCTTTAGTATGTTCCTTTTCAAGCAAATCGATATTTCCTTTTGTGGTGGAAAGGATAAAGAGTACACGATTGGAGGAAGTATCAATTGAAGAAAAGGATACGGCATCTTTTACAGATCGGATCAACAGTTCTTCAAAGGAAGTATACCCGAATGGAATTTTCTTTTCAACTAAAAAAGGTGGCAGGAAATCAGGCTCAATGGCGCTAACGGTTTGACCTGCCTGGTTGGTTTTGATTGCTGTCTTTCCTTTTTGGATTGCAGCATAATTTTCCTGTGTGGTAACTCCCAGCGGGGAAATGACATTATGTGCAACAACCCAAAAGTCCATGCGGTTATTCAAGGTTCCACTTTGCTTTCCATTCTTCAAAAAAAACCGGGTTGGTCAATTGCAATTGAAATGTTTTTACTTCCACAAACACCTGGACGGTTGATCCGGAAGCCACTAACTCGCCTTTGCTATTCACGATCCTGTATTCAAAAAAAATTTTGGCTGCTTTCTTCGAAATAAAAGTAGTTTCAACTGTTACGGTGTCACCGTACCGCAAGGCTTTTTTATAATCGCATTGAATGGAAACCACCGGAATGGCCAATCCATGTGCATAGCAATCCAGGTATGAAAACCCATACCGTTTGCCAAAGCTTTCGCGACCATCTTCAAAATAACGCACGTAGTGGCCGTGCCAAACAATCCCCAAGGGATCGGCTTCATTAAAGCGGACAGAAATCTCTGTTGTATCTTTTAGCACTTCGGCTAGCGTTGGTATTTCTTTCTCCACATTTCAAAATCTTTTTTCTGAAGGCTTTTTAAATTTCCGTAGATAGCACCACCCCAAAAATTCCGTAGTCCAAATCCACTGGGTTTTCCTGCCATTTTCTCACTCACTAAGATTTCACGGCTGGATAAATCAAAGAACGTGAAGTATACCGAGCTCTTTGCACTCAACTTATCAAAACTTTCCACTACGATCATCAGCCCTATTCCCGAACGAGCACCAAAATCATAACTATATAATATTTGTTGAACAGCTTCCGGTGTCAGGTGGTCATGGTCTTTGATATTGTCCGACAATATCTCCGATAAAATCAAATCAGCATTGTGTTTTTTCGTAATGTCAATTGCTTTTTCAACTTTTGATTTACCAAACGTTTCCCCGATGTTGAATTTGTTATACTCAACTTCCATTAAGGTGTTCCATCCTTCAATTAAATTTTTGATGTCTGCTTCGCTTCCATACTTTTCGCGGTCCCCAATAAAAATAGCACCACTAAAATCCAGGCCAACCCACGTTAGCGGTTCGTCACTTTTAAATACCTTATTGATTTCTTGCGCCAGTAAGGTTGACGAGGAGACAAAAATTACAGTTGATAAAAAAATGAATGGCAGGTTTTTCATGTGTTCGGGTTTTTTTTATTGTTTACTATTTCAACTTAATTGTTCGACTTTATAAAGACACGCATCTCACATTTGCAAATAACTTCATTCAACAGGGATGTGGTGCCTTCAATAAGTATGATATCCATAATTTGGTTTTTGCGAATGATGGTGGTCAGTATAGTTGATCCAACTTCAGGAAGTTTGGAAATTTCAAGATGTCGAATGGCAGCAATGTACCCGAGTGGCACAGGGGTGTTATTTTGCTTGCTCAAATACCCAACTTGTGCCGCAGCCGTCTGTGCAATATTCTCAATTAACCCGGGTTCTTTTAACACACCATTTTCCACAAAGATATTATCATCCGCAACTACAAGCGAGGTGGTGGCATGTTCTTCGTCCGCATTTTTTAGCGCATCGATCATCACAATCGGAGCACGTTGGGGAATATACTGGGTTACAGGATTAAGCATGCTTCTCAATTTCCCAAAAGTTATAATAATTGAACCAATGTTCGGGATACTTCTTTAGTAATTCCTCCAGATTTCCCGTAAAACCAGTCAATAAACTTTCCATCACCTGGCTTTTTGGTATATCATTATCAAAAGTTATCATCGGTGATCCATAAAAATGATAATGCTTGCTCGTTTCTTTAAATGCAAACACAAACGATACCGGTACTTTAAAGGTTGAAGCTAATATGAAGGGGCCAACCGGGAATTTTGCCGGGGCACCTAATAAATTTTGTTCGGTAGTTTTATTGCCCGGTAAAAAACGATCGGCATGAAGGCAAACCAACTGGTTGTTTTGCAGGGCTTCCCCGATTGCATATACATGCGACAAATCCTCCTTTACAACAATCACGTTAAAATTTCTCCCACCCGTTACATTCTCTAAATACGCTTTGATGCGCTGATGTTCGCCATCATACATCACCACACTTACTTTTGCGTCCAGGCGTTCAAACAAATGGCCGGCTACTTCCCAATTTCCCACATGGGCACTCATCAATAAGCCACCTTTCCCCTTTGCTACAATAGCGCGCAGGTTTTCTTCCCCATCAAACTCAAACGTAAAGGGGTTTTTAATTCCCGACAGTACGATAATCTTATCCAGTAAAGTTTGTGCAAAAACATAATAATTCCGGTACAGCGACCCAATCGATTTCAGTACACTGAATCGTTGTCTTTTCCTGAAATACAAATAGATTTCCCGGGAAGAACCCCAGGAAAAAAGAAAGAAATAAAAGGCTATAAAACGAAGGAGGAAATAAGCAGGAAAAACACCGAAGGTTTTACAAACAAAAATGACAATACGATAACCAAGTTTCGTACCCCTGGACTTCCCTTGCCATGCAGACATGGATTATGGATTTACCTTTTCCGCTACGCGATCGTTTACGTATTCGTAAAAATTCTGAAAGGTTGAAATGGCAACAAAATCTTCCGGCTTTACTTTAAAACCAAAATTGCTTTCAATGACCACCACTAAATCGATGTAATCGAGACTATCCAACTCAAGTGTTTCGCGAAGATTGGCCTCAGGGGTAATCTTTTCTGCGGCTACTTCAAACTCTTCTACCAAAAAACCATTGATTTTTTCAATGATATCTACTTTTTCCATTTCCACTATTTATTCCACTTTTTAACAATCAATGAGGAGTTTGTCCCCCCAAAACCGAAAGAATTCGACAAAAATACGCTAATATTTTTATTTATAACCTTGTCCGCAATATTGAGCCGTGCAGAGTCCACATCGGGGTTTTCAAAATTTATATTGGGGGCCACAAACGATTCCTGCATCATTAACATAGCGTATACGATTTCGCTCGCTCCGGCCATCCAACATTCATGCCCGGTCATGGATTTTGTTGAACTCACCAGTGTTTTATCTTTCCCGAAAACTGCATCAATTGCCTTTGCCTCACTTGCATCACCACCCGGGGTGGAGGTAGCGTGGGCATTGATGTAATCAATTTCAGAAGTTGGAATTCCCGCATCCCGCACGGCCATTTCCAGTGAACGCACCGGGCCGTCTACACTCGGGTTGGAAATATGGGCACCATTGGAAGAAAAACCGTATCCAATCACTTCCCCTAAAATAGTTGCCCCACGCGCTTGCGCGGATTTTAAACTTTCTATAATAACCGTGGCCGCACCTCCACTTGGGATCAAACCGTCACGATCACGATCAAAAGGACGAGAGGCGGCAGTCGGATCATTTTCCCGAACGGAAAAAGCCCCCAACGCATCAAAATTTCCCATTGAATAAATATTGGTTTCCTGCGCTCCCCCACAAATCACACATTCCTGCATGCCATGACGGATTAACGTATACGCCAACCCAATGGAGTGCGAACCACTGGCACAAGCAGCACTAACACCAAAATTTACCCCCTTCAATCTGAAAATGGTAGACAAGTTCATATTAACAGTCGAGTTCAAGACCTGAAAAACAGAGCCTGACCCTACCATCATCGTATCTTTTTTCTCCCGGATTATATCAATTGCTTCAATTACCGGTTGGGCAGAGCTGTCATTTCCATAAATGATCCCTACTTCTTTCCTGTCGAGGTAATCCTGGTCAATAGCGGCAACTTTCAATGCTTCTATGGTGGCCATGTAGGCATATTCCCCTTGTTCGGGAAGCATAACCCGCGCTCTTCGGTCCAGCACTCCTTTCAATTGTGGCCTTTCCAGCACCCCGGTCAAGCCGGAACGATATCCCATTTCTTTGCGCAGGGGATCCAAAATGATTCCTGAGCGGCCTTTGTGAAGGGATTCGCTGACCTCGGAAAGGTTTTTTCCAATGCATGAGTAGATTCCAATACCGGTTATGACGACTCTTTCCATCTAAAATTATTTACTCTGCATGCATACCATATTCACAAAAAGCAAAAATAATTAAATATTAAACACAATAAACTGATTTGGGTTTTTCCGGTTAAGAATCGTGTTGTTAGTCTTCTATAATAGCAAATAGCTTTTCTTTGACTGCTGGTATAACAAAACCCACGCAAAGTCCGCAAAGCTTATCGCAAAGATCGCAGAAGACCTTTCGCGCACTTTGCGTTTTTTCCTTTGCGTGCTTTGCGAGAAGAAAAATGGTTACGGAATTGGATATGCAAAAATAAAATTACCGCCAACCCTAAGAATACAACCCGCCATTTATGGAAACAACCTCACCTGTAATATAGGAGGCCGCAGGTGACGCCAGAAAGTTTACCAATTCAGCAACTTCAGCTGCTTCTCCAAACCGTTGCATCGGCACCAGCTTTTTCAAATCCGCTTCCGGCAAATCTTTTGTCATGTCGGTTTTGATAAACCCCGGGGCCACTGCGTTGACCGTTACACCTCTTCTTGCTACTTCCTGTGCAAGTGCTTTTGTTGCCCCGATCACGCCCGCTTTGGCAGCGGAATAATTCACCTGTCCGGGCATTCCTTTTAATCCCGATAAGGAAACGATATTGACAATGCGGCCATACTTCTTTGTGAGCATGCCATTCAAAACTGCTTTGGTAACAAAAAAGAACCCATCGAGGCTGGCATTTACCACATCGCGCCACTGGCTTTCTTCCATCCAGATCATTAAACCATCGTTGCGGATACCGGCATTGTTTACCAACACTTCAATCTCATTGCCAGGGTTTTCTTCTACCCATTTCGTTAATACTTCTTCTACTTGTTTCTTATCGCTTACATCAAATTGCAGAAGTTGTCCCGTTACACCTTTTTCCTGAATAAGCGACAAGGTTTTCCCAGCTTCCTGCTGATTGTTTTTATAGGTGATTAAAATGTTATAGCCTGCCTCCGCCAATCGCAGGCAAACTGCCCTCCCTATTCCTCTTGAACCCCCGGTAACCAATGCGTACTTCATGTGTTAATAATTATTTTTGACGGACACAACTTGTCCCGATGCTTTCGGGATGGAATCGCATACTAAATTAATGTCCTTGTTGGTAAACTCAGTGCATGACGATTTCATCTTACTTTAAAATTTTGGTGCTTTTTCTTTAACAAGAAACTCCTTCAATTGTTGAATGGCGTTATACTTTGGCGTGTCTTCAACAAAGGTCGGGACAATATTCCTGATTTGTTTGTACACTGTAGTGGTGAAAGATGATAATCGATTATGGCAATCGAGGTAATCTATGGCCTGCACCAGGGCAATACTTTGGATGGCAAGTACCACAAAAGCATTATCGATTACGCGTTGGGTGATCAACGATGCATTGCATCCCATGCTGACGATGTCCTGGTTGTCGTTGTTGTTGGAGATGCTGTGCAAATACATCGGGAAAGAAAGCGTTTGGTTTTCAGCCGTGCTGGAGGTGGCCGTAAACTGCATTCCCTGGATACCAAAATTCAACCCAAGTTTTCCAAGATTAATAAACGGTGGAAGCTTCTGGTTCAATTTATCATTCAACAAATAATTCAGTTGCCGCTCGGCCAACATGGAAACTTTCGTGACCACGATTTTTAATTTATCCATTTCGAGCGAAACATAGTCACCGTGGAAATTGCCACCATGGTGTACGGTGCCCCCTTCCAAATCAATGACCGGGTTGTCGCTTACCGAATTCAATTCATGTAGCAATACCTGTTCAGCATTTTTCACTGTGTCCAGCACCGGACCAAGGATTTGTGGGACACATCGCAAGGAATAATATTCCTGGACCTTATCGGTGAAAACCGCTTCTTCAATTTTACGATGGTAAAGATGGTCGGCACGTTTGCGGATCAATTTACTATCGGATAAAAAATCGCGCATCATCTTCGCCACTTCCGTTTGTCCCGGATGATGCTTTACTTCATTCAGTTCTTTTGAAAAATGATCATCAAATGATTTCATGATCTCATTGGTAATCGCGGACAACGCCACGGACCAATACAACAATTTCTTTGATTGGATGATGTTGATCATTCCAATGCCGGTCATCGCGGAGGTACCGTTCATTAGCGACAATCCTTCACGCATCCGAACTTCCAATGGTTTGATGCCCTTCGCTTCAAAAACTATTTTGGTATCCTCAACTTTTCCATCTGCCAACACTTCCCCTTCCCCAATCAGGTTTAGCGCCAGATGGGCCAGTTGCACCAGGTCGCCACTGGCACCAACCCCGCCCCGCTCAAAAATCTGCGCAGCGATATTTTTATTTAAAAGCTCTTTCAGGATTTCAACGGTGTCGGTATGGACACCCGAAGCACCTACCATCAACGTGTTTAGTCGCGCCAACATCGTGGCTTTGGAAAGTTGGGCGGAAAGCGGGTTTCCCGATCCTGAGCTGTGGCTTCTGATTAAATTGATTTGAAGTTGGTGTTGGTCGGCTTCACTGATTTTAATCTGTGCCATCGGTCCCAAACCGGTGTTGATACCGTAAATGATTTTGTCTTTGGCATAGGCCGTAAGGAAATCAAAGCTTGCTTTTACTTTTTGCAACGCCTCCTCAGCCAGGGAAATTTGCTCACCTCCAAAAATGATTTTTTCGAAATCGTCTGTTTCCAGCTTTTTTCCACCCACTACAACCATAGATACCTTTGAAAATTAAGGGCGCAAATTACAAATTATCAGAAACTTACCAGCCCTATTTAGTTACAAGCACAGCATCTGTCAAAATAAAATTGACATGGTCCACATCGTCTGCGTTAAGCTTTAATTTCCCTTTTACAGTAATCAGATCATCGACTTGAAACTTGGGGGCACCTTTTGCAAAGTTTACCTCGGCTATGGACTCGGGGCCAGCCCCCCCACAAAAGAAACACTGGCTCATCGGGAATTTGGAAATCACAATGTAACTATCGCCTTCGGGGGCAAAGGGGACATAGTACCCCTGAACGGTAATTTCCTTTCCCACCATTGCCTTTAGCTGGTCTGAAAATTTCGGAACAAAAAGATATTCCCCTAACTTCTCATAGTACTTGGGTTCAAATTTCGTCTTTGCAAACTCACTCCAGCTATCAGCGGTCTGGGCAACGCTTGTCACCACCAGCAAACACATCCCCATTAGCATTCCCATTTTTTTCATACCCTGCGAATTTTTCATTCCATAATAGTTAATTCCCTGCCAGCACTTTTGAAATATCGGTGCGATATGCCTGGATTGCCGGCAACAAAGCACATACCATTCCAAGTAACAAGCTTGCCCCCAAAATTATCCATTCTTGCGGATAAAAGATAAACCCATCAAATCCTGCCCGTTGGGCATCTTCCACCACATTGCTGAGCAACACTAAAACCCCATGGCCGAGCAGTAAACCTAAAATACTTCCCAGAAAAGTCATCGTACCGCCTTCCAACACAATGGAAGTAAATAATTTTAAGCGGCTCGCACCCATTGCGCGCATAATGGCCAAATCATACTTGCGTTCTTTCAGGGAATTATACAACGCAATAAAAATGCTGAGCCCCGAAATAAAAATAAGCATGTAGGCAAAGCCCATCAGCACATCCACACCAACACCAAGAATGGAGAACAGCCTTGCCGTTTCAAATGCAGGTGAGGCAGCCTGCATACTGCTTTGTCCGTTGACAATGCGTGGCAATTGCAATGCACCCATTGGTGACCGGTATTTGATCAACATGGACGTAATTTCTTTTGTTGAATCACCCGCCTCAACACTGGAAACCAATATGGAAGGATTCACAATTGAATCATGTGAATGTTCAACATGCTCCTCCCCTTCAACAGCTTCATGATGAACTTCCCAAATGGTTTCAACATTGCAAAGGATAAGATTGTCAATCACTGTGCTTGTTTGGTCCATGATGCCCACCACAACAAATGGTTCTGACTCGTGCATACTTCCTCCTGCGACCAAACCATGGGCACTTTCAAATTGATCACCGATAGAGAGTGAAAGTGTTTTGGCAACATTTGCCCCGATAGTGACTTCTAAAGTTGAACTCCACCATTTTCCTTCCTTGATAGTGGCTTCATATTGTTCAGGATATGCATGTGAGGTTCCAACAATGCGAAAGTTTTGATAGCTATCACCAAGTGCCAACGGGACCGCGCTTTTGACCAACCTGTTTTTTGCAATACGTTCGGCTTCTGCGAGGTTAATATTCCCCGTGGGGAAATCGATGTGGAAGATATTGCACAAAATCAATTGCAGCGGGCTCCCCTTTGCACCCACAACCAAATCAATGCCTTTTGAATTTTGGGAGATTTTTTCTTCGAGTTGTGAACTGGCCAATAAGAGAATGGTGATCACCGCAATGCCCAATGCCAACAATAAAATATTCAATGCCGTGTTGAGCGGTTTTGCAACGAGGTAATTCCAAACCAATACAAAAATATTCATAGTTGGATGTGGTTAGGAATGATACTTTTCAACCGTTGATCATGTGTGGCGACCAGCAAGGTTGCAGTATTGGTCTTGGCAACCTCCAACAATAAGTTGATTACTTTTTCACAATTCGAATCGTCCAAAGCTGAGGTGGGTTCATCCGCCAAAATCAGTGGCGGACGATGGACAACGGCCCGGGCAATCGCCACACGTTGCGCCTGTCCCTGGCTAAGTTCTGTTACTTTACTGAATTGCTTATTCCCCAGCCCCATTGAATCCAGTGTATTTTTAATCCGGTCAGCATCAATGGCAACACCTGCGAGGTACGGTGCAAGTTTCAAATTCTTTTCCACCGACAACGCAGCAATTAAATGATTGCGTTGAAAAATGAACCCGATTTTCTGACCACGGATAGCATCTAAATTGGGTTCTGATAAATTACCAATGCTGGTCCCATCTAGCTGGATAGTGCCTGTGAAATTTCCCAACAAACCCCCTATCAAATGTAAAAGTGTTGTTTTTCCGCTGCCGGATTCACCTAATAGCAAGCAAGATTCACCACGCTTCACCTCAAAGTCTGGGAAGCGGAGTACCTGCTGCGGGTTATATTGATATGAAAGATTGGAAACTTTGATCATGGATGATGCTAAAGTATAGGCTTATCATAAATAATAAAAATGGTTTTTATAAACGGTGAAATCAACAATCAATACGGTGACCCCCGGAATAAATATTAAAGCGTTGATCCCTGACAAACCCTAATAAGGTCATGTTGGTTTTTTTGGCCAATTCAATGGCCAGACTGGAGGGGCTCCCCACGGCCATCACAAACGGAATACCCGCCATGGCTGCTTTTTGAATAAGCTCGAAACTTGCGCGACCGCTTAACAAAAGAACCGTGTTTGTCATCGGCACTTCACCTTTGATCAACGAAGCGCCCACGATTTTATCCAGCGCATTGTGCCGGCCTACATCTTCGCGAAGCATTTTCAAATTTCCATCTACATCAAAAAGTGCTGAAGCATGTATCCCTCCGGTGTATTCAAAAACCAGCTGTGCTTCACGTGTTTTTGCCGGAAGGGAGTGCAACAGTGCAGATGAAACAACAAACGAATCAGTAATCAAACTACACTTGGTATACACCGAATCAATCGAAGATTTTCCACATACCCCACAACTTGAAGAAACATAAAAATTCCGGTTCAGTTTTGATTGATCAAATTCGGTTTCAGGTTTTAACTCAACGCGTACTACATTGTCTTTCTCTTCGGCTTTCCCCCCATCGAGGCAATACTTGATGCTTTCAACCTCATCGTAAGAAGTCAGTATTCCTTCGGTGAATAAAAACCCCAGCACCAATTCAAAATCATTGCCCGGTGTACGCATTGTCACGGCCAACCGGATCTGTTGACGGTCATGCAGTGGCCCATATCCAATCCTTATTTCCAACGGTTCTTCCACAGCTACAAGGTCCGCCTTTTCTTCTCTTGAAGAAGTGCTTACTTTTTGAATTGTAGTGTGTTTTACAGAATACTTCATACTAATAGCTCAAAACCTTCACGCAAAGCCCGCAAAGATTTTCGCAAAGAATCGCAAAGTCTTTGTGCACTTAGCGTCTTCTTAGCGGTCTTTGCGAGAAAGAATTCAGGATAACCCTGAAATCTTTCCATTGTTATCGATGTCCATTCCCATTGCTGCGGGATCGTTGGGCAAGCCCGGCATCCGCAACATATCACCCGTTATCGGGATCACAAATCCCGCCCCAGCGGCCACTTCAATTTCCCTTACGGTAATCACAAAATCTTTTGGCCTTCCCAATTTCTTCGGATCGTCCGAAAAAGAATTTTGTGTTTTCGCTATACACACAGGAGCACCATTCAATCCAATTCGTTCGATGCGTTTCAAGTTTTGTTTTGCCTTGGGCAATAACTTAATGCCACTTGCACCGTAAATCTTCACGGCAATGGTTCGTATCTTCTCTACAATGGAGGCATTCCAATCATACACCGGCCAATACTTGCCTTTAAAATTTTCTGCCTCACGCGCCACTTTGGTTGCCAAGTCAGTCATTCCTTCCCCGCCTTTTTCCCAACCTTCGGCCAACGCAATCTCCACACCAATCCCATTGCATTTATCCAGCACCCACTCCAACTCTTCTTGCGAATCCGTTGCAAACTTGTTCAGCGACACCACACACGGGACACCAAATATTTTTGTGTTCTCAATATGTTTTTCAAGGTTGGCAAACCCGGCTTGCACCGCCTCCAGATTTGGTTTTGTTAAGTCTTCACGTATAACGCCCCCATGATATTTCAAAGCACGAATAGTAGCCACCAACACAATGGTGTGCGGTGTAAATCCACCATAGGGGCTCACAATGTTGATGAACTTCTCAGCGCCAAGGTCAGATCCAAAACCCGCTTCGGTCACAACATAACCGGAAAGGCTCATGCCTGTTTGTGTTGCAATAATTGAATTTGCACCCTGTGCAATATTGGCAAACGGTCCACCATGAATAATCGCAGGATTTCCTTCAAGTGTCTGTACCAGGTTGGGTTTGATCGCCTCTTTCAACAACAGCGCAACAGCACCTTGAGCATGCAAGTCGCGCGCGAATATGGCGTTGCCACTATACGTGTCGCCTACATAAATATTTCCAATCTTTTCTTTTAAGTCATCGATGTCTTTTGCCAAACAGAGTATCGCCATGATCTCCGATGCGGCTGTTATGTTGAAACCCGTTTCGCGCATCATGCCCCCGCTTTTACCATGCATGCCCGTTACAATATTTCGCAACGACCGGTCATTCATGTCCATCACGCGTTTCCATTCCACGGTGCGCGGATCAATGCCCAGCCCGCCACCAACTTTTTGAATATCATTATCGATTAAGGCGGCCAATAAATTATTTGCTTTTTCAATCGCAGAAAAATCCCCGGTAAAATGCAGGTTGATATCTTCCATGGGCACGACTTGCGAATAGCCGCCACCTGCTGCACCCCCTTTCATTCCAAACACGGGACCAAGGGAGGGCTCGCGCAATACAACCGTTGTTTTCTTGCCGATTTTATTCAACCCTTCACAAAGACCAATGGAAGTAGTGGTCTTTCCTTCCCCAGCAGGCGTGGGTGTCATGGCGGTGACAAGGATGAGTTTGCCCTTTTTTATTTTTTCTTCATTGATCAACCGTAGTGCCAGTTTGCCCTTGTATTTTCCATAGAGTTCGATGTCCTCTTCATTAATGCCTAACGCATCAGCAAGTTGGGCAATGGGTTTTAAAGTTGCCGCTTGGGCAATTTCAAGATCGGATTTGTAAGTAGCCATAGCTGAGGATTATTCTAACAATGCCCAATCAACGAAAAAAATCAGAAACCTGCGATTTTATTTATTTCAAACGGTTGATATCCTCCATGTTCGAATTGCCTGTGTTGGCCGAAGATCTTCTTATCTTCATTTAATAATCTTGAGTTTGGCCAGATCATGTTCTTTAAATGCATTGCTCAATTCCAGTTTGCGTTCCATCTCGTCAACATCCTCACCAACTATTGTTGCACTAAATTCATGGAGCCTTTGAAGCATTCTGATATATGGGGAAGGATCATTTTGTCTGGTCAACCGTCTTAACGCGCCCAAATAATCATCTCTATAAACGGTTGGTACTATTATTTTTGTTTGACTTTCTTTACTCAACTCAGCGTTCATCATCACGCGTGCTATTCTCCCATTACCGTCTAAGAAGGGATGCACTTCACTCACAAGGAACATGATGTACGCAGCCCTTGCAAAAGGATGTGTCAACGCCTGATAAAAATCAAATCCTTTTATCAATGTTCCCCTGACAAGGGAATGATCAACGAAATGTGTCTCACCGGCCCTATTGTTTTTGTCCTTGAATTCCCCGGGGTTTTTGGACTTCCTGGCGTTTAACAATACCGTATGCCTGTACAATAAAATAGTTAACAGTTTGTCCGGATCAGACGGTGTTATGTTCATCTCATCCCTATTGCTTACAAGGCTGTATGTCCCCAATACATCATGTGAATCTTCATCACGGGATGGCATCGGCTCTTTTGTTTCTATAATACGTTTTGCATCCTCCAATTCAAACTCTGTACCTTCTATGTAGTTTGAAAAATAAGCTTCAAAAAAAGCAAAATTCCTATATGCTTTGGTAGTTGTGTTTTGTTCCGGGATATCCTTAAATGTTAGGTTTTTCAATTCCGCAAACAATGCTTCGAACACAGGCAACCTTGCCGGATCATACGGGTTTCCGAAGGCCCTCGCTATTGCTAATGGGGAGGATAGATTCCTTGCAGGGTGTGTTGCAAGCAATGCGCTGATTAATTTGTCCAATTTCCGGAATTCATTGACCATCTTCAGTTGCGTTGATACAATCTTTGCATTGTCGCGCAACTCATTTAAACCGGTTTCCCCTTTTACCCTTACAATCTGTTCCAGACGCGTTTCAATTTCCGGCAATGTCAGCGTTTTCGATTTTGGCCCTTGCTGTCTTGATACTTGTAGGTTCTCCAATAAAGCCCTTTCCAACTGCGATGCATAAAGTTCTCCGGAAAGTGGATTGTCCCCTTCTATTGGGCCAGCGCCTTCCATTATCCGAAGGATAATGCCCGGAAGTTGAATTTTCTTTGTATAACCATAAGTAAGGAAGATATAGCCGGCACTTGTTGGTTTAAACTCTATTGCAGACCGGTGACTTAATACTGCCCCCGGGTAAAGCCTTCCTAAGACAATAAATAAATTGCGCCTGATAATGTCTTCAGGGCTATCGTTGAAATTAGGGGTAAATATGCGGGGAGCAATTTTTCTGAGCTTTCCTGACTTTTCAAGCTTTGATATCTGTTTGCTGAGCTTGGGATCACTTGATGAGAAAACTACTTCTTGAAGGTGAATGGGTAGAATATTTTCCATTATGGAAGTATTTTATGCTAATAATACAATTATTTTCCAGTATAATTTAATTATTGGATAATATTTTCCATTATAATTGAAAGGTCATCCGGAAATTTTCCGAACCTGTATCTTTTTCCCATATGAAAGATTAGGTAATCCTCTCAATTCTTTATTCATTTTTCAAATGGTCAATTGGATTTGAGCCCGCGGCTTTTATTGTTTGAATCCCTGAAACAAGCACAACCATAATTGAGATAATGATTAAAGGAACAAATGTCAGCAGAGGTGTAAACTCAATTCTGTCTGGATAGTTAGTGAGCCATTCTTTTGTTAAATAATAAATGGCAGGAGCAGCTAACCCGGAAGAAATTAAAATCAACCTGAAATTTGTGCGTGAGAGCAGGATTACCAATCCGAAAACGGAAGCCCCCAACACTTTCCTTATGCTTATTTCTTTTAATCGTGCATTCATTTCAAAAAGTGTTATCCCCAATACACCAAGACAAGCGATAACGATGGCTATACCGGCAAACAATGTGAATACCTTTTGAAAGTGTACTTCGCTTTTGAATTGCCTGTCGTAATATTCATCCAGAAAAAAATATTCAAACGGACGATCAGGAAAGTTTTCCTTCCAGATTTTTTCTATTTGTATTAAAGCCTCCCGGGGGTTGCTGCCCGGATTCAACCTGACTGAATAGTAAACCTGCTGGAACGTACTGTAATTATGAAACAAGATAGTTGGATATACTTCTTTCTTAACTGCTTCGTGGTGATAGTCTTTGATAACGCCAACTATCCTGCATTTCAGGGGGCCACGAAACGGCTCGAAGTAGACTTCCTGATTTATAGCCTCTGCAACTGATTTAAAACCGAGCTGATAAATGGCTCGTTCGTTTAAAATTACAGACGACCAGTTTTCAGTTTCCCATGGTGTGTCTCCGTTAAAGTTGGCAGGTGTTGAAAATGTATTACCGGCCAACAGTTCAATATTATAGGCGGAAATGAAATCTGCACTCACAAACAACGTCTTATATATGGTGGGGTCATACGGGTCGCTCAAATTTCTTTTAATCAAATTGATATAACTAAATCCGATTTCGGAACCGGGAATGGCTGATGAACTGGCAATTGATTTAATTGCCGGGTATTGCAACAATGTATTTTCCATTGCTACAAATTCACCATACTTGGCTGTTAACTCCTGGTTGGAATAAGCTGTTGGGTTCCTTATGGCGATCACCGTTTCTAACTCAATTCCTTTGTTCAGAAGCCTCATAAAATCAAGTTGCTTGTCAACTGTCAGTACACAGGCAATTAAAATTATGGATGCCGTGAATTGAAAGACAACCAATGACTGCCTGATTTTGCTTCCGGGCCTATGCTCACTGAGCTTTCCCTTAAGTGCGGAAACCGGGTTAAATCTTAATAAGAATATCGCAGGATAGATTCCAACTGAAATTGACCCGATCAAAAACAGGATAAGCGCCCCGCCCCATACCCCGGGATGATTGAATTGGATCCATTGTAACGGAACCCCAGTCACGTATGAATAATAAGGGGAGAGCCAGAAAATTATTATGACAGAAAGTGCAAGCGCACCCAGCGTCAGACAGGAATACTCGGTCAGGAATTGAACAGCGAGATTTAGTTTACCCGAACCAATAACACGCCTGATCCCGAACTCTTTAATGCGCAAAACAAATCTCGATGTTTCAAGGTTTACATAATTTATCCATGCGATTAGCAGGATGATCAATCCAACGCTGCCAAGCAAATACAATAATGCTTTGTTTCCATTCGCTTCAAGTTCATCCTTACAATGGGATGACAAATGAATGTCCGTGATGGGCTGAAGAAATACTTTGGTGTCTTTAAGGAGGGTGTTCTCTTCTTCAAGTTTTTTAAGCAGGGTATTTAATTTTTCTTCAATCAGACCGGGTTGTATTTTTTCTGAAAAGGTCACGTAGGTCGAAAGTTTTCCTTCTCCCCATAACTCTACATCCGATTCAGGCCAATTGTCGTGAATGTGTTCAATGATGGTTGCATGAAAGTGCGAGTTGCCCGGAATATCCCTCAAAACTGCCCGTACTGTATAATTTGACCCGTCAGCATGGTCATCAATCCGATCCAATGTTTGCCCAATCGGGTTTTCGTCACCAAATATTTTTTTGGCCAACGTTTCTGACAGCACAAGGCTGTTGGGTTCTTTCAAGGCTGTTGACGCATCTCCATGAAGAAGCAGGGATGGGAACACATTAAAAAAGGATGAGTCCGAACTCAACCATCCTCCTGATTCGCTGTATATTTCCCCATTGTATCGAAACAAAAAACCAGTGTTGGCCGGAATCTTGAAAAATCCTGTAACATCTTTTACCTCTGGGAAGTTATCCTTTAATAGACCTCTAACTCCCGGAAATGTTTTTGCTGACGTTTCTACCAGTTCTCCATTTGAATACCGGTTAAGTCCAACGCGGTATATGTAGTCTTTATTTGAATGGAATTGGTCGAAGCTCAATTCAAAACTGATGTACTGCGTGATGAGGAGAAAGGCAGAAATGCCAACAGACAGGCCAAGGATATTAAGCAGGGTGAATATTTTACTTCTTCCCAGGTGCCGGAATGCGATTTTGAGATTATTGCTTAGCATGGTCGCTTGTATTTTCTTTTATTCCTGAATGATCAGCTATCAACAGTAGCTGGATAAACCCGTTCGCTGTTCTAAGATAACCCCTTCTTTCCTATTTTCGCATCCACATGCGGGAGAAAAACATTTTCCATTTCAAACAATTCTCCATCCGCCACCAACATGCTGCCATGAAGGTGGGCACCGATGGTGTACTGCTTGGTGCGTGGGCAAATCCTGAACATGCCACGCGCATTTTGGATATCGGTACAGGTACCGGGTTGATTGCTTTGATGCTGGCACAGCGTACTTCTGAAAGCACATTTATCGAAGCAATCGAAATGGAGCAACATGCTTTTAAAGAAGCGGGGCAAAACGTTGAGCAATCACCCTGGAAAAATCGCATCAACGTTTTTCACCAATCGCTTCAGGGGTTTTCAAGTGAACCGTTTGATCTCATCGTGTGCAACCCGCCTTTCTTTTACAACAGCATGAAACCCCCGGATGGTAGAAGAATATTGGCGCGTCATGCGGATACACTTCCGATGAATATATTAGCAATGCACAGCAAGCAGATGCTTCGGCCAAATGGAACAGTGAGCATCATTCTTCCTGCTGTCGATCAGGAGAAGATTAAATCTGTTTTCCGGGAGCAGGGCTTGCATTGTTCCCGCTCCGCACAAATCCGGACGAAGAACAACAAACCACCGGAACGCACCCTGCTAAGTTTTACAACACAACCGTTTTCTGAACTTAGGGATGAGCTCGTGTTGCTGGACGAAAATGGAAACTGGTCAAAAGAATACAGTAACCTGACCCGGGATTTTTATCTCAAACTATAATCAAACCGTCCGTATAAAAAACCATTCAAATTCTTGTTGCTGGATCAATCTTTGATTTTATCACCTTGATGATCAGTTTACTAATGGTTTTATAAACACGCATTGGAACGTATTTGTTTAAACATGCATTATCTTTACAATTCAATTATCAACTAACCAAAAAACAATGAAATTTTTATCAACAATCCTATTAGCATTAACGGTTACAGTTGCAAGCGCACAAACCAACTGGACTATCGATAAGGGCCACTCCAAGATCGGCTTCAATGTAACACACATGGTAGTGGCAGAAGTAGAGGGTGAATTCAAAGCGTATGAAGCAACCGTAACCAGCACATCTGAGGATTTTAACGGTGCCACTGTTGAATTCACCGCGCAGGTGGCTTCCATTGATACGGATAGTGAGCGCAGGGATGGCCACTTGAAAGGTGATGATTTCTTCAATGCAGAAAAATTCCCAACGATCACGTTCAAAGGCAAATTGGTAAAAGAAGGCGGTAAATATTTTTTAAAAGGCGACTTCACCATGCGTGATGTTACAAAAGCTGTTTCTTTTCCTGTAAAGTATAACGGCACCGTTGATACAGGAAGGGGAATGAAAGCAGGATTTAAAGTTGAAGGCAAAATAAAACGCTTCGATTATGGATTGAAATGGAACAACGCACTTGCCAGTGGTGAGTATGTGGTAGCTGATGAAGTAGAGATTATTTGTAAACTTGAATTGAACAAAGCACAGTAATTTCGAATTAGTAAATTTCTGATTTCTGATTGGTTAAAAACCCCGGAAAAAATTCCGGGGTTTTTTGTTGCATAAAGAACCTACAATACAGCATATATATTATAGCTGTTGTTAGCGAGCGTGCCCTTTACTTGATTTTTTTAAGATAGTCAGTGATTGTTACTATTTTTGTTGACTCAAATACCTTTAACTCAAGAAGGTCTTTGTCACCAGTCATCAAAAAATCAGCGTGAGAGTCCTTTGCAAGTGCAAGTAAAAAATCGTCCTTCTTATCCCTACATAGATCAACTTCACTTCTAACTTCAACTATTTCGCCATAAGCATCAAATAAATCAGTGACTTCTTCGATGTCAGGTTTTTCGAAATATTTCTTAAACTTTGGTCGATTAAGTACGGTAAGAAACTCTTCAAATAGTTCGAGGCTAAAAACAATCCTAACTGATTTCGCTTTAATTTTTTTGTCCAATTTTTTAAAATCTTTCGCAATTAAAAAGCTAATCCAAAGATTTGGTGTCAATAATAATTCTGTCCACCTTTTTTGCCATATCTCTTTGCTCTCACAAGCTCAACTTCTTTGGTGATCTCGTCCAAGGAGGGCTTTTCAGTCTTGCCTCTTAGTTTTGAGAGTAGTTTTTGGAAGGACTTGATAGGGTCTTTGTCCCGGATGGATATCAAATTCAATTCAGCCAATTCTTTAATGATTTTCTTTGCCTTAGGGTTTACAATATCAATTCTAAGAGTTTCCATAGTCAAATATACATAATTTTAACTTTCTTAAATACACTGAACTCCCCAAGGGATGTTCGCTAACAAGTCGATAAAGCCTGGATATGTTCCTTCATCAATTTCTTTTTCTGGAGACACAAAAAACCAAATCAGTATATTCTCTGAATTATTATCTTCAGTCATGTGCCCTGAATAGAAAATTTAACTGCTTTTGCACCAAAGTTGAAAGTTCTTAGTTGCCCATCGATTTCACATACTATTGTCCCAAAAGGGACTGTAACTTTTTTTTGGATTGAGTCATTATTGTAACATGCAAAAAGAATAAAAATCACTACAAAAAAAATAGCCCTTTTGCTGATAGGTTTTTCGACTAATTGTTGTCGGGGCTTCGACCCGACAACAGCTGTTCCACCATTGGAAATTATTGAATCAGCAATCCTCGTGGTGTCACGCCCCGAAGATGGGGCGTGCCATCGTGTCGAAGGAAAGCATAGTATTTCATCGAACGAGGGCAGGCGACACAGACCAACCAACATTATAGCCCCGAGTTATCTCGGGGCTAAAAAAATACCGCTCCTCCGGAGCTTAAAGCTATCATTCCAACATTCTTAATTCATTGCGCACAAAGTCAATCAACTCCTTCACATACGCGCTGCTAAAATCAAATTTGATTCCGGCCGCTTCATAGATCTCCGGAATAGAACGTTTGTAGCCCAGCTTTAATGCATTGAGATATCCTTCCAATCCTTTTTTATTATCGGCTCGGAAATTCCGCCAAACGGCAATCGCACCCAATTGCGCCATGCCATACTCGATATAGTAAAACGGAACTTCATATAAATGCAATTGCTTCTGCCAGGTGTAATCTTTTACTTCTTGTAACCCCGACCAATCGGTAATCGTATCAGAATAATCCGAAAGGATTTTATTCCACTCGTATTTTCTTTCTTCCAATGAGTGCGCAGGGTTTTCATAAATCCAGTGTTGAAAGTGGTCGATGGTGGCAATCCACGGAAGTGTTTCAATAATATCTTCGAGGTGTTCGCGCTTGGCGCGCTTCAAATCATCTTCATTTTCAAAGTACACATCCCAGTGGTCCATTGAAATCAATTCCATCGACATGGAAGCAAGCTCTGCCACTTCCGAAGGTGTGGATTTAAAATCATTCAATTCCAAATCGCGGGTCACAAAGTTGTGGACCGCATGGCCGCCTTCATGCAGGATCGTAACCATATCCCGAACAGTGGACGTGGCATTCATAAAAATAAACGGCACACCGATTTCTGCGAGTGGATAATTATAGCCACCGGGTGCTTTTCCTTTGCGGGAATCCAAATCCAAATGCCCCATTTCTTTCATGATGGAAAGACATTGGCCGAGATAGGGATCAAGCTTGGTAAAACACGAAATTGTTTTTGTCGTCAGATCATCTGCTGATGAAAAAGGTTTCAAC
This sequence comes from uncultured Roseivirgaceae bacterium, assembly GCA_964398945.1. Classification (GTDB taxonomy): domain Bacteria; phylum Bacteroidota; class Bacteroidia; order Cytophagales; family Cyclobacteriaceae; genus JBGTGG01. Next base: position 24,324 of record CAYNOT010000008.1, on the reverse strand, counting down.
GCATCTTTGCCTTCGGCATCAACGGCTTTGTCCCACGGACGCAGTCGGTTCACTTTTAATTTCTCTTTTCGTTCAGCGGAAAGTCCGTTTAATAAGGGCACCACTTCTTTTTGAATGGCCGCATGAAAATCAAAACAGTCTTGCGGGGTGTAATCAAAACGGCCCATTGCTTCAAACATATAATCACGAAAATTGGCGAAGCCCGCATTTCCCGCAACCTGGTTTCGTAAACTGATCAAGGAAGAAAACAAGGCATCAAATTCTTCCTTGTCTTTAAGCCTGCGTTCTGAAATTTTATGAAATACATTCTCCCTCACACTTCGATCGGTCGACATCAACAACACCGCGGCTTGTTGCAACGTCAATTCTTTCCCATCAATCCCCACCGTCATGGCACCGGCAAGTTGCCCGTACTTTTGTGATTCCATATTGATTTTGGTAAACAAGGGAACGTTTTCCTCGCGGAAGATTTCAATTTCCTTCTTCATGGTGCGGAACATAATGTCGTATCCTTCCATGTTTTCCAATTCAGAAACATATTTAGAAGCGGCTACTTTTTTATTAAGTTGATCAGCAAGCGGGGCTATTTTTGGTTGGATGTTTTCAACAAAATCCTGGTACGATTCACTATACTCCTTGTTTTCTGTATAACAGGTCATCCGGATATACCGCCACGCCATGTCTTCTGAAATCACCGATTCCAACTCGCTACGATCGTGCAACCAATTTTTTAAACCTTCCACGGAATCTATTTCACGGTGCAGCAAGTTTTCATACCAGGGTTGCAGTGCTTCCCACGTTGAAACTTTAAAATCATCCTCTAAAAATTTTCTCTCCGGTCGTGTTGGTATTTGTATTGATTCCATATTGTTCCTTCGCTTTGTTCTTTATCTTTATTTCGGCCTCAAACCTCTTAAATTGGTGGTTAGATCGCAACCCCAATGGTAGATTATGTTGTATTCTTTATCCTTACCCTGATTGCCGAGATAATGGGCACCATCGGTGGTTTTGGATCGTCCCTGTTCTTTGTTTCGATATCCCAATTCTTTTATGACTTTCACACGGTCCTTGCCTTAACGGGATTGTTGCACATCTTCTCGAATACAGCCAAAATTGTATTGTTCAGAAAAAGTATCGACTGGAAACTAACGCTATGGCTCGGCATCTCAAGTGTACTGTTAGCTATTATGGGCGCGTATGTAACACGGTATGTAGACTTTCTATACGCTAAAATCATTATGGCTTTTTTTCTTATCACCTTTAGCACGTTCTTTCTTCTAAAGCCATCGTTCTCGCTTTTTCCAACCTTAAAGAATTCAATTATTGGAGGTGGCATTGCAGGGTTTCTCGCTGGTTTCATCGGAACAGGTGGCGCCATCCGCGGACTGGTACTTGCTGCCTTTAATCTTGAGAAAAACGTTTTCGTGGGAACCTCAGCAGCCATTGATTTTGGGGTGGACCTGGGCCGGACTATTATCTATTTGGATGCGAACTATCTGGCCAGAAAGGAGATCTGGTATATCCCTGTTTTAATGGCGGCTGCTTTCCTGGGCAGTTATCTTGGAAAAAGGTTGTTAAATAAAATCCCCCAAGAAGTATTTAAAAAAATAGTGCTGGGGCTTATTTTCCTGATGGGGGTTTCCATGATCGTGAACGAATGGAAAAACATATTTTGATGGTGCATGGTTTGTGGCCATCCAAACCTATTTGCACGCGTATTCCAACACCATGCTTGAATATCGTTGGGTTATTCTGGCGATTCCAGCACTTTTTAAAGTAACGTGTTCGAAAGAGGCCTCCCAATAACTTGTTCTTCCGCCTGTGAATACTCCTTCCAAAAATGTATACTTGTTAAAAAAAAAGAAAATGCAGAAACCCTTACTATTTGTTGTTTGCGTGATGCTGGCCGCATGCTCCACAACTGAAAAAGATGCTTCCGCGCTCGTCACCATCGAACGGTTGGACCCGGAACTCGATCAAGTCCTAACTACCGAATCCTCCTTTGAAATAATTGGGGAAGGCTATCAATGGAGCGAAGGACCACTATGGTTAGAAGAAGAAAACATGTTGCTCTTCTCTGATGTACCGCAAAACATTATTTACAAATGGACTTCTGCCAATGGGGTTGAGCAATACCTGGCACCTGCCGGATTTACCGGTGAAGGAAAAAGGGAAGGATCAAACGGATTGCTTTTAAACCCTGTTGGAAACCTGGTGATCTGTCAACACGGGGATAGAAGAATGGCCGTGATGGCGTCAACACTGGATGATCCCAAACCAATGTATGAAACACTGGCCGATGAATACGATGGAAAAAAACTGAACAGTCCGAACGATGCAGCATACGATTCAAAAGGAAATTTGTATTTCACCGATCCCCCATACGGCTTGCCCGGGCAAGATGAAGCGCCTGATAAGGAAATCCCATTCAATGGTGTTTATAAAGTATCCACTGATGGAAAAACCACGCTGTTGATTGATTCGCTTACGCGCCCGAACGGGATAGCTTTTTCACCCGATCAAAAATATTTGTATGTGGCCAACTCCGATTCTAAAAAAGCAAAGTGGTACCAATACGAATTGAATGACAGCACGATTGTTTCGGGAAAAGTATTGTATGATGCCACGGCATTGACAGCAACGGAGAAAGGATTACCGGATGGATTAAAGGTGGATGCAAAGGGGAATATTTTTGCAACCGGCCCCGGAGGTGTTTTTATTTTTAACCCGGGTGGAAAACTAATCGGTAAAATAAAAGTAACAGCAGCTACTGCGAATTGTGCATTGGCCAACAATGACAAGACGTTGTTCCTCACTTCGCACATGTATTTGATTAAAATCGATTTTAAGTAGCCTTCGATCCCGATAATAATCGGGACGCTAATTTGGTTATACTATGGTTTCTGATACCGGTTCTTCAAATTCAAAATAAATCTCAACGCACAACGCATGAAAAAGAGTATTCTTTCGCTCCTCCTCTCGGTACTTTCACTCACACTGGTTGCGCAATCGTATACCAAGCAGATAAAAGAATTTGATGCTTACATTCAAAAAGGAATGAAGGATTGGGAAATACCGGGCATGGCGGTAGTAGTGGTGAAAGACAATAAGGTGTTGTTGAAAAAAGGGTATGGTGTAAAAGAGCTGGGAAAACCCGATCCTGTGGATACCAACACACTTTTTGTGATGGCTTCCACCACCAAAGCAATTACAGCTGTAGGTATGGGCATGTTGGTAGATGAAGGAAAAGTAAAATGGAGTGATCGCGTAATTGACCATTTGCCCGGGCTGCACGTATTCGATTCGTATGTAACAAAAGAATTGCGCATCAAAGATTTGTTTACCCACAACTCGGGTGTGGGCAATAGTGATTTTTTATGGACCACCATGCAAATCCCATCCGCTGAAATTGTACGCAAAATGGAAATGGTGGAGCCGGGTTATTCTTTCCGTGGTGGCTATACTTACCAAAATATTTTTTACCTGATCGCTGGCCAGGTAATTGAAAAAATCAGTGGCCAATCCTGGGCAGACTTTACCAAAGAAAAAATATTTGCCCCACTGGGTATGAATCGCTCGCAACCGCTTAAATCCCTTACAGAAGGTGAGCCCAATCGTAGCAGTCCGCATGAGCCGATCGATGGAAAAGTAACGGTTGTTCAACACAGCAATGCCGATGAAATTGCCCCGGCTGGTTCTGCCTGGTCGACTGCCGAGGATATTGGCAAGTGGGTAACGTGCATGCTCGACAGCAGCAAATACAATGGTGGTCGGTTATTAAAGCCCAACACCTGGAAAGAAATGTTCACACCCCAAATTATTATTCCCTACAACCAGTTTTACCCATCCAAAAAATTCACGCAACCGAATTGGACTACCTATTCATTGGGTTGGTTCCAACACGATTATAAAGGGAAGAAAGTGAATTTCCATACGGGAAGCCTTTTCGGATCGATAGCCATCCATGGCCAACTGCCGGAAGAGAAATTAGGCATCTATGTTTTTGCCAATTACGGAAACGGTGAACTACGCCATGCACTGATGTACAAAGCATTTGATCTTTTTGCCCTGGGTGGTGACCGTGACTGGAGCAAAGACTTATTGGAGTTGTATACCACCAATAGAAAAGCCTCCGCAAAAAAAGCAAAAGAATTTGTTGATGCACGCGTACCGAACACAAAACCTTCACATGCTTTAGAAGCGTATGCCGGGAAATTCACCGACCCACTCTATGGGGAAGTTGTGGTTACCGTAAATGGAGACAAGCTTGAAGTTGAAGTAAATAATTTCCTTCGTGCTTCCCTGGAGCATTGGCATTACGATACATTCCGTGGGCCGTATGAAAAAGTACAATACGGAAATGGGCTTGCGCAATTCACACTCGACAGCAAAGGCAAAATTGTTTCAGTTGAGTTTGAAGGAATGAAATTCAAGAAAATTTGAAAATTAGTTGATTCGATAATTTGCAGATGTTGAGGGGTGTAACGTTCAAACAATAGAACCCGTATTTCATTTTCTGATTCTCAAATTATCTCATTTTCAAATCAGCCGATCTCGATCACCACATCGTCCGTAAGCGGATGGCCAACACAGGTGAGTACATAGCCTTCATTCCGTTCGGATTGTGAAAGTCCTTCTTCTTCATCCAATTTTACTTTCCCCGAAAGGGCTTTGCCCCGGCAGGCGGTACACAACCCACTCTGACAACTAAATGGTAAATCAATACCATCATCAAGCGCGGTTTCTAAAATAGTTTTATCGGGAGGAACAGTAACTTTATACTCATTTCCCTCATATTTTATCGTGACCACACGCTCAATAATTTCATCAGCAGAAACTTCCGCTTCTTTCTTGGTTTCTTTATCAATAATTCCCTGAACAAAGCTCTCTTTAAAAATCCTGTCTTTCGGGATTTTCTGAAGTTCCAGCAAGCTCTCCACATTTTTCATCATGCCTTCGGGGCCGCACATCAAGTATGTGGAATGCTCGTGCCCCCAATCCGGAATACGTTCAAATAATTTGATCAGCATTTCATGGTTGAGCAAACCACTCATCCCCTGCCAATTCATGGGTGCATTGTCCAGAATATGGATCACATGAAAGCGGCCTTCATAGTCGGTTTGCAGTGAATCAAATTTATCTTTGAAAATAATACTATCGATATCGCGATTACAATAAATCAATGATACGATACTATTGGGCTCTTGCGTCAACACACTTTTTATAATGGACATCATTGGCGTAATGCCCGAGCCACCGGCAAACATGATAAAGTGGCGTTTGCCTTCTTTCGAATACTCCGTGGTGAAATGACCGGTTGGTGTCATAATTTTCATGGTATCCCCCACTTTCAAATGGTCAGGCAGCCAATTCGACATCAACCCTTTCTCAACCCGCTTTACTGTTACTGCCAAATCCTGATCCACGAAAGGCGAAGTACACAATGAATACGCCCTTCTTACTTCCTTTCCTTCAACCGGAACAATCAACGTAAGGAATTGGCCTGATTTATAAGCGATGTTGCCGGATGCCGGTTGTTCGAAGACGATGGTGATCGCATCCGATGTTTCCTTAACGATATCTTTCACGACCAGATCAAAATACTTTAACCCAGCATTGGAATTGTCCGGTGTTTCCTTATCCTTTGATTTCTTGAAAAAATTAAATGCCATATCAATTAACTTATTAGTGCAAATCTAACAGAATACGCTTATTCTAGGTTGAGAACAGGAATATGACTGTAACAATTTCATCCCCAGCTAAATAAAAATAGAGTTCACGGTTGGCGAATGGCGTCAGGAGCCTTAATTTTACGACTTAACAAGAGATACGTGCAATTAAATACACTCACCGCCATCTCCCCGATAGATGGCCGCTACTTTGATCATACAAAACCCCTCGCACCCTATTTTTCAGAATTTGGGTTGATTCGTTACCGCATACTTGTGGAAGTCGAATACTTTATTGCTTTGTGTAAATATCCACTACCTGAATTGGCAAAGGTCAATTTACCATTTGAGAAAATTCGCGCCATCTATCAAAACTTTGATGAGGCTGCTGCCAACCGTATTAAAGAAATTGAGAAGACAACCAACCACGATGTAAAAGCGGTTGAGTATTATTTAAAAGAACAATTTGATTCACTTGGATTAAACAACCTCAAAGAATTTATCCATTTCGGGCTTACCTCCCAGGATATCAATAATACAGCAACACCTTTGTTATTGAAGGAAGCAATCGACCATGTATTGCTTCCACAAATAGAAAAACTGATTGCTTCATTCGACCAGCAGGTTGAAGAATGGAAAGATGTTTCAATGCTGGCACGTACACATGGACAACCCGCTTCCCCTACCCGGTTAGGGAAGGAGGTCCGGGTTTTTTCAGTTCGATTGAAAAATCAACTGGAGTTGTTGAAAACCATTCCACACAGTGCCAAGTTTGGTGGTGCCACCGGAAATTTCAATGCGCACCACATTGCCTATCCTGCTATTGACTGGCATGCGTTTGGAAATGCCTTTGTGAAAAATCATTTAGGATTATCGCGTAGTGAGCCGACAACCCAAATCGAGCATTACGATAATCTCGCTGCGTTGTTCGACAACCTCAAAAGGATCAATACCATTTTGATTGATTATAGCCGTGATGTCTGGCAATACATCTCCATGAATTACTTCAATCAAAAAATTATTGCCGGGGAAGTTGGCTCTTCTGCCATGCCGCATAAAGTAAACCCAATTGATTTCGAGAATGCAGAAGGAAACTTAGGGTTTGCCAATGCAATTTTTGAACATCTGTCTGCGAAACTTCCAATCTCACGGCTGCAACGTGATCTCACAGATTCCACAGTGTTGAGGAATATCGGTGTCCCCATTGCGCATACCTTTATGGCATTGAAATCGTTGGGGCGTGGCATTTCCAAATTACAACTCAACACGTTGGCCATCGACAACGACCTCAATGAAAATTGGGCGGTAGTTGCCGAGGCTATCCAAACGCTTTTACGAAAAGAAGGATATCCAAATCCGTATGAGGCCTTAAAGGAACTTACCCGTAAGAATGAAAAAATCACACAAGCAAGCCTTGCTGCTTTTGTTGATGGCCTTGACATTTCAACTGAATTGAAAACAAAACTGAAGGCAATTAGCCCGTTTAATTATACGGGGGGTTGATGATTCAAAAGGAGCAACTAAATATTTAGAGGTAGTGGATTTTAATTGTGCTCTTTTAAAATCTTGGATGTAAAAGCCAATACGGTTAGCGGTTTGATACATCGCCTTTACATAGTCAATAGGACTCATCAGCACCAAACGTGCAAAAAAAACAGAAAATGGTGGTCTCACCGGGAATCGAACCCGGATCTAGAGTTTAGGAAACTCCTATTCTATCCGTTGAACTATGAGACCATTTTGGAGGTGCGAAACTAATGATTTTTTGGAAAACCCCTTCTATCAACGACCTCCGTCAGATATGATAGACCCATTCTTTATATTGCTCGCTCTGCGCATTAAAATCCGGTTGAACCTCAAACCTTGTTTCCAGCATCTCCACTTCCTCAATATTTTCCAGAATTAAATTCCGGTATCCCTCTTTTCCGGTGGCGCTTGTAAACCCCATAACCTGCCAGCAAACCAGCACAATCCTGTTTTTCCCGGTACGACAAATTCCGTAAGGATGAATAATGCGCGTTAATGGTTCGCCTTCCAACTGCACCCGGCACGCCTGCCGGTGGTTCGATGCCTCCCATAATAATTGCGTGATCTCTTCCATTGTATTGCGACATCAACATCCCTATACCACCTTCCTGCTAATAATCTGATACAGGAGCGATAAAGTTTGGATATATACTTAAATGTTTTTTCTTCACTTCTTCATAAATCATAGTCCGTAACGCATCCAAATTTTCGCGTTGATGGGCGGAGATAAAAATTACATTTTCAAATCCTTTTTCACGATAGTAGCCTTTCATCGCATCCAAGTCCATCGGTTCTTCTTCCGTTGGCTTTATCAAATCAATTTTATTCAATACAAGGATGGTTGGGATCTCCGCTGCTCCAATATCCGCAAGGGTCTTGGTGACGACATCAATCTGGTTTTCATGAAAGGGGTGCGCAAAATCCACCACGTGGATGAGTACATCTGCTTCGCGAACCTCATCCAGTGTAGATTTGAAAGACTCAATCAAATGATGGGGCAATTTCCGGATAAACCCTACTGTATCCGAAAGCAAAAAAGGGATCTGGTTGATCACTACTTTCCGCACAGTGGAATCAACCGTAGCAAAAAGTTTATCTTCTGCCAGTATTGCAGACTTTGAAAGCAGGTTCATGAGGGTGGATTTGCCCACGTTCGTATACCCTACCAATGCAACCCGTACTACCTGGCTTCTTGATTTGCGTTGTGTAACCCGTTGTTTTTCTATTTTAACAAGCCGCTCTTTCAAGACAGATATTTGGTTCCGGATGTTTCTTCTATCTGTTTCAATCTCCTTCTCACCGGCACCTCCCCGTGTTCCGGTACCTCCGCGTTGGCGTTCTAAGTGGGTCCACATGCGGGTAAGCCGCGGCAACAAATATTGATTCCAGGCCAGTTCAACCTGTGTCCTGGCCTGTGCTGTTTGTGCGCGCATCAAAAAAATATCGAGGATCAGTAAACTTCGATCATAAATTTTAACACCAAGATTATCAGGGCTCTTCGGATTGAGCTCTTTTTCCAAATTGCGCAGTTGTGAAGGGGTGAGGTCATCATCAAAAATCACATTGTCAATTTCCTTTTCTTTGACATAATTTTTCAGTTCTTCCAGTTTTCCTTTCCCCAGATACGTGCGGGAATCCGGGTTTTGAAGGTTCTGGGTAATCCGTTTGAGGGTTTTAATCCCGGCTGTTTCGGCTAAAAACGCCAATTCATCGAGATGCTCCTCCGTTAGTTCAGGGTGTTTCGCATCCCCTAACGCAACAATTACTGAAGTTAAATCCTTGCCCAATTTTTTGTGTTTTAAAAAGTGTGCAAACTTAGCTATTAATTATCAACAGAGTTTTTCATGTGGGATTACTTTTCCTACTTTTGTTGTATCTAAACCTGTGTTTGATTTAGATAAACTGCTATTTCGACCGTTTAACGGAAGAAATGAATTTTAGAGGAGCCCATGAGAATTGCGATTGTACTAAACACATCCTGGAATATTTACAATTTCCGGATGAATTTTGTTAAAAAATTAATAGCTGAAGGATTTGAGGTTCATACCATAGCACCCGAAGACAGGTTCACACATTACTTAACGGAAGCAGGATGCATCCACCACAACCTGAAAATGGATAGTCGTGGGGCAAACTTCATCAAAGATACAGCTTTGATTTTTGAACTTTACGCCATTTACAAGCGCGTAAAACCAGATGTTGTCCTGCATTTCACAATCAAGCCGAATGTTTATGGTACGCTGGCAGCTGCTTTGTTGAAAATACCCGCCATTAACAATGTATGTGGGTTGGGGACTGTGTTCCTCAAAAAAAACATGGTGTCTTTCGTTGCCAAGGCATTGTATCGATTGAGCTTTCGCTACGCGAACAAAGTCTTCTTCCAAAACGAAGATGACCAGAAATTATTCATTGAAAAGAAATTGGTACCGAGGCAAAAAGTTGGCCTGATCCCCGGTTCCGGAATCGACCTGAGCCATTTTACCCCAAAGCAATTTTCACGGAACGAAAAATTTACATTCCTGTTGATTTCAAGGCTGATTACGGACAAAGGCATCCTGGAATATATTGAAGCTGTGCAAAAACTAAAACAAAAAGGGCTTGATGCCCGGTTTCAGCTTTTAGGATCCATGGACCCCAAACATAAACGGGGGATCCAAAAAGAAACGATCGATCGTTGGATCGAATCCGGGACCATCGAATACTTGGGAACTACCGAAGATGTACGCGCCTTCATTAACCAGGCTGATTGTATTGTTTTGCCCTCCTATCGGGAAGGCACCCCGCGCACATTGCTTGAAGCCGCCAGTAGCGCGAAGCCGATTATTGCAACCAATGTTGCGGGGTGCAATCAAGTTGTGAAAAATGGTGTCAACGGACTTCTCTGCAATATCAAGGATGCGAACGACCTTGCCGTCAAGATGCAGACCATGGCCTCGTATGATGACCTGCAATTGGCGCAGCTGGGTAGTAATGGCCGCATTAAAATGGAAAAGGAATTTGGTGACAACCTCGTGATTAACGAGTACCTTTCGGCATTGTCAGAAATTAAACCCAGCCACTAACCCTTTGCCATGATTGTAAAAGAAACCGGTTTTGAGGGCCTCCTTGAAATCTTCCCTTCTATTTTTAAAGATTCCCGTGGATGGTTTTATGAGTCTTATCATCAAGCAAGGTTTAAGGAACACGGTATCCTGACGGAATTTGTTCAGGAGAATCAATCATTCTCAACAAAAGGTGTTGTAAGGGGGCTGCATCTCCAATTACACCCGCATGCACAAAGCAAGTTGGTGACGGTTATTGATGGAAGTATCCTCGATGTTGTTGTTGATCTGCGGCCCGCTTCCAAAACTTTCAAGCAGGTTTACTATTGTGAGTTGGATAGCATCAAACGCAATTATTTACTTGTTCCTGAGGGGTTTGCCCATGGGTTTGTGGCGTTGGAGGACACGATTTTTTCTTATAAATGTTCTGGTTTTTACAACAAAGAATCAGAATCCGGAATTATTTGGAATGATCCCGAGCTTCAAATTGATTGGCAAACCACCAACCCCATTATTTCCGAAAAGGACCAGCAACTACAAACCTTGGAACAGTTCCTGAATAAATTGTAATTTGACGGCTGAAATTAACTTTTCGGTATTGAAAGCTTATTTTTTATACACCATCCAACTGCTTTTTGCAATAAGCATGCTCACCTCGTGTGCCTCCTACAAAAAGAATATCATGTTCAAAGTCCCTGAAGGATATGCGCTTGCCAAAGCAACCCAACAAGCAGAACAAAATTATATCATACAAAAAAATGATTACCTGGACTTGTCGGTGTACACCAACAGCGGTGAACGCATCATTGACCCTGACCTTGAACTCATAAAAGATATTCCCAATCAATCAAGAAACTTTCGTGAAGAGTTACAATACCTTGTTGACATACAGGGCATAGCAAAACTTCCAATGGTTGGGCCTATCCACCTTGAGGGGCTCACCATCCGGGATGCAGAAACGCTCTTGCAAAAAGAATTCGCTAAATTTTATACCGATCCGTATGTAGTATTGACGTACAAGAATAAAAGGGTAATCGTTCTGGGCGCCCCCGGTGGCTTGCTTGTACCGTTGGTGGATGAGAATGTACGCTTGCTTGAGGTGCTGGCACTTTCGAAAGCTATTGATAATTATGCCAATGCCCAGAATATCCGGGTACTCCGGGGCGAAGAAGTTTTTCTTTTTGACCTCAGTACGATTGAAGGTTACAAAAGCTCAAACCTTATTATGAAACCAGGCGATGTGGTCTATGTTGAACCTATTCGCAGGCCGGTTAGTGAAGCACTACGTGATTATTCCGGAATCTTAAGCATCCTTGCAACCTTAACAACACTTATTGTTGTAATAACCAGCGTTAAATAAGTGAATAACCATAGCCCCGATATTTTACCACCCTCAGACTCGATCGACTTCAACAAGTTGGGGATAATAGTCCGCAGTAAAATCCTGTGGGTCCTATTCATTTTTCTTGCTGTCAATATCACCGCATACCTGATTATCCGCTATTCACAAGACCGGTTTGAATCGAAAAGCGAATTGAAATTAGATATTAAAAACGATGCCACTGAACTCGGCATCAAAACATTTGTTGACGAACAGAACTTAAATATCATCTCAGGTGAAATCGAATTATTACAATCGCGGTTATTTCTCAACATCGTTTTAGATTCTTTTCAAGTTGATGTTAGTTTCTTTAGCAAGGGGGAATTCTTAAATACGGAACTGTATCCAAATTTCCCAGCAACAGTTCTTTATAAAATATCAGACCATTCCTTCTACAACCAACCTATTTCTTTTGAAATAATCGATTCACAATCCTATCACCTCATTTTCCCTACAGGAAGTGAGGCAACAGGAAAGTTTGGGGAGGCTTTAAAATTAGCAGGGCTGGAGCTTACGTTGATAAAAAACAATTCATTTAAAGATGAAAAAACAAATAAGTACTTTTTTGTAATCAACAGCCGGGAACTTTTGTTGGACAACTTAATAAAAAGCCTTTCTGTAGAGCCCTTGAATTTTAACGCCAATACGATCCGTGTTTCATTTATCGATAAGAATCAAATCAAGGCACGTGATATGGTGAATACAATTGACTCCGTGTACCTGGTCTTTAGCAATGAGCAAAAAAATCTGGCCAACAAACAAAAAATACAGTGGTTAAACGATGAACTTACACAGATTGAAGAAAAGATGAGCGGTGTGGAGGATTACTTTGAAAACTTTACACTTCAAAACCGCACACTCAATTTGGATGAGGACCTGAAAAAAACCATTGCCTTGATTTCTGCAATTGATTCGCAACGCTTTGAGGTCGCCAACCGTATCCACCAGGTGAATGCAATCATTGATGACATCTCCTCCGCTACCCCTACCCTGTCATTGTCCGGCATCAATGCCTTGCCACAAAATGTTTCCAAAAACCTGGAACAACTGCAAGCAAAAATGATTGAGCAGCAAAAGCTTGGGTTATCGTACTCAGAAATAACATTCGCTTATCGTCAGCATCAAAGTGAAATTGAGGGCCTGAAGAAAAATGCCCGGGAACAACTTTCATCCATTAAGAATGGATTGCTCCTCTCGTTGCAAGATTTGAACACGAAGAAAAACGCACTTGAAAGTGAATTCGTAAGAATGCCCGACAAGAGTACCCAGTATGCAAAAAAACAACGCTTCTATAAACTGTATGAACAATTCTACCTGATGCTTATCCAATCCCGGTCAGAGTTTGAAATTGCACAAGCAGGAAGTATCCCCGATTTTAAAATCCTTTCCCCCGCCAACATCCCACAAAAGCCAATCTCCCCGAATAAACTCATGATTGCCGGCATTGGTTTCGTAGGAAGCCTTGTATTGATATTCTTTTTTATTGGCATCCTTTATCTTTTAAACAACAAAATCATTAACATCAATGAATTGGAACGGATCAAGGATGCCCCGGTACTGGGTGTTGTCCCTGTTTCAAAGTATGGTGAAGGATCAGGGTTGCACATTGTTGATCATCCAAAGTCGATGGTGAGCGAAGCTGTGCGCACCCTGCGCACCAATCTCGATTTTTTCAAAATCAATTCCGCCAACAAGGTCATTGCAATATCTTCCACGGTAAGCGGAGAAGGAAAATCTTTTATTGCAATGAACCTCGGAGGTGTGATCGCCCTTTCAAAAAAGAAAGTAATCATGTTGGATGTAGACATGCGCAAACCAAAAAGCAGTACCCCAACATCAGAAACAGATCGTACCAAAGGAATGAGCACCATCCTTATTAAGAAACACAAATGGCAAGATTGTGTCTACAAAACCTTTCTGGAAGGATTCGATTATATTCCTTCAGGGCCGCACCCTCCCAACCCCTCTGAGCTTTTATTGAATGGTGAATTTTCAGAAATGCTGGAAGAGATGAAAAAACAGTATGATTGCATCATCCTTGATACCCCTCCCGTTGGGCTTGTTACCGATGGTATTATGGCCATGAAACGTGCAGACATTTCTATTTATGTGTTCCGGGCAAATTATTCCAAACGTGATTTCTTAATGAACCTAAAGCGGATCATTAACATGAACAACTTCAAAAACATCACTTCTGTTCTTAACGCCATGCCTTCCTCAAAAGAGAAATATGGATATGGGTATTATGAAGACAATGAGAAGAGTACCTTTAGCTTAAAGTCATTATTTAAAAAATAGTGCTAAACTGGTTCAAATCAAAAGAACAAAACCCGGATGTAGAACCGATCACCGTTGACATCCATTCACACTTGTTGCCAAATCTTGACGATGGTGTTGAATCCTTTGAGCAGGCCGAAGAAATTATCCTCAACTTTATTGATCTGGGCTACAAAAAATTGATCACCACTCCGCACGTAATGAGTGATGCCTACAGGAATACTTCCGCAGGAATTCTTTCGAAGCTACGCGAGCTAAATGAATATCTGAAATCAAAGAACATCCATATTCCCATAGAAGCTGCCGCTGAATACTACCTCGATGAAGAGTTAATGAATAACTTGAACAATGATGAGCCGCTTTTGACTTTTGGAAAAAACCTGCTTCTCTTTGAGACCAACTTCCTGTCCGAACCACTCATCTTAAAAGAGTTTATATTCCTGGCCAACACAAAAGGATATCAGCCTGTGCTGGCTCATCCAGAGCGTTACATTTATCTGCAAAACAATTTCGGGAAAGCCCAGGATTTTTTAGACCGGGGGGTTTATTTTCAAATCAATATCAATTCCATCACCGGGCATTACTCAAAGAGCATACAGCAAACTGTACACAAATTGATTGATAGAGGGATGGTGCACCTGCTGGGAAGCGATTGTCATCATCTTCAACATATAAACCTTGTTCGAGAGGCACAAAAATCAAAGGCTTACAAGAAAGCATTATCTTTGCCGCTACTAAATAATACACTTTAAAAATGATCATCGCAGTTACGGGTGCCAATGGATTGCTAGGGAACCAAATCGTTCGCACCCTTTTAAACAATGGTGAACAGGTTGTTGCGTTAAAAAGAAAAAACAGTGATGTATCCTTATTGGCCGACATCACGGATAAAATCGAATGGCGGGAAGGCGATGTTACCGATGAAATTTCACTGCTGGAAAGTTTTAAGGGAGTCGATGCGGTGGTCCACGCTGCGGCTTCTGTATCTTTCAAAAGAAGCGAACGCCAAAAAATATTCGACATCAATGTTACGGGCACCAAAAATGTTGTCGACACCTGCTTAGCATTAGGAATCAAAAGGCTTTTGCACATCAGTTCGATTGCGGCACTCGGCAGACCCACCAACAAAAACATCATCAATGAAAAAAATACCTGGACATCCAGCCCACTGAATAGTATTTATGCCGAATCAAAATACCTGGCAGAACTGGAAGTATTCCGTGGACAGGAGGAAGGCTTGAGCACGGTGATGATCAACCCAACGGTAATCCTTGGCCCGGGCGACTGGGACAAGAGCAGTTCACAACTCTTTAAATATGTAGGCAACCAAAAGCGCTTTTATATTGATGGCACGATGAACTATGTAGATGCCCGCGATGCTGCCAAAATTGTCTATCAATTGTTGACCTCAAGCATCGAGGGGGAACGATTTGTAGTAAGTGCCGGCCATATTGGATATCTCGATTTCTTTCAAAAACTAGGTAAATCACTCAACAAGAGACCGCCTACGATCAAAATCAATAAGACCATCTTAAAAATATTGGCAACCCTGGAAGACGCGCGGTCGGTCCTTACCGGATCCACCCCTTTGATTACCCGGGAAACCGCCAGGATGGCTGGAAAGAGCTTTATTTATGATAATCGGAAGATTATTGATCGCCTGAATTTTGAATTTCAAACGATTGAAATGACATTGGAATGGTGCAGCACGTACTATATAACAAAAATGAGTCGTAAAAAATAAAAAGGTAATATTTAGCTTTACGCAGGATTTATCTACTTTAGAAA
Organism: uncultured Roseivirgaceae bacterium; assembly: GCA_964398945.1. Taxonomy (GTDB): domain Bacteria; phylum Bacteroidota; class Bacteroidia; order Cytophagales; family Cyclobacteriaceae; genus JBGTGG01. The sequence continues at coordinate 8,641 of CAYNOT010000008.1, read as the reverse complement.
AACCTTTACTACATGGCGAGAGAATATCGGAAGAGAGAAGAGGAGAACGAGTTAATAAAACGCTTTGAGGATTACCTCCGAACAAGGAAAGCAGGATTTTTCGATATCGATGCCTATGAACAGATAATCGAATACTACCTTATCCGGGCGAAATACAAAAGAGCCCTCAAGGCAGTCAATGAAGCCATCCAACAATATCCGTTTTCAATTGAAATCATCACCTTAAAGGCCCAGATCCTTTCCAATTTGGAAGAATATGACCTGGCACTGGACCTGCTTGAGCAAGCCCACAATTTACAGCCCAACGATCCTGAAATTTTTCTTACCAAAGGATCCATCCTTTCCTTACAAGGAAATTTTGAACTCGCCATTGAAAACTATGCGCAAGCATTGGATTTGGCCGAAGATAAAGATGAAGTCTACTATAACATGGGCCTGGCCTATCAAAGTATGGAAGACTATGAGCAGGCAATCGAAGCGTACAAAAATTCAATAGAAGAAAACATCAATCATGAAGGGTCGCTCTACGAATTGGCCTATTGCCTGGATGTAAGCGGTCAACTCGAAAGCAGCATATCCTACTACAAACAATTTATTGATGCCGATCCGTATTCATCAGCCGCATGGTATAATCTCGGTATTGTTTACAACAAGCTCGAAAAATTTGAGGATGCATTAAAAGCATACGATTACGCCATTACCATTGATGGCACCTTTGCATCAGCATATTTCAATACGGGAAATAGCTACATGAACCTCAATCAATATACAAAGGCACTAGACTCTTTTAAGAAGACAATTGATCTGGAAGGGCCAAGTGCTGAAGTTTATTTTTCAATCGCTTGCGCGTACGAAAGCCTGGAGCAATATGAATTGGGGTTGAAGTACTATCAAAAAGCAGCCAAGCTTGACAATCTTTATGATGAAGCATGGTATGGTGCGGGCAACTGCCTTGAGAAGCAGGAAAAGTGGTATCAGGCATTGCACTTTTTTAATAAAGCTTTAAAACTCCATACCGAAAACGCAGAGTATTGGAAGTCTGTAGCACATGCTGAGTACAAAATAGGAAATACCATCTCCAGTTTGGATGCGTATGACGAGGCAGCAAAGCTAGACCCCACGGATAAGGAGATATTCCTGAACTGGTCATACATATTTTTTGAACAAGGTAGTTATGAGAAGGCGATTGAAATCCTGAGTTCAGGATTTGAAGACAACCCCGATGACCCCGAATTCTTTTATCGGATGACCGCTTACCTGATTGAAGGAGGAAGATACAAGGAAGCCTTTAATTATTTGGAAAATGCCCTAATTTTGGATTTTGATGGACACCAGGTCTTATTTGATTTTTTTCCAAAACTAGAAACGCAAAAAGCCCTTTACAAAATTATCGAACAATTTAGAAAAGAAAACAAATGATCATAGGTTCGTGCAATCGTAAAAACGAACCGAAAGAACATTCCTCCTTCACATCTAAAAATTAACAAGTAAGAAATGAATTACGAATTGAACAATCTTCCTGAGCGAACAAAAAAGCCGAACAGACAATATGGCTTTACAATGGCAATGGATAAAGGCTTGAGCGCGCGTGAAGCTGAAGATTTTGTGGAAATATGCGCAGACCATGTGGATATTGTAAAACTGGGATGGGCAACTTCCTACGTTACACCAAAGTTGAAAGACAAACTGAAAGTCTATAAAGATGCCGGGATACCAACCTACTTTGGAGGAACATTGTTCGAAGCATTTGTAATCCGAAACCAATTTGATGATTACCGTAAAGTACTCGACAAATATGACATGCCTTTCGCAGAAGTTTCGGATGGCTCAATTGAATTGGACCACGACAAGAAATGTGACTATATCGCCAAGCTTTCAGAACAGGTAACGGTTTTGTCGGAAGTAGGATCAAAAGATGCAGAAAAAATTATTCCTCCCTATCAATGGATTGAGTTGATGCAAAAAGAACTTGATGCAGGTGCTTGGAAAGTAATCGGAGAAGCCCGTGAAGGAGGGAATGTTGGTTTGTTCAGATCAACTGGTGAAGTCCGGTCAGGACTTGTTCAGGAAATCCTAACGAAAATACCCTTCGAAAAAATTATTTGGGAAGCGCCACAAAAAGCGCAGCAGGTTTGGTTTATCAAACTACTTGGGGCGAATGTGAATTTAGGGAACATTTCGCCCAATGAAGTCATTCCTTTAGAAACAATTCGCCTTGGTTTACGAGGTGACACGTTCTTACATTTTCTGGGGATTGAGAAAGCCGGAAGTAAGACACCTCCTTTCTACAACGACTAACAAACTTACTTTTGAGACGACTAAAGGACTATATTCTCCTCTACCTAAAAGGTATAGGAATGGGGGCCGCTGATGTAGTGCCCGGTGTTTCCGGTGGGACCATCGCATTTGTCACCGGCATCTATGAGGAGTTGTTGGCATCAATCAAATCGATTGACAAAGCAGCAATTCAGTTGTTGTTCCGATTTGAACTAGCCGCATTTTGGAAAAGCATCAATGGGAATTTTCTACTGGTGCTTCTTTTAGGGATCGTCACCAGCATCCTTTCACTGGCCAAATTGGTGACATCACTACTGGAAAGCCATCCGATACAAATATGGTCGTTCTTTTTTGGGTTGGTTTTAATCTCCGTACCACTTGTGTTGCGTGAAATCAAAAAATGGAACCTTGCTGCTTTCATCTCGCTTTTGATTGGTGTTGTGGCATCTTACTTCCTAACGGTTTTAACACCAAGCCAAACACCCGAAGCACTTTGGTTTATTTTTATTGCCGGGGTATTGGCCATTTGCGCCATGGTCCTTCCGGGGATTTCAGGTGCGTTCATATTGTTGTTGCTTGGAAAATATGAGTTTGTAGTAAACGCGCTCGTTCAAATGAACATCCCGGTTATCCTTGTCTTCATACTGGGATGTGTATCAGGCCTTCTGTCTTTTTCAAGGGCATTGAGCTGGATATTGAAAAAACACCATACCATTACGGTTGCAATGCTTGCCGGGTTTATGCTTGGATCGCTCAACAAAGTCTGGCCATGGAAAGAAGTGATCTCGTACCGTTTGAATTCCCATGGGGAACAAATTCCGGCCTTTGACAGGAGTATCTTACCTGGCACATACCTGGAAAAAGTGAATCAAGACCCTTTGGTGTTTCAGGCTATATTGATGATGGCATTGGGTATTTTATTGGTTGTGATTATGGAGAAAGTAGCGAGCAGGCTAAAACCAAAAAATTAAATTATGGAAAAAACATTTGGACTTATAGGGCTAACCGTTAGCCATTCGTTCTCGAAAACATACTTTGAAGAAAAATTTTTTAGGGAAGGACTACGGGACCACACTTATCAACTCTTCCCACTTGAGAAAATCGAAGCGATCCAGGACCTATTCAAGGAGACAGCAGGATTAAGCGGCTTAAATGTTACCTTACCCTACAAGGAATCCATCATTCAATTTTTGGATGAAATTGACCCGGTGGCAAAAAGGATCGGGGCCGTAAATGTTATCAAAGTAAAAGACGGAAAGACGATTGGATACAATACCGATTCAGCAGCCTTCAGCGAAACCCTTCAAAAATGGCTTCCGGAAAAAACGAAAATCAAGGCACTGGTTTTAGGAACAGGTGGGGCTTCCAAAGCAATCCAGGAATCTCTGACCGAATTAAAAATCCCCTTCAAAACAGTTTCACGAAGCAAAGGCAAAGGTGACCTAACATACGATGAGTTAAACGCAAAACCGGAAGCCATCGCAAAGGCACATTTAATCGTGAACACCACACCGTTGGGCATGCACCCCAATACTGAAGCCTTGGCCCCTATCGACTATACCCAGTTGACGGATGCGCATTATGTATACGATTTGATTTATAATCCTGCACGAACCCTTTTTCTACAAAAAGCTGAAATGCGTGGGGCAATGATCAAGAACGGACTGGAAATGCTTCACATCCAGGCGGAGAAATCCTGGGAAATCTGGAACCATTAAACGGAGCAATCCAATAAGTGTTGTTTTTTGCATAAGACAGGCCGCTCCTTCAGGGCTAGGATGAAAAAATTATCTTGCCACAAACAGTAATCACCTACGGGGATTATAAAGCATAAGTAACTCGCAAAAGAATTCCTTTGCCTTAGTAGGCATAGTGGTCACGGGCGGTTTGGGTATCTTTGCGGACTATCATTATTTCTTAAAATCAATTTCTAATTCACAATCAAACTCCCTACTTTTCAAGAATGGATTTTGAACTGACGAGCGAATACGAACCAACGGGGGATCAACCCAAGGCCATTGAACAACTAGTGGAAAGTATCCGACAGGGCGATGTGCATCAAACCTTGTTGGGCGTAACAGGTTCGGGCAAAACCTTCACGATCGCCAACGTTATCGATCAGGTACAAAAGCCTACGTTGGTACTCTGCCACAACAAAACATTGGCTGCACAATTGTACGGGGAGTTTAAAGAATTTTTTCCAACCAACGCTGTCGAGTACTTCATCTCCTACTACGACTACTATCAACCCGAAGCATTCATTCCTTCCTCCAATTTATATATCGAAAAAGACCTTTCGATCAATGAAGAAATCGAAAAACTGCGGCTTCGTGCTTCTTCATCCTTGATGACGGGCCGCAGGGATATTATTGTAATTGCTTCTGTCTCGTGTATCTATGGGATTGGAAACCCCGATGACTTTGCCAACAGTGTAGTCCGTTTAAGTGTTGGCGAATCCATCGCACGAAACAAATTATTGTTCGCGCTGGTGGATATTTTATACAACCGCACAGAAGCCGAATTCAAACGCGGGACCTTCAGGGTAAAAGGCGATACCGTGGATGTTTTTCTTGCATACGCTGATCATGCTGTTCGCATTTATTTCTGGGGGGATGAAATTGAATCGATCCAAACCATAGACCCCGTCACCGGAAAAAAATTAAGTGATGAAAAGGGGATCACAATTTTCCCGGGAAATCTTTTCGTTACCGGAAAAGATGCCTTGCAACGCACCATCCATGAAATCCAGGATGATCTCGTTCAACAGATCCACATGTTTGAAGCAGAGAAAAGACACCTTGAAGCCAAGCGCATAAAAGAACGAACTGAATTTGATATCGAGATGATGCGCGAACTCGGGTATTGCTCGGGCATCGAAAACTATTCGCGCTACTTTGATAGAAGACAACCGGGAGGAAGGCCCTTTTGCCTTATTGATTATTTTCCCGATGACTTTTTAATTGTAATCGATGAAAGCCATGTGACCATTCCGCAAATACGCGCCATGTGGGGCGGTGATCGCTCCCGAAAAGTCAACCTTGTGGATTATGGTTTTCGGTTGCCCTCCGCGCTTGATAACCGTCCGCTAACGTTCAATGAATTCGAATCACTGGTCAATCAGATTATTTATGTAAGCGCCACTCCTTCCGAATATGAACTTCGAAAATCGGAAGGTGTAGTAGTCGAGCAATTGATTCGCCCGACCGGATTATTGGATCCTGAAATTGATGTGCGGCCCAGTAAAAATCAAATTGATGATCTGTTAGAGGAGATTGATGAGCGCGTAAAAGTAAAGGAACGGGTCTTGATCACTACCCTTACCAAACGAATGGCAGAAGAGCTGACAAAATACCTGGAACGTGCTTCAGTAAAATGCAGGTACATCCACTCCGAAGTGGATACCCTTGACCGCGTTGAGATCTTGCGCGAATTACGCTTAGGTGTTTATGATGTGTTGGTGGGTGTAAACTTATTGCGCGAAGGCCTTGACCTGCCGGAAGTTTCGTTGGTGGCGATTATCGATGCTGACAAAGAAGGCTTTTTAAGAAACCAACGTTCGCTCGTACAAACTATCGGCCGTGCCGCACGAAATGCAAATGGAAAAGTGATCATGTATGCCGATAAGATTACCGAATCGATGCAATTGGCCATTGATGAAACCAACCGCAGGCGCATGGTGCAAACGGAGTACAACAAAAAACATGGCATCACCCCTACTACGGTTTTAAAATCGCGCGAAGCCATTATGGGACAAACTTCAGTTGCTGATTCCAAAAAAGCGAAAAAGAAATACTATGTGGAACCGGAAGACGTTTCACTTGCAGCGGATCCGGTAACAGCGTACCTGAACAAAGATCAACTAACCAAGATGGCAGAAAACACAAGAAAGCAAATGGAAAAAGCTGCGAAAGATTTAGAATTCATGGAAGCCGCGCGCTTACGCGATGAATACCTCGCCATTAAAAAATTAATTGAAGAAAGAAAGTAAAATGCTTTTTCTGAAGATGTTTTATCTTTGAGATCATATCCTCCTTAAAATGAAAAAAATTATCCTCTTTTATCTATTGGTAGCAACTGCATTTTTTAGTCATGCCCAAATCGCCAATGACGTGATGGTGGGTGGTGGCTTTGACTTGATCAAAACCGATTACAATTCCTTTTTCGATAAAGCACAAATTGGTGGTGAGCTGAATTATTTTATCACAAAAGATTTTACCGCCACAGCCGGACTTGAAGTTTGGACAGATGACCAACTGAGTTTTGTAATTGGCGGAAGATATTATCCGGTAAATGAATTGTTTCTTCGCGCGCGGGGCCTCATCGGTGTAAATGATTTATCGCTCGGTGCAGGCTGGACAAAACCGATCGGTGAGAAAGTACGACTTGAAGCGATGGCCGATTTTTATTTCGACCTTCAGTTTTCCGTTCGTATTGGGTTTGGGTATGTCTTCAGGAAGAATTAAGCAGCCGCCATTGCCTTGCTGGCTTTTCTGTAAATAAAAGAATGATAGATATGCCTGCGTGCAAACCGATCGGGTGTATCTGAATTGACTAGTTTGAGGTACGTATTCCGTGGTATCCCAAAATATTCATAACTGCTTCCATCAGCAAAACCGATTTCAAGTGTTTGGTTCTTGTAACGGAAATCAATAATCCGGGAGGTGGTTATCGCTTCTGTGTACTGCTCTACCTGAAGGGCATGCGTTTCCGGGGAAATACTCACCAGAAGATGATAGGCTTCAATAAACTCCTTGCTCTTTTCCTCCGCTTCCAATTTGGCAGCTTCGTTTCCAGCAAACTTATCAGGATGCCAATCCTTCATTAACGAGCGGTATAGGGCTTTTAGCTCGGCCAGTGTCACTTCCTTCTCCACTCCCAACAGCTTTCTGGATTCAATGATTTTTTTCATCTGCTAATAATTGTCTTTTAATGGGCGCAAAAGTAAGCGAATTCCACGAAAGTGTAATGAAAGCAGGTGAAATTAGCAGTAGCCAGAACCTCATTCCTCTGTTTTGGGGGGTGCATTTCAAATTTACCGTTTTGGGAAGCACATAATTTTATAAACTAGAATAATCTATCTTTGTTAATGAAATACTGTTGTACAATTAAAACCCGAGAAAATCTATGACCAACCTTCCCACAGTTTTTCTATCCTATAACCCTTATTCCGAAGTTGAGCAAACGCTTGCATTAAGACTTCATACAATTGGAGCAGTTCATGGATACAATATGATATTACCCGATAGAACTTTCAATTCACAAGTTATTTCACTTGAAACAAAGGGAAGGATTTTAATATCCGATTTTTTTATTCTTTTCTCAACCGAAAGCCTAAGTGAAGTGGTACAAGAGGAAATAAATATCGCATTCTCTAAACATAAGGATAAGACAAAAATTCTGGTAATCTATGATACTAGAACAGGAAGAAATTTGACAGGTGCTGAAAATTGTACCGAAGTCTATATTGACACAACAGAGGATGCATTGACAATAGTTACGTCAATAGCGGATAAAATAAAATCCCTAAAAGCCAAAACCGATGAAAGCTTCCTTTCTACTTTAAGTGGAATCTTATTAATTGGAGTTGGACTTTTTGCACTATCCGAGGCTTTTAGAGTCGAGCCTAAAAAACCAAGAAAAAAGTCCATTCCAAAGAAAAAGTCACCCGCTAAGAAAAAGACAACCAGAAAGAAATTGAAAAAAAATGTATAGGATTTGTGTAATTGACAACTCTACCCTTGTCACGTTAACTCATCTAAATGACCTTTCTATTTTCAATAGTCTAAGAAACTTATTCAGCAGAATTCACATTCCTCTGAAAATCAAAGAGGAGTATGAAAACGAAATTGCAGTCTTGCATGACCCCACTAGGCTTGAAATTTCAAAAAGCATGCGGCTTAATGGGGGATTCCTCTCAATCTGCAATCAATATGACACCATTTCTTTAGCGGTACTAAAAACCGTAAAGGGTATTGATATTGGTGAAGCTGAAGCCGTTGCCCAACATAAAAAAATCAACTCATTTTTTGTGATCTCTGACGATCTGAAATTTATAAAGGGTTTAAAAAAAGCTGATCCTTACATTAAAGTAATTGGCACTCTTCATCTAATTGCATGGTTAGATTTTTTGAAATTCTTAAATGATCGAGAAGCTCATTTAAGGATTATCCACCAGCAGTCACCATTCAAATCAAAGCACCTTCGTAATGCTTATCTTGATATCAGTAAGCAACTGTGTATTACGATAAGTAAAAATGATTTAAGCAAGAAAACATCGCTTAAACTACTCGGAATTATATAGTCCTTACATTGTAACCGTCCGATAAACTACATCTTGCCAGGTATCAATTCACTTATCCGGTTT
>CAYNOT010000007.1:0-216997 GCA_964398945.1 uncultured Roseivirgaceae bacterium | reverse complement strand
AGCACGACCTTGCCAAGGTCGGGGTCGCGAGTTCGAGTCTCGTTTCCCGCTCAAAAATTAAGAATGCCGCGCAAGCGGCATCTTTTTTTGATCTTTTTGCCCGGGTGGTGGAATTGGTAGACACGTCCCGATCTTCAATCGGGATGGCTATTAATTGCCAATCGGGTTCGTTCTTTAAAATTATAGGTTGCCACACAAGCAATTAAATGCCCGGGTGGTGGAATTGGTAGACACGCAGGACTTAAAATCCTGTGGCTAGTAATAGTCGTGCGGGTTCAAGTCCCGCCCCGGGTACAAAGCCTGATGAGCAATCGTCAGGCTTTTTTATAGTTTTAGTTTTCAGTTGGGTGGTGGAATTGGTAGCCACGTCCCGATTTTCAATCGGGATGGCTAGTAATAGTCGTGGTTCCCCCGGGTACAAGCCTGACAAGAAATTGTCGGGCTTTTATATTTTAAGTTTTCAATTTGGTGGTGGAAATTGGTAGCCACGTCCCGATTGAAAGATCGGGATGGCCAGTAATGGTCGTGCGGGTTCAAGTCCCGTCTTTGGAGTACAAACCTTATGATTGACTATCAGGCTTTTCGTTTAGCAGTTATTTAAATAAAGATGACTATGTTTTATGTATACATCCTCGAATCAGAACCCTCAGGTCGATTTTACATCGGATACAGTGAATCTCCAGATCGAAGGTTAGTTGAACACAATTCCGGAAAAGTAAAATCCACAAGACCGTATCGCCCTTGGAAAAAAATATATACCGAGGAATTTCCTACGGAGATCGAAGCCATCAGGCGAGAGCGTGAAATTAAATCCAAAAAGAGCAGGCTTTATATTTTAAAACTGATTGGCCGTTAGGAATTGGTAGCCACGTCCCGATTTTCAATCGGGATGGCCAGTAATAGTCGTGGTTCCCCCGGGTACAAGCCTGATGAGAAATTGTCGGGCTTTTTTGTAAACCAATCCTGGTCAGATGTTTTATGTATACACCCTTGAGTCAGGACCATCGGCATACACTATTTCATTTCCTTCCCTGGCTTGTGCCCCACAGCCGTATCTTCAGGTTGCCAATAGGATTATCTGGGTTTTTTATTACAGGCAAATTTTGCACCTTGAGCATATTCAGTAAAGCAAATATTATGAAGAAGGTTTTGTTTCTGGCCATCCTATTTGTTGTTGGTGCTTCCATCAAAAGTTTTGGCCAAACGGTTTATGCATCTGAGAAAGGCGAAAAATACCACACTGCCGATTGCCATCTTTCTGGTGATGCCAAGGATATGAAGTTGAAAGATGCAGAAAAAGCAAAAAAGACACCTTGTTCCGTTTGTAAACCACAAGAACATTTTAAAGTCAAGACCAAACAGTGTACAGGGAAAACCGTTGAAGGGAACCAATGCAAACGAATGACTGCCGATAAAAGCGGTAAATGTTATCAGCACAAGCCCAGGGAGTAGCACTGTCTGATTGGCGAGTAAGCGTTGAGTCTTGGGTGTGTATTTTGAATCCTCAAAAATATTATAGCCTATTTCAAATTTGGTAAGAACATTTACTTGCCCATTTTTGTATTCATTTTTGATCCACGCAAAGTAAATGCCCTCAACCACTAGAAAGAAGAAAAAACCGGATGCCACCAGCCACGACTTTATCGAAGTCATCGGCGCCCGTGAACATAATCTTAAAAATATCTCCGTTTCGTTCCCGCGCAACCAACTGATTGTAATAACGGGGATTAGTGGTAGCGGGAAGTCATCATTGGCTTTTGATACGATATATGCCGAAGGGCAGCGCAGGTATATGGAAAGCTTCTCGGCCTATGCCCGAAGTTTCATTGGGAATCTGGAGCGCCCGAATGTTGACAAAATCAACGGGTTGAGCCCGGTGATTTCGATTGAACAGAAAACCACTTCCCGAAATCCAAGGTCTACCGTGGGCACGATTACTGAAATCTACGACTTCATGCGCTTGTTATTTGCGCGTGCCGGGGAAGCGTTCTCTTACCTTTCGGGTGAACGAATGGTACGCCAATCGGAAGACCAGATTTTGGATGCCATCCTTTCAAATTTCAAGGAACAGAAATTAACCTTGCTTGCGCCTGTTATCAAAGGAAGAAAAGGGCATTATCGCGAGTTGTTTGTCCAGATCAGGAAATCCGGGTTTACAAAAGTGCGCGTGGATGGCGAGCTGCTGGAAATCAAACCGAAAATGCAGGTTGACCGCTACAAAATCCATGACATAGAAGTGGTGATAGATCGCATTGTGGCGAATGAAAAAGACCGCTATCGTATTGGGCAATCCGTAGCGAAAGCATTAAAGGAAGGTAAAGGTGTAATGATGGCGCTGACCGAAAGTGGCGATGTACACCATTTTTCAAAAACATTGATGGATCCAAAAACAGGGTTGTCGTATGATGAACCTGCTCCCAACAATTTTTCTTTTAACTCACCGTATGGCGCGTGCCCGGTTTGCAACGGGCTTGGACAAACAGAAGAGATTACTGAAGAATCTGTCATTCCTGATAAGGAGTTGAGTATTAGTCGTGGAGGCATTTTGCCATTAGGCGAATACCGTGACATCTGGATCTTCAAAAAAATCCAGGCGATTTTAAAAAGGAACAAACTTTCACTCACCACCCCGATCAAAAACATTCCCGAAAAAACATTGCATATACTTTTATATGGGGATGATGAACAGGTGGCTGTAAGTTCGGTAAAATACCCGGGCACAGAGTGGAATACCAAGTTTGAAGGCATTATCAACTTCCTGCAAAAGCAAAAAGACGAAGGTTCAGAAGCGATACGTAAATGGGTAACGGATTTCATGATCATTAAAACCTGTGACGCGTGTGGTGGCGCCCGGTTAAAAAAAGAATCGCTGCATTTTAAGATCGACAAAATGAACATTGCCGACCTTGCACGGCTCGACATCAAACAACTTAACCAGTGGTTTGCAGGACTTGAAGAGCGGCTCAATGAAAAACAAAACCGCATTGCTGCTGAAGTTTTGAAAGAGATCCGGAAGCGCATTAATTTCTTGTTGGATGTCGGGCTTGATTATTTGCACCTTAATCGTCCACTCAAAACATTAAGTGGAGGGGAAGCACAACGCATTCGGTTGGCTACACAAATCGGCACACAACTCGTTGGCGTGTTGTACATTCTGGATGAGCCGAGCATTGGTTTGCATGCACGCGACAATGTGAAACTGATCAAAGCATTGAAAGACCTTCGTGATCTTGGCAACTCGGTGATCGTAGTGGAGCATGATAAAGAAATGATGATCGAATCGGATTACATTCTGGATATCGGCCCGGGTGCCGGGCGGCATGGTGGGCAAGTGGTGGCCGAAGGTATCCCCAGGGATTTTTTAAAAGACAAAGGGCTAACGGCACAATACCTAAATGGAAAGTTGGGAATTGCGTATTCCAAAGAAAGAAGAAAAGGAACAGGGGAAAAGTTGGTACTCAAAAATGCAACGGGCAATAATTTAAAGAATGTGACACTTACTATTCCGATGGGGGTGTTCACCTGCATCACCGGGGTTTCAGGAAGTGGGAAGTCAACCTTGATCCATGAAACGTTGTTCCCGATTTTAAACAAACACTGTTATCGTTCACGAACAGAACCGATGCCCTACAAAAGCATTACCGGTTTAGAAAACATAGACAAAGTAATTGAGGTTGATCAGTCGCCTATTGGCAGGACGCCACGGTCCAACCCTGCAACATACACAGGTGTCTTTACGGAAATCCGTGACCTGTTTGCGCAACTTCCCGAATCAAAAATCAGGGGATACAAACCCGGGAGGTTTTCATTCAATGTAAAAGGTGGTAGATGTGAAACGTGTGAAGGTGCCGGGTTGCGTTTGATTGAAATGGAATTCTTGCCCGACATCCATATCCCGTGCGAAACGTGTAAAGCAAAACGCTACAACCGCGAAACGCTTGAAGTACGGTTTAAAGGAAAATCAATTGCAGATGTATTGGCCATGACCGTTGAAGAAGCCGTTGCTTTTTTTGAAAACCAACCCCGGATTTTAAGAAAGATTGAAACGTTGAATGAAGTTGGGCTGGGCTATATTTCGTTAGGCCAACATGCTACAACTTTATCGGGTGGTGAAGCGCAACGTGTAAAACTCGCAACGGAGCTTTCGAAACGCGATACCGGAAAAACTTTTTATATCCTTGATGAACCTACAACAGGTTTGCATTTTCAAGACATCAGTCATTTGCTCGATGTATTGCAGAAGTTGGTGGACAAAGGCAATACAGTTCTGGTGATTGAACACAATATGGATGTAATCAAATCAGCAGATTATGTTGTTGATCTTGGTCCAGAGGGAGGAGAAAAAGGGGGGATGATCATCGCCAGCGGAACACCTGAAAACATTGCAAAAGTAAAGGCAAGTTATACCGGCAAATTTCTGCTCGCAGAATTGAATTAGCCATTATCTTTGGTCGAAAAACGAAATGAGTGCTATCAACAGACAATATTTATTCGGTTTGATCTTTATCGCATTTGGCGGATACCAGATTTTTAAAAACAATGATTATTTGGAGTCCTCACTTTATTTAGTGGCCGGCCTTTCGTTCGTTTTCAATGCAGCAACAGCCGAGCCCAGGCTGATAGCGTATAAGAAGCTGCTGGTTTTGATTACCTGGGCATTGATTATTGCCGCAGGGATTCTGTTCTTGTACTTGCTCCAATTCAAGTTATAGGGGCTTTCGTGTAAGCTGGAATCCATTCAAGTAAAAGCAACAGCGAACTAATTTTTTATTTACTAGTATTGGTGGTTCATGGTTACCAAACACCGGCTATATTGGATGTTGCAAATTGGGGGATGGATGCTCTATGCCTTTCTTCAAATTATTTTTGGGCTTGTAGCCACTGGTAATGTCAGTCCCAAAAGGATAACTTTTTTATTGATAGATGCTTTGTTGTGTTTGTTGGTTACGCATTTGTTCCGTGACTTATTGGTGCATTGGAAATGGTTGTCGCTCAACATGTCGCGGCTCATCCCGAGAATTGTTGCCAGTGTTTTTTTCCTTGGCTTGATAGTTTATTTCTTAAAAATACCTTTGAGCCTTGGGTTGGGGTTGACCTTTGATACGAAGGTTGCATTTAGCCTTGAGCAAATTTCAGGGCAAGCTTTTCTGTATGCAATTATTTTTTTCGTTTGGTCTGTTCTATACTTCACCTATCATTATTTCGAGCGGTATAACGCTTCTTTGAAATACGAAGCCTCAATGGTTCAAATAGAATTGAATAACCTGCGGTCCCAACTGAACCCGCATTTTATTTTCAATGCATTGAATAGTATTCGCGCATTGATCGATGAGAACCCGCCAAAATCAAAAGAAGCGATCAACCAATTGGCAAACCTATTGCGAAGCTCGTTATCGCAAGGTAAAAAGGGGCTGACAAAATTTGATGATGAACTTCGGGTGGTCAAAGATTATCTGGGGTTGGAAAGTATCCGTTTTGAAGAGCGCCTGAAAATTGAATTCGATATTCACCCGGAATCCTCTCACTATTTTGTTCCACCGTTGATGATCCAAACCATTGTTGAGAATGGGATCAAACACGGCATTTCCAAGCTTACGAAAGGGGGGTTGATCCAGGTAAAAACCTACACGCAAAACGACCAGTTGAAAATCCATATCCGCAACAGCGGCCACATGGTAAATGGCGTAAAACGCAGTACGAAGGGGTTGGGCCTTAAAAACACGCAACAACGCTTAAAACTATTATATGGTAATCGGGCCTCCTTCCGAATTGTGAATGAAAAAGATAACTTTGTACTAACAGAAATAATTTTACCGCAAGCAAGTTCTTATGAGAGCATTAATCGTTGATGATGAGCGCCTCGCGCGCAAGGAGTTGATCAAGTTATTGGAAGAACATCCGTTGGTGGAGGTGATTGGAGAGGCGGCCAATGCCGAGGAAGCCAACCAACTGGTGAATGAGTTAAACCCCGATATACTTTTCCTGGACATTCAAATGCCGGGCAAAACCGGATTTGAATTATTGGAAATGCTGGATTACGTCCCGCTTGTTGTGTTTACTACCGCATACGATGAATTTGCCATCAAGGCATTTGAGGTAAACGCACTGGATTATCTGATGAAACCTATTCAAGCGGAACGCCTCGCTGAAACCACTGCAAAATTGGCGGATAAGGTCCGGGCCAAAAATTCTTCCAGCAGCGGAAGTGAAAAAAAACTGGGATTGGATGATCAGGTATTTGTAAAGGATGGCGACCGTTGCTGGTTTGTTGGGTTGAGCAACATTCGCTTGTTCGAATCCGATGGAAACTATATAAAGGTTTATTTCGATTCCAATCGCCCGATGATCCATAAATCATTAAATGCGTTGGATGAAAAACTTGACGAACGTGCTTTTTTCAGGGCAAGCCGCAAACATATTATCAACCTAAGCTGGGTGGAAAGTATTGAACCCTGGTTTAATGGTGGGTTGATGGTGAAACTTAAAGGTGGGGATAAAGTTGAAGTAAGCCGCAGGCAAGCCGCGAAATTCAAAGACATGATGAGTTTGTAAAACCTTACTTTAATACCAACTCAATCAATTCTTTTTGTACGTTCCAATCTTTTGCAAGCTTCAGCATGGCGGTGGCTTCCATTTCGGTAACATATCCTTTTAGGTTGTTGGCCTTCCACACCATATTGATTAATTCAATCCTGCTTTCTTTCGTGTAGTCCCCGATGTGTTCGTTAAGGTATTCGCGCGCACGATCAAAAGCGGTAACAAAATCCGCAGAGATAAAATCAATTGCCCAGTGGTATTCCTCGTGTGCACCCAATTCATCAGCAGTTTTATTGAGGTCTTGCTTTTCAAGTTCATCCAATCCATGGTAATAGAAGATCACCGATTTCAATAGCATAAATACTTTCTTTTCTTCGGATGTCTTCATACGGTTTTGCGATGCGATCATAATTTGGGTGGCCGAAAATTACAAAACTTCTGTGAGTTTGTATAGTATGGGTTTACTCGGACTGGCATCTAATTCAAGGCTAATAATCTGGAGGTTGAGAAGGTAGCGGCCATCTTCAATTTTATTATCGATAAAGACAAGCTCCGTGATGGTCGCATTTTTTCTTGGCTTGGAAGCAGTATTCCAGAATGCATGGTGCGCGGCTAATTCACCACCATCTATTTCTTTGTCGACACTTGGCAGGTCTGTGAGCAAATGGATAATTCCTGATTGGGCCATCCACGCCAATGCTTCTTTTTCGAAATAGGGAGGATTGCTTCCTGTATGGTTTTTGGTCTTCTTTTCAATTGAGTTTGGAAGCGTTCGAACAACCAATGCTTCCGGAATTTCTTTTTGGATTTTTTCTTGCAACGAATCAAGCGTAACTATTAAATCACCGGTGGTCGTAGGTTTTGGGGCAACCGTGATTAATTCAGCAACAAAATGAAAATCAGTTAAGCAGGTGTTGATGGTATCGGGCGAATCTACAATGTGTGCGTAGCATTCTGTATGCGTTCCGTTTCCATGCGGGGAAAGATGGATTTTTTTATGATTGACTACACCCCCCTCGCGAATGCTTCCAACAAAATTCCCAGCGCGAATTGTTTCGAATCCTACCGGGTCCGCATCATAACAATTGGGATTTAACACCCCGTCTTTAATGCGTATGGAAATATCATACGGTTTTGAAAAGTTAACCGTATACCCCGTGCCGTGAAATTGGAGGTGCGCATTCATCGGTAAAATAGATTTGCGTTCATGGTGCAATCAAAAATAAATCAGAAGCAATTTTATCACCCAACATCATTCCCTTTTTTGTTAAGATCAGAAAGTGGTCCTGGAGTGTAGCAAGCCCCGATTCCAATAGCTGTTCAATATACTGTGAATTCCTTTCATGGAGATCATACGCGAATTCTTCTTTGATCCACTTCAGGTTGCTTCCCCATTTTGTTCGAAGCGTGGTGAGCACATACTCGTTTATCCGATCCTCTTTTGAAAGCATTTCCAATGTAAAAGGAACCACCCCTGATTCAATAGCTTGCAAATACTTTGCATTGTTGGATACATTGAATTGACGGCTCACGGTATTAAATGAATGGGCACTTGGCCCAACACCCAAATACTTTTCCTGCTTCCAATAATTGGTATTGTGAATTGCCTGGTATTTTGGTTTCGCGAAATTGGAAACTTCGTATTGTTCATATCCCTGATCGGTTAGCATATCTACCAAGATCTCAAGTTGCTGACCAGCCAGATCGTCCTCCATCGGATTCAGCTTTCCATTCTTCAGCCAATTTCCAAAAACAGTTTTTTCTTCTATCGTTAAGGAATAAGCAGAAATATGTTCGGGGCCTAGCTCCAACATTTTCTGAATGGATTTTTTCCACTCCGTATCGCTCAGTCCGGGAATGGCATAAATTAAATCGCAACTAATATTATCGAACCCCGCGGCCCTGGCCTGGGCAACACAGGTTTTTGCCTGTGCACTTGTATGGGCCCGGTTTAGTGATTTCAAGATTGTGTCATCAAAAGATTGGATGCCAATGCTGAGCCGATTGATACCGTGGGCATGAAGCATCTGTAAAACTGGTATCGTGAGATCGTCTGGGTTTGCTTCGAGTGTACACTCCTTAATAGTATGGGCCGGGAAATTGTTTTTAATGCTTTCGAAGATCAGGGAAAGTTCTTCCTTATTTAATAAGGAGGGTGTGCCTCCTCCAAAATATACTGTGTGGAGGTCTTCACCACCCAGGTAGTGTTGTTGAAGTTCCAGTTCTTTGGCAATAGCGCCACAGAGTTGGGTTTTGTTTTTTTGGTTCGTTGAAAAATGGAAGTCGCAATAATAGCACGCTTGTTTGCAAAAAGGGATATGGATATAAACGCCTGCCAAAATTCAGAATAAGGTCAAAGCTATTTCTTTTTAATGATTGTTCTTTCGTTATCAGATGGGGAAATATGATAATTTTGTTTGCCCGGATGATGAAGCCAACACAAATCCTTATTTTTTTTGGGGTCCTATTAGGATCTTTTTTTTCAATGGGTGCCAGTACGGCCCCCACATTGAAAATTGATTTGCGCAATGAGTGGTTGATGTATAGTGACGGGGCTTATCAACCGATAGCCACAGGATCTGGTTTCGGTGAAAAGGTCGTGTATATAGAAATTGACCTTCTGAAAAACCCAAATTCTTTTCTTCAGGTTACTTCGTCAAATTCTTTTTCCATTTTTGTGAACGGTGCCCTTTCTATGCATGAATCAAAGGAAGCTTACCTTTCACTTGATAGTATCCGCGATGAAATGGGGAGGCCATCCATATTGGTTGCGATCTTCCAAGGTGAAGGGGCCTATGAGCAAAGCCTGAAGACTTTCTTGGTCAAGCAACATCAGGAAGTTGGAAGCGACCCAATCATTGAACGCGCCCCTACTTATTTTCGCGACTTTGTGGTAATTGGTGTAATTGTTATCCTCTTATTCCTTATCCTTATTGTGGGTCAAAATCCTAAACTTGCCGGGGATTATTTTTCAATTCGAAAATTAGTGGGGGTTCCCGGAAGCCAGGATAGTTTGGGGGACAGCCGTACTACGAGCAGCTCGAATATATTGTTCCAATCTTTTTGTAGTGTGCTGGGTGGATTCTTGCTAACCATTCTTTTCACATCGTTGAAAGACCGGTATGCCATCGCAACCATATTTATCCATAACACTTTCCTGGAATCAATCCTGATATGGATGGTATTAAGCGCAATTATTCTGGCCTGCTTTTTCACCAAACAGCTTATCATCTACTTGTTTGCTTACTTATTTGGGATTAAAGAGCTGGCCGTAGCGCATTACTTTAATCTGGTCAGACTGCTTTTTTGGGTGTTGGGATTGTCGGCAGCCGGTATTTCAATATACCTGATTATGCATGGTGACAAGGTGGTAGTGTTCGAAAAGATATATTTTTTACTTGGATGGATCCTTGGTTTTTGGGTGGTGTTGATATTTTTCAAACTTAGCAGACGGGTGGGCTTCTCAATGTTCCATTTATTTTCTTACCTTTGTGCCACAGAAATAATACCTCTCATTATTACAATCAAAGTTCTATATTATTAGCCGGAATAGTTTTAGAGTTGATATGAGTGAAAAAGCTAATGACAGAATGCACAAAGTAAAGAGTGTTCTGATTACCCAAGATTCCCCTTCAGATTTGAATTCTCCTTACTTGAAGCTTGCTGAGAAGTTTGATTTAAAAATCGACTTCAGGCCCTTTATAGAAGTTCAGCCTGTTCCGGTAAAGGAATTCAGAAAGCAGAAGATTGATATCCTCGATTATACCGCCATCATCTTTACGAGCCGCAATGCAGTGGACCATTTCTTTAGCCTTTGCCAGGAGTTAAAGATTGAGATGCCCGCAGATATGAAGTATTTTTGTATCTCCGAGCAAACCTCCAATTACCTTCAGAAGTATATTGTTATACGGAAGCGCAAGATTTTCACAGGCCTCAAAACTGCCCAGGATTTACTGGAGATCCTTAAAAAGCATAAAAACGAAAAGTACTTGTTCCCTTGTTCGGATATCCGCAAAAATGATATCCCGGATTTCTTAAAAGACAATGGGTATACCTATATCGAAGCTATTATCTATCACACCGTTGCCAGTGATTTATCGAACTTAAAGGATGTGTACTATGATGTGCTTGCATTTTTTAGCCCTTCGGGCGTGAACTCATTGTATGTTAATTTTCCTGATTTTATTCAGAACAAGACACGGATCGCAGCGTTTGGCCCAACTACGGCAAGTGCAGTAAAAGAGGCGGGCCTTATTTTGGATATTGAAGCCCCATTGCCCAATGCACCGTCAATGACAGGTGCCTTGGAACTATACATTCGAAAGGCTAACGGAATTAAATAACCCCTTCATTCTTTGGATATTATGAAGGGATAACTTTAATTACACTTTAATTACGCCCCAGAATTGAAAGTGTGAATAAATTTCATTTATCTTTAGGTTCTGATTTTTTGGAAATAGATGTTTAAAAGAAGTCTATATTTTTTAATGTTAGTGTGTTTGGCGCCTGAGGTTTTTGCCCAACAAGACCCTCAATTTTCCCAATACATGTTTAATAACCTTTACCTTACCCCGGCCTATGCAGGAGTTGATGGGGTAACGAAGATGACTGCATTTTACAGAAATCAATGGACTGGTTATCAGGCTAATTTTGATGATGGTGGTGCCCCGGTAACGCAAATGGTGAGTTTCAATACCCCCATTTTTAAATTGCGCAGTGGGTTTGGTGCCTATGTAATGAATGACCAGCTCGGGCCACAAAACAATTTGGAAATCCAGGCGAGTTATGCCTATCACTTGGGCATCAAAGATTCCAAATTGAGTTTTGGGATTAGGCTGGGAGCTTTTGTACAAACATTTGATTATGACCTGTACCGTGCAATTGAAGGGGGCGACCCACTTTTGGAAGGCAAAGCAGGAAAGGATTCGCAGATGCGCCCAGATATGGCCTTCGGTGTTTTTTATAGGAGTGAAAAATATTATGTGGGAGTTGGGTTCAATCATTTACTGAAATCTGAATTTGATTTTGGAATAGAGGGGCAGCGCAATCCACTTGAAAACAATCTAAGTTTTACCGGAGGATATATCCATGAAGTTAGTTTCGACCTTAAGTTGACACCCACTTTTCTTGTGAAAACGGATTTCAACCAGCTTTCTTTTGAGTTGGGGTTGATCGGAACCTATAAAGATACGATGTGGGGAGGTTTGTCGTTTAGGCAATCAGATGCAGTAATACTATTATTAGGATATAGCTTATTGAAAGATAAATCCTTGAGATTAGGGTATGCAATAGATTTAACGGTAAAAGATGTAAGTGCTAAAGCGGGATCATCGCATGAACTGATGCTAAGTTACGAGTTGCCGGTCAATCCGGGCAGCGGTAAAAAAGTCGTTCGAACCCCTCGGTATAGGCACTGATCGGTAATTTATTTTAGTTTTAATGCTATTTTGTTGAATTTGGTACACATTTTTTAATTTAGAAAAAATTTAGCGCTAACTTTCGAAACTTATTTATCTGACTTAAGAGGACAAAAAATATGAATCATTCGGTTTCTTCTAAACTTTTATTGGTGGCCATGGGTGCGGTTGCAAGTGCATGCGGTCTACTGGGCCTTGGGGGTTCAGGTGGAGATGGTGGGGAATTAGTGGGTGTTGCAGGAAGGGAAGGATGGGTACAAACCCTTCCGTATGGGATGGTTCCAATTCCGGCAGGTACCTTCCACATGGGACAAGCAGATGAAGATCCAGCTTCAACCCAAATCAATTTCAACAAACAAGTAACCATCGGTTCCTTTTACATGGATGATACCGAAATTACCAATAATGAGTATCGTCAGTTCACTAACTTCTTTTTAGTTGACAATGGTAGCATCGAAGATTTCGAAACAGTTGATGTGGAGACCTTCAATCAATTGTATTACCCTGATACTACTTCCTGGGTAAAGGATTTTGCCCACCACATGGGTGACCCTATCCAGGATTATTATTACTGGCACCCCGGGTATGATGATTATCCGGTAGTTGGAATCAACTGGGATGCAGCTGTGTTTTTCGGCAAGTGGAGAACTGCTTACTTAAATGATTATAGAAAGAGTATTGGCGATTTTCCGATGCCTGCTTTTCGATTGCCTTCTGAAGCTGAGTGGGAATATGCTGCACGCGGAGGTCGCGATATGGCCAAGTACCCATGGGGCAATCCATATATAAGGAATTCAAAAGGATGTATGTTGGCAAACTTCAAGCCAGGCCGTGGTAATTTCTATGACGATGGTTTTGCATATACGTCCCCTGTTCAGGCATACTTCCCTAACGATTATGGATTGTATGACATGGCAGGCAATGTTGCTGAGTGGTGTTTGGATGATTTTAACCCTGCATCGGTGCCCACCGTTTGGGATTTAAACCCACAATATATTGATGAGCGTACCAATCCTGAGAGCAGCATGTATAACGCCAAAATCCTTCCGAAGAAAGTTGTAAGAGGAGGATCTTGGAAAGATGTTGCATACTACCTTGAAACTGGTACCCGAACATACGAATTTAAAGATTCCACCCGTGCCTACATTGGGTTCCGTTGTGCTATGACGCACCTTGGCAGGTCATCGGGTCAGGAATTTTAAATAATAAAAACTCTACCTATCTTTAAAAATAACAAAAGGCAAAAAACTTAAACTAATACTACGATGAGCAAGAAAAAAGGCGGATTTGTTGAACTACTCTTTAAAACCATAATGCCGAAGGTATATGGTATTGGTGCAGCAGTTGTAATCATAGGTGCACTATTCAAAATCCTCCACCTTACGGGAGCGGATCTAATGCTAATGATAGGCTTGACCACAGAAGCTGTAATTTTCTTTTTAAGTGCCTTTGAACCTCCTCACCAAGAACCAGATTGGTCTAAAGTCTACCCTGAACTTAGCGAGGATTTCGAAGCACCGGCTTCCCCAACCCGTATTTCAAACAAATCCGGAGCTTCCCTTACCCAACAACTTGACGTAAGTTTGGAAAAAGCAAAAATTGGCCCGGAACTTCTTGAAAGCCTTGGCAAAGGCCTGAATAATATGGCGGAATCTGCAAAGAAAATGAGCAACCTTTCGGATGCAGCAGTCGCTACAAATGATTATGCAAAGAATGTACAAACTGCTTCCAAGTCGTTGACAGAAATGAACAAGTCTTACGATGTGGCCATTAAGGCGGTGTCGTCAATGGCAGATGCTTCCAAAGATGCAGGCGAATATCATTCGCAGGTACAAAAGGTAACGAAAAATTTAGCGGCTTTGAATTCTGTTTATGAAATGGAATTGAAGGATGCCGATAGCCATGTGAAGAACATGAACAAGTTCTATGAAAGCCTTACAGGTGCCATGTCCGGACTTACCAAAGTTGGGGAAAACACCACACGGTTTACTTCTGAATTAGGCAAATTGGCAGACAATCTTACTTCACTTAACAACGTTTATGGTAGTATGTTGACTGCTATGCGCGGTGGTGGACCAAAGCAATAGCCAGTTTAGGATTTAAATAAAAAGTATCATTATTAAATAAACAAAAAACCCAAATCAATCATGGCAGGCGGAAAAGAAACCCCACGGCAGAAAATGATCGGTATGATGTACCTGGTGCTTACAGCCCTTTTGGCACTTCAGGTTAGTAGCGCGGTATTGGAGAAATTTGCCATCATCAATGAAACGATGGAAGGGTTGATTATCGATGGCAACGCAGAAAATGCACATGCATTGGAAGCCATTGTTGATGAGGCTGGAAAAAACTCGAATAGCCGTGTAGTTGCTGCAAAAAACAACGCGATTAAAGTACGTGAGATCACCGCTTCGGCAATGTCCTATATTGACGATTTAAAGAAAACCTTTCTTAAGGTTTCAAAGGCAGAACAAGTAGATGAGAAATTCATTTCCAACCACGCCTCTGATGTTGCCACGTTGATGATCGATAAAAACAAGCCGGTCGGCAAAGAGTTTGTAGCAATGCTGGATAAATACGTTAAGGATTTGACTGAGTTGACAGGTATGGAATTCCACTCGCTTGCAAAAGCACCAAAGGACATTCCTATTTTTGCTTCCAACGAAGATCATGTTCGTAAAGACTTTTTGACATTTACTTTCGAAAACACACCCGGTATTGCAGCATACGCATCAGTTACTCAAATCCAAACCGAAATTTTGGACTATGAGTCAAAAGCGTTGAACAAGCTATTGGGTGATGTGGGTGTTGGTGTTGTAAAGATTGACAAGTTTGTACCGATGGTAAGGCCTGTTTCATCAGTTGTTGCTGCGGGATCTACTTATGAGGCCGATATGTTTTTATCCGGCTCTTCTTCTTCCTTTACTCCGGAGATGTCGATGGACGGTAAGCCATTGCAATTGGTGGATGATGTATCGGGTATAAAAATGGGTAAGGTAAAATTTACCGCCAGTGCAGGGGCGTATGATCCCAAAACCAATCTGGCAAAGAAGACTTTCTCTGCGGAAATCCACATGAAGGATACTATTATCAAGCAGGACATCGAATACTTTGTTGCAAAACCAATTATCCGTGTCACTACCGGAAATGCCCCGACACTTTATATGAACTGCGGTAACTCCGTAATGATTGAAGTGCCAGCATTAGGAACAAATTATAACCCAACCTTCAGTGGTAATGGTGCCAAAATTTTCAAAGGTGACAAACCGGGGCGCGTAACCATTGTTCCCAGCCAGCGAAAAGTTAGTATAACCGTTAGTAACGCAGGAACTGTATTGGGAACAGAGCCATTTGATGTGAAACCTATTCCACGTCCACGCTACGTTGCGAAAGAGACTTCCGGAAAGGAAATCAATTTGAAGACTGGTGTTCGTGGTTCTGCTTTGGCCTCTTTTAGAATTGTGGCAGAAGCGGATGACAATTTCAAAGAAGAGGTTCCTAAGGATGCGATCTACCGAATTAGAAGTATGGAAGTAATCCATGCGCGTGGCACAGCGCCTATTGCAACCATGACTGCTTCAAACGAAAATATTGATGTGAGTAGTTGGCGTGCCCAATTTAAGCCGGGCGACAACATTGTTGTTGAGATCAAAACTGTAACACGAAGAACTTTTGAAAATACGGATGAGCGGGTTGAAGTAAAATCCGAAATCATTCGAATTCCAATTCAATAATAAATTGAAAGCAATGGTTAAAGTAAAAGCGATATTCCTATTTTTTCTAGTGGCCAATATGGCATTGGCCCAGGAAGAGGAAGTTCAATATAATCCGAACTCCCTTGATCCCATCCCTCGTTACGAGCAGCATTATAAGCTTCGTGTGTGGAGGACTATTGACTTGCTTGAGAAGCAAAACAAAGGGTTTTTCTCCAATAACGGGGAGATTACCAAGTTGATTGTAAATGGTGTGAAATCGGGGGAGATTACAGATATCTATACCTCAGATTCATTGACCACCAAGCTCACCAAAGAGGATTTTATGGGCAAATTGGTGATGCAACAAGGGTCTATTTATGATCAATGGGATCCAAACCGGGATTGGTTTATTGATGAGGTAGCAGGTTATAATGGTAAGAATTACCAGGCCTTAACAGATAATAGAGGAAGTAATCCTGAGACTTCACCCGATGATTGGGCGCTTACAGCACAAGGTAAAGCAGTGGAATACCTTCCACGGGATATCAACATCCTCCGATTAATGGAAGATGTAATCTTTGATCGCAGGAGATCCCGGCTTTACTATGATATCCAAGCCATTCAAATGATAGTTCCCGGAGCCAAAACGACTACGGGTGTTGATGAGTATATTGGCTGGTTCAAGTATAAGGACTTGGAAAAGGTTTTTAGAAATCACCCGGAAACTGCCGTGTGGTTTAATCGTCAGAATACTGCACAGAACAAGAACTTTGCAGATGCTGTTTTACTAAGATTGTTCCATGGGTCAATCTGGAAGATCGAAAATCCTGATGATGAAACGATTGACGATACGTATAGAAATAACGGAAGGCCATACTACGAAGGTGTTTGGGCAAAGGAATGGGCTGAGATGATGCTCATGGAAAAAGAACACAATCTTTGGGAGTTCTAGTTTTTCGGAAAACATTTAGAAAAGGAGCCTCGGCTCCTTTTTTATTTTAGTGACTTAATGATGGCAGCCTTATGATTTCCAACAATTGCTGATAATTCTTCCAATGAGGCTTCTTTTATTTTTTTGACTGACTTGAACTTCTTAAGCAATTGATCAACAGTTTTGGATCCTATCCCCACAAGTTCTTCCATTTCACTCACCAACGAACTCTTACTTCTTTTTTGCCGGTGGAAGGTGATGGCAAATCGATGTGCTTCATCGCGAATGTATTGCAACAGGCGTAATCCAACCGATTTTTTATTGATCAATACCGGATAAGGATCTTCTGGCAGGTAGATTTCTTCAAGTTTTTTTGCAATGCCGGCAATAGGAACTTGTCCATAAATAGACAACTCTTGAAGCGCCTCACACGCACTACTTAATTGCCCTTTTCCGCCATCAATCAAAATCAAGTCCGGAAGAGGGGCAGCATCAAGGATCAGTTTCTTATACCTCCTGAATACGATTTCCTTCATGGAAGCAAAATCATTCGGTCCCACAACAGTTTTAATATTGTAATGCCGGTAATTTTTTTTGTCGGGCCTGCCCATAGAAAAACGTACCATGGAAGCAACGGGGTTCGTTCCCATGATATTCGAGTTATCGAAGCATTCAATTACTTTCGGAAGGTTGGGCAAGCCCAGGTCTTTTTGCAGAATTTGGAGCACTTCCAAATTCGCATCCTTTTTCCCTTCTCGCATCGTTTCCTTTTGTTTGCGGAGTTCAAGGGCATTTCTGAGTGATAGTGAAACCAGTTTTTTCTTGTCGCCAATTTTAGGGACAATCACTTCGAAGGGCCCTCCGGCAGTATGGAATTCAATATTGGAAAGCACTGTTTCACTCTCACTTTTTGATTGTGTTCGCAGTTCTTGCAAAGCATACAAAATGATCTCATCGTCAGGTTCTTCCAATTGTTTTTTAATCTCAATCGTTTTGGAATTATTGATAGCCCCTTCTTTGATTTGAAAATAATTCACGTACGCATAATTCTTTAGCGCGGATAGCGTAATAACATCAATGTTTGTAATGGATCGGTTTACGACAATGGATTTACTTTGGAATCTTTCAAGTGTTTCCAGCTTGTCTTTGAGGATATGCGCACGTTCAAATTCCAATTGCTCTGCTGCGCTTTTCATTTGTTTGATCAAATGATCGGTAACAATACTCAATTGGCCTTTTAAAATACTTCTCGCTTGTGCGATATCTTGAAGATAATCTGCTTCGCGTTGCAGGTTCTCGCAGGGGCCTTTGCAGTTGCCTAAATGATATTCAAGACAGATTTTAAATTTCCCGCTTTCAATATTGGCTTTGCTTAAATTGTAATTGCAGGTTCGGATGCAATATAGTTTGCGGATTAGCCCCAACACATTTTTCATGGCAACCACACTTGTGTATGGGCCAAAGTATTCACCTTGATCGGGCTCGTATTTTCGCGTATAAATGATTCGTGGAAAACGTTCCTTTAAAATGCAGAGATAAGGAAAAGTCTTATCGTCTTTTAATAAAATATTATACTTGGGCTGGTTTTCCTTAATAAGGTTGTTCTCCAGAAGCAATGCATCGAACTCCGTGTTCGAGACTACATACTCAATCTTTGAAATCTCACTGACAAGCTTTCGTGTTTTTTTATTAAGGTTGGTTGATTTGGAGAAATAACTGGTGACGCGTTTTTGGATATTCTTTGCCTTTCCAACATAAATCAACTTCTGATCGGAATTGAAAAACTGATAAACCCCTGGAGTGCCGGGTAATTGTTTTACCGTTTCTAGCAATGAATCTTGCCTCACATCAATTTTCAATTTTCAACTCCTGAATAGGATCACTATTATCTTCCGGAACAGCATAATTGTTGCAGTTCCCTAATGTAATATCAAGATAACCGGGGTGTTTAAAGGGCCCCTTTTTGTAAGGCAAGTCTGTAGCGTTGTAGACCTTCAGCATATATTTCTCCCAAATAGGTCTTGCTGTTTTGGAACCTTGACCTTGGGTCCACGATTTAAAATGTATACTCCGCTCGTCTCCCCCTACCCATGCGCCAGAAACTAAATCTTTGGTAACACCCATGTACCATGCATCAGAAGCATTATCGGTAGTTCCTGTTTTTCCTCCGATTTCATTCCCCTCTTTCAATTCATATTTAAGACCAGCAGATGTTCCGCCTCGCTCCTCAACCCCACCGCGTAGCATATACACCATCTTGTATGCCGTTTGCTCACTAATGGCTTCTTTGCGCTTGGGGGTAAAGTTCTCAATAACATTACCATTCTTATCTTCAATTCGCGAAATGTAGTAGGGTGTTGTGTAGATGCCGCTATTGACAAACGTGCCATAGGCACCAACCATTTCAAATAGGGAAACGTCACTTACACCAAGGCACAAGGTAGGAACCGCATCTAGTTTACTTTGAATACCTACACGGTGTGCAAACTTTACGACATTTTCTGGAAGGATTTTTTGCATGAGTTGTGCTGTAATGGAATTAACTGATTCAGCCATTGCATGGCGTATTGTCATCAGTTTTCCACTACCCAGGGTGCCGTCTGAATTTTTAGGTGACCAGGGAACACCTCCGGAAACCATAAATTGAGGAGAGACATCACGTAGTTCCTGGCACGGATTATAGCCGGCTTCAATAGCGGCACCGTATACAAATGGCTTAAACGTTGAGCCGGGTTGCCGCTTCGCTTGCCGTACGTGATCATATTTGAAAAACTTATGGTTCAGGCCCCCTACCCACGCTTTTATCTCACCGGTGTTTGCATCCATCGATAAGAAGCCCGCCTGAAGGAATCTTTTGTAATAGTTCAACGAATCGTAAGAGCTGAATACGGTATCGACTTCGCCATCCCAGGTAAAAATCCGCATTTCCTTTTTTAAGTTTAACATGATGTCGATGGAGTCAGTATCGTTACCATACTTCTTTTTCAAACTTCTGTAAGCATCGGTTTGCTTTATACGCGATTGTAAGAACCCTTTGATCTCCTGGTGATCTTCACCCACCCATGGGTTTGCACCTTTCCAGGATTCATAAAAATCTTTTTGCTGCTTTTTCATATTTTCAGCCACTGCCTCTTCGGCAAAAGTTTGCAAACGGCTATCAATGGTGGTATAGATTTTTAAACCTGAATTCCAAAGGTCATAGCCATGTTCTCTAGCCCATGCCATGAGTTCGGTTTGAATGATACTTCTGAAGTATGGCGCTAATCCTACATTTTGGTTTTGGACACGAAACTTTAATTCGATAGGTAGCGCGCGAATAGAATCGAATTCTTCATCTGTATTTATGTAATCATATTTACGAAGTTTGTAAAGCACTTCATTTCTTTTACCAAATGAACGATCATAGCTGTTAACAGGATCGTACGCGGTATTTGCCTGAAGAAGTCCTACTAACACTGCTGATTCCTGAATGTTGAGACTGTCAGGTAACTTGTCGAAATAGGTTTCTGCGGCCACTTTTATCCCGTAAGTATTATTCCCAAACGTGGAAGTATTTAAATACATCGTGAGGATTTCTTCTTTTGTAAAATTTTTCTCCAGATAGAATGAGATAATCCACTCTTTGGTTTTTTGGATCAGGCGTTTTGGATATTTACCCAATTTTGAAAGTGCTCCATCCAGTCCAAGATCAGGATTTTGGGTGTATAGATTTTTTGCAAGCTGCTGGGTGATGGTACTTCCCCCGCCTTTTGGGTTCAAGGTTATAATACCAAATGCAGCGCGCACATACGCCCAGAAATCCATTCCGGCATGATTATAAAAACGGTGATCCTCTGAAAGGATTAGGGTGTTGATTATCTCAGGAGAGAGTTCGTCATAATGGACTTGACTACGGTTATATCTAAAGTAGCGGCCAAGGGAAACCCCATCTGCTGAAATCAATTCAGACGACAAATCATTTTCCGGATTCTCAATGGCAACCAGGCTGGGCATGTTTCCAAATAGCCCAAACACATTGTAGTTTACGCTGATGACCCACAACGGAATGCCAATCAGCACGCACAGGAAAAAAATCCAGGTGGCTTTTACTAATTTACCAATCCAGGGTTTCCGGTAGGAAAGGACTTTATTGGTTTTTTGAATTATAGTTTTGCTCAAAGAATCGGATGTACTCATTCAGTGCTTTTGTTCTGTAAAAGATATCGAAATTATCTTTCGTTATCACAAAAGTAAAGAATTTATGGTTGGCAAATTCGTTAAGTGTTGGCTGCTTTTCGCCAAAAGTTTGATAATAGTTTCGGGCTTGTTCCAGGTCTGTGAATTCCGACACCATCGTTAGCGTAAAGTCCTCGTCCAAAACCAGATTGCTGGTCTTCAGTTTTAATAGGGGAAAGGCATTTTGGTTAAAACGAGCAAGTACCCTTGAGGCCACATCCCCTATGCGCTCTTTCTTGTCGTAAACAATCATGAAATAATGGGTTGTATTGAATTCCTTGATATACTGAATGGATGGGTTTTTTTCTTGTTGCTGGAGTTTTTCAGAAGCTGCAAGAAGGTTTTTTGCATACGGAGCCAATTCGTTTTCCTCATACGTTTCAATAAATTGGTTGAGTGATGACCGATAAAGTTCGTGGGGTTGGGTTTTCCCGATGAGAAGAATCTTTAGTAGTTCAAGGTTGGGCGTGAAGGGTGTTTTTCCCAGTTCAAACCCTTGCTCAAGGAAGTCGTTCGCTTCTTTAAACCTATTGTTTTCGAAATCATGATAGGCTTTTTGATACAACTCTTGTTGCTTTTCAATGGCAATTCCTGACTCGGCCAAATAATTGGGGTTGATCAGGATTTTTGCATAAGAAGAATCCGGATATTTATTTTTTAACAAAGATGCGTACCGTTGCGCTTCAACTGGGTTCGTATCTTTCTGGATCAGGTATAATTTGTACAATACATCCGGCTCATGTTCTGTATTGGGGAAACGCTCTAGCAATGTTTCGAAAGAAGACAATGCATTCCCTTTTTCCAACAACTTAAAATAATAGATGTCGCCCAATGCATAATAGGCGTCTTCTATTTTTTTAAGACTGATTTCCCGAGCTTCTTCTGTTCGTGGTATTTCTTTGTCGAGGGAGGCAAACGCTTCTTCAACCGGATCAACCTCTACTTTTTCTTCGGGTGCATCCCCGTTGTCGGTTGAGGCAATGGTGTTATCGGTCTGGAGCGATGGTGCCGACAATTTTTGAGAACGCCTCCAATCGTCTTCCAGGGGCCGGTCGCCCCAGAGCCGCTTAAATTCGGTCTCTCCCATAGCCACCGCAGAGGGGTTTCCAAAATACCAGTCGGAGGTTACTGCGGAAGCTGAAAACAAAGTGCTTGAAGCGGAGTTGATAACAATCCGATTGTTTTTCTTCTTTTTACCTTGTGCGGCCGCTTCCAATCTTTTCTTTTCATCGATGGATGCCACTATTTTTTTTCGTAAGGCTGCGGTGTCCAATGACGCAAGGGAAAGCAGGCTGTCTTGCCACTCAATTGTTTTTAGATTCAAAACAAATTCATTTAGGATTTCGCTTCGGTCTTTAATACCAAGATAATTTTCGTAGGTGGTGGGCAACGACCGGATAGCACTGTCGTAATAGGATTGGGAAAGTTCAAATTGTTTTAATGTATCATAATACAATTCACCAAGCCTTAAGTAAGCTTCGCCTTTTACGCGCTGGTTGTTGCCAGCGCGTAAAGAGAGGTTGAAACTTTCAATTGCTTCGTTTAGGTTTTTTTGCTTTAGCTCAAATATTCCCAATTCGTAATAGATTTTGTCTTTGAAATCTTTGTTCTTGCTATCTTTTAAAAGTTTACGAAAAGACTTTCGCGCAGTTGAAAGGCTTTTGGACCGGGAGATTTCGGCAACCTGTGCCATATAAAGGCGGGCATAGAAATCCACTTCATACTCCGGATTGGTGGCGAGGCATTTTCTATAAAAATTGTAAGCTTCAGATTCGAAACCAAGCTCTTGGTACACCTGGCCGATAATAAAATAAATCCTGCCCCTCCGATCCTTCTTCTCCAGCAATGGGCTTGCATTGGAAAGATTGACAATCATATTATTATAGTCTTTCCGAATTTGATAATAATAAGCCATTTCCAGATATAGCCTTTTCTTGTTTTGTTTGGACAAATTTTCTTTTTTCAAAAAATCAATTGCAGCCAACGCGTTGTTAAACTCTTCATGCTCTGTAAAGGTGCGGATCAGGTTGATAATTGCCTGGTGTTTTGCATCCTTGTCTTTGCCAATATTGTTGACATATTTAAATGTTTGGATAGCATTGCCCCAATCCAAACTATACAGCCTTGCTTTTCCCACCAGGATATAGCTATCATCAACCCACCGGCTGTTGCCGTGATTTTGGATCGCGAGCGATGCCATTTTAATGGCCTCTTCCGTTTCAGCCTCATACGTGTTTGCAAGGGTTGAATCAAAAGAAGGAAAGATCATCAGAATGGAATTGTAGTCATCAGTCCAATTGCTTCTGATTGCCGCTTCAATTTTGGAAACTTCTTCCAGTGCATAATAATATGCATTGTAATGGGCCGTTACATCATTATATGCACGGCTCGTCCACGTATTTTTTTGTGGGGAACATGCAATTGCAATGAGCAATAATTGAAAACAATATATCCAGGCCTTCTTCAAAATCGTAACGGAAATAGGCTACAAGCTACTAAAAACAAAAATGCCAGCCATTCAAACCTCATACAAAACGTAAAAATCACACATTCTATATTTATATGAATGAGAATCTCTAATTTTGAGAAAAAAAACTTGCGACCTAAAAAGACATTATCCAGTTGGCTCACCACCCGATATCAATTGATTATCCGCAACGAGGAGAATCTGTCGGAAAAAACCAGCGTTGGGTTTACCTACTCAAAAATTATATTAACAAGTGTGGTGTTGTTTTGCGTCACCATGGTGATCAGCCTTTTTTTAGTGAAAACGATTTTGGCCAAATGGTTTGATCCCCGGCACGCACAACTTGAAAACAATCGTCAACTGTATGGGCTTGCACTGCGTGTTGATTCACTTGCGTTGGAAGTTGAACGGAAAGATAAATTCATTCAGAATTTCCAACGTGTTTTAAGTGGTGACACCACAAACTTTAATGATCCCACGGAGGCATTTATCGAGCAGGGTGAACTAATCAACAACCCCAATGGATTGCAGCTCGCACCGGAGGACTCTACCTTTCGTAAAGATTTTGAACGCTCTGACTTGTCTTTGATTTCGATGACCGGAAATAATTATCGTGCACTTCAGGAAACTTTTTTCTTTTCACCCATTGGTGGTTTTGTTTCCGATCACTATGATGTAAAGAAAGGGCATTTTGGAGTGGACATTGTTGCGAAGACAAACGAACCCATTAAATGCATCGCGGATGGAACCGTAATACTTGCTTCCTGGACACAAGACTCAGGGTATGTAATTGCAATCCAACACCGGGGCAACATCATTTCGGTTTATAAGCACAATGCGGAACTGTTGAAAAAAGTTGGTACCTTTGTAAACGCAGGAGAAATAATCGCTATAGTTGGCAACAGCGGGGAAATGACTGACGGACCACATCTTCACTTTGAATTGTGGTACAATGGCAACTCGCTTAATCCCGAAGAATTTGTTACTTTTTAAAATCGAAATGTCATGTTTACTTCGAAAGAACAAAAACGTGTTGCGGATGAAATTAGCAACTCCACAAACACAATCGGTAAAGGCACTTATTTAGAAGGCAGTATCGAAACATACGGCAATATCCGTATTGAAGGAAAAATCAAAGGCGATGTGAAATCAAAATCCAAAGTCGCTTTAGGGCACTCCAGCCAGGTAGATGGTAACATCATTGCGCAAAACGCAGATATTGAGGGGGAAGTAAAAGGTAAAATTGAAGTAGCCGAACTACTCGTGTTGAAAGCCACCGCGGTAATCAACGGAGACATCTCAACGGGCAAAATGGTGGTAGAACCAGGAGCTGTTTTCAATGGTGCTTGCAAAATGGGGGCTACGATCAAAGAAATAAAATTGGGCGAGAATGGACTCCAATCAAGACCCCTCTCACAAGAAGCTAAATCAGTATAATCCGTATCTAAAATATAGTGGCTTGGGGATCCAGCTGCTGATAACCCTTGGCATAGCCGGATGGGTAGGATATCTCCTTGATGGATACCTGGCTTTTAAATTCCCGGTATTTATGTTGGTTTTTGGATTTGCTGCTTTTGGGGCAAGCATATACCGCATTTAC
This sequence comes from uncultured Roseivirgaceae bacterium, assembly GCA_964398945.1. GTDB lineage: Bacteria > Bacteroidota > Bacteroidia > Cytophagales > Cyclobacteriaceae > JBGTGG01. Next base: position 192,135 of record CAYNOT010000007.1, on the reverse strand, counting down.
AAGACGATTTCAAAAGATGATTAGGATTTCAGTTGCGCTTGCCGGGGTCACAGTTGTGCTTCTGGCGGGCTTATATCTAGCCCAACGCCAAGTATGGATTTCCGGATTCCCAACGTTAACGGCTGAGATCTTGATATTTCTGTTGATCGGAACACTGATCAACTTCCGCTATTTAAACCGGATAACCTCCCCGGAATTATTTGTCAGAATGTATCTTTTTATGATGGCCTTGAAGCTTTTGGCTTTTGGGGCTTTTGTGGTCACGATTATTCTGTTGGACAAAGCTGGAGCCAAAGGGAATATTGCTTTTTTTATAATTACCTATCTTATTTTCACAGGGGTGGAAGTGCTTTTTTTGTACCGAAAAACCGAAAGGCAAAACGGGCCTGAATAGGGGTCAGAATTTATTCAAAACATTTTTTTCTGGATGTTTAATTTATACCTTTGCGGTCGGATTTCCAGAACCCCAAAAAAAGCCTTAAATGAGCGTTTTTTCGAACAATTTCAAGCATTTTTTTACCGCATTAACGCTCCTGTTTTGCATCGGAATTTCATCTGCATCGGTTGCGTCTGAAGGCGGGGTTGCCAAGGCCGAACCAAGTATAAGGGAGATTATTTTACACCACGTTTTGGATGACCACATCTGGCATTTTTTTGATGGTCATTACGGTACACTTTACCTTCCTGTAATTGTTTATTCTTCTGAAAAAGGATTGGACGTTTTCTCTTCCAAGAATTTTTATGATGAACATCACAATTCAGTTCCCTACAGTGGCTACGAATTAAAACACAATCATATTTACTTAGCAGGAACGGATAAAACTGTTTTGGATTTGTCCATCACCAAGAATGTGGCGATGCTTTTGATTGATGCAATACTGATGCTTTTGATTTTCACTACCGTTGCGAAAAGTTTTAAGAAAAATGAAGGCAAAGCACCAAAAGGATTGCAATCCTTTTTTGAGCCCATCATTTTATTTGTTCGTGATGAAGTGGTAAAACCAAATATTGGTCACCATACGTCAAAGTTTCTACCCTACTTACTAACCTTGTTCTTCTTTATCCTTTTTGGTAATCTTTTAGGGTTGCTTCCGGGAGCAGGAAACATGTCGGGAAATATTGCGGTGACAATGACGTTGGCAATCCTAACATTTTTGATCACCAACTTTAGTGGAAATAAACAATACTGGGGTCACATCTTTTGGACACCGGGTGTGCCGATACTATTGCGTATTGTAATCTTGCCGGTAGAGATTATTGGTATTTTCACCAAGCCCATCTCCTTGATGATTCGTTTGTTTGTAGCGATTACAGCAGGCCATATTGTGATACTAAGCTTGATATGTTTGACATTTATCTTCAGCAGTATCTGGGTAGGATTTGGATCAACGATACTTGTATTGTTTATCAGTTTAATTGAGATACTGGTAGCTGGAATCCAAGCGTATGTATTTACATTGTTTTCGGCTTTATATATTGGGATGGCGATAGCCGATGACCATCATTAAAATTTGAAACCTTTTAACTTAAATAAATAAATTATGTTGTTTGCTCTTTTATTAGACATTAGTTACGCAATCATGGGCGCTGGTATCGGTGCTGGTCTTGCTGCAATTGGCGCAGGAATTGGAATCGGTAAAATTGGTGGATCTGCAATGGAAGGTATGGCGCGTCAGCCAGAAGCCGCTGGAAAGATTCAAGGTGCAATGCTTATCATTGCGGCACTTATCGAAGTTGCGGCTCTTTTCGCACTCGTTATTTGCTTGCTTATTTGGACTTTAGCTTAAAAGTCTTGGAAACTTGCCTTGGGCGTTTGGCCTGGGCAAGTTTCTTTTTTTGATTTAAGAAGAAGGTTAAAATATTTAAGTAACTACTATGGAACTTCTTACCCCGGGCACCGGACTCATTCTTTGGGCACTCATCATCTTTGTGTTGCTGTTTTTACTTTTGGCCAAGTTGGCCTGGAAGCCCATTATCCAATCGTTGAAAGAGCGTGAAGACACAATACAATATGCATTGGATTCTGCCGATAAGGCACGCCAGGAAATGGCGCTACTACAATCTGAAAATGAAAACTTATTAAAGGCTGCCCGTGAAGAACGTGATATTATTTTACGTCAAGCCCGTGAAGCTGCCAATAAGCTGAAGGATGAAGCACAAGTGGAAGCTAAACAAGCAGCAGATAAAATTGTGGATGAAGCCCGTGTTGCCATTAATATTGAAAAGCAAGCGGCATTGAAAGAGGTTCGCGTTCAAGTGGCCATGTTCTCACTAGAAGTTGCTGAAAAATTGATGAAGAAAAACTTATCCGGAGATAAAGCACAAAAAGATCTTGTTGAAGGATTCATTAATGAATTAAAACTCAACTAATAGTGGCAGTAGCTTCACGATACGTAAAGTCCCTCTTAGGATTGGCTGTTGAAAAAGGTGCCCTGGATCAAGTGCATGCCGATATGCAGTTGTTCACAAAAGTAGTTGAAGAGAACAGGGACTTTAAGCTAATGCTACGCAGTCCGGTTATTAAGCATGATAAGAAAAATGATGTTTTAAAAAGTATATTTCAAGGGAAAGTGAATGCGTTGACCCTTGCAATCTTTGATATCATTACCCGAAAGAACAGAGAGCCAATTTTACCGGCCATCGCGTCTGAATTTCACCATGCGTACAATGCGTACAAAGGAATTGGAGAGGCAACCGTTACAACAGCCGTTCCTATGGATAAAGAATTGCGTAGCGAAATTGAGGCCATTGCGAAGAAAGTGAGCGACAAAACTCAATTAGAGCTACAGGAAAAAGTTGATCCGGAGATGATCGGTGGGTTTGTATTGAAAGTGGGCGATCAACAAATAGATGCTTCATTGAAGAACAAGTTGAACGCGTTGAAAATCAAGTTCAGCCACAACCCCTACATAAAAGAATTTTAATCGCATTGCGATAGTTAAAGATTTAAGAACGAATACCATAAAGAAATGGCAGAGATTAGACCAGAAGAAGTATCATCAATTTTACGTGAACAATTATCAGGCGCGCGTACCGATGCGGAATTAGAAGAGGTTGGTACCGTCCTTACCGTAGGTGACGGTGTGGCGCGTATTTATGGACTCATGAACGCCCAGTCTGGGGAATTGCTTGAGTTCGAAAACGGATTGAAAGCACTTGTGTTGAACCTCGAAGAGGACAACGTTGGGGCCGTATTATTGGGCGAGTCAAAAGGTATTCGTGAAGGCGATACAGTAAAACGCACCGGAAAAATTGCCGCGATCAACGTGGGTGATGGTGTGCTCGGTCGTGTTGTTGATACACTGGCCAATCCGATTGATGGTAAAGGACCGCTTACCGGAGAATTATATGAAATGCCATTGGAGCGTAAAGCCCCCGGGGTAATTTTCCGCCAGCCGGTAAGTGAACCATTGCAAACCGGTATCACTGCAATTGACTCGATGATCCCAATCGGTCGTGGTCAACGCGAGTTGGTAATTGGTGACCGCCAGACAGGTAAGACTGCCGTGGTGATCGATACCATTATCAATCAAAAAGAATTTTACGATAAAGGAGAGCCGGTATATTGTATTTATGTAGCCATCGGACAAAAAGCATCTACCGTTGCCGGTGTTGCAGCTGCGTTGGAAAAAGCTGGCGCGCTTCCGTATACAGTTATTGTTTCTGCTTCTGCTGCTGATCCTGCCCCGATGCAGTTCTTTGCCCCGTTTACAGGTGCAGCTATCGGTGAATTCTTCCGCGATACAGGAAGACCAGCATTGGTTGTTTATGATGACTTGTCAAAGCAAGCCGTGTCATACCGTGAGGTTTCCCTTCTGTTGAGAAGACCCCCGGGACGTGAAGCATATCCGGGTGATGTATTTTATTTGCACTCCCGTTTATTGGAGCGTGCCGCGAAAGTCATCAACAACGATGAGATCGCGAAAAACATGAACGACTTACCTCCTTCCATTAAGCATTTAGTAAAAGGTGGGGGATCATTGACTGCACTTCCAATTATTGAAACACAAGCGGGTGATGTATCTGCGTACATTCCAACCAACGTAATCTCGATTACAGATGGTCAGATATTTTTGGAGACCAACCTTTTCAACTCAGGTATCCGTCCTGCGATCAACGTAGGTATTTCTGTATCACGTGTGGGAGGTGCTGCACAGATTAAGTCGATGAAGAAAGTGGCCGGTACGTTGAAACTTGACCAGGCACAATTCAGGGAGCTTGAAGCATTTGCGAAGTTCGGTTCTGATTTGGATGCTGCAACGAAGCTTACCATCGAGCGTGGTCGCAGGAATACAGAAATCTTAAAACAAGATCAATATGCCCCCGTTCCTGTTGAGGAACAGGTTGCGATTATCCTGGCCTCGACCCGTGGTTTTATGGACAAAGTCCCGGTGAAAAGCGTGAAGCAGTTTCAATTTGAATTCATTGAACTGATTCGTCTTAACCATGCAGCTGTGCTTGACAATTTCCGTAAAGGAAAATTTGAAGATGCGGATGTTGAAACCATAAAGAAAGTAGCTACAGATTTGGCAAGTAAATTTGCCGCATAAGAGGTAAGCAGTATGGCGAGTTTAAAAGAAGTAAAAAATAGAATAGTATCGGTTATCTCCACGCAGCAGATTACCAAAGCCATGAAAATGGTGGCGGCTGCCAAATTGAGAAGATCACAAGAACGCATTACACAAATGCGTCCTTTTGCACAAAAGCTATCTTCTATTTTGCAAAACTTGTCGAATGCGCAGTCGGATGATGGTGATAACTGGTACAGTACTGTTCGTGAAGAAAAGAATATATTGATTGTTGCCGTTACTTCTGACCGCGGGCTTTGCGGATCTTTTAACTCCAGTGTTTTCAAAGGTGTAAACAGGCTCGTTGCAGAGCAATATGAAAGCCAATACAAGGCAGGCCGCGTTACGTTTTTGGCTGTAGGAAAAAAAGCCCTTGAGTATTACACCAAGCGAAAGAACAATGTGGTTCGTGATTTTTCTACTGCCTTTCTGGATTTGAGTTTTGATACTGCGGCCAGCATTGCTGAATACATCATGCAGGAGTTTCGTGCCGGCAAGTATGATAAGGTAGAAATTGTGTACAACGAATTCAAAAATGTGGCTACACAAATTTTGCGGGTAGAACAATTCTTACCGATCCTTCCGCCAGTGCTTGAAGAAAAGGCTGCTGAAGTTGATTATATCTATCAACCTTCTCAAGAAGAAATTATTGAAGGGATTATTCCAAAGTCATTGAAAGTACAATTGTACAAGGCGTTGGCAGATTCAAATGCTGCTGAAAATGGCGCGCGAATGACAGCAATGGACAAAGCCACTGAAAATGCTGGCGATCTTTTGAAAGAGCTGCGCTTGACGTACAACCGCACACGCCAGGCGGCCATCACCAAAGAAATTTTGGAGATTGTAGGCGGGGCAGAAGCGCTGAAGTCGGCTTAGCAATAGCAATAGACTTTACTGCGGACTCGTTTAATGTTGGTCAAGTATTCTTGGGTCCAACGTTGGATTCCAGTAATAAATATCCGAGTCGAATTTGTTCTTGTTTTTTATTGTCCGGATTACACCTTCTTCAAACGATTTAATGTAGTCGGATTCTTTAAGATTTTCCCTTCTCTTTAAGTCTTTCTCGTCAAACCACCTGAAAAGTTTACCTGTCACGGTATATGATTTAAGTGAGACAAATTCAATGCTGGTTTTTGCTCAAAACCCGAGGGATCCGCGCCCCGGAGGGATCAGTCATAAGCGATACCTGTATGGCGGCTTATGATGGGCAACCGGTATAGAGATGGCATGACCTTAGACTGGGCTTTGTTACGAAACTGGGGAACCTTACTGTTGGTGTCAAGAGAAAGCTATAAGTCCCGAAGGGATAAGGCGAATACCAATACAACAGCTAAGGGGCAGATCAGCTCGTAGTAGTGACGATGCTCTTGGAAACTTGAGCAGAGCGAAGGGGCTGACGTATCAGGGTTGTCAGATTCGGCCAACTTGTAAATTTCATTTACTGGGATGAGCTGAGATTTCAATCCGTCTTCAGTTGTAAGATTGGAGGATACGAAGAGCCGTATGAATCGAGAGGTTCACGTACGGTTCTGTGAGAGGCTTAGGGGTGAAACTCCCCTTTGCCTACTCGATCACTCATACACAATTTCACTTTGTCCAAGTCCTGATATTGGGTCAATTGTCAAGGAGAAGCTGACACTCTGATAGTACTTCACTTTCACTTTCCTTCCCTCAAATGTCCCGGGCACCCATTTGGTCGGGTTGGACTTAAATGCCTTGACAACAGCTTGTCCACAATTGCCACCAATGTCTTGAATTATTGTAAAGTCACTTGTTGTCCCGTCCTCGTTAACAATGAAACTCACTGACACTTTTCCTTCCAATGCAATTCGTCTTGCCTCAATAGGATATTTTGTCAAGTTGGGCATGTCAGTTTGTAACTGTCTTTTATGTCCAACATATTGTGGTGGTCGGCTCAACACCAATTTAACTATTTCGTTGTTTGAATTCATTACCTCGGACTCACTCTTGTCATCAAAGAATTGTAGAACCGAGTCCAACGTATAGTCATAAGTTTGAACAGGAACGTTGTAATAATGATATGTCCATTTTCCAATTTTATTTCCTTCTTTATAGTAGCCCTTTTCTAAGATTCCTTTTACTTTTTCAAAATATGTCCATAGTCCTTCTCTTTTGTTGTTTTTGTAGTCACCTTTTTCGATTACAATTCCATTTTTATAATACTCCCAATTCCCGCTCTTTAGGTCATTCTCATAATTGCCTTTTGATGTCATATTGTTTTCACCCCAGTAAAAACTCCAAGTTCCGGTTTTCTTGTTGTTGTCGTACTGTCCCCTTTCTGTAAGCAGTTTTCCCCGAGTCATAGGGTTTGAATACTTAAAGTATTTTTCGTACGGTCCTTGTTTGATATTCTTGTCTGACTTCAATACATGAAATATTTCTAAGTCACCTTCCTTGTTTTCGTTTTTAATTTGCTTTGTCTCTTGTCCCAGTGTTGAGAATGAAACTAGTGTTGTCAGTATAAATAGTAATGTCAGTTTTCTATACATGGTCAAATCTATTTTTGAGTGAATTGCGCCCAACGTTTGAGTTTATGACGGCTTGGGCTTAGGAAGCTTTGTTAAATGCGAAGCATGACAAAGCTGACCAGTCCAAGTTGTCCACCGTGACAAAACTAAGTAAAGAAACTAAACTTTGTAGCTACACTAAACCCCAAGCTGGCATAAACACGCTGTTGTAGGTAGGGCGTTTTCGTCAGACCGTTATATAATATAGAGTCTAAGTCGCTACGTTAAAATTTTATTTGTCCCACGATACGAAGTCCACCGTTCACTTTAAGGTCATGACGGAACCGACCAACGAAACAGTTCTTAAACGTTATTGTCTGCGTGGGCGAGTCACTTCTCTAATGTGGTAAAATTGTCAGTGTAAAAGAGTCTAATTTATTTTTTCTTTTTTGCTTCATCCAAAGCTTTTAAGGCCATTGCAGTTTGCTCCATTGCTCTTTGTTCATTAGCAATCGCAAGCATTCTTTGCATCTCTGCTTCTTTTCGACTTTGGTCTGCTCTGATTTCTGCTTCTCTTGCAATTTTAGCATTCTCAATGGCAAGAGCTTCTTGTTCATCTGCTCTTTCTTTTTGGAAATACCCATAAGTCATTGACGATAATGATACAATTGTCAGAGGTCCAATGATTAAATTCTTTTTCATCTTAAAATTCTTTTATTTTTTTTCTACTGTTTTTTTTGTCCACGCTTTGTAAATCAAGGCCGTCATGTTTTTGGTGTCCGACCGCCTTACCTACAACAACCAAATATGTGCCACTAATAGCATATACACGCATTGTATCTTCACTCTAATCTAACAAAGATTTTGTAGAATCGCAGTTATTCCGAGCGCAAACTATCCACCGGATTGGCCAACCCGGCTTTTATGGTTTTAAAGCTCATCGTGAGCAGCGCAATCAACAATGTGCTGATTCCTGCCAGGATAAATACCCACACGTGCATTTCAGTCCGGTACGCAAAACCCTGAAGCCATTTTTCCATTAAGTAAATTCCCAATGGAACGGCAATGATAAAGGAGATCGTGACCAACAAGAGCAAGTCTTTTGAAAGTATGGATACGATTTGAAAAACATCAGCACCCAACACTTTTCGAATCCCAATTTCTTTTACGCGTTGTTCTGTGGTGAACGTAACCAGTCCGAATAACCCCAGGCACGCAACAAAAATGGTGAGGAAACCAAAAATCTGTAACACGTTGCCTATCTTTTCTTCCGCTAAATACGTCTCATTATAGAGTTCATCCAGCAGTGCATACGTAAACGGTTCTTCCACCTGAAAGGCTTGCCATTTTTTGTTGATACTGGCAAGTAAATCCGGCATCTCCGTTGTTTTCGTTTTGATAATCAACCCGCCATACGGGTTGTTGAGCATCACTAAGGGCGCAATGGGTTCGTGCAACGACCGGAAATGAAAATCTTTAATGACCCCTACAATTGTCAAGGTGCGCCTGCCACCTTCGTTGTTGATGGTCTGGTTGATAGTTTGTCCAACCGGATTTGCGGTAAGACCAAAAATTTTTACAAACGCCTCATTTACGATTACTTTATCATTTTCGCTTTCTATGTTTTCTGTGAAATTCCTTCCGGCAATTACTTCCATACCGAGCGTGGGAATATAATTTTCGTCAACACTATAAAAGATGGTCCTTCGAAACGCCTCCTGATTTTCGCCAACCCAAACGTTCGACATATTATTATTGGTAGGCCCGGCAGGGATAAATGCAGACTTGGTAATGCTTTCAATTCGCGAATCCTTGAGAAGTTGATCCCTGAACACATCTACATTGTTTCCCAACAAATACGATTCGCGCAGCACGATCAGATGGTCGCGGTTATACCCAATGTTTTTATCCTGGATGTACGACATCTGCTGGTTCACAACAATAATCGCCAGGATCAGTGTTGCAGAGATCACAAATTGGAAAACAACCAGTGCACTTCGGATGCCTTTGCTTCTTCCACCATTTGAGAATTTATTTTTAAGCGCGGCAATCGGTTTGATCGAGGATAAGAAAAATGCAGGATAACTACCGGCCAATAAACTGATAAATAATCCCAGAATTATTAATGCACCTACAACACGTGGATTCAACAAAAACGCAATGTCTAATTCTTTCCCTGAAAGCTGATTGAAGATGGGCAAGGCAACCAAAACAATCGCGATTCCTACTACCATTGCAAGCGTTGTGGAGATGAAAGACTCAATTAGAAATTGATGCACCAGTTGTTTTTTTTGTGAGCCCAACACTTTCTTAACCCCTACTTCTTTACTGCGTTTCGTTGCCCCAGCTGTTGAAAGGTTCATGAAATTTATGCAGGCAATCAGCAACATGAACAACGCCACTGCCCCGAAGATATAAACGGAAGCAATATCGCCACCGGGTTCCAGTTCAGTGGTAGCCGTAAAATCGGAGTAGAGATGAATGTCCGTCAGGCGTTGAATGAAGAGGCCAATTTCATTTCCACTTTCTTGGAATTTTTCATACGTCATGCCGATCTGTTGGACCTGAGGCCCCATATATTTATCAATGATGGCCGGCATTTTGGCTTCGAGGGCATTCAGATCTGTGCCTTCTGTTAGCACCAGATAATTGAAATAGTTGGACTCCAGCCACCGGTCTTCTTTCGCATGCGCCAATCCTTCCATCGAAGCAAAAAGGTCGAAGTGAAAGTGTGAATTGGTAGGCATTTTCTCAATCACACCCGTTACTTTATACAGTTGGTTGTCATCTTTGAATTCCAATACTTTATTGATTGGATCTTCATTGCCGAAAAATTTTACCGCTTGTTCACGGGTAACCACAATCGTGTTGGGTTCACTCAACGCAGTGTGTGCATCCCCCTGGATAAACGGCAGCGTAAAGACTTCAAAGAAGTTTGCATCAACAAAAGCGAGTTCACTATTTCGATAGGTATTGTCCTGATAGGAAATTTTCGGTGTGCCCACTCTTCGTAACCGGGTGGCTTCCAACACTTCCGGAAATTCGCTTTTCAAGGTTGGGCCAACAGGGGCAGGGGTTACCGCTTCTTTAATAATTTCCCCATTTACCTTTCCTTTTAATACAATACGCACAATTTGATCCGCTTTTTCATTATAACGATCATAGCTTAGTTCATTTACAACAAACATCATGATCATCAAACAGGTAGCAATGCCGAGGGCAAGCCCTGAAACATTGATTGCAAAGAGTGCTTTGTTTTTTACCACATTCCTCCATCCGATTTTAAAATAACTTTTATACATGCCGTAGGTGTTTAATTTTTGATATCCTTCTGTTGGTTTGATAATTCCCGGCCTGAAAAGCATCAAGACATCCACTATAAATTTTCTGTCTGCTTTTCTTTTGCCTGATTCTTTAACACGCTCCTCATACAACTCCATCAAATCCCCTTCAATGGAATCCTTCAACTTCGGATGGCAGAACCAGCGGAAGAAGTGGAGGGGGAGTTTGGGAGGGGTTCTTTTCATCTCAATTTTATTCTGACGTAAGTATCAAGACATAAGACGTTAGACATGAGCAATCTTGATACTTGTGTCTTGCTACTAACGTCCTTGTCAATAGTACTAACCATATACCAGCTTCAATGCCATCTTCGGTATCGCATTCCACAATTCATCACGCGTACTCTTCGTGTACTCCATTGCCTTCTTCCCATACGCTGTTATCTGGAAATATTTTTTCGGTCGCCCGGCACGCTCTTCTGTGGCTTCCCCTTCAAATGATTTCAGGTAGCCTTTGTCTTCCAGCCTTTTCAAAGCAGATTGAAGCGCACCCACACTCACCTTGCGCTTTAAGCGGTCTTCTATTTCTTTTTTGATGGAAACGCCATAGGCATTCTTATAGAGTACGCCTACCGTAAGCATTACGATTTCTTCGAACTCGCCCAGTTGGTATTTCTTCATGGCTGAAAATAATTAATTCCTAATTGTAGTATTAATAATGGTGCCAGAATCCAAACCATCAAAATTTGCAAAATAAATGGGATGTGCTTTTAAGGAATGTTCGGATTCGAACAATCAACATTCGTATGTGGACAGCTGGCATGGAAAAGATCCCGGAATAAATCCGGGATGGTGTGCGATTTTTAATCGTAGTGTTTTTCGTGCTGCCAGACTTCCGGCAGATTGTACTTGAGGTTTCTTCCAAGGAAAATCTTTACGTTATTTTCGTAAGGCATGCAGTATGTACAAGTAGAAATTTTCATGAGCGAAACGGATTCAAAATCCTCAACATGGTCTTCTAACTTACCACCAACAATAATCACAAGTTCACCTGTATATTCACGGGGCCCCCACAGGAAGTAGTTGTTGTGATTACCAATTGATTTTGGAAGCCCAAACTGTTCGCCATAAAAATCAATGGCACCACAACGGCCATAGTTTGTTGAGAAGATGGCGCACTTTTCCTTTTCTTCTGCTGTAAGGGAATTGAAAACAGTAGCCACATCTTGTGCCTTTTCCTTCCAACCAAACATGTCGGCATAAAATTGTGGAAGCTGCGAAAGTTCTTTGCCTTCGCTGGAGCTTGGTTCGATGCCTAATTTTTTACTATACGCGATATAGTGTTCTACCGGAAGCACCGGCAATACCAACGGTAACAAAGCAATGGCGGAGAGCAACAAGATTATGGGGTAGGAATATTTAATCCAGGAAACGGATCTGTTTATTAATTTCTGTTCAACAAAGATTCCTGCAACTGCAAACAAGCTTGCATAGGCAGGTGCCAAGTATTCGCCCTTGCTCGATCCATTTATAATTAGAATTGTGAATGCAGTAAGATAAATCCATCCAATAATTTTATACTGTTGTAGCGGTCTATAAAAGAAGATGGCAACAAGTCCGCAAATCCAAAATGGGGTGCTGACCGGGTTGAGCAAAACCAACTGATCCTTTATAAAGGTAAATGCGTTTAACCCGGAATATTTTCCACTGGAAGCATTGCTGATAAATTCAAGATGGGCATAGTCGTTCGCGATATTCCAAATGATATAAGGAAGAAACAACAGGAACGCGATACCACCTGCGATATAGGTATAGCGATTCGCAAACCAACTTCTGTTGGTGAATATAATCCCCACAAAAATCCCGGTCCCCAAAAACAGCACACTGATTTTGTTGAGCAGTCCAATTCCTAAAATAATCCCCAACCAAATCCAAAGTTTTTGATTTTGGGTGTTTATTGATTTAATGACCAGATACGTTGCCAATGCCCAAAGAAAAATGTCAATCGCATTCATGGAATAAATTACTGACATGCCGATGTGGATAAGCGAACACGCAACAGCCGAGCAAGCAAGAAAAATCGCCATTGTTTTCCCGCCCATTTCTTTTACCATCATTCCGGTAACAACAATCGTGGCAGCGTGCATCAATGATGGAACCAATCGAATTGCGGTAAGGCTATCACCAAAGATCAACCGGCTGATTTTTAAAAGGAAAAGTGAAAATGGTGGTTGGTCAACATACCCCCAGGCAAGGTGATCACTACAAGCGATGTAATAGAATTCATCACGAAAAAAACCATACGCACCTGTAAGGTTCACAATCAGGTGCAGGAGAAAAATACATCCGGCAATACAAACAAGCGTTAATTTTTCTGAGGTGGTAAAAGGAGCGGTAGTCATAGTGTAGTCAGGATCAATTATTAATAACAACAGACCCCGCTCAAGTTAATAAGTTGCATGCTTTTAAAACATAGAGAAGTTCGATTATTTTGGAAGCGTAAATTTCATCCTGACTTTCACCCTTCCTTTTACGCTCACATCGCCACGCCTTGGTGCCGACCATTTTGGCCCCTGACGGATCAACCGGATAGCTTCTTCATCGCAACCAAAACCAATCCCTTTTGTGACTTGAAAATCGGAAATGACTCCTGTCGGGGAGATATCGAAACGCACGGTAACTTTTCCCTGCACTTTATTCTCAATGGCTTGAATGGGGTAATGCAGGTTGTCTTCTAAATATATTTTATATGCTTTGAAACCACCTTCCGGTTCTGCCTGAACATAATCCGATAAGGTATTCGTGAAGATATCATTTTCACTGTACCCATATCCGGTTACCACAACTTCACTGAGCTCCGATACATCCTGGTCCATTTGCACATCGAGTTGGGAACGGCCATCAATTTTTTCTTCTTTTGTTTCCAGCCCGATAAATGAAAACACCAATGCATGGTCTGTATCTTCAATCCGGATTTGATAGTTGCCATCTAAATCGGTCATCGTTCCGGTGGAGGTCCCTTTCACGAGCACATTTACACCAGGAAGTGGCGAGCCGTCTTCCACATCAATTACTTTTCCTTTTATAAGGCGGTGGTCTGCTTTATCCGCCATAAACCCATTTCGTAAATTCCCTTGTTGAGGGGTTGTGGCCCCTTGTGGTACAGCCATTTTCTTTGCACGATTTGTCTCTTCAGGTTTTGATGTAATTTTTGATTCTTCACTTCTTAGAGGCGATGCTTCTGTCGGTGGTTTTTCACTGGCGGCAATCCCTGTTACTTGTTCTGCTTGCGAAACAACATCAATAGCTTGGTCTTCCGCTTCTTTTTCTACAGCCTTATCATTTTCAGTCCTATCTGTCTTTGCGAGTGGAGTGGGTTGTTGTTGCGGATTTATTTTTTTGAGGGCCGGGTTTTTTGAAACAGTGCTTTCGGTTTTTTCCTCAATAGGTTGGGCAGGTGTTATTGAATCCGAAAGAAGGGGCTGCACTTCTTTTTCAACAGGGGTTGTATCTTTCGTTTCATTGAGTGCAAGATCATTTGCGACATCATTATTAGTGAAAAAATAAACCAAATAAGAAGAGCAAATCAACAACAGAACACCAGCAGCAATGCGCATTGGCCAATACCAGCCTGAACCACCTTTCCCTTTTTCAGCAATGCGTTTGTCAAGTGTGGAATGGATCTGGTTCAAGTCGTGATGAAAATCTTTTGCACTTATTTCCCCGGCACCCTCCAGTGCTTCTGCTAAAAAGGGATCGTCAAGTGCAAGCTTTTCGAGCCGATACCGATCGGCCGGGGAAAGTTCGCCTTTCAAATATTTTTCGATATCGTTGTTGAGATCAGCCATTGCTTTCGAGGCAGATTTTCAGGTTTCGTTTTCCGTTTTGAATATAACTTTTCACTTTTTTGAGATCATAACCTGTCAGTTCGTTGATCTCCTGATAGCATTTGTGCTGCAGGTAGAACAACGTGACACACGCTTTTTGTTCTTCGACCAGCTTTTCAATACATTTTTCCAATTTACCAAGATTCGATTCCAACGCATCCTCCTGATGCATTTCCACATCGCTTTCCATAAAATTTTGTGGGATTTCTTCGAGTGGAACGTCTTTCTTTTTGCGCAACTGCATCAGCACATGGTTGCGGGAGGTGACATACAGCCAGCTCTTAAAATGCGTGATTTCGTGCTCCAGCAGGCTTTTAATCAGTTTTTCGAAGATTTGCATGACGGCATCCTGGCTGGCCTCGCGGTCTTTGAGGTATTTCAGGCACACGCCAAAAACCAACCCCGTGTAGCGTTTGTACAGTTCCCCAAGGATTTCAAGATCATAATCTGCTTTGTACAAGCGAATCAATTCATCATCAGGTTGGGTCGAATATGATTTGGAAACGCGCATTTTTTGAAATGCCACATGAAAATTTTTGCCGTAAACAGGATGTTTGTTTGAGGCATTCCACGTGGCCGGTTTTTAAGAAATAAATATAAACACGTGAAAAATAGTAATTTTTTTCTGTTTGGCTTATGGAATCTTTTTGGGTTGGGCATCCCACCACCGAATCAAATGAAAAGATTATGAAAACTAAAATTGGAATTTTGCTAACTGGATTGCTCGCGATGTCCTCATTTCATCACCGGGCAACGCGGAACATTACCGGAAAAGTTATTTCCGCAGATGATGGATTAGGCCTACCGGGTGTAAATGTAACCTTAAAAGGTACGGCAACCGGGACCACCACCAATGCATTGGGGGAGTATCAGTTATCTGTACCCAATGCGGGAGGAACACTTGTTTTTTCTTTCGTTGGTTTTCAAACGAAGGAAGTCAAAACCGGATCGAAGGATATAGTAAATGTAACGATGGTTATAGATCGTGCTCAACTTAGCGAAGTTGTTGTTACTGGATATTTACAAGGAAGGGTTGCTGGCGTTCAGAGTACACGTAGGGACAAGAAAACTGAAGTCTATTCACAATACGCTCCCGCGGATTACAATTCCATCAACTGGCAACAACCTCAACATCAAAACAGTGAAGAGTACAAAGGCCTTGAAGAAAACACATTTAAAGTTGCGTTGAATGAGCCGCTTTCTACTTTCTCGATTGATGTGGATGCCGCTTCATATTCTAACCTAAGACGCTTCATTAACAATGGCCAACGCCCACCTGCAGAAGCGATTCGTATTGAAGAAATGGTGAACTATTTCAACTATGACTACGAACAACCAAAAGGAAAAGACCCGTTTGCCATTCACACGGAGATTTCAACCGCTCCCTGGAATACAAAACATAAACTTGTACATATCGGCTTGCAGGGAAAAAGTATTCCAACCAAAGATTTGCCCCCATCCAATTTGGTTTTCCTGATTGATGTTTCGGGTTCGATGTCGGATGCGAACAAACTTCCATTGTTGAAATCTTCTTTTAAAATGTTGGTAGAAGAACTGCGTCCGGAAGACCATGTTTCAATAGTAGTGTACGCTGGTGCAGCAGGATTAGTATTGGAGCCTACTTCCGGAAAGGAAAAAAATAAAATCCTGAACGCATTAAACAAATTGCAATCGGGTGGATCAACTGCGGGTGGGGCAGGTATTGAGTTGGCGTATGCCACTGCAAAAGATCATTTTATTAAAGGTGGAAACAACCGGGTGATCCTGGCAACCGATGGTGATTTTAATGTTGGCGCTTCCAGCAACGACTCCATGGAAAAACTTATCGAGCAAAAACGGAAGGATGGGATTTTCCTTACCGTGCTCGGGTTTGGGATGGGCAACTATAAAGATTCCAAAATGGAAATCCTGGCCGACAAAGGGAACGGCAATTATGCCTATATCGACAACATTACCGAAGCACGAAAAGTATTGGTAAATGAATTTGGTGGAACGCTGTTCACCATCGCAAAAGACGTGAAACTTCAAATTGAGTTCAATCCTGCCAAAGTGAAAGCATATCGTTTGATCGGTTATGAAAACAGGATGTTGAAGAGCGAAGACTTTAACAACGATAAAAAAGATGCAGGTGAATTGGGCTCCGGCCATACGGTGACTGCCTTGTACGAAATTATTCCGGTAGGCGTGAGCAGTGATTTTAGTGTCGATGATTTGAAATATCAATCAAATAAGAGGCAGGAAGTTGTAAAGAATTCATCGAATGAAATTATGACCATCAAATTCCGGTACAAAAAGCCTGATGAAGATGACAGCAAATTGATTGTACACCCTTTGGTGGATAGCCACACACCCCTGGCTGAAACATCCGATAATTTCAGGTGGTCGGCTTCCGTAGCCGGGTTCGGGATGTTGTTGAAAGATTCGGACTACATCAAAAAATTCAATTATGATGATGTAGCGCAACTTGCAGAAGGAGCACGGGGAAAAGATAAAGAAGGCTATCGTGTTGAGTTCATTAATATGGTAAAGTCGTTTGGGTTGATTGCAAGTAAATAAGCCTTCAATACGCTCAAACTACCAAAGCCGTCTGGCCGCTTTAAGCCGTCAGACGGCTCTTCTTTAATCTGCTCCATAAAAATTTCCTCTCGGTGTTCTTTTCCTCGGTCTGTGTCCCACAGATCGAAAATTGCAGATGGTTTGTGGGGACACAAACCATTGAAGTAGGGTCTGTGCCCCACAGATCGAAAGATGGTTTGCGGGGACACTTTTCCCTCGGTCTGTGTCTCACAGATCGAAATTGCAAATAGTTTGTGGGGACACAAACCAATGAGTTAGGATGGTTTGTGAGGACACAAACCATGGGTAGAAGTTTGTGATACACAAACCGTGAAGGAGATGATGAAAATTTAAAAAATCGATGGCCTAAGTGCCAGAATCAAATTTTCGATCTCAGGCTTTTTGTTATTTTTGCCCTGCACATGAGTGAAGAGACACCTAAAAACGATTATTCCGAGACTGAAAGAGACTCCATCTTTCACAATGAGTTTATGCCCCACACAAACTCAATGTACAATTTTGGCTATCGGCTTACTTTGGATGAGGATGCCGCAAAAGATCTTGTACAGGATACCTATTTAAAAGCATATCGCTTCATTAACTCCTTTCAACAAGGAACTAATGCAAAAGCATGGCTGTTCCGAATTTTAAAAAACAGCTTCATAAACGATTATCGCAAACGGAGCAAAGAACCCAATAAGGTAGATTATCAGGATGTAGAGAGTTATTATAACTCAGATGACGTAGATATGCCGATTACAACCGATTTGCGGGTTGAATCCATTCAGGATATGATCGGTGACGAAATCTCCAATGCTTTAAATGCGCTGGATGTGGATTTTAGAACGGTAATAATATTGTGCGACCTCGAAGGGTTTAAGTATGATGAAATGGCCAAAATCCTGGACATCCCCATTGGGACCGTGAGAAGCAGGCTGCATCGTGCACGCAATTTATTGAAAGAGAAGTTAAGTGAGTACGCAAAAAAAATGGGTTATAATTAAGCGAATTTATGGAGTCAAGTGACAAGAAAAGCAATTGTGACAACCAAGAAAATTGTATTGAAATGCTTCAATCCATTATCGATGGAGAAGCCAGCCCGGAGCAACGCTATGAGTTTTTGACCAACCACGTTGAAAGGTGTATGCCGTGTTTCAAGACCTATCACCTGGAAATGGCAATCAAAGATTTAGTAAAAGCAAAATGTTCGGGCCAGTGCCCGGATGGCCTGGTCGATGAAATCAAAGCACGGATTGCGACCCTTCGATAAATGCCGGGCAAAGCATTCATTTTCTCCGCCCCCTCCGGTTCTGGCAAAACCACACTGGTAAAACACCTGCTCGACAATAACCCGGACCTGGGTTTTTCTATTTCAGCATCAACACGCGACAAACGTGGTCGCAAAGAAGTACAAGGAAAGGACTATTATTTTCTTACTCCGGAAGAATTCAAAATCAAAATTGATAAGGATGAATTCATCGAATGGGAAGAAGTATACGAAGGGAATTTTTATGGCACCTTGAAATCAGAAATCCAACGCATTTGGGACAGTGGCAAAAATGTAATTTTTGATGTGGATGTAAAAGGAGGCCTGAACCTGAAAAAATATTTTGGTGATAAAGCACTTTCTGTTTTTGTAAAAGTACCATCCCTCGAAATTTTGGAAAAACGACTTTCCGATCGCGGAACGGAATCAAAAGACAGCCTTTCCAGACGGTTGTTCAAAGCCAAATTTGAAATGTCATTTCAGGATAAGTTTGATGTTATCCTGGTGAATGAAGATCTTGAAACCTCATTGCAGCAAGCACAGCATTTATACGATACCTTTTGTAACAAATAGTTGCCGGTATCGTCAACCGTAATGGAATATGGAAGCTAAAAAAAAGATCGGCTTGTTTTTCGGTTCCTTTAATCCAGTCCACATTGGGCACATGATTATTGCCAATATCATGGCAGAAACAACCGACCTGGCAAAAGTTTGGTTGGTAGTAACACCCCAAAACCCTTTTAAAGCCAGTAAAAATTTATTGCACGATTTTGACCGGTATGATATGGTGCGCGCTGCGGCTTATGAAAACTATAAAATTGAAGTGAGCGATGTTGAGTTTGGATTGCCCAAACCAAATTATACAATCAACACATTGGTGTATTTAAAAGAAAAACATCCTGATAAAGATTTTGTGGTGATTATCGGTGAAGACAATCTGGTGTCGTTTGAAAAATGGAAAAACCATAAAATCATTTTAGAAGATTACGGCCTTTATGTTTATCCGCGGCCTAACGTGCAACTATCCAACCTAAAATCGCATCCTAACGTTACCATGGTGGAAGCGCCATTGTTGGATATATCGGCCACATTTATTCGGAAATGCATCAGAAAAAATCAATCCATACGTTATCTGGTTCCGGATCCGGTAGAAGCCATTATCCGGGAAAAAAAATTTTATAGTGAATGACCTATTTTACAAAGACCCTCCTCTCTGTTTTTTTTCTCTCTGGTTCTTCCCTCGCCATTGGGCAGGGCATAAAAGGAACGATCACCGCAGATGATGGTTCACCCTTAGGCTATACAACCATTTATGTGAAGCAAACGGGAACGGGCACTACCTCCATCGAAAATGGTTACTTCGAACTTCCGTTGCGTCCGGGCCAATACGAACTTGTATTCCAATATTTGGGATATGAAACCATTGTGCGCCAGGTAACTGTCGAAAATGATTTTGTGGAAATCAACATTACCATGAGAGCACAAGTGACCATGCTTCGCGATGTGGTGGTGGAAGCCGGAAAAGAAGACCCTGCCTATACCATCATGCGCAAAGCAATTGCCAAAGCCAACTACCACCGGCAACAACTGGACAGTTATTCAGCACGTGTTTATATAAAAGGGGTAGGCCAACTAAAAGATTATCCGTGGCTGGCAAAGAAAGCATTGGAGAAAGAAGGTATTGAAAAGGACCGTGTTTTTATTTCCGAATCTGTTAGCGAAATAAAATACAAGCGGCCCAATACTTTTGAAGAGAAAGTAATTTCTATTCGCAGTGATGGGAAAGACAACAACACTTCCCCCAATCAATTTATTTTCGGAAGCTTTTACGAACCTGAAGTTGCAGAAACGGTTACGCCCCTTTCGCCACGTGCTTTTTCCTATTATCGGTTTGAATATCAAGGCACCTTTAAAGATCGTGATTATGAGGTGAGCCGGATAAAAGTGACACCCCGATCAAAGGGCGACAATGTTGTTTCGGGAATGCTTTACATCGTGGAAAATTGGTGGAGCATCCACAGTTTTGATTTGTACACGACAAAACTGGGGATCAAAATCCAAATGAAATCAGTGTTTGCACCGATCGAAGACAAAGCCTGGCTTCCGGTATCGCACCAGTTTGATGTGGCAGGAAAATTTTTCGGGTTTGAGTTTGTGTATAAATATTTGGCATCGGTAAGTGATTATAAAATTGAAGTAAACCCCGAAGTGTATGTAGAGCCTGCGTTGATGGAGGTGGTGGACGAGAAGTTGGAGAAAGAACGTGCGGAGGTGGTGGAGACAAAATTCGGAAAAGAAACGAAAGAGTTGCAAAAACGATTGGAGGATGGACAGGAAATCACCCGAAAGGAGTTGAGGAAAATTGTAAAGGAATATGAAAAGGCCGAGCAGAAGGAAGAGAAAGAACCTGAAGTAATTTCAAATACCAGTTTTAAAATTGATTCACTGGCGTACAAAAAAGATTCTGTGCATTGGGCGTTGATGCGACCTATTCCTTTGACGGATATCGAAATCATGGGCTACCATAAATCCGATAGCCTGGCAGAAGTAGAACGTAAGAAAGAAGCCGGGGATACAACCAAGCAATCAAAACATAAAGGGTTTCAACCGTGGGATATTGTCCTGGGCGATAGCTATAAAACAGGCAAGCATTCCAACTTTAGGATTCATACGCCCGTTCCAAATTTTAATAGCGTAGAGGGTTTTAATTTTTTCTACAAGCTTTCGTATGGTATCATTTTACAAGACACGAACAAAACACGTTTGCTTGTGAGCCCGGTGTTTCGCTATGCATTCTCCCGAAAAGCAGCTTCAGGTAATTTGAAATTTTCGATGCGCAATAAAAATTATCGCTTTGAGCTGGAAGGTGGAAGGTATGTAGATCAATACAACATTGACAATCCGATTTGGCCCATTGTCAATTCCTTTACCACCTTGTTTTTGGAAAAGAACCTGATGAAAATTTATGAGCGCGATTATGTGGATGCGCTTTATCGCTACCGATTTAGTCCCTACCTCACGGTTGAAACAGACTGGTCGTGGATGAGAAGGTATGAATTGATGAACAACACGGACTGGACATTGATCAACAACAAAAATGTGGAAGGCTATACCGACAACCGTCCGGTGAACGCGGAATTGGCTGACACAGGGTTTGATCCGCACAATGCTTTTATTGGATCGGTTTCGTTGACAGCAAGACCGTGGTTGAAATTTAGAATCAGGAACGGAAACAAGTATGAAATTTCCAATTCCTCACCGGTATTGAGTTTTAAATACCGTAAAGGGTTCAACAGCATTTTTGATAGCGATGTCGATTTCGATCAAATCGAATTGGGTTTCAAGCACTCCTTTAAAATTGGTGTGCGTGGGAAGATAGATTTTGCTACCAAGGCAGGGATGTTTTTGAATTCGGACAAGCTATACTTCATGGACTACAAACACTTTCTGGGTAACTTAACACCATTTAGCACCAACGATCCGGTGGGTAGTTTCCGTCTGTTGGATTATTACGAACACAGTACAGCCGATCAATACCTGACTGCCAATGCACATTATAAATTCAGAAAATTCCTGGTTACTAATTTTATGTATGTGCGCATGCTCGGCATTCAGGAAAATATCTTTGTGAATTACCTGGCTTCGCCAACTTCAAAAAATTACACGGAGGTTGGGTATTCCATTGATGGGATTTTGCGCATCTTCCGGTTGGAAGCTGCTGCGGCTTTTCAGGATGGCAAGTACCTTAATTATGGAATCCGTATTGGTATTGCCACCAACATTGGTGTGAATTTCGAGGATTAAGTTAATTGTCCAACACTTCGCGGAGTATTGGGATCGAGCGGATCTCACCCAAGTAATCGAGGTGGTCTGCGTAGAAAAGCAGGATAATTTCCAATAAATTTTTGCGTTGCACGCCTGTCATCTTCACGGTTTCCTGAAGGTTCAGTGTTAGCAGGATGGCCAATAGTTTTTCCTCGTCATCGCCAATCATTCTGTGTCCCAATACTTCCGAAATACTATGTGCCCCGAAACCCAAATAACGCGAAAGCTTTAGCAAGAAAATCAAATGAAAATTTTCAGCACCTCCTTCCAATAAATCCAGCGTTTG
Source organism: uncultured Roseivirgaceae bacterium (assembly GCA_964398945.1). GTDB lineage: Bacteria > Bacteroidota > Bacteroidia > Cytophagales > Cyclobacteriaceae > JBGTGG01. Next base: position 169,997 of record CAYNOT010000007.1, on the reverse strand, counting down.
GATGCTGTTGAATAGAAAAGAAAAAAAATCACCGGTGTGGCTTTCTTCTTTTATTGTTTTGTTCATTATTTCAATCATGAACATCCCGATGGTAGATTTTTTTATATCGGAGGAAAGTGACTGAAAGGGGTGGACGCATTTCAATTCTTTTATTCGCTTGATGTTGGCATTCTCTTTATTGTAGACAACCAACTCCAGCAATGTAAGTGGTTGGAACAACGCAATTTTGTTTTTAGCGGTTTTGCTGCGCACGCCATTTACAATGTAGCTTTGCAAGCCAAAACTTTCGGTGAAAATATTGACGATAATAGAGGTCTCTCCATATTTTGTAAACCTAAAAACAATGCCCCTGGTTTTGTACAGCATGGTTAATTAATGACCGCCAACTTGCCCACCACCCGATTACTTCCATCTTCAGTAGAAGCAAAAACCAAATACACTCCGGTGGAAACACGTTTACCAGTGTAATCGCGTACGCCCCAGGTAGCGGTGCCGCCTTCTGCCCGCGATTGCCAAACCAACTTGCCGCTCACATCGGTGATTTTCACAATAGCATCGGTGATCAAACCACTGATCGCCACGGTGCCATTGAAATCGGGAGTGACCGGGTTGGGAAAAATTTTAACTGCATCAAAAGAAAAATTTCCCGAAGTAGCATCCGATCGGAAAGAAACAATTCCTTTATCGGTGGCAAAAAATACTTCCCCCGTAATCCCATCAATTTCTATGTCTACAATTTTGTTCGATAGCAGCGGACTATTTTCTGTATTAAAATTATAAACCAATTCTTCGCCTGTTGGATTGAACAACCAAACCCCATTTTCTGTACCGATCCATTTTCGATTTCCCCCATCTACTGCTATGGCGGTTATTTTTTGGTCTTGAAGCAGGTACCGGTTTTCAAAAATTGGCCTGATCGCATTTACCGTGGTTGAAAATATTGAATAGGGATTAGCAAAGTAAGCAACACCCTCATTCGTTCCTGTCCAAACTGCACCATCCCGGTCCATGGCAATGGCATTTACATTTCTGTTGGGCAAACCCCCAATATTCGCTTGTTCTGTTAAGTATGTTTGCTTGTTTTCCCGTTTGTTAAAAACAAATATGCCCCCGCCATTGCTTTGGCTTTGGGGCGCCCAAATACTGCCATTAACATCCAGCTCTATTGAAGTGGGATATCTACTCACCCCTCCACTAAAAGAAAATGATTCCCACGAGTTATCAGGTTTTAGAAGATGATAGGTATTGGTGGCAAGATAGTTTGCAATCCACACGCCATCGGAAGAAGAGGCCAGGGAAGTAATATATACATTTCGTCCCGGGGAAATATTTTCAAGCGGGCTGTTTGTCTCATCATAAAGAATAGAAGAAGGGCCATCTTGCCGCAACACCCCATAGCCAAAAGACGATGTATACGTTCGGGTTCCGTTAAAGCTAATGTCTGTTAAATCAAGCAGTGGCAATATTTCGTTTTCCCAACGTCCTTTAGAGAAAACATCTTTCCTTCCTGCTCTATTCAATGGAAGGAAGCCACCAGTGTAGCCGCCTGACACCACCTGCATCGATGATCCATCAAATCGCAATTGCCATGTATAATTACCGGAAGGGCCATTGCCAAGGAATTTTTCGAAACCTCCCGTTGGATTTCCAACCAATCCATTTTCATGGTCACCAATCCAAAACGTTGTGCCATCTTCCATCGCCACCAACGGATCTGAAATCAATGGATCAGAAACGTTCGATAAAATATTGTCATTATTTACTTTTGAAACACCACCTGAAGAAGTGGCTATCAAGTTGGCAGCAGCCGACAGAAAAGAAAATGTATCGCCCTGAAGGTAAGGCTCAAGTGTCCAGGTCCCATTTGTATAAGAATGAACCCCGGAATTATCAATGCCAGCAAAAATTTTAGTATTGAAAGTAGTGACCACTGAAATGTTCCCATTGAAATCATCTTCAACAAACCTTTTCCAATTGTTATAATCCAGTAAATTATCATTCAGGTTTCCACCCAAAACACCATTTGCAGTTGCCAGAAAAATACTATCGCCCAAAAAAGTACTTTGGTTGATCTTGAGTTGATTGCCTGTTGCGCCTAAATCGCGCCAGGTTTCTTTTATGTCCACACGGGCCAGGTCAAAAACCACAACACCATAATCCATTGAGAAATAGGCCATGCTATTTTTAAACGCAATGTGATGAATAGCTTTTGATCCGGTAACAGCAATGTTTTTTAAACCATTAAAATTGGTAAGCGTACCGTTTTTTAAAATATCTAAATCCCCATCTTCATAACCGACCAACAACTGGTTTGTTGTGTTATCATAATTGATAGAAGTGATTCCTGCACTGCTTAATCCATTAAGTTTCGAGTACACCGTAACGGAACCTTCTTCTTTATCCAATACCATAATTCCATTTTCGGTGGCAGCAAAAACATGCTCGTTGTTGAAAGCAATGGTATGCACTTCATTAAAGGAGATATGCATACGCCATGTACCGAGCGGTATGTTTTCCTGTGCGTGTGCAATCTGAAAAGAGCACAAACCTATAGAAACCACTACCCATCGAAATAGAACACTACTCATCCGTCTTCCCTTTCTGCATTCCTTCATAAAACGATTTCCTACTTCGGGCTTCATACCGGTCTTTCTCACCAAGTTCAACCTGGTTTTTGTTTTCTGATAGCCGGAATGAAAACGAACCCAGTTCCCCGGTTTGTGCACAGATCGCATGGACTTTTGTAACAAATTCTGCAACCGCCATCAGGTAAGGCATTGGGCCGAAGGGCTTGCCTTCAAAATCCATGTCCAAGCCCGCCACGATCACGCGCTTTCCGTTATTGGCGAGGTGGTTGCAAACCTCCACAATGTCGCGATCAAAAAATTGTGCTTCATCAATACCCACTACATCACAATCGCCCGACAATAAAACAATGTCGTTGGCAAACTGGACTGGTGTAGAGCGGATTGAATTTTCGTTGTGCGAAACAATATTTTCTTTGTGGTACCGGCTATCAACAACAGGTTTAAAAATTTCAACTTTCTGTTTCGCAATCAACGCGCGGTTGAGCCTTCTGATGAGTTCCTCGGTTTTTCCGGAAAACATGCAACCACAGACAACCTCAATCCAGCCGCTCCGGCCTTTTGACTGCTTGCCCCCCAAATGTGGTTCTATAAACATGGTGCAAAATAGTGGGTAATAGGAAGACCACCAACGGGTAGCGATATGCAATTGCGCATCTCTACCCGGAATATGTGATATGCGGAAGTTTCCCTTCTTCGGGAACCCGGATCACAATGTTGCCCCCTACCAAAACCTGACATGCAAGGCGTTCACCGGTTTTTAATCCACCAGTCTGAACGTACTTTTCCTCGACTTTAGAAGGTGCTGAAAGCATTTCCGAACCTTTAACAACAATGACCTTACAGGTGGTGCATCTCCCCTTCGCCCCACATGCATGCAGCCAGTCGATGTGGTGGGCATGGAGGTGTCTTAAAAGGGGTTTTGATTGATCGTCAACCTCAATTTCCCGATTGGCAAGATTTTCTATTTTTATCTTCATTCCAGGCATCAAACAACGCGAAGATGCGTTATGCAATCGTAATAACTATTAAATTTATACCTCACAAATAACAGACATTTTATCGATTCGGAGCGCCATGGATGAAAAAATCAGTTTGAAAGCGATTGAAGATTATAGTGAAGCCTATTCGGGGAAAGTCCTTGATTCCTTTTTCGGGAACAGGCAACGGGCAACCGGAAAAGATTTATTGACCCTTTGCGGAATTCAGCAGATCAACCATTTTATCCTACTCGAATTGTTTGGCGCCTGGCGGGAAGAAAATGAAAAAATAAAAAGTCCGTATTTTGATTATGAGGCCGCCCCCGTAAAAGAATCGTTGGAGGATTTAATGAGCACACTTTCCAACCATATTTCGGTAGACCGCGATCATCTTGCTCCGCTGCTCAGCAAAGCTGTACGACAAACCATGTTGCTGATCCTGGATCCGTACGATTTCTTTAGCTACCTGATTGCCGGTGACCGCGATGGCGTCCTTGATCGGAGTGAATTCAAAGAAATTTTGAAGTACATCAAGATCAACCGGTCGCCACTGGAGAAACTGTATCAAAAACTTGAAACAAACCCCACACTATCCGTTTCTGGAAACGAAGCCTTTAGTTTGCTCGATCAAATATTGGAAGAGGTAAACTTTACACCTGAGGATATCGACAACTATATCGAAAAGTTTGCAGCGGTCAAACCCCTTACCGTTGAACAATTTTACCCACAGAAAGAACTTACAAAAGAAGCCCCGCCCCAGAAGGAAGAACCAAGAATCGTGGTAGCGATAAAAGAAGAAACAAGAACCACCATCCATACATCTTTTGAGAGACCAAGGGAATCCATCAACGATTCACTGCAATTAAAATCAACCCAGCGCCAAACCTTGGTGGATGGGTTTCAGAAGATTACCAATATAAAAGGAAGCCTCTCCATCAATCAGAAATTTATGTTCACAAAAGTCCTCTTCCATGGTGACTTCGAATTGTTCAGCAAAGCCATTGATGACCTCGATAGGCAAGATAATTTAACAGGCGCCTTGCGCTATTTGGAAAGCAACCACGAAGAGTGGGACCGCGAAAGCGAAGAGTTCCATGAGTTTATGGAGATATTGGAGAAAAGATTTAATTAGGGGATTTGATAATTAGTTGATTTGCTGTTGTGCATGAACAAACCCTTTTAGAAAAACGTGTGTGTAAGGTACATGGATAAAAACATCATAATTGTGCTCTTGTTAATCTTATCCATCTCATGTCGAGATGAAGAAATAACACCTGAGGAGGAGTTTGCTGTTATTATTGTAAGTACCTCTGACTTTGCTTGTCGCCTACCACTAATCCAATTTTTAGAAAAAGAAGAAAAGGTTAAAGAAAAAACTTCTTATGAATCAGTGGTATTCAATGCTTATCGCCTTGACAATTCACTTAACGAGATTGGAAAAAAATTGATAATAAGGTTTGATGCATTAGGTGCAAAGGATTTTAGAGTTTGTAATACAATGGGAATTAATTATCCTGGAATCGCCATTGTATCAGCTAGGGAAGAATAGTTTTGTTGAATTATAGCAATCAGCAAATCCTCACATCCTCAAATCAACTAATCAGCAAACCACCAAATCAATTCCGTTCCAGCACCTGCATCCTATGCGAATCCAACTTCAGCAGGATAAAAAGGAGAATTGTAAATCCCCATAAGGAAGAACCACCATAACTCAAGAAAGGCAACGGAATGCCGATTACCGGAAAAAGCCCGATGGTCATACCGATATTCACCGCAAAGTGAAAAAAGAAAATACACGCTACACTATAACCATACACCCGTGCAAACCTGCTCTTCTGTCGTTCGGCCAGATACACAACGCGCAACATCAATGCAATAAACAATGTCACTACCAACATACTGCCCAGCCATCCGTGTTCTTCGCCAATTGTGCAGAATATAAAATCAGTACTTTGCTCAGGCACAAAATCAAACTTGGTTTGTGTTCCTTTCAAAAAACCTTTACCTGAAAACCCTCCGCTGCCAATCGCGATTTTGGATTGTGTCACATTCCATCCCGCACCCAGCGGATCAGAATCCGGGTTCACCAAAACTTTTATCCGGCTTTGTTGGTGGGGTGCCAACACATTGTTCACCACATAGTCAACACTTTCAATTACCGCCATCACCAGAAAAGCACCTACAACCAGTACAGCAATTCGTTTGAATTTTTTCTTCCCCGCCACGATCGCAATGATCAGGAGGGCTAAAATGCCACCGTGTAGATAAAGTTGATTTTCAACAACCAACGTTAGGATAGAAATAATAGCCGCAGCAATGGCCACAATAATTAAAAAGGGGGACATCCCTTCCCGAAAGAATACAAGTGTAAAAACCGTGAAAACCAATGCAGTGCCCGTATCTTTTTGTAAAAGTGTCAGGACCATCGGAATGGCAATGACACCAAAGACAATCGCTTGATTTTTTAGGTTGTCAAGTTTGAAGCCCACCTGCGAAATTATTTTTGCAACCACCAACGCGGTAGCAAACTTGGCAAACTCGGATGGCTGCCCGCCAAACGATCCAATACCAATCCAGGCTTTGTTCCCACCAACTTCTTTCCCGATAAAGGGAATGAGCAACATCACCAACATCAAGGCACCATAGATTACATAGGCAAAGGTTTCATAAAACCGCATATCGATAATCAGGATGGCAACAATAATCACGATAGAAGCAATGATAAAAATCAATTGCCTTCCCGAGTTTAGCGACAAACTAAAAATAGATTGGTTGGCTTCCGCATCATAGGTAACGGCATAGATATTCAACCAGCCCAAAAAAACAAGCGCCAGGTAAATGGCAACTGTCACCCAATCCATTTTGTTCGATATGGCGTTGTCAGCTCTCAATGCAAAAACTTGCCACGTAAAACATACTCTTCTATCTGCGGACGATTCGTTCCGCCCAGGAGATATTTTTCAATCATCAGACTTGCAATGGATGCTGCTGCGCGTGCTCCTTGTCCTGCGTCTTCAACATACACAGAAACGGCAATCTTGGGATTGTCCCGCGGTGCGAATGCAATAAAGACTGCATGGTCGGGGAGTGGGTCATTCTGGACCGTTCCCGTTTTGCCACACACAATAATGTCTTTTAGTTTTGCACGAAACTGGCCTGTTCCTGATTCAACCACTTCTTGCATCGCATTCACAGCAACCATAAAATAAGAAGAATCTATGGTGGTATAATGCCGCTCCAAATACTCCGGCAACGGCTTCCCGCTTTCACCAATTGATTTCACAAGGTGGGGAATGAAATAATAACCACGATTGGCGATGATTGCTGTAAAATTTGCCATTTGCAACGGCACCACTAAATTCTCACCTTCACCAATAGCAATGGAATAAATATTCGAAAACTTCCACGGCCGGCCACCGTATGCACGGTCATAATATTCCGGACTTGGAACCAGGCCGCCTTTTTCATTCGGGAGGTCAATGCCAAGGGGGGCACCAAAACCAAAACTACGGATGTGCTTGTTCCACTCTGCAAGCCCGATGCGGGTGTCATCAAAGGTATTGGTGGAAACACCTTTGTTTAACATTCTCCTAAGCACACCATGGAAATACGGGTTGCACGAATGTGTAATAGCACCTTGCAAGTCTTCGTTCGAATGTGCGCCATGGCAACCAATGAGGCCACCGGCCATGCCTTTTCTAATACACCGTATCCTTGTGTCCGGGGTAATAACACCTTCTTGCAGGGCGGTCATTGCTTGTGCAATTTTAAAAATGGAACCCGGACGGTACTGCGCCATCAAGGGCCTGTTGAATAACGGTTTGTTCGTGTCGCTGCTGATCAATACGAAATTTGAACTGTAATTTTTCCCCGTTAACATGGTTGGATCATAAGAGGGACCGGAAACCATGGAAAGGATTTCACCAGTAGAAGGTTCAATGGCGATGATACTTCCCGATTTGTTTTTCATCAACATCTCGCCATACTCTTGCAGCTCAATGTCGATCGTGGTAATTAAATCCTGACCGGGAACTGAACGTATGTCATACTCGCCATCTTTAAAAGACCCCTTTTCAATGCCATCAACATTGCGAAGTGCAAAACGAACCCCCCGTGTTCCACGCAGATATTCTTCATAATACAATTCTATTCCACTCTGCCCAATGTAGTCCCCTTGCCGATAGATTTTTGTTGTATCCCTATCCAATTTATTTTTCGAAATCTCACTTACATAACCCAGGGAATTTGCCAGTGCAGAAGATGTATACGCGCGTGTTGAACGCGGTTGGATGAAGAACCCGGGAAAATTATCCATGTTGTCCTGGATTTTCGCAAAATCACGATTGGACAATTGGGTAAGGAAAGTGGTTGGTTTTACACGTGAGTATTCGCGTTTGCTTTTTAGCTCGACAAATTTTTGACGGAGTTCTTCGCGCGTTAGCGAGAAGACTTCACAAAAACGCGCAGAATCAAAATCCTCAATCTCGCGATACACCACTTGTAAATCGAACTCGGGTGTATTGAAGACGAGTAGTTTGCCATTGCGGTCTTTTATCAATCCCCTTACGGGATAATCTATTTTTCGTAAAATGGCATTGCTGTCGGCCATATCAGCATACCGACTGTCTGCAACCTGAACAAAAAACAATTTTATAAGGAAGGCTATTCCCACCAACACAAATACAACTTGTAATATCCTTCCTCTGCCTTCGTTCATGTGCGCACCCGATGTGGAAATAAATACTGGACCATTACGATGGCCACAAGCGTAAAAAGTGTACTGGAAATTACTTTCAGAAGTGTAAACCAAAAATAACCGAAACCACCAGCCTCCATAAAAAACAACAGGGCATGATGGACAAATACCAGTGGGGTGATGTAGACCAGAAACCATTGCAGTCCACCGAGGGACAAGGCGGGAATAGCGTGGGCATCATATCCACCTTGCGGGGTAATTGAGTTCAACCAAAAATTTCTAATAAACATAATAAATACACACGCGAACATGTGGAGCCCTATACTTTCGTAAAAAAGATCCACCCCAAAACCAAAACCAAAACCAACCAACAAAAGAATAAGGCGATTGGTTTCAACGGGGAGCAAAAGCAAAAATGAGATGTACAGCAAGCAGAATGCTGTATTGAACAACACCACGCGCTGTAACACCAATACCTGAAAAAACAGGAATACAAAAAATGAAATTATAACCGCGATACTATGACGTGTCATTTTAGGTCTTCTATAATTGGTTCCGACAATGAGTCGATCTCGTGTTTCAACTTGCTCCGGATAATCGTAACATAGGATAGTTTCCTGAAATCCTGGGCAAGCTTTACTTTGATGTTATAAAACAATGCTTCTGCAGGCAATTCAAATTCTTCGATCGTTCCGATGAGGGTTCCTTCCGGGAATACTGCATTAAAACCTGAGGTTATTACCGTATCCCCGATGGTTGGATTGACATGCCGTGGCAAATATTTGAAATCAACGATTTCCGGATTTATACCTCCCCATTGTATGGTTCCGAAATGGCCTGATCTTTTTAATTCAGAAGACACCATCACATCGATATTGAGCAACGAAGTGGCAATGCTAAAATTTCGGGAAACGGCCTTCACTTTCCCAACTACCCCCGCATGGTTGATAACCGCCATCCCGATTTCTATACCTGCATCATTTCCCTGATCAAGTGTAATAAAATTGGTAAAGCGCTCCACTGAATTATTGACCACCCTGGCGGGGATATAATCGAAACGCTTCGCCAACACAGAATCTTTCACAATCATACCTTCCAAAACCCGGAGCCGTTGTTGTTGCTCCTCTAACTGGTTCCTTAACTGGGCATTCTCATCCGCAAGTATTGTATTGATTTCGCCCAACGCGAAATAATCACGAACGCCACTTGAGAACCCATTAAGCGAGGCGATCAGCGAATTGGAAGAATTAAAATATAACGCTGATTGATACCGGTTGTTTTGAACAATCAACCAGGCAGAAAAAAATTCCAGCGCTAAAAAAACAAAGAAGGCGCGGTATCGAAATAAAAATAATAATAACCGCCCCATCGACTAGCTCATCAGTACCGCACGGAAAGAAGGAATATTCTTCAAGGCAATACCGGTGCCACGTACCACAGCACGCAATGGGTCTTCCGCCACATGGATTGGCAATTTCGTTTTTAATGCAAGTCTCTTATCCAATCCCCGAAGCAAAGCACCTCCACCGGTAAGATATATTCCGCGTTCATAAATATCAGCCGATAGTTCCGGAGGGGAAGTTTCAAGCGCTTTCAATACTGCTTCCTCTAACTTGGAAACAGACTTGTCCAATGCAAAGGCTACTTCTGAATACGAAATCTTGATCGTCTTCGGAATACCGGTCATTAAATCGCGGCCACGGATCTCATAATCTTCAGGCCCTTCGTCTAATTCCGTTAGCGCAGAACCGACTTCAATTTTTACACGCTCTGCGGAACGTTCCCCGATCAGGAGGTTATGTTGCCTGCGCATGTAATCCAAAATATCCCTGTTAAAGGTATCGCCCGCCACACGAATGGACTGGTCGCATACAATTCCCGAAAGGGCAATCACCGCAATGTCGGTAGTACCACCTCCGATATCCACAATCATATTTCCAACCGGTTGTTCGATGTCAATGCCAATCCCGATTGCAGCTGCAATGGGCTCGTGGATCATGTATACTTCTTTTGCCCCCGCATGTTCGGCAGAGTCGCGCACGGCACGTTTTTCAACTTCTGTGATCCCGGATGGAATACAAATCACCATTCTATGCGATGGCGGGAACAACCGCTTTCCGGTGTCAATCATTTTGATCAACCCACGGATCATCATTTCTGCAGCATGGAAATCGGCAATTACCCCTTCCTTCAGCGGACGGATGGTTTTTATATTGTCGTGTGTTTTCTCATGCATTTGCATGGCCTCGCGACCAATGGCCAATACTCGATTCGAATTCTTATCAATCGCGATGATGGAAGGTTCATCAACTACGATTTTATCTTTGTGGATGATAAGGGTGTTGGCGGTGCCCAGGTCAATGGCAATATCGCTGGTGAAGAAATCAAAAAATCCCATGTATTCGTATTACGTAAAGCTTCTAAATCACTAGGTCGGTTAAGTGTTCACTCGAACACCCCGCAAAATTGCACTCAATTTACCAAATAAATAATGTTCACGTCAAAAATGTAAGATTTTTGCCAATTAATGATCAATAACCCGATGAAGTGCTAACCTTAAATTTCGAAAAACACCGAAATGAATTTTAGTGTTTGAAATGTCGGATACCGGTGAGCACCATCGCCATGTCATGTTGGTCACAAAAGTCGATCGAATCCTGATCCTTTACGGAACCTCCCGGCTGGATCACCGCTTTTATCCCTTCTTTGCTGGCAATCTCTACACAATCCGGGAAAGGGAAGAACGCATCGGAGGCCATTGCAGCACCATCGAGTTTCATGTTAAACGATTTTGCTTTTTCGATCGCTTGTTTCAACGCATCCACACGGGAAGTCTGGCCAACACCACTTGCCAACAATTGACCTTCAACTGCCAGCACGATCGTATTCGATTTTGTATGCTTGGCAATCTTGCTGGCAAAAAGCAAGGCGCTGATTTCCTTTTCGGTTGGTTGCTTTTTGGTCACCGTTTTCAAATCCGATGGTTGGTCCGTTTTCAGATCGTGCTGTTGCTCGATCACACCGTTCAATATGCTCTTGAACTGGCGTGTTTCGGTAAGCGGCTTCTTCTGCACCAACAGCATCCGGTTTTTTTTTGATTTCAATAATTCCAGTGCATCCGCATTGTACGATGGTGCAATTAAAATTTCAAAGAAAAGCGGGTTGATTTCTGTAGCTGCCGCAAGGTCGATGGTCCGGTTGGTGGCCAACACCCCGCCAAAAGCAGAAAGTGTATCGGCCTGGAAAGCTTTTTTGTACGCTTCAGAAACTGTGTCTGCCGTGGCTACCCCGCAGGCGTTGGTGTGCTTGATGATGACAAAAGCAGTCTCATCAAATTCGTTCACCAAATTCACGGCCGCATCAACATCTACCAGGTTGTTGTACGAAAGTTCTTTGCCATTGAGTTGTTCGAATAAGTCATCCAAATCGCCAAAGTACGTGCCCGGTTGGTGCGGATTTTCCCCATAGCGAAGTGTCTTGGCCTGCTGAACACTTTTCTTGAAAACCGGGATCTCAAACTCCTGGTTGAAGTAATTGAAAATTGCGGTATCATAATGCGAGGTGACATTGAATGCCATCGCTGCAAATTTCTTCCGATCATTAAGTTCGGTCGTGCAATTTCCTTTTTGTAAAAGTTCAAGGGCAGCAGGATACTGATCACGCGAAGACACAATCAATACATCATCATAATTTTTGGCAGCACCACGAATCAGGGCAATTCCACCAATATCGATTTTCTCAATAATCTCAGCTTCGGTCCCTCCACTGGCAACCGTTTCTTCAAATGGATATAAGTCCACAATCACAATATCCAACGGGCCAATGTTGAACTCCCCGGCTTGTTTTACATCTGATTCGTCTTCCCTTCTGTAAAGGATCCCACCAAAAACAGCAGGGTGCAACGTCTTTACGCGGCCACCAAAAATAGAGGGGTAGCCTGTAAGCGTTTCCACAGCCGTGACCGGATAACCAAGTTTTTCAATGAAGGCTTGCGTTCCACCGGTTGACACAAACTCAACACCTGCTTTTCCAAGGGTTTCAATTATAGGTTCGAGGTTGTCTTTATAAAATACGGAAACTAAAGCGCGCTTGATTGATTTGGACATTTGTTGATTTGTAAATTAGTTAATGAGATGATTTGCTGATTTGATAATGTGTTGATTTGGAAATTTGACAATGGCCTTGATTCGGAAATAGGCGATACGTATTGGTGAAAGGTTAAATTCAAAACCGGGCGATCAATTCTCAAATTTGCTAATTCACAAATCAGTTCGTTTCTTCAAACTCCCCCAGTTCAACAGTAAAATCATCTGCGTCCATAAAAGCCGGGAAGCGATCGCGGAAAGCATTGAGTGAATTGGCACTTAATTGAATGGTTTTGTTGATTTCCATATCATCGCCTTTGAAGATCGAATCCCCTTTCGGGCCGATGATGGCTGAATTTCCATTGTACTCAATTCCATTTCCATCCACACCCACACGGTTTACACCTACTACATAACTGAGGTTTTCAATGGCACGTGCATGCAACAGGGTATCCCAGGCATGTATGCGGATCATTGGCCAGTTGGCCACATAGATCAAAAGGTCGTAATCAAGCTTTTGGCTGATGGGGTTCCAGCGATTGCGGCTCCACACCGGAAAACGAAGGTCGTAGCAAATCATCGGACAAATCCGCCAGCCCTTCCAGGTGCCGATCAACGTGCTTTCCCCGGCAGAAAAGGTTTTGTGCTCATTCGACATTCTGAACAAATGCCGTTTATCGTATGTGCGGAAGTTCCCGCCCGGTTCCATCCACAAAAGCCGGTTGTAGTAGCGGTCGTGTACATTACAAATGAAACTCCCTAAAATGAGGGCCCCCGTTTGGTCGGCCATTTGCTTCATCCACTTAAACGTGCGCATGTTCATCATTTCGGCATATTTTGGTGCCGCACTGGTGAACCCGGTGGTGAACATCTCCGGCAACACAATCACATCACTCGATTGGCCAATCTGCCAGATTTTCTCCTCAAACGTGTTCAAATTGGCCTCGATATCATGCCAATGAAGGTCTGCCTGGATGACGGTGATGTTTAAGTCTTGCATAGTGGTATTTCGAACCGCAAAGAAACGGAAAGCAGGGGAATTTTTCTAAAGAAAATTGGTGTTTGGAGTATTTTAGGACAATCAAATCAATGCGTTTTCTGCACTTTCAAAGTATACAGAAAAACAGGTTGCAAAATTCATGGAGGCGGTAAAGTCTGGAGTTTAAAAGGAAATAATTACTTTAAAGGAGACTGTATATTGCAGCTTTCAGTATATTTAGAACATGCGAGTAGAGAGATTAAAAGATGAGATTTTAGTTCGTATTCCTCTCGAGTTGGACTCTAAGAGACTTCAAAACATCCTAGATTTAATTCGTTATGGTGAGTTAACGTCTAAAAGTGATGCCACTCAGGAGCAGATTGACCAATTGAGTTCCGATATCAACAAATCTTGGTGGGCAAAGAACCGAGACAAGTTCATCAAGAAATGAATTTTGTAGTTGATACGAATATCGTATTTAGTGCAATCCTTAATACAAACAGCCATATTGCAAGTCTTCTTACTGAACACGCTAACAAATCAAGTTATTTCTCACCAACGTTCCTGCTAACTGAATTGGCAGAACATCGGGGCAAACTTGAAAAAATTTTAAAAATTAGCAGTCAAGAGGTTTTGGAACTTCAGCATTTGGTCACGCAGAATATTCATTTTGTCAGTGAGTCTCAAATCTCTGAAAACAATTGGATGCAAGCCGAAAAGTTGACTTCACATGTAGACAATGATGATATAGCATTTGTAGCACTTTCATTAGAATTGAAATGCCCTTTGTGGACTGGAGATAAGAAGTTACACAAAGAAATTAAAGGGCTACAAATTCTGACAACTGAACAAGTTACTGAAATATCTAAACGATAAATACCACACAACATTCTGTATCAAGTTGAGTGTTACAACTACTTGCTCAACTGAAACCCGTCTCACAATAAATTTCTGATTTTAAAAAATGCGAAAGTCAGAAAATTGGATTTCCTTAATTAAATCCCCCTCAAAATTTCCCCCGCCTTTTCCAGCACCTCCTCGCTTTTAGCAAAACAAAACCTTAAGATTTTATTATCGCGTTTGCAAGCATTTCAAATGCACAAATCTCTACAACGTATAAGACTACAGTAGAAAACATCTTTCAAGTAAATCGTAACTATGTTACCACGGGCTTGCTGCAAGACTACGGGTTCTTTTACACCAACGTTGAGAAATTCAATGGGGTACGCAAGGAGCTAATATCTTAGGTACATTTTAAAAAAAATTCTTACTTTCATGTGGGTATTGGTAAAAAATAGCAGTTATGAGCAATATATTTCTTCAATTCAAAAAATTACCCGCCATTGCTCTTATTATCTCTTTAGCAGCATGCGAAAGTTGTAACCTCTTTGGTACTGATCCCAAATCCGAACTGGAAAAACTCCCACCCGCAACACAACAAGGCAAAAACACCTTTGGGTGTTTGGTGAACGGAAAGGCATGGGTAACAAGAACGAGTACAGATGTCACTTCTTTTTACCAAAGTGGAGCACTACAGGTAAGCGCAGGAATCGATGAGAGTGGTCGAGATCAAGGAATTAGTTTGATACTTCTTAATAGCGTTGTTCAGGGTGCATCTTATGATTTGACAAATGATCCACAATACCAATCTAGCTTTAGCTGGATAAAATCTCCAATGATTTGTTTTTATGAAGCTGAGAATACATTAATTGGTAATCTTACTATTACCAAACTAGACCAAACAAACCTTATTATCGCGGGTCGATTTGAGTTTACTACTGTTGTTTCCAATTGTGATACGATACGTGTAACGGATGGCCGCTTCGACCTGCTCTATGCCAATTAAAGTTAACCATAATTTAGTATGTTATGAAAAACCTATTCCATCTCTCTCTACTTACAAATATTTTAGCTCCATTCATGGAAGCGTTCAGCTAAAGGATTACCGTTATGAAGAAATCGATTTCATTCCTCATTAAAAAATTACCCGCCATTGCTCTTATTATCTCTTTAGCAGCATGCGAAAGTTGTAACCTCTTTGGTACTGATCCCAAATCCGAACTGGAAAAACTCCCACCCGCAACACAACAAGGTAAAAACACCTTTGGGTGTTTGGTGAATGGAAGGGCATGGGTAACAAGAACAAGTACAGATGTATCTTCTTTTTACCAAAGCGGGGTTTTGCAAGTTAGTGCAGATATTAGTGAGGGCAATAGGCAGCACATTGATTTGATTGTATTAAACGGAGTAATTGAAGGTACGACTTATGATTTAACAGATAATTCAAAATGTGGTGCTAAATTCAGTTGGATTAAGACTTCCATGATTTGTTTTTATGAAGCCGAGAATACATTAATTGGAAGCCTTACTATTACAAAAGTAGACCAAGCTAAACTTATTGTTTCAGGTCAATTTGAATTCACAACGATTGTTTCAGGATGTGATACAATCAAAGTGACCAATGGCCGCTTTGATGTTTTATATGCAAATTAAACGTTAACTTTTAATATTATGAAGAATTTATTCCTCTCAATTTCCACCGTTTTATTAGCCTTTACTGCTCATGCTCAAATTTCCAATGCATACAGAACGCAGGTTGAATCGATTTTCCAAGTCAATAGGAATCACGTTACCACTGGCTTGCTGCAAGACTACGGGTTCTTTTACACCAACGTTGAGAAATTCAATGGTGTGCGTAGTGACACCAGTTACTTTGGTTCTGAAAATTTTTTCATTTACCGGGTTTTTCTTCGTACCTTCAACCAGGGTTTAGCAAAATGAAAACCGTTGTGGATAGCAACGCTATGGACAGCAAAAATTTCTTTTGGGCGGAGAAAATTTCTTTTCTTTTGTTTCTTGTTTTTATAACGACCCTGGGGAGTTGCAACTGGTTTGGTAACGATCCCAAATCCGAACTGGAAAAATTACCCCCATCAACACAGCAGGGAAAAAACACCTTTGGGTGTTTGGTGAATGGGAAAGCGTGGGTTACACGAACAAGTACGGATGTTTTAGCATTTTATCAAAGTGGCCTATTTCAAGTGGGTGCGGGGGTTGATAATGAATTAAAGCAAGGAATGACAATAGTCGTTTCGAATGGGATTGTCGAAGGCTCTTCATACAACTTAGCAAATGAGTTAAATACCAAGGTTGAATTTAGTTCGAGATCTCCATTGAGAATTTGTTTCTATGATCGATACAATACGATAAACGGAAAGCTTACCATCACGAAATTAGATCAAACAAAACTTATTGTCTCAGGTCTGTTTGAGTTTACCACCGTTGTGGCAGGTTGTGACACCATCATGGTTACAGATGGCCGCTTTGATGTTCTATATGCCAATTAAACGTTAACTCAATTCTTATGAAAAAATTAATCTTCACTATTCTAATCGGCCTGTCTATTTTAAAATCACATGCTCAAATTTCAACCGCTTACAAAACACAAGTGGAAACGATATTCCAAGTCAACCGCAGTTTTGTTACTACGGGATTGCTAGAAGACTATGGGCTTTTCTATACCAATGTAGAAAAGTTCAATGGCGTGCGTAGTGACACCAGCTATTTAGACTACTCTGAATGGCAGGCAGTTTTATACCTATCGGTTCAACACTACGGCAGCTTCCATGCCGGTAGGGGCAACTGTGTTTGACCAGATTAGCAATGTTGCCATACAAAACGCAGGTTCCATTGTGTTTGCCGGCCTGCACTACCGCTACGAACGGTTCAAGAGCAATGCTGCCTCCAGCAACCTCGTTTATATTTCCAACAACAAAATCTATGACACGCCTGGCAGGCCCACCACACCTTATGAGGTCAGGGACGCTTTTGCAATGGTCCCCCTCCGCACCGTTTTAATTGGGGCTGTGCATACATTCCTTTTCAAGCCCGAATTGTTTTACAGCAACACGGGCAAAACCATCAACACTTTGAAAATCGATTTCAATGATGGTGTTGGTTTCCGTACCATCACCGCCAATATACCGGTGGCTGTCACCTATTCCACAGAAGGTGAAAAGAAATTGATTTTTAAGGTAACGTATACCGATGCCACGAGTGTGGAAAGCCACACCAAAGTGGATGTACGGGAAATACCAACGCAACACGCACAAGCCCGGTATGCAGGCCAGAATATTGATGAATTTATTTTTCCAATGGCGGGCTATACTACCAAACCGTATCTTGGGATTGTTGGCGGTGCATTGGTAACGGTAGAGTATGCCAACCCGGCAGGAGCATGCCAGGATAAGTCACTTCTTTTCTTTGGCACCAGGGTTCAAGGAACCTCCTATTCAATATCACCAAATCCTGCCACAGATTTTTTGACAATCACTGCCAATCCAAAAGGCGAGTTGCCCGAAAGTGAGGCTACTGATTTTACTGAAGAACTGGAATACGTTGTTAAAATAAATGATACAGAAACAGGTGAACTTTTGTTTACATCCAAACCAGTAAAAGGTAAACCCAAAGAGCAAATTGATATATCAAAGTTGCCGAAGGGGTTGTATACCATACAGGTTGTTGAGAAAGAAGGGGTACAGTCCTTCAAATTTTTAAAGAAATAAAGCCAAAGCCTACATAAAAGAAAATACCAATCGCCCGGACGGGTGATTGGCTTATAGTGGCGCATTCATACAATAAGCAATCGCTTTGGTGTGCTGCGATTAATACTATCATTTTTAAATCCCCCTCAAAATTTCCCCCGCCTTTTCCAGCACCTCCTCACTTTTAGCAAAACAAAACCTTAAGATTTTATTATCAGATTTATCCTGATAGAAAACTGAAATCGGGATCGAAGCCACTTTATGTTTTTTGGTGAGCTCTTCTGCCATCCCGCGATCAGGCTTATCGGAAATGGAAGCATAGGATAGCAACTGAAAATACGACCCATGGCAAGGGAGGATTTCAAACCGGGATCCTTTGATTTGCTTCAGGAAAAAATCGCGTTTCTGTTGAAAGAACTTATGGAGGCCCGTGTAGTGCTCCGGGTTTTTCATGTACTCTGCGAGCCCGGCCTGAACAGCCGTGTTCACACTGAAGGTAATAAACTGATGCGCCTTTCGGATTTCTATACTTAGCTCAGGGGGCGCTACTGCATACCCGATTTTCCATCCCGTTGCGTGAAAAGTTTTTCCAAAAGAGAAAATAGCGATACTCCGTTTTGCAAGTGCCGGTAAACTCAACGCACTCTGGTGTGGAAGGTCATCAAAAATAATGCGCTCATACACTTCATCACTAAGCACAATCAAGTCGTGGTTCCCGGCAATTTCTTCCAGTGATTTTAAGTCTGCTTTCGTAAAAACAGCCCCGCTTGGGTTTTGAGGTGTGTTCACCATAATCATTTTGGTGCGCGAAGTGATTTTCGATTTCACCTCCTCCCAATCAATGGAAAAACCAGGCAACGTTAAATTAATATGAACAGGTGTCCCTCCGTTCAACCGGATGGCCGGACTGTAGCAATCATAGGACGGGTCAAAAAGTATCACTTCATCACCTGCTGATACCAATGCACTAATAGTAGCATAAATAGCTTGCGTTGCCCCGGCTGTAACTGTGATTTCTGAATCGGGATTTGCGTGATGGTGATACGTTTCAAAAATGACTTTTGAAATTATTTCCCGAAGGGCAGGCAAGCCCGGCATCGGGGCATATTGATTGTATCCTGCCAACATCTTTTCATGCACCAACGAAATAATCTTTTCATCAATCGGAAAATCCGGAAACCCTTGCGAAAGATTAATGGCACCAAATTCATTGGCCATCCCGGACATGGTGGCAAAAATGCTGGTTCCTATATCGGGGAGTCGGGAGGTAACTTTCATTTCTTATATCGTTGAAAGTTGTAAGTTAACATGTTTCTGGATTCTGGTTACTAGCTGCTGGTATCCGGAGACCAGTATCCAGCATCTATTTCAGTGGAGCAATAATCCTGTAATCAGTATCCACTTTCCCTTTTGAAATATCCGCCAGCTTGCCTTTCAACAATCGCTTCTTTAAAGGAGTGAGATAATCGATAAACAATTTCCCTTCGATGTGGTCGTACTCATGTTGGATAATGCGCGCCTGTATACCAGTGAACCCTTCTTCATGCTCTTTCCAGTTTTCATCGAAATACCGGATCAACACTTTGTCCTTACGGGAAACATTTTCACGGATATTCGGAATGCTCAAACACCCTTCTTCATAGAGCCAGGGGGTTCCGGTTTCTTCAATAATTTCCGGATTAATAAACACCTTTTTAAAACCCGCCATTCCGGGTTCTTCCTCCAGGGGAGCACCATCAACTACAAATAAACGGATTGCTTTTCCAATCTGCGGGGCCGCCAACCCAACACCACTGGCCCCATGCATGGTTTCGAACATGTCCTCAATCAATTGCGTCAAGTCCGCACCTTTTTCAACTTCCGCTGCCTTTTTGCGCAACACCGTATCGCCATACATCACTATTGGATAGATCATTTTTCAGAAATTAAGGTTACAAAGGTAAGGATATTACCAAAGCGGAAAAACAGGATTAGCGGATGCTGGCCAGAAAATCCTGGAGGATAATGACCGCACTGATCTTGTCAACATTGCCCTTTTCCCTGCGATCCTTCTTTTTCATTCCGCCATCGATCATCGCTTGCTTTGCAATACTGCTGGTAAAGCGCTCATCTACCAAATGGATTTTTTTATCGGGGAAAGCGATCTTCAACTTCTCAACAAATTGACGCACGCGTGCAGCATTTTCGGAGTCTTCATTGGATAATGTCTTGGGCAATCCAACCACAAATTCAGCAACGGGTTCCCTTTCAAGATAGGATTGTAAAAATCTCATCACCTCATGTGAAGGTACTGTCTCCAACGCAGTGGCAATGATGCGCATTGGATCCGTAACGGCAATGCCCGTCCTTTTCTTTCCGTAATCGATGGCGAGGATTCTCAAAATTAGTTAATAGTTGTTAGTCGTGAGTATCCAGACGCCAGTATCTAGTTAAAACGGGCCCGTTCAGAAACAAACTGTTTCACTTTGGCTTCAATGGCCATTGCTTTTGGAAGGAGGATTTCATTTTCAATCCGCGCATGCGTGATCAAACTTTTTTCGAAATCCTTAAGCTCACTATATAGTACTTTTACATGCAGGGGTGTTTGGTCATCAATTGCATAGTCTTTTGTTATGCTGCGAATCCCAGCCATTTCATCATCGTGGGCTTCATGCTCCATTGCAAATTTCTGAATGGAATTTTTCTCCATCAGGAAAAACAACCGCGAAGGATTGTACTTTCCTTTTGCTGCGCGTTCAAGTGTTCGGATATACGTAAAAAGTGTATCCTCTTCTTCATAGATATGTTCGATGAAATCCTCAACGAAAAGCGGGAACACTACTTTTAAATCTTTGTCAACAGCCTGAAAAACAGGATGGGCCGTTTTAAAATCCTCAATCAGTTTTTTGATATACGGCAGCTTGTGTTTGATGAAAAGAAAGTGGGTGTGCTTTAAATATTCAAGGATCAAATCAATCGGGTAGGTGACCAACGGCAAGTCTGCTTCTGCCAAATGCGTTGGCGATTCTAATTCCCGGACTACCTGGTCAACTTTTAACCCCCGCTCGCGACAAACCTCAGCCAATGTATGTTCTGAATAATCGAAGAAATGAATGCCGAAATAAAACAGTACATAGGCGTGAACATAGTTCTCGTCTACGAGTTCGGCAATCAATCGATTTTGTAAGGAAGTAGCCATGGGCATAGTAAATATAGACAAACTGCTATAAAATTGGTGGGAAATTCCGATTCGTGAACATTTCTATAGGATAAATACGTTTTCCTACCTGCCAACAATTATTTTCGCGTTGCGTTAGAGATAAAAAAAATCGAAGAATGTCGGAAAATACGAAAAAACAGATTGCACTCCCGATTGTACTATGTTTAGGAATTGCGGGGGGGGTGTTGATCGGGGCCAATATAAATTCGCCTAAACCTTCGAAAGAAGTGGGGCAGGATGTACAGAAATTCAAAGAAGTACTTACACAAATCAATACCGAATACGTAGATGAGATCATCACTACCGAAATGGTGGATGGCGCCATCCAGTATTTGCTCAATAAACTGGATCCACATTCCTCATACATTCCGGCACGCGACCGGATTATGGCCAATGAAGATTTGCGGGGCAATTTCGAAGGGATAGGGATCGAGTTCAATATTTTTCAGGATACGATTGTGGTGGTGACACCCCTCAGTGGCGGCCCTTCCGAAACATTGGGAATTCAATCCGGTGATAAAATTATTATGGTGGACGATGAACCCGTTGCCGGGATTGGCATTACCACCCAGGATGTAATGGTTTCTTTAAAAGGCCCGAAAGGTTCGAAAGTGAAAGTGACAATTTACAGGCCCGGACAAGAAAACCTGATTGACTTTAACATTATCCGGGATAAAATACCCCAGTTTTCTGTGGATGTTTCGTATATGGTAAGCGATGAAATCGGTTATATAAAAATCAACCACTTTTCTGCCACAACCTATCAGGAATTCAGCAACGCACTCTCAAAGCTCAAAAAGTTGGGTATGACTAAACTTATCCTCGACTTGCAAGGAAACCCCGGTGGGTATATGGCCCAAGCTTCTGCTATTGCAGATGAATTCCTTGGCGCAAACAAGAAAATAGTTTTCACAAAAGGGCAAAACAAAAAATACAATACCAATGAATTTGCGACAAGTGCAGGCGAATTTGAAACTGGTGATTTGATTGTGTTGGTAAACGAAGGAAGTGCTTCAGCCTCGGAAATTGTATCGGGGGCGTTGCAAGACAATGACCGTGCATTGATTGTAGGAAGAAGGAGTTTTGGAAAAGGATTGGTGCAGGCGCCATTTGATTTAAGCGATGGGTCGGAATTGCGCCTAACAATTTCACGGTACTATACACCCAGTGGGCGGAGCATTCAAAAACCATATCAGGATGGAGACGAATATGCACGCGATATCGTAAAGCGTTTTAACCATGGGGAATTCTTCCATGCCGACAGTATCCATTTCGATGACTCCACAAAGTATCAAACCGTAAACGGAAGGACTGTATATGGTGGCGGTGGTATTATGCCCGATTATTTTGTTCCCTTGGATACAACATTAAATAGTCACTACCTAAATGAATTGTATACCTCTATTTCCATTCAGGAATATACTTTTCAATATGCGGAATTAAATAAGGAAAAACTGGAGTTGATGGGCTTGGATTCTTTTATAAAAAAGTTTGAAGTTACTGACAACATGCTTTCACAACTTGCAGAAACAGGAAGGCGCAACAATGTAAAACCCGACTTTCAGGAATTGAAAAAACAAAAGCGCTTGTTCCAACTCCATGTGAAAGCGCAAATCGCCAGAAAAATCTGGAGCAACGATGGGTTCTATCCGATTTTCAATGAGACCAATGAAATCCTGATGCAAGCAATAAAATTGTTTGACCGGGTCGAGGAGCTGGACCATACCAAATTTTAGCAGGTCAAAATTCAACCGCTAAGAAATCGCAGAGACCTAAGATCCTACATTTCAAAACGCGAACTTTGCCTTCGCGATTTCTTCGCGGTTAGAAATATATTATGAAACCCCCAAGGAATGCAAAGCTGCAATCGGGCAAATAATCTATTTTATCCCTGCCAAAAAAATCCCTTTTGCAGTATTTCATTCGGTTATCTATTAGTTAAAACATGGAGTTTGTAACTTGTCATCAGACAAAGCACGAATACTATGTATTACCATCGATTAGGGGATATCCCGCCCAAGCGGCACACACAATTTCGTCAGCCGGATGGAAGTTTGTATAAGGAAGAGCTGGTAAGTTCTTTGGGTTTCTCCGGTATTTATTCCAACCTCTACCACATCAATCCGCCTACGCGAATAAAAGGAATGAAAGATCCCATTCCCTATGGTGCTAAAATCATTAACGAGTATGGTTTAAAACAAACACACCTCAACACTTCAAAAGTTGCCACCACCGGTGAGGATTATTTGAAGGCACGCAAAGTAATGTTGATGAACAACGATTGTTCAATTTCCATTTGTTCTCCCAAGCAACGAAAAATGGATTACTTCTATAAGAATGCTGAGGGCGATGAAGTAATTTATGTACACGATGGAAAAGGTGTTTTGTATTCCCCCTTGGGAAAACTGGAAATTAAGCAAGGTGATTACATCGTTATTCCGCGCACCACCATTTACAAACTTGAATTTGAAGAAGGGCCATTGCGTTTGTTGATTATTGAATCGGCATCTCCAATCGAGACACCAAAACGTTATCGGAACGGACTCGGTCAGTTTGAAGAACACTCCCCTTTCTGTGAGCGCGATATCCATCCGCCAACTGAATTGATCACCGACACAAGCAAAGGTGAATTTTTAGTGCAGATAAAAAAACAAGGGTTCCTGCATCAATACCTGTATGAACACAGTCCAATGGATTTGGTAGGATGGGATGGATTTTTATGGCCGTACACTTTTTCCATTCACGATTTTGAGCCGATCACCGGGCGCATACACATGCCACCACCGATCCATCAAACCTTTCAGGCGCAGAATTTTGTGATCTGTTCTTTCGTTCCACGCTTGTTTGATTACCATCCGTTGGGAATTCCGGCACCGTACAACCATAGCAACATTGATAGTGATGAAGTGTTGTATTATGCGGAAGGAAATTTTATGAGCAGAAGAGGAATTGAGCGCGGATCATTCACCCTTCACCCGGGTGGATTGCCTCACGGTCCGCATCCCGGAACGGTAGAGAAAAGTTTGGGTGCCAAAGAAACCCATGAGCTGGCGGTGATGGTCGATACCTTCCGACCGTTGTACCCAACGGATCAATCATTGGAGTTCGTTGATAAAAATTACCCGATGAGTTGGACGGATGAACCGAAAGGAGATGGGTTTAACGAGATTAATACGCCTTAATTAATTTAATTTTTCGCTTATGATAAAAATTATAGTAACTCTATTCTTTACTCTTATCTGTTTTGGATCCTTCAGCCAAGAAACCAAAAAGGTAGTAAGCAAAAATGGCAATATCAAGGAAGTATATTATGTCCTAAAAAGTGATAACGACATTAAACATGGAGAATACACAAAAAATGGATTGTGGAATACTAAAGAAAAAGGTCAGTACGAATTGAACAAGAAAGTTGGAATTTGGGAATTTTACGGTTCCAACGGTGAGCTGGAACAGAAGTTTAATTATTCGGAGAATAAAGTTGAGTTCAATGTGCCTTCAAAAAATAGGCTTGAGTTTTTTACAGAACAAGACGGTGTGCTATCAACAGCAAAATTAGATGGCTTTCCTGTTTTTATTGGTGGAACCTCTAAAATGTATAATTATATTTCTTCAAGTATGACAGCAAAATATCCTGCTGAAGCAAGGAGAAATGGAATACAAGGAAAAGTTTTTGTTTCAGCAATGCTCACAAGAGACGGAAAATTAATTGATGAAAAAATTATTGACGGAATTGGATATGGTTGTGACGAGCTTGCTTTGCAAGCAATACAAGGTATTCCAGATGAGTGGCTTCCTGGAATAATCGGTGATGAACCTGTGAATGTTCAAATTGTTATTCCGGTATTCTTTAAACTTAATTAACCCTCAATTTTTTAATGACCAAATACACTTTCCCCATCCAAATCCGTTGGTCGGATATTGATGCCAACAACCACTTACGCCATTCGGTTTATTTTGATTATGCAGCTGCCATGCGTATCAAATTGTTGAGTGACCACGGACTCACTACCCACAAACTGGATGAATTTAGAATCGGCCCCATCCTGTTTCGTGAGGAAGCGCAATTCAAACGGGAAGTGCGGATGGAAGATTCCCTCGTGCTGGACGTGGAACTTTTCAAAGCCACGGCAAACTACAGCCGGTGGAGTATCCGGCACAATTATTACAAAGATGGCGACACGTTGTGCACCATCGTCACGATTGATGGTGCCTGGATGGATCTGGATAAACGAAAACTGGCAGCGCCCAGCGAAACTATTATTCACGCCTTTGACCAGTTTCCCAAATCAACAGATTTTGAATTGGTTCAACCAAAAGTAAAATAGCTTTTTAACACCAAGAGTTCGTCTTTGTACCACGAAGATATTTATCAATGGTTTATAAAAACACGCTATAGACGAAACACGAAGCAACCGGTTCTAGGTTAGCGTATACTTTTATGTACATTTGTAGCGGTGAAAATTCTATGTTTCATATTCTCGCTTTGGGTTGTCGTATTATCAGCAGTGCCGTGTTGCGATGATGAGACTGGTGAAGATGTTGGAACCGTTACTGAGCAAACACAGCATGATGAAAACAGTTGTACAAATTGCCCGCCATTCTTAGCGTGTGGAGCCTGCGTTGGTTTTGTGTTTCAAACCATTTCCTTTTCTTTTCAGGGAATTCCTTCTGAGAATAGAAAAAACATCACTCCGTGGTCAGAAAATACAGTAACAAACTGTCCCCTAAAAATCTGGCAGCCGCCAAAACTTGCGTGATTAAAATTTTTGTACGTCCATGGTCCTGCATGGATTGATTTTAATCTTTCTCTTACTATCCTTAACATTTGATTATGCGTATTGCATTTATAATAAGTATTGTACTGACTGCCCAATTTGCTTTTGGACAGAACACTTTTAAAGCCCTAATAAAAGACAAAGAATCCGGGGGGCCATTGCCGGGGGCAACTGCCCAAATCGTGAATAAAAATTTGGGCGGAAGTGCTGATGAAGGTGGCCTGCTCACTATTGAAAATATCCCGGATGGCAAACAAACCATCCAATTCAGTTTTGTTGGATACCTAAGCCAGGTGAGAATTTTTGTTTTCCCATTGACCACTTCCGATTCAATAGAAATCCTGTTGGAGGAATCGGATGAGGAATTGGAAGAAATCATCGTGTCATCAACGCGTAGTAGCCGAACGATTGCAGATATTCCTACACGGGTCGAGTTTATCGCGGGCGAAGAGCTCGAAGAAAAAGCCAATATGAAACCCGGTGATATTCGTATGCTGTTAAGTGAAAGCACGGGTATACAAACACAACAAACTTCTGCAACTTCTGCCAATGCTTCCATTCGCATTCAGGGTATGGATGGCCGCTATACACAAATCCTTAAAGATGGATTTCCATTGTATGCCGGATATTCCGGTGGACTTGGATTATTGCAAACACCACCCCTTGATTTGAAACAAGTAGAAGTAATCAAAGGGTCTTCCTCGACTTTATATGGTGGCGGTGCAATTGCCGGCCTTGTAAACCTGATCAGCAAACGGCCAACTGAAGAACGCGAACTTCGCGTGTGGTTAAATGGCACATCCGCAAAAGGCCTCGACCTCAACGGATTCTATGGAGAGAAATTAGGAAAAATTGGTGTAACGGTGTACGCAGCAAGAAATAGTAATGAACCCTATGACCCTGCCGACATTGGACTGACAGCAATTCCAAAGTTTGAACGATATACCCTTAATCCAAAAATATTCATTGATATCAACGATAAGAACAATCTGGATATAGGTTTGAATTTCGTTACCGAAGATCGCATCGGGGGCGATATGCTTTACCTGGATGGAAAAGGGGATGCAACACATAGTTATTTCGAAGAAAACAATTCCGACAGGTTTTCTACGCAGGTGTCGTATACACACACTTTTAACAACACGAGTACACTGGTTATCAAGAATAGCATCAATCATTTTGATCGCAATATCAATTTGCCGGGTTATAAATTCGATGGAAACCAGATCAGCACATTTACAGAAGTGGGTTTCTCTACCAATAAAGAAACGAGCGAGTGGATTGGCGGGCTCAACCTTTGGACTGACGGCTTTTCTGAAGTTCAATTAACATCAACGCCTTTGCGCGATTATGATCAGACAACGATCGGTGCATTTGTGCAAAACAATATTGGGTTATCGGATCAATTTAAACTGGAGTCAGGCTTGCGTGTTGATTATGTTGTTGACTATGGCTTTGCGGTATTGCCGCGGGTTTCGCTGATGTACAAACCTTCAGCAAAATTTTCATCGCGAATTGGTGGAGGGCTGGGATATAAAGCACCCACTATTTTTACAGAAGAAAGTGAACGCATCCAATATCAAAACATATTGCCGATTTCCCCTTCCACCAATAAACTTGAAAAATCGTATGGTGCGAATTGGGATTTCAACTATAAGACATCTGTTGCCGGGGGAGCTATCGGGGTAAACATCAACCAGCTTTTCTTTTATACATATTTAAATGATCCGCTTTTTCTTGAGCTATTGCCATCGGACGATTATCAATTTGTAAATGCCAATGGGAACATCAACAGCAAAGGCGCTGAAACGAATTTGAAATTTGATTATGGGGATTTCAAATTATTTATTGGTTATACGTATACGGATGCAAGAATAAACCATGCCGGAACAAGCACACAAAATCCATTGACAGCAAAGCACAGGCTCAACAATGTGCTCATGTATGAAGTTGAAGAAAGTTGGAAAATTGGCCTCGAAGCATATTACTTCAGTCCGCAATCACTCAACGATGGAACTACCGGAAAGGAATATTGGATTTGGGGGTTAATGATTGAAAAAATTTGGGAGCGGATTTCGCTCTACATAAATTTCGAAAACTTCTTTGATGCCCGCCAAACGCGCTTTGACACAATTTATACAGGCACGATTACCAATCCTGTTTTTCGCGACATCTATGCACCTGTTGATGGGTTTGTTACAAACGGTGGTATTAAAGTAAATTTATAGCGGTTTAACTTCGATAGGATATTAAATTTGCAATCAGTAAGAATTGAAAATAGTAACGAAGGATCATGGGCATTGTATTGATTTTTAAAGGTGATGCATCTCGTTGGCAGGAGCTATTGGCAAAGAAGCTTCCGGATGAAGTGATTGAAGTCCATCCGAATGTTAAGGATAAGGATGATGTTCGTTTTGCATTGTGTTGGAAGCCCGGGAAGGATGTCCTGCTGGAATATAAAAACCTTGCGGTTGTTCAATCGCTGGGGGCAGGTGTTGATCATGTTCTGGATACACAAACACTTGACAGCAAAACGAAACTTACACGACTGGTTGATACAAACCTCTCCAATGACATGTGGGAGTACTTGTTGGTAGCAGTGTTGCAGTACATTAAGAATTTTCCGCGATATCAAAATGATCAGCGTCATCAGACCTGGGATCCACATCGATATAAAACAATTCAGGAAACCCATGTTTCGATAATGGGGCTGGGAAAAATTGGGGAATTTGTCGCGAAGAAATTTGTGGAACTCGGGTTTACTGTAAGTGGATGGTCTGCTACCAGAAAGGATATCGCGGGCGTTATCAGCTATTCGAATGATGAATTGGATACATTCTTAAGCACTGCTGATATTTTGATCAATATCTTGCCACTAACACCATCAACAAAAGGGATATTAAACAAAGCGGTTTTTGAAAAATTAAAACGCAATGCCTATGTGATCAGTGTTGGCAGAGGGGGCCATTTGATCGAAAGTGAGTTACTGGAGTCGCTTGACGCAGGGGTTCTTTCGGGGGCAATGTTGGATGTGTTTGCTGAAGAGCCGTTGCCTAAAAATCATCCGTTTTGGAAGCATCCCAAAATAATCATCACGCCACATGTTGCCAGTTTAACGAACTTTGATTCGGCCATCGATTTTATTGTTGAAAATTATAAGCGGATGCTTTCCAATCAACCGTTGTTGCATGTGGTTTCTCAAGAAAAAGGATATTAGTTTCGTATCTATGGCAACATCACACATTCAATTAAGTGAAGAAAGAAACTTTGATGAAGTGGAAGTGCTGGCACTTTATAAACTCCACAAATGGTCATCGGCCAGTAAACCGGATTTGCTTATTAAAGCGCTAAAGAATGCGCACACATTGGTGCTGGCGTATCAGGATGAAATGCTTGTCGGCCTTGGGTATGCAATTTCGGATGGCTACCTGGTCGTGTATTATCCGCACTTGTTGATTCACCCGGGTTTTCAGGGTAAAGGAATTGGGACAATGATCATGGATCGTTTACAACAAAAGTATGCTGGCTTTCATCAACAGATGCTGGTGGCAGATGGGAAGGCGATTGATTTTTATAAGAAGTTGGGTTTTGAAAAAGCAGGCCATACCGAACCGTTGTGGATCTATCAGGGTGATGAGCATTAACGAAGCTGAATCATTTAGGCGAAAAACCAAAAGAAAAAAGGTCATCAATTTTTTGCTGGGAGTTCTTATTGTGGCAAACCTTTTTTCACAGTTGCTGCTTGTTCTTCATCATTGGAAATACGCTATCGTTCTATATTTCGGATCCAAAATATGCTTCGGGTTTTTGTACATGATAAAAATTTATGGAGGTCAAAGACCAAATGCGATTAACGTAATCAAAAGTTTGTTGATACTGTGTTGGGTCTTCCTGGATTTGTTCTGCTTGTTTTTAGGATTTCACATGCCATTCTATTTGCTCAATGGCCATACATTTCTTTGGATTTGGGTATTTGTTATTGGGTTTGAAGGGCTTAAGAATTCTTTCACAAAAGAACATCGTGCTTCAAATATTGTTTTTATTCTTGCCGCACTTTTTATTCTTCTTGGTGTGGTAATAAAATTTTTACACCTTCTTGAAACAAATTTGATATTGTTTATTGGAATCATACTGGGTGCATACTGGATGATCAGTGAATCCTTTAGGAAGAAAATTTAATTTCTCTTCACCAATAAGGTATATCCCTGCGATTTTCCTTTTCGGAAAGATTCACTTTTTACAACACCCACTTCTTTTGCAAGCCACTCTACATTATCAAATTCAAATGTCATGGTGATGCCCATTTGATTTTTCATTACGGACTTGCTGGTGATCTTAAATGTTTCAAAAGTTCCTGCCGGGGTTGTGATTGTTTCCAATGCTTCCACCTTGCGATCAATAATATCTACCTTAATTTTCATCGGGATGGTGCTGCCGGTTGCTGTCATCGTAACGCTTCCATCTTTTAGCGATTGCCCTGCCGATAGGGAAGAAGGATACTCCAGGTTATCTGATTCCACTTGTATTTCAACATCGCCCATTGCTTTCAATTGTTCAGCGGGGATAAATTTTCGCATATCAAAATAGAATACGCCATCCTTGCACACCATTTCCAACTCCCCTTCCATTACATCTTTGCCTTTTTCATCGTTAAGGTCAAAGGCAACGGTAGCAGTAAAGCCATCTGCTGTGGACTCAAATTTTGTTACTTTCTGGTGTTGCGTTCCTTGTAGTTTGTCTTTCGCATTAAAACTTTGGTATCCCCATTCCAGCCCATCACGTAATGGATAATATTCATTGCATTGTGAATAGGAGTGAGAGAACGCGAAAGAAAAAAGAGAAACGAAGAGCAACTGTAAATATTTCATTTTTTATGAGTGGTTTTATAATTTCTAAATTACTAAAGTATTTGGTGGGAAGGGATATTTATCATCATGATTTCATTAAAAATCCGTTTTAGTTTCGCTAATTCCGTACGGATATACGGGGAGGTTAATCGTTGCAGAATGCAAAAGAAAAAAACTGGATGCTAAATCCGTAGATAATTATTTTACTCACTGCTTTTATGGCTTCGTTCTACACGAATGGCAAAGTACTTCGTATCGCCCCGCCAGGGAAACTTCATATACCGTTTTACAAAATGGAGGTTCACACGTTCACCGGTAAGTGCCGCTTCCTGTAGTTGGTCAATTAATTCTTGTTGGTCTTTTTCAATGGAAAAATCGAAGGTGGCGGCAATAGGGCTTACACCTTTCAGTGCACCAAAAGTTTCAAGGTCAATCTTGCCTTCCATGGTTTTGAAGACAACCCCCCTTTCGCTGATGCGCAATATTTTACCAGCCATACTTCCCCTTTCATAGCTGCCCCAATAGAGGTAACTAAAGATTATGATACCGATAATGACGATCATCCAGAGCAGGCGTTTCAAAATCTTTTTAAATTTTTCCATACGTTAAAGATACAAATGGAATCGGTAGCTTTTTTAAAAATATCCGGGTGTACAGCAAGCGCGGATTGCTCCGGTCAGGTGGTGCCATGATGTTTCAACCAGAGGATATTTCGTCTTCAATTTTTGGTATTACGGATTCCGCTTGACATAAAAAACCCCGGGTAAACCGGGGTTTCTTTTGGTTTCTATTGTTGTTAAGCTTTTAATTCAGCTTGAAGAAAATTGGGATTACCATTCGCTGGCGAACCGCTTTTCCTCTTTGTTTGCCAGGTTTCCAGGCCGGGGATTCCTGAATTACTTTCATTGCTAGTTCATCACAACCTGCCCCAATTCCTTTCATCACCGTAACATCTTGAATCGTACCATCCCTGTTTACAACAAACTGAACAAATACTTTTCCTTCAATGCCCATCCTTCTTGCTTGCGCAGGGTATTTTCCTTGCATTTGCTTTCCAACATATTCATAAAAGGCATTCATACCACCTTTAAATGTTGCACTTTCTTCTACTACCAAGAATATCTCATCGACATTTTCTTTTTCAGGTTCTGGTGCTGCGATCACGATTTCTTCCACCCGGGTTTCTTCAGTGATTTCGTTGTCCATGTTGATTTCGATTTCATCTTCAATCTCTTCTTCATCCGGAACCTCGATAATTTGAGGTTGTTGGATTTGTGGTGGAGGTGGAGGTGGTTGTTCCGTAGGAGGTACTTCCATTATCTCTTCGAAATCACTGCGATCTCCTGATAAATCTTTTGCGCTGGTATCATCATACGTTTTGTATGTAAATGCTGTAACAGCCAATAGCAGCGTGACGACAAGGCCTATATTAAAGAATAGAGCCGTTTTGTTGTTCAAATCCGCTTTTTCAGTCTTCTTCGGTTCCATAATTTCAACAAATTTTAGCAATAGAATGCCAAATATAATAAAAGGTCACATTTTCTGGTACAAAAAATAAATTTGGTTATTTCCTGCCACCGTAAAATAAGGTAATGAAAAGGGTAGGATAAACGGCATAATTCTTTGCTGCTGGCACCATTTCAATTTTACTGGTATACGCATCCAAGAGGAAACCCGCCTCAAAACCTGTTACCTGGCTTTTTGTAATTCCCAATTCAAAATTCAGGGCAGCTTTGATGTTGGCACCCAGTTTTAATTTGGATTCCCCAATGCCTTGTAACAGATGGCCCGTTCCATAGATCACCTCCGGTAAAATGCTGGGATTGTATTGTTCTGTAATGGTTTGAACTCCGGCCCGGTCGGATACATATTCAACATAATAAGGGGCAACAATCCCCAGGCTTGGCCCGGCAGCAGTCACGATTTTGACCTCTACCCCTTGTTGCGGGGCTTTTTTAAAAACGATCCAGTCCCGGCCATATTGAAACCGGAATGCATACAGATAATTGCTTTTTCCCAGAAGATAGAAATTTCCAGTAGCAAGGGAACTACGCCTTACTTCTTGTGGATGTTTGACATTAATGATTTCCAGTCCAAAGGTGCGTAAAGTCCTATCGTTGATTTTAATTGCTTTTTTGAAAACAAATCCCCCAATGAGGCCGCTGGAAGTATTTTTATTGATCCCCCACGTAAATTCGGATTGATATTCATAACTATCCAGCGTTTGAGCAAGCAAGCCAGAACCCGCCAGTAGTAGTATTGCTATGATAGCTGATATACGCATAGAATTTAATAGTTGAGCAGGGTTAAAATTAATTGATTATTTACGATAACAAAAAATAGTTTTACATGCCAACAGCCTTTTGAACAGAAGCATAATCGATTTCGAAATGGGATAAATTGTACACAGCCTCTCCTCCCCGGATTATCAGGACTTGAGGCGACTCATGCCGAATGTTGTATTGCCGGGAAATTATGTTGGAAATTTCACGGTAACCAAGCAAATCCAAATAGTAAGGTTGTACATGCTTCATTTCTTCCTGGTTCCAATTCCGTTCCAGACGGCTCTTGACCATGTTACTGGTAGAGCAAGAAGTGCTGTGTTTGAAGATCATGATCGGTGTTTCCCGCGAATTTTCCCGAATTTGATTGAGTTGATTGATATCGGTTAATTTGATCCAGTTCATCTTTCTTTAGTCATACCACATTCCCTGCTCCCCTTTGTCGTAGCGGGGTTTTCCATGCTTTTCTTTCAAGTGATCGGGTTGTGTGTCATTTTTCTTGAATAAACGTGCCCACCATAGTTTAAAGTTCGTGACCACACCTCTTTCTTCCTTCACATTGTTCTTGTTTATTTTCATAAACTGGGCATCCGGATGTAATTCATTCTTCCCAAACAATTCAAATTTCTTCATTTTGATGTTGCCTTGATAATCGGTTGCTTTACCAAATGCTTTTCCGGGTTCCTTGGTGAGCAAAGCATCTTTGCTGCTGCTTGGGTTTCGTACATACTTCCAATTCATTTTTACACCGCGCGCATATTCAGCGGCTTTAATGGAAGATTTTGTCGGTTTGATTCCGGGCAATGCACCTTCAGGGGCGTTGGGTTTTTTAGCGTATGGTTTTTCCTTCATCTTCACTTGTAACCCGGCCACGGCATAGGTGCTTTTTGATGGTGCTCTCTTTTTCAATGATCCATCTGCGCTGTTGGGGTTCTCAATATATTTTGGCCGCTTTACAGGAATCTGTAATCCATCAACCGCATACGTAGTGTTGGTTGGCCTTTTCTTTTTTATGGGTTCATCGGTGGTATTTGGATTCTGGACATAGCTTTTCTTAAACTTCGGCAGTTTAATGTAGCCTGTAAATTCTTCACCCTGGTTTCGCATGCTTGGGCTTAAGTCGAAGCGCTTGTAGTTGCCCGGATAACCGCCCGCTTTTCGGGATGCATCCGAAGGCGGTTTGACGGGAATGGGCTCTCCTTTTCCGGTGCTTTTTGCACGTTTTGTTTTAATATTTCCGGTATATTCTTCCCCCTGGTCCCGCATGCTGGGACTTAGATCAAACAGTTTGTAATTCCCAGGATAACGACCTGCTTTTCTGGTTTGATCGGTAGGCTGTCGGACAGGAATCGGGGTGCCGCCATTGTTCCATAGTTTGCCACTGATACTACCACCACCTTTCGCTGGCTTTCTTGCTTTTATACTTCCGGTATAACCGGCACCCTGAAGTTGCATCGAGGGCTTTGCCTGGAAGCGTTTTAAATTTCCTTTGTAGTCGCCCACGCCTTTGGCGCCAATGCCCGGGGCCCTTCCTTGAATCGGTGTCCCATTATTGTTCCATCGTTGTCCACTTACACTGCCCCCACCCTTGAAAGGTTTACGTGCCTTAATACTTCCGCTATAGCCCGTACCTTGATGCTGCATAGAGGGTTTGGCTTCAAATCTTCTGAGGTTGCCTTTGTAATTGCCGATGCCGTTGGCACCTATACCCGGGGCACGTACTGGATTTGGGGAAGTACCCACCCTTTTTTCACCCGGTTGTGAAGCAGAGCGTGAACCCCCTCCTAATGCCCGACCCTTATAAGGCCTGTCCCTTTCGCTGGGGTTCCGTTTTCTTGAGAATATCGGTTGCCCCTCAACGGTTTTTTTACTGCTAAAATTTCTTCCCTTTATTTTGTGTCCTGAGATATTTCCCTTCCATGCTTTTGGCCGTGCACGGGTGGCCGAAACATAGCCCCCGGCAGAACCTTTATACGACTGATCGCCAACGCGCTTTCTTCCATAATAAGGATCCCCCGATTGGATCACCGGCTGGCGCGGGGTTTGGTAATTTTTCTGTCGCAATTTTTTGCCTGCGATATCTTTTGTGTAGGCCTGATCACCTTGCTTGAGTTTGCGGATGTAGCGCGCATTGAAATTGGTACTTCGTTTACTGATGTAGGCACGCGATGCGGAACGTGGATACACGGTTTTATGGTCCGGTGCTGCCGGGTTGCTTTGCATCCGCTTTAAGCGTGAGAGTTGCTTCCGGTTGGAAACTGCATTTTGGTTTGAATGCGGTTTTATTTTTTTGGAATACCGTCCAAACTGTGGATAGGTATTCCGGGTTTTTCCGGTAGCCGACCGCACATTGATCCGTCCACCCGATGAATTTCCGATCCAGGGTTTGTTTGCCCTTCCGGGGGAAGACTGGACAATCCGTCCTATCGGCTGGCCTGCCCGATCTTTACCGGATTGTGGCTGCCGGGTGGAATGGGGGGCAGTGTATTTGGCGTTGGCTGCATTGGAAGACGACTTTCCTTTCTGGCGGATACGCCTTCCGGCAATGTCTTTGGTTTTGGCCTTGTCTCCTTGTTTTGAATTCGTTTTAAAACGGTTTTGGCGGAGGATATTTTTGTTTGACTGTGGTTTATCCTTTCCTTTTTGGGCATACACCGGTCCGGCCAGAAAAAACACGAGGCCAACCAGGGCCAGGATTTTCCAGGGCTTTTGGGGGAGGAATGCGATATGGAACCTACATAGAGTCAAAAAATGTCGCAACGAAGGGCTAAGATAAGGAAAAATCGGGTTGTTGGTATTCTACGGGAGTTTTTGAGCAAATTGTTTGTGAACAGTTGGATCAGATCGCTAGACGATCAAACGCAATAAAGCTGGAATAATTATTAGATTCGTGGTAGAGCTATAGCGCGAATAATAGCAATTGAGTTTATTCGGTTGTTACCTGCAAGCCTAACAGACGGCAGTGCATAAAATGAACGACAGAATGAAACGTCAACAAGTAACGGGACAATTGAACCGACAGACAGCCGACCCAAAAGCCAACGCTTCTGTATTTTTATTTTTTCCCACCCCACATTTTTTAAAAACGATTTTAGCCTGCCGCACAAATGGCACATTTGGTTTTGCCCGACACACAAGCCGACCCTTCGCAAAAACCAAAAGAGCCATTTTTTGCCAACGCACAATAGAACAATAGAAGGTCAGATGCAGAATTACATTAATCCCAATAGAACTTTTAAATCTTGACACAGACGTTTCATCTGGGGTTGATGGCTTAACAATTCGTAAGGTTCGCTGGACTAATTGGCTTTGCAATTTTAGCGTATCAGGCAAACCAACAAGGCAGACAAACAGAAATGATAATTTACGGTGGACTTGCATTGCTATTCAACAGTTTTTTAAAATTGCACTTGGACGAGAGCTTTGGAATGTTGTAGATGTTGTTGTAGGAATTGCTCTAATTGGTTCGTTATTTTATAACAAGCAATCAAGATGAAACTTCCATGTATTAATTAAATTTGCAGTATGGGCAATATTAAACTATTTGAAAGTAAGCAGATACGTTCGACTTGGGATGAGAAAGAACAGAATTTTTTTTTTCGGTTCAGGATGTTGTTGAAGTGCTTACCGACAGTGCAGATGTGAAACAATACATAAAAAGAATGTTAAGCCGTGATGAATTGCTTAAAAGCAACTGAGGTACAATTTGTACCCTGGTTGAAATGGAAGCAGCAGATGGCAAAAGGCGTAAGGTACAGGCTGCCGACACAAAAGGACTTTTAAGAATTATCCAATCTATTCCCTCTGCGAAGGCTGAACCGTTCAAACTTTGGTTGGCACAAGTGGGCTCAGACAGATTAGATGAAATTGAAAATCCTGAATTGGCGACCCAACGAACACGAGAATTATACAAACTCAAAGGTTATCCTGACAACTGGATTGAAAAACGAATGAGAAGTATAGCCATTCGAGAGGAATTGACGGATGAATGGAAAAACAGAGGCGTAAAAGAACAAAAAGAGTATGCAATACTTACAGCAGAAATTTCAAAAGCAACATTTGGATTGACACCTTCTGAATATAAAAAGGTAGGACTAAAAAGACAAAACTTGCGAGACCATATGACCGACCTTGAATTGATTTTTTCAATACTTGGAGAGGCTTCGACGAATGCAATTGTTAAGACTAAAAATCCAAAAGGATTTCTTCAAAATAAAGTTGCAGCCAAACAAGGTGGGACAATTGCAGGTGACGCAAGAAAAGCATTAGAAATAAAGACGGGTGAAAAAGTAGTTTCAAAGGACAACTATTTACCCGAAAAAAGGACCAAGCAATTGAATAAAGGGAAAAAGAAATAGCCAACGCAAAAGCAAGCACATTTACAATTCGCAGCAGCCAACGCATAGAGCAAACTTCAACAGTTGTGCTCTATGAAACTTTAGTGCTAAATTCGGCTGACGGTTTTCAAATTCCCCCACTGCGGCAATACCTGAACCGTTATGCGGCAGCTTAAAAGACGACACACAAACAATGACAACTAGAAAAATATTCGGTTACATTTTCATAGTAATTGCAATCCTCTTGTTTGAGGAACAATTAAATGCTGTATAAAAATAATTGAACATCTTTACAGTATACATCTTTCATTGTATAATTCGCCACATGAAAACCCTAACTATTTTTCTTGTTTCAATTTTTGTTGCTATTGGCATGTGTGCGCAAGACACTATCCGAACAGGGTTGGAATTAACGCCTGATCATTTCCCACGCCCTGATGTTCCAAAAGGTGAACTCAAAGGCCCGTTTAATTTTTATAGTAAAATTATTCCGGGTACCGTTCGTCAGTATTGGCTTTTTGTTCCTGCACAATATAAAGCTTCAGTCCCTGCCAGTGTATTGGTTTTTCAAGATGGGTACCGCGCTACACATGCGGAAGGAAGTTTGCGTGTACCACAAGTAATGGAGAACCTGATCGCAAAAGGAGAGATGCCTGTTACCATTGGTATTTTTATTAGTCCGGGCAACCGTTCAAAAGAGTATCCCACAAGTTTAGGGTTCAGCAATCCGGACAACCGGGCACAAGAATATGATGCTATGGATGATCGCTACGCATGCTTTGTTATAGAAGAGATGTTACCGGAAGTTGCAAAGCAATACACGTTGACCAACGATCCGGAACAACGTGCTATTGGCGGAACAAGCAGCGGGGCAATTGCCGCGTTCACCGTTGCATGGCATTATCCGAATACGTTTCGAAAAGTTTACAGCGCCATCGGGAGTTATGTTTCGATTGGTTTTCGCCCGAATGAAAATCCAATAAAACTTGGCGGGCAGGATTATCCGGCACTTATTCGCAGGGAGCCGGTCCGGCCTATCCGGATTTTTGTGCAAGACGGGACCAATGATCTCAGCAATGAATGGGGCAACTGGTTTTTGGCAAACCAACAAATGGTTTCCGCAATGCAGTATGCGAATCAAAATGCAGATCGAAAAAAAATAGATGGTCCCCGTTACCAGTTCATTGCCGTATGGACGGATGGAGAACACAACGACAAACATCCCGGGGCTTTGCTGCCGGAAGGTTTACGCTGGCTTTGGTCGGAAGAAAAGTAGTTGAGCAGGAAGCAATGAATCCTTTGCCTAATTGGTTGGCGCGGTACAACAAAATAATATCCACCTCAATTTTCTTATCGGGATGCTGGTTGTTTTGGTTCGAGTGTTTACTTGATCCTAAACCGTAATTATATCTTCTGCATTTTCGTACGACTTCAAATATTCCTTGTACAATACTTTCCAGTCAAAGCTTTCCGATAGGTCTTCCGATTTATTTCGCAAGTCGATTCGCATCCTGCTGGTCTTGTTCACAAATTCAAACATAATGTTTGCCAAATGCTCTGCGGATTCCTCAAAAGATTTATTGTCACGGTTTACAATGTACATCCCGTTTGCTTCGTGATCGGTTTTTACATTTTTTAAATAGCCTCCAAATCCCGAAAGGTCTGAAGACACCGCGGCAACACCCCGCGCCAGGCATTCGATAGGCGTATATCCCCACGGCTCATAATAACTTGGAAAAACACCGAGGTGGCACGCACGCACAAAATCACCATAGTCTAAACCAATGAGTGGATTGGTGGAAGAAAGAAAATCCGGATGGTATACAATCTTTACATTGTCTTCTTTCTTGTTGATCAAATTTGCATTTCGTAAAAAATTTAAAATGGGGTCATGGGTATCGTCTTCTAAGTTGTGGGTCACAACTTTTGGAAGATGGTTTATTTTCCACGATTGGATGGTACGCCTATACCGGAGTTTCCAATAGTCATCCACCAAATCGTTTAAGTTGGGCAAGCGATGGTCTTCGGCACTGGCGGCATTCAAGAAAAGTTTTTTTCGAAGCAAATCGATAATAGCGTCACAGTTGTCATCAATGCTTCCCATCACCGCACGCGAATTCAACACTTCCGAATTGATGGAATGTGTTGGCCGTTTGGTAATAAAAAACATGATCACGGTCATCTCCGAACCACTGTTTTTCAATTTCCAATTAAGACGAGCCAGGGCTTCAAGTGTTAAATCATATCCTTTGTTCAAATATTCAAAGCGCCCTGAGGTAAAGAAGTAAAGTGTTTTGTTGAGGTCGAAAGAGTAACTTTGAAAAAAATGGCCGATCACAAATTTTTCCAACACGGATTTATACTTGTGATGCAAATTTTGGACCTCATGCGGTACGCTGAAACGATCGATGTTCAGACCATTAGGTAAAACAAAATCAGCAGAGCGCCCTAAAAGATGGGTACACTCCTTTCCGGTGATTTCACTTACGGTAGTGAAGACATGGGCGCCATGCGCACAGGCACGTTCCAGTTTTACATTTGCCTCTATGTTAAAATTCCTGGCCTCTGCTTCCCAGTTAACAAAGGGAAGATGATTGTAAAAATCAGGATCATTCATGGCCAGGTATCGGCCCAACAATGTTGCGTGTGTAGTGAATACAATCTTCACCGGAATTTGGTTACGCCTGATTTCCGGTATGGCAGAGCCGGCCATATATTCATGAAAATGTGAAATTAATTCCACATCCGATTG
This sequence comes from uncultured Roseivirgaceae bacterium, assembly GCA_964398945.1. Classification (GTDB taxonomy): domain Bacteria; phylum Bacteroidota; class Bacteroidia; order Cytophagales; family Cyclobacteriaceae; genus JBGTGG01. Next base: position 129,936 of record CAYNOT010000007.1, on the reverse strand, counting down.
CATACAGTTGCGGGCAAGCTCAGACATAAATTCATACACCATATAACCGAAGGCAAGCACTTGATCCATCAACGGATCATGGTTTTTGAAATCGATGTTGTGATGTTGCCAATAGAAATATTTTATTTCCCCCAGTTTGTGCATCACACTTTCGGGGTTAAATAAAATGGTTTGTGGCCGACCAGATACCAACCATTGCCCTACATGGATTTCCAGTCCTTTACCACGACAAGTTTCAAGGGCTTGAGTGATGAGCGGATTTTCAATATCGGCATAATCAAAGTCGGATATGATATTGTGATGGTAGTAGGGGCCAATTAAAATGAAATCCTTTTCCCAGTGCCGCACCATCTCCGGGATTTTTGACCGTACTACGGTATAAATCCCGCCTACCTGATTACAAACTTCCCAAGCCGTTTCTACCAGTAGTTTTTTTTGCCTGGCTTTCTTTTTATCACGCATACATCCTACAGGATAATTTTATTGAGATTAAAAATTATTTGATGGATAACCTAATTATTCTTACCTGTTTTTTGTCAAAAAATTAAATTTCATTCGATTTCGGAAGGGAAGCATGAAGCAATTTTATTTTTAATGGCTGCAATTCAAATTGTCGGGCAGGTTATGTAACGTCTTTCTACTAGATTTATATTTACTTTACCCATACGGATACTTTATAATAATTTATGAGTGCAGAAGAAACAGAGAAGCTGAATACCGAAGTAGACAAACAATTTGAAGGCAACTACATTGAGAAATTTCAAAAGCAGGTAGAAGGGGAATACTTTCCGGGAAAGGTAACATCGTGGGCGAAGCAAAATGACAAGGTGGTGTTTGTTGGGGAGAACGCCTCCATGGAATTGAGCGTGGTTTCCAACTCTATTTTCAAAATCCGGTATGGGATTGATGGATACTTTGAAGATGATTTTTCATACGCCATAGCACCCGATTTCAAAGCGCATCCCCCAAAATTTTCTGTGAAAGAAGAAAATGCGTGCGTAATTATTTCAACCGAAATGATCAGCTGTAGTGTAAACCTGAATTCGTTCCGCTGCAAAATGGTGGATATGTTTGATAAGGTTGTACTGGAAGATGAAAAAGGATTTCATTGGAAAGAGGAAATGAAATATGGTGGCAATGTTCCGGTCTGTACCATGAAAACCTCGTTGACCGAAAGTTTTTTTGGCCTTGGTGATAAGACGGGCAAGCTAAACCGTAAAGGGACACGCAATGAGCTTTGGGGCACGGATTGTTATGGATATACGAATGATACCGATCCGGTTTATAAAAACATTCCTTTTTATTTAGGCCTTAATGAGGGTGCCGGTTATGGGATTTTTCTCGACAATACTTTTCGTACCTATTTCGATTTTGGAAAAGAACGGGCTGATGTTACAAGTTTCTGGGCGCAGGGTGGTGAGATGCGCTACTATTTTATTTATGGCCCGGAACTAATCGATGTAACGAAACAATACACCGAATTAACAGGCAAGCCAAAAATGCCACCCAAGTGGGCGCTTGGTTATCATCAAAGTAAATGGAGCTATTATCCGGAGGCTGTGGTGCGCGAGCTGGGAAAAACTTTTCGGAAGTTAAGGATCCCGTGCGATGTAATCCATTTGGATATTGATTACATGGATGGATATCGGTGTTTTACATGGGACAAGACGCGTTTCCCCGATCCTAAACAAATGGTTTCCGATTTGCGCGATCAGGGTTTCAAATCAATCGTAATTATTGATCCGGGCATTAAGATTGATAAAAGTTATTGGGTTTATAAAGAAGGTGTTGAGAACAATTATTTCTGTAAACGCATGGATGGTGACCGTTTCAAAGGAAGTGTTTGGCCCGGGCCTTGTCATTTTCCCGACTTCACTAATCCAAAAGTAAGAAATTGGTGGTCGAACCTTTTTGAGGGATTGATGAACGATGGTATTTCCGGAATCTGGAATGACATGAATGAGCCGGCTGTTTTTGAAACCGGTTCTTTTCCGCGTGACATTCGACACGATTATGATGGCCATTCATCAAGCCACCGGAAAGCACATAATGTGTATGGTTCCCTGATGGCACGTGCAACCAATGATGGTCAACAAAAATTTATTGGCAACAACCGGTCGTTTACGATCACACGTTCTGCCTACGCAGGTATACAGCGTGATAGTTCGGTATGGACGGGTGATAATATGGCAACATGGGAACATCTGAAAATCGCCAATGTTCAGTGTCAGCGATTGGCTGAATCAGGGGTTTCATTTGCAGGTTCTGATGTGGGTGGGTTTATCGGATCACCGGATGGCGAGCTGTATGTGCGCTGGATTCAGATGGCGGTGTTCCATCCGTTTTTCAGGACGCACTCCTCAGGGGATCATGGTGACAAAGAACCGTGGGTATTTGGTGATCCTTATACAGATATCGTTCGAAGGTTTATTGAATTCCGGTATCGACTCATTCCGTATATCTATTCAACGTTTTGGCAGTATGCAACAACTGCAACACCTATGATTCGGCCTTTCCATCTGGTAGCGCAAGACAACCCCGAGAGTTACTTTCGGGAAGAAGAATTTATGTTGGGGGATAGTCTTTTAGTGTGCCCGGTTTCAGTGAGCGGTATTGCCAAGCGGATGATGTATTTGCCACGCGGTGTGTGGTATAATTACTGGACCAATGAGTTGATCAGTGGAAAACAGGAGATAGAGGTTGATACACCACTTGATCAGATTCCACTGTTTGTGCGTGCAGGTGCCGTGATCCCCATGCAGCCGGTTATGCAATATATGGATGAATTCAATTTTGAAATCCTTACATTACAGGTATACAGGGGCGCTTCCAAATCGGTGTTGTACGAGGATGATGGAACAACGAAAGATTATGAAAGGGGTGTGCATGCAATCCGTACATTTATTACGAGCATCCATGGGGATGGACATTTTTGGATTGTTCAGGAACGGGAAGGTGAATATCAATCCAATTATACCCGGTATTCTGTTAATATCTACGGCTTTAAAGACATTGATAAAATAACAGTGGATGATGTGGAGGTAGTATTCTCAAAAGAGAATGGTTATCATCGGATTGAAACAACAAAAGATTTTAAAACCATTATCGTAACACAGGTATGAAGATTTTAGCATTAAGCCCGGGAATGCCCTCTGCATTAAATAGTGGACTAGGTGTTGTGGCCAATGCAATCAATAAAGAATTAAGTTCTTTTGGTGAACTGATCATCGTTCAACCGGACAATACTTCAGAAACCATTGTTGCTGAAAATGCAATTTCAATTCAGACAGACACAACTTCCTTTTCTTCCGAAAGTGTAGCACGTGAGGAAATCTTACTTTCCGTTTCTGCACGATTAGACCCGTATCATTATTATTTTGCTACCGAAGAAAAGACCGCACTTACCGAGCACCTTGAAACCATCACTTCGGAAATCAAGCAATACACCAATGCGGTGATCACCAAAACACAAAAGGTAAAATTTGATCTGATCTATGCACATGATTGGATCACGTTTCAAACTGCGGTTGCGCTCAAGGAAAAAACCGGGAAACCCTTCGTTGCCCACGTCCATTCACTTGATTATGATCGCGGGGCAAAAAAATACCGATCGTTTGTATTTGACATTGAACAGCAAGCGTTAAGAAAAGCAGATGCGGTTATTGCGGTAAGCAAATACACGGCCTCGGTGTTGATTCAAGAATATGGGATTGATTCAAAAAAGATAAAAGTAGTACACAATGCTATCACGCCATTTAAAACCCCAACCGCACAAAAATCAGTTCCGGAAAAAATTGTCCTTTTTGTAGGAAGGCTCACGGCACAAAAGGGCGCTGGGATTTTTATGGATATTGCTGAGAAATTTTCTTCAAAGAAAAACAATGTTCGATTTGTAGTTGCGGGTGATGGTGATTTGTACAAGCAGTTGGTGGAGCGCAGTGCAAAAGCACCGGACACAAAGTTTCATTTTACAGAGCATTGCACCACGGAAGAAGTACGAGAGTTGTACGCTATGGCGGATGTCTATTGTATGCCATCTGTTTCTGAACCATTCGGCCTGTCGGCAGTGGAGGCAGCAATGGCGGGTGTGCCTGTTTTGGTTTCTGATCACGTGGGTGCAGGGGAAATATTAAAAGGTGCTTTTCTGGCGGACCCATCCAACCCTGAAACTTTTGTGGAGCAACTTGAAACGATTCTCGGTGATCCGGAATTGGCGAGAAATTCTGTTGAGAAAAACCTCGCGTGTATTGCGGGCCTATCCTGGGAAGGAACAACAAAAAAAGTCCTAACGGTTTTTAAAGCACTTGTTAAGGAATGATTCCCGTATTCCAATTCCATATCGCTTTTGTACTGAAGAAATACTCTTTTCTATCGATTGGAAAGCATCATCAGTATACGGAAGCGATTAATGAAGCTGCCCTCATAAAAAGTTTTGATCAATTGCAAAAGCTAATTGCGGGGCATTCTCGGATTGCGTTGGTGTTGAGTGGGGTTTTTATTGAGCACTTGGAAAAGAAGAACCCGGTTTTGGTGGAGACCATTAAAACGGGAATAAAAAACAAGACCGTAATTTTAGTAGGGACAACATACCATTGTTCCTTGGCTTCCTTGTATTCCCCGGGTTTGTTCAAAGAGCAAATTAAAATGCACAAAGCTATAGTAAAGAAAGTATTTGACTGTACGCCTGAAATCTTCTATAACACCGCCAATCTTTACTTCGATAAATTGGCTGCACTGTACAGTGAGTTGGGTATTGCATCGGTTATCGCGCCTATTTCAGAATGGCATTTAAACGGACGCACTTTCAATCAATTGTTTAAAGGAAAAGATGAGATCAACCTTATTTTGTTAGAGGATGCAGATACTGCCGTACAGGATAATGTGATGGGCGCGTTGGATGAATCGGTTTTGAAAGCACTATCGGATAAAGCACCCATAGAAAAGTACCGCGTTCCACAGCCGATTTACAACAAGAAATTGGTAAGCGGGAAAACACTTTCCAGCAATGCCTTGCAAAATGCCATCCATCAAAAAATTATTTATCTGAGGAAACGGATTAAAAAGCAAGGCAGGGCTGAACTGTATGCAGCACTTTCAGTTTTCACTTCCCTGGATTTTTTTGACATGCTCACGAAAACCGATGATCAAAACAATACAACTCCGTATAATCAGTACACGAACCTGATGAATGCGTTAACGGATTTTGAGTTGGTGAACAGGGTTTAATTTCTATAGAAATATAAAGGAAGCGCTCACTCAGAAGTGAATAGTGCATTCAATTCTTCGTCAACAGGTTCTTCGATTAAATATTCAATAGCTTCCCGTTCGGTTGAAAATGCCCGGAAATCAGTACCAAAGAACAGGTTGAACCCCTTTAAAATCATCATCTTGGGAGTGTTGAGCCCTATCAGGGCATTGCGGGCAATGAAGGGTTTTACACTTGCTGCATCACCTTCCATATGCCGAACATAACCGGAAGTAATGTATGTATTTTTAAAGTTGTTGATAATTAGCTTGGGGCCGGAAGTCTTTGTAATGAATTCTTTGGCTTCTGTTGCCAGGTTGATCATACCAGGTTCTTTCAGCCCTGAGTAATCAATGGCCACAATTTCTTTATTCCTAATAACGACTTTACGTATCCGATCCACATTCATTTCAGTGCAAATATAAGCAGCGTACCGACATCGAATAGCTATTCCTTGAACGAAAATCAACTGGATGTTAAACCGTCCAAAGCCTTAGTCAATCTGTGTTTATTCTTTTCCCATGGAGTGTCTTCACAGACCATCAACAAAGAAGGCTAGGGTTATTTCGTCCAATTTTCTATTTTTAATCCATTGACTTTTCTGAACTCCTTTTCGTTGTTCGTTACTAATGTAAATCCCAGGCTTTTTGCATGAGCAGCGATCAACATATCTAAAGGCCCAATAATGTTCCCTTTTTTTTCCAATTCGCTGCGGACAATTCCGTATGTGCGTGTTGCTTCACGATCAAAATTAAGAATAGTGAATAGTGTTAAAAAATCCTGAAGAGCTGACTGGTTTTTATCAGGGTAAGAACTCTTTCGTACACCATACTCAAGTTCCGCTACAGTGATGGAAGAAAGGTATAGCTGGTGGTAAGGAATTTGGTCAAAGTATTCGAGGACCATTGGAGGTTTCCTTTTAATAATATAGATACAGATATTTGGTGTCAAGCAGGTAGCTCATCAATCCAGTGATTCCCTTGATTGGTTAAATGATTGATCGCGGTCAGACATAAAATCAGGAGTGAATTTGTTTAGGTTTTGTTTCCATTTGCTAAAAGTATCTTTTACGGGCTGATTTTTACGTTGCTGCTTGATCTGTTGTAGCGAAGTATATACTTCTTCCACTAAATTCTCTGGGAGTTTATCAACCTCTTTTTTCAATTCCTCTTTTGTAATCATAATAGCAATTTAAACAAAATAAATGAATGGAAATAACAGGACAATGTTTGAAAATCATCATGTCTTGTTAGTGCCGGAATTATAAAGAATTTAATCCTTTCCCCATGGTCTGTGTCTTCACAGACCATCTACAAAGGTTTGCAATGACACAAACCCGGGTGTTTGTATCTATTCAATCAACGCGAAAACCAACGCTGTTCTTGATGTGCAATAAATCGATAGCTGATTGTTTCCATGTTCATCCTTATCAGTAAAGTATTCCGTGGAAAGGTCAATCCGGTTATGGCCACCAAAGGAAGCAGCATCGGAAGAAAGTATCACCGTGTATTTTCCTGTTTTCGGAACGAAAAATTTGTAATCCGGAATGGAGCGGTCACCGCTAAAGTTGAAAACAAAAATAAGGTTGGCCCTTTCATAGACAATCACTTTGTTCGTTTCGTCCATGTTTAATTGCCGTGCCGGGATTGCTCCCAAAACATTTTTCTCTCGGAGAAGCGCAATCATTTGTTTATCAAACTCATTTAAGGATATATATTTTAAATCAGGATTGTCAACCAACGACCATTGCCTGCGCGCATACTGATAACTCCAGCCATTGTTCTCCCGCGGAAAGTCGATCCATTCCGGATGGCCAAATTCATTGCCGATAAAATTCAAATACCCTTCCCCGCCAACGGTGCTGGTGATCAACCGGATCATTTTGTGCAACGCAATGCCACGATCAATAACGATGTTGTCATCGCCAACCGACATGTGCCAATACATTTCTTTGTCCATCAGCCAAAACGCAAGTGTCTTGTCACCGACCAGCGCCTGGTCGTGCGATTCAGCGTATGCAATAGTTTTTTCTTTGTCCCTTCGGTTGCTCAATACATTCCACAATTCATGGAGGTTCCAATCTTCATCACGGGTGTGTTTCAATAATTTGATCCAATAATCAGGGATGCCCATGCCCAACCGATAATCAAAACCGATGCCGCCTTCGCTTACCAAGCGGCACATTCCCGGCATACCGCTCATGTCTTCGGCAATGCTGATGGCATTCTCTTTTCGTTCATGGATCAATGTGTTGGCCAATTGCAAATACACAATTGAATCCCAATCAACACCTTCTTTAAAATATTTATCGTAATGATCAAACGAAACCATATCACCATGATGGTGGTACAACATGGAAGTAACACCATCGTATCGATAACCGTCAAAGTGAAATTCTTCAATCCAATACTGAATGTTGGAAAGCAAGAAGCGAAGTACTTCTTCTTTTCCATAATCGAAAAGTTTAGAATCCCACCCGGTATGATACCCTCGACCGCCTTCATGAAAATACTGGTGGCCCGAACCATCAAAATCATTCAAGCCTTCCGCCAGGTTTTTCACGGCATGTGAATGCACCATGTCCATGATCACCGCTATGCCAAGGTTGTGTGATTTGTTTATCAAATATTTTAAGTCTTCAGGCGTGCCGAATCGGGAAGAAGGCGCAAAATAATTGGACACATGATACCCAAAAGAACCGTAATACGGATGTTCTTTAATCGCCATCATCTGAATGCAGTTGTATCCCAATGCATGGATGCGTAGCAAAATATTGTCAGCAAATTCACGAAAAGTACCTACACCTTCTTTCTCTTGCGCCAGTCCCAGGTGGCATTCGTAAATAATGGGATGCTTGATTTTTGACACATCAAATTTCTTGTCGGTCCAGCGGAATGGTTTTTCCGGTGCCCAGATTTGCCCGGCAAAATCATAGGTCTCCGGATTTTGAACGGCTCGTTTTATGTAGGCTGGAATACGATCTGTGGATTCTCCTCGTTTGTTGACAACCCGGATTTTTACAAGCTGTTCATGCTTTAATGTCCGTTCATTTTTTTCATCCGAAATAAAAATTGACCAGATTCCTTTTTCGTCTTTTGTTAGCGGATGTGAATCCTGATTCCAATTATTAAAATCCCCGATCAGAAAAAGTTGTTGCGCCTCCGGTGCCCATTCTTTGTACCACCAACCTTTTTCTTTTTTGTTGTATTGAAAACCAAGTTCGTGATGACGGCTAGCAAAATCTTTTAACGACTTGTGCGCTTTTAGAATCGCTTGAAATTTTGATTGGAAGTATTGATGGCGTGTAGTGAGGTCGCCCTCATACGGGGCAAGCCAGGGATCGTCTTTGATGAGTTGTAATTGTGAAGCCAAAATATTTTATCAACAATGATAATATTAGCACTTATTCAGTGCAGAAAGAAACTCTTTCCCAATTATTAACGAAGAATGCGAACGATCTTAGAACCCTTCATGAAAGAGAGCAAAGGAAGCACAAATTTAATCATGATCCTTTTCAATTAGCAATCAGAAATTTTAAAATTAGTAATTAACAAGTTCTTCAATTTTTCCTTTTAATTTTCTTTTCGCAAGGAAATTTTGTTCGAGGGTAGGTGCAAATGGAATCGCAGTATCCAAACTGGCAACCCGCATCACGGGCGCATCCAGGTATTGAAACAGATGTTCACCAATCCACGCTGCAATTTCACCACCAATTCCCCCGGTCAATGTATCTTCATGGAGAACAATCACGCGGTTGGTTTTCTTCACGGTTTCTTCCACAGCCTCTTTGTCCCATGGAAGTAATGTGCGCAGATCCAAAATATCGGCATTGATATCCGGAAGTTGGCCCATGATTTCTTTTGCCCAATGCACGCCCATGCCATACGTAATGATGGAAAGGTTATCGCCTTCGGTTTCCAGTTTTGCTTTTCCAATTTCTATAGTGTAGTAATCATCTGGAATTACATCTTTAATGGAGCGGTACAAAACTTTATGTTCGAAATATAAATACGGATTGGGATCTTCGAGCGCTGCGTTCAACAATCCTTTTGCATCGTAAGGATTGGAGGGGTAAACAATTTTCAATCCGGGTGTATGGAAAAACCACGCTTCATTCGATTGACTGTGAAACGGGCCCGCAGCCGTTCCCGCACCTGTTGGCATCCGAATCACCACATCTGCTTTTTGCCCCCAGCGCCAATGGATTTTTGCAAGGTTGTTCACAATTTGATTAAAACCTTCCGTAACGAAATCGGCAAACTGCATTTCCATCATGGCTTTCATTCCTTTTACGGAAAGCCCAAGTGCCGCGCCAACAATTGCTGCTTCACACAACGGTGTATTGCGCACGCGTTCTTTCCCAAACTGTGCGACAAAACCATCGGTGATTTTAAATGCACCGCCATACTCGGCAATATCCTGGCCCATCAACACCAACTCCGGAAACCGTTCCATACTTTGCCGAAGGGCATCGCTGATCGCATCAATAAATCTTTTTTCTGAACTTGCATCTGAAGCCGGTGAAATGACCTGTTGCGTGAATGGGGCAAACATGTCATCCACCTCCCGCTGGGTATCTGCTTCCGGGTACGTTTCCTGATTGCCGATTTGAATTCCGGTATCGATTTCTTTTTTTAATTTCTTGCGGAGTGTGTCGATGTACTTTTCATCGATCACTTTTTCTTCGAGAAGAAACCGTTGATAGTTTTCAATGGGGTCTTTCTTGGCCCAGGTTTCCATGAGGTCTTTCGGAACATACTTTGTCCCGGATGCTTCTTCATGTCCGCGCATGCGAAACGTCATAGCTTCCAATAAAATCGGCCGCGGGTTTTCGCGCATGCTGGATGCATATTTTTTTACTGTATCATATACGTCCAGGATATTGTTGCCATCCACCTGCACACCTTCCATTCCATAGCCAATGGCCTTGTCGATAAAACTTGCACAACGAAATTGTTCACTGCTGGGTGTTGATAGGCCGTAGCCATTGTTTTCCACCACAAAAATTACCGGTAATTCCCAAACGGCTGCGGTGTTAATTGCTTCGTGAAAATCACCTTCACTTGTTCCGCCATCACCATTAAAAACTACGGTGACTTTGTTTTCCTTTTTAAGTTTGGTTGCCAGGGCAATTCCATCGGCAATTCCATTTTGAGGGCCGAGGTGCGAAATCATGCCCACGATATGATGTTCGTTCGAACCAAAATGAAAAGAACGGTCGCGGCCTTTCGTGTACCCTTTCATTGTCCCTTGCCACTGTGCAAACAAGCGGTCAAAGGGGACTTTCCTTCCGGTAAAAACACCCAGGTTCCGGTGCATCGGCAGGATGTATTCATCCGCTTCCAGTGCAAGTGTGATGCCCACAGCGGTTGCCTCCTGGCCAATCCCGCTAAACCATTTGCTGATTTTATTCTGGCGGAGCAGGATCAGCATCTTCTCCTCAATCATCCTTGGAAAAAGGAGCGCTTCAAAAAGTTCTTTTAGTACTTTATCACTGTGGTTTTTCCGATCGAAATGCATACGAATAAATTGTGGCGCCAAGTTAAAAGTTGGGCTCACGCAAACCTACAATCTTGGTGTTTTTATCATAACTCTTTTAAACCCTTTGCTGTTGAATTGCAGTTGCACATAAAAAAACAGGGTTGCCTGACATTCCCTTGAAAGGTTTACTTTTGCGCTATGGTTCAATTCAACGAGTTTACACTTTCCAACGGTTTAAAAGTAATTGTGCATGAAGACCCAACGGTACAGATTGCGGTGATGAATATTTTATATGATGTCGGTTCCCGCGATGAGGATGAAAACAAAACGGGTTTTGCACATTTGTTTGAGCATTTGATGTTTGGCGGATCGATCAACATTCCGAATTATGATGAACCGTTGCAACGGGTAGGCGGGGAGAACAATGCGTTTACGAACACGGACATTACCAATTATTATTTAACACTTCCGGCTGCCAATTTGGAAACCGGTTTTTGGCTGGAGTCGGACCGGATGTTGAGTTTGTCGTTTGATCCCAACGTGTTGGAAGTGCAGCGCAAAGTGGTGATCGAAGAATTCAAGCAGCGTTATTTAAACCAACCTTACGGGGATGTGTGGTTGAAGTTCAGACCGCTGGCCTATAAAAGGCATCCGTATAAATGGGCTACCATCGGGAAAGAAATCAGCCATATTGAAGATGCCACGATGGAGGATGTAACAGGTTTTTTCTTTACCCATTACGTTCCCAACAATGCGGTGTTGGTGGTGGCCGGAAATGTAGAAACCAACCATGTTAAGAAGCTGGCAGAAAAATGGTTTGGCCCGATCCCTTCCGGCACAAAAAAGAAAAGGGAACTTCCTGAAGAGCTTCCGCAAACGGAAAGACGATTCCTGAAAGTGGAAGCGGATGTTCCGGCCGATGCGCTTTATATGGGCTTTCCGATGCCCGGCAGGTTTGACCGGGATTATTATGGTGCCGACTTGATGAGCGATATACTGGGGCGCGGTGAATCGAGCCGGTTGTATAGCAAGCTTGTTAATGAGCAAGAGGTTTTTTCTTCCATCTCCGGTTATGTGATGGGAACGATAGATCCCGGTATGTTGATCATTAGTGGCAGGGTGAAAGAAGGTGTAACGATTGAACAGGCCGAGCAACGTGTTTTTGAAGTGATCGAACAGTTTGTTCAGGAAGGTGTAGAAGACCGGGAATTGGAGAAGGTAAAAAACCAGGCGGAGTCCACCATTGTGTTTGGCGAAACAGAAGTGATGAACCGCGCAATGGGGTTGGCTTTTGCTTCTTTATCGGGTGATGCCAATTTGATCAACCGTGAGAGTGGGTTGATCAAAAACGTTAGCGCAGCGGATATAAAGCGAATGGCATTGCAAATGCTTCGTCCTGAAAAGGCAACGGTGATGCATTATGTTGGGCAGAATCTTACTGGATAAATTTAAACTGAAATTTTCAGCTTTTCCAAAGGACTTTGTGTAGCTTAATACGCCTGGATTAAAACATCAGTCGGAATATTCAATTTTTCATGAAGTTGTCTGATCATGTCCAATGATAATTTTCTCTTTCCACTCAATATTTCACTTGCACGGCTTTTTAGTCCTACAACCTTCGCCAAATCCGTCTGCGTGTATCCAAGTTGCTCCATTCTGAATTTAATGGCTTCAATAGGGTCAGGCAAGTCGATTGGAAAATGTTCATGTTCATATTGGTCAATCAATATTCCTAATATCTCAAGTTCATCTCCTTGTGAAGTACCCTTTTTAGCATCAAAAATTAGCGCAAGCCTATCCAGTGCTTGTTGGTAATCTTTTTTCGTCTTTATCGGTTTTAATTTCATAGTAATCAAATTTTATTCGCGTCCACCTTGTCATATTCTTTATGAGTCCCAATAAATCGTATCCACATCATTTGATAGTGGAAATTAATCTTAACTATCAGACGATAGTTATTTCCTTTTATATTGAAAACAACTCTATTGTCTCCAAGAATGCTTGCTGAAGGATATTCCTTCTTTATTGCATTGGTGTTTTTCCACTCACTTTTTACAGCTTCTCGATACCAGGATTTAAGTTGTTGGTCACAATCCGAATGCTTTGTCCAAAACTCTCGCAGAACCTTCTTAGCAATTACTCTCAAGATCCAATATTTTGTCAAAGGTAGTTAAAAGTTCCCGTATTGGGAAATGTCTTTTATGACCGCAAACGACCAGGGTGGTTCTTATTTCCGAAAAGACCTCCCCGATGTATAGTTTATATAGGAGACGGAGGAAAATTTTTTATCAATCAGTTTTTTCTCAGCTCAAGAAATGAAATCAATTCCGATGCTTTACTGACTACTTTTAATATGGCTCCTTTTTCGTCAATAATAATGTGCGTTGGATAAGCCTGTAATTTTAATTTTTTGGTTATAAATTCTGTTTGGTCAGGAACCACAACGTATTCAAATGCTTTCTTATTTAAGAATTTTTCTAATTCTGGTTTAGCGTCTTGTGCTAAGCTCACAAAAATTATATCATTTTTTTGTTCGTATTTTTTCACCAATTCATTTAGCTCGGGAAATTCAGCTACACAAGCAGAACAGCCTATAAACCAGGTTTTCAGGATGATGGTTTTTCCTTTTGTGTTTTCACTCGTATAGCGATTATTTTTAAGGTCAGTAAAATCAAATTTGGGAAAGGACAGCCCTTCCATTTTAAAATGTTTTAGTGCTAACGCTGATTCGTTTTTAATCGTACCTCTAATGCTTTTGTCTGCTAAGTAATCAATTTCAAAAAGTTTATAGGTTTCTACTCCGTCATTTGATTTTAGCCGTAACGGAATATACTTGCCGGAAACCAATTTATCCAAAAACTGTCTTTTGTTAATCGTGTCTGCCTGTTCATCTATACCTGTAAAATCTGAAGCCAGCGAAACGGTATAATAATGGTACGACCACCATTTTTTAAAATCAGTTTTCAGTTCGTTGAGATTAACCTTGGGGTCTAAGATTTCAGTAGCCTCTGCTACTTCTATTTCTTTATTGCTTGTTTTCTTTTCGGATTTTTCACTACATGAAAAGGTGAAAATCAGGAGAAGTAGAATGATGGTTAATTTATGGGTTTTCATTTTTATTGCGTGCTGGCTGGCTAAACTCACTCTTTCTTTAATACTTTCAATTCGTCCGCCTCCAGGTTGTTGTACTCAGTCGTTCTTGTACAGATACTTGTCCAGTAGCTGTTTTCTATTTCCAATCCTTTGTCCCTGTCAACCTTGTCCATAAACATAAAGTCCATGTAGCTCTTTTTTGAAGCGTAAATTATGTAGGATGTGCCTATGTCAAATTTATACCCACACGATGCGCTGTTCATTGCAGTATAAATAGTCACGGTGTCGCGAAGGTTTGTGCCTTTATAATTCTCAACAATCTCTAATTCAATTTTGATGATGTGATTCATTTCGAAAAATTGAAGTTTTTGTTTGTCGTCCTGAAGTCGACTTTTTATCGCTGAAACACTGTCCTGGTTAATAGTCTGTGAATACGGAACTATCTCTTTGCTCAAAACCCGTCTACTTATTACTGCATCACTACTAATAAACGAACCCTTCACTGTCCCTGTGCCGTCACATTTACAAGCGTAAATTTCTCCAACGACTCCAAGTAGGATTAATGTAACAAGTAATCTGATTCTCATTTTTCAATTTCTACTTTTTCCGAAGCCAGCTTGCATACAGTATTTCATTTTCTCCGAGAATTTTAATAAACAATTCTCCACCTTTCCCCACGCATAAGCCTGAAAATTATCTTCAGTGAATGTCATGTTGCTGAGTCTTTTTTAGACTACTGTACAAAAGACTGTATCTCACCACTAATCTAAAAGATTTTTCTTTAAGATCACTTAAAATATATTCTCACCTTCTTGCAAAAACTAAAAAGGCAAACAAATCGTAAACGTAGTTCCTTCTCCGATTTTTGATTTGCAACTGATGGTTCCTCTCAATCGTTGCAAGGTTTCGCTCACAATGTACAGTCCCAACCCGGATCCTTCTGATTTGTCTGAGGCACGGTAGAACATTTCAAATATTTTTTCAACGTGTTCTTCTTCTATCCCGAGCCCATTGTCCGAGATTTCAATGCAGATTTTATTGGAAGCAATTTCAGCGTCACACATAATGACCTTTTCACTTTTTAGCGGATCTGCATATTTTATCGCGTTCGAAAGCATATTGTTGACAACAACTTTGATTCGATTGGGATCGGAATAGAGCGTCAGTCCCTTTGCGATTTTATTTTCAAAGCGGAGGGTGCCTTTTGGAAATGAAAACTCCAGATTATCAAAAGCCTGATTAAAGAAATCATGCAACTGAATATCGCTATTGGTTATTTCAAGGCGCGAATTCCGGGAGTAATCCGTTACCTCTTTGATGAACCCCTCCATCGTCTCGATTCGCTTCTTCATCATTGAAAAGCACATGGGCAAATCGGCAGGGTCGTCAGACTTTTCAGCCACATTGATCAATCCGAGCAGCGAACTTAATGGTGCCCGCATGTCGTGCGAGGCGCTATAAACGAACCGGTCCAATTCTTTGTTTGTTTTTGCCAGTTCAAAGTTCTTTCGCACCAATTCGTGCTCGGTGTTTTTTCTTTCGTTGATATCGATTATGGAACCCACTACCAGGGTCGGTCCCCCATTTTCTAAATTGACAACACCACTCACTAAAAACCATTTGTATAGCCCTTTTTTAGTTTTGATGCGTACTTCATTTTGAAAGGATTTTTTATCCCTATTTTTGGGGAAGAAAGTTTCGCCTTCCTTGTAATCCTCGGGGTGCAACCTCCCCCGGAGGGCATCGATTGTAAAACCTTCCAATTCATCCTCATCAAATCCCAGTAATACTTTCCATTGGGGGCTGACAAAAACCGTATTGTTGACTAAATCAAATTCATAAATCCCAGCCTGCGTTCCGTGTAAAGCAAGCCTGTACCGGGTTCTGCTTTTTATGAGCTCTTCATAGGTCTTGCTTAATTCTGACTGACTGCGCAGCAAGGTGAGTTCAGATTCACGATTTCTGGAGATAAGAAAATAGATAATAAATGTGGTGGCGAAGAGGCTTAGGACAAAATTGGTTATCAAATTGATTTGTTGGACCTGTTCAGAGTAGGTCGGTGTGGGAAGGATGCTGAAATCGGTTAGAAATGCAATGAGTGCCAACACGCAGGAAAAAGATGCGAAGGCAAATCCCCAGATTTTATGCTTGCTTCCAAATAGGACTATTGCCGCAACCGCTGTAACGAAGAAGAAACTAAAAACACTTTGTTGATCCTGGTCAACCGCAGCAAAAATAAAGACTACCAGGTTTGTCAACACCAGCATTAAAATACTGGCAAGTGCATACTGTCCTTTCCTATTGAGGATCAATATAGAAAAAGCGCCTGCGGCAGCACCCAAATACCAGGGAATAAAGGAAAGGGCAGTACTAAAAAAATCGATTCCTACATATACAAAACAAATGAAAGCAATGAGCAACGCGATCTGTCCACGCAGCATTGCATATTTGTATTCCTTGCGGGAGGCAATACGTTTGTCCCCGATAATCAATATTCGTAAATAATGTTTCCACTTCATGCTAATGGCTAGCGCTTCTTTTCTGCTTAAAGATAGTGCATCTTTGTGGTAAGAAAATAGCGTGTTAAACAAAGAATAGTTAAGAATGAAAATCCGTGTTGGTCAAGGGTTTGATGTACATCAATTAGTCCGGGACAAGGAACTATGGTTAGGGGGTATTAAACTGGAGGCTGAAAAGGGGGCTACAGGCCATTCCGATGCCGATGTACTTCTTCATGCTGTGTGCGATGCCTTGCTTGGGGCTGCCGGATTGGGGGACATTGGCTTTCATTTTAAAAATACAGACCCGCAATGGAAAGGCGCTGACAGTAAAATCTTTTTAATGGAAGTTGTGCGGATGTTAAAAGAAAAGAATTGGTCGATCGGAAATGTGGATTGTACAATAGTATTGGAAAGCCCCAAGATCAATCCGTACATTGAAAAGATGCGTGAAACCATTGCGCCCATTATGGAAATTGCAATGGATGATGTTTCAATAAAAGCAACAACAAACGAAACCATGGGCTATGTAGGAAGGGAGGAAGGTATTTGTGCGTACGCAGTTGCATTAATCCATAAGCCCTAGCATGCAATCCTTGCGGATAATCCCCACTGCTGATGGCTCGAGTTCCATCCTGAACACAAGGCTTAACGAAACCTACCACTCAACGCATGGTGCCATTCAAGAATCACAATTTATTTTTATTGACCGCGGATTGGATTTTGCCATACAGTCACAAAAGCCTGGTCGGGTTAATATTTTAGAAATAGGATTTGGTACAGGCCTCAATGCATTATTGTCCCTTCATTATGCGGAAGCCAATGTGAAATCAATTTACTTTGAAACGCTGGAAGCATATCCACTTGATGAAACCGTATGGCGGGAATTGAACTATCCTGCTAAAACAAAAGACAAAAACGGGTTTCGGGAAATACATGATGCGGCTTGGGAGGAAACGGTTGCCCTATCTGCAAACTTTTCTATTCGAAAACGTGAAGAACGTTTGCAAGATGCCATGTTTCCAAATTCAAATTTTGATGTTGTGTTTTTTGATGCATTTGCACCCACCACCCAACCGGAACTTTGGGAGAAGGGGATGTTGGAAAAAACAGTTGGCGCGTTAAAGCCTTCCGGGGTTTTTGTAACCTATTGCGCGAAAGGCCAACTCAGGCGCGATTTAAAAGCGCTGGGAATGATAGTGGAGAAAGTTCCAGGCCCTCCGGGAAAACGGGAATTTATCAGAGGCATTAAACCCTGAATTCGATTTTAAGCGTGCATTCCCCTACTTTCGTAAGTGACGGGTAACTGACGGGCTAATTTTATTGTCTTTTTCCATTCGTCCCGTATTCTTGTTTGAATCAAAAATCAACTGATGAAGCAACCAGCACTTGGCCAACGTTTAGTTAGCCTTCGAAAAGAAAAGAATCTTACACAGGAGGAATTGGTAGAACGAAGCAACGTGAGCGTCCGGACGATTCAACGAATTGAATCCGGTGAGGTAATCCCCCGGCTTTCCACCATTAAGATTATCGCCAAAGCTTTAGCAGTTGATTTTGAAAGTATTGTTCAAACAAATCAAAATCAAATGGAAGAAAACAAAAATTTAGTTTCTGGACTATTTAATCCCACGGGAAATTCAGAAACAGGCAAAACAACACTCATGACAGCAGCTATTGCTGGTATGGTTTACCTGATACTCGAAATTGCCAAAACCGCGATGGACTTTGCCTGGATGATAAACTATTTCGGACAAGAGGGAAATATTATCTATTCGGTGATTGTAGTCTGTCTGGTGGTTTCATATTTCTTTTTTATGCGTGGTTTTATTGTTTTTGGAAATTTGTTCGAAAACGGCCTCCTGAAAATTGTTGGTTATTTTTTGATCATCGCAATGATAGCCTTATCCGCGCTGGACATCTATTCCTTTATTTATTTTGATAGCCGCGGGGTCGCCACCATACCGGAAGAATTGTTGCTGCCATACATTTCAGCGGCCATTATTTTTGGTATCCTGGGGATTATCTTTGGCGCAGCGCTTTTAAAACTCCAGGATGGAATGGGCGAACTATCAAAAGTTGCGGGTATATTGGAAATTATACTCGGAGTATTTTTAACGAGTATACTCTTGTTCCTTCTTGCCTACACGCTTACGATTCCCGCTACTATTATAGAGATTATTTTATTGTACAGGGGATATGAATACCTCTCCAAAGCAGATATTCAGGCAGCGACAGTTTGATAGAAATCCTTTCATGGTCAAATAAAAAGTAGGGCATTGTGGCTATTGCCCGTTTTTTCTATGGGTTTGAGTTAACAACGCAGCGATAAATTTTTTGCAATCGTTTTCGGACGCTTAACATTTTTTCAAAATATAGGATAGTGCAATCGTGTTCGACAATGAATTTTAATTAAAATACCCTTTTGTAATAAAAATATTAAAAATTACGATTTGGATTTGCAAAACCTATAACATTTGCGGTATTCGTTTGATAATTTTAAAATGCCAATTACGCGATTTTGAATTAATTAACGAATGGAAAACGGACGACAGAAAGGGCTATACACACCTTCACTTGAGCATGATGCCTGCGGGATAGGATTTGTGGCCAATATAAACGGGGCCCAATCTTCTGCTACGATTAGTGATGCACTTACCATGCTTGAAAACATGGAACATCGCGGTGGTAGGGGAAGCAGTCCTCAAACGGGTGATGGTGCCGGGATTATCTTTCAACTGCCGCATTCTTTCTTTCATACTGAAGCGAAGAGACTAGGGTTCAGTTTGCCAAAAATCTTTGGTGTGGGCATGGTCTTCTTCCCACAAGATCAAAAAGTGCGCAACCAGTGCCGTAAAGTGCTCACGCAATCCATTCGCGAAATGGGCTTGGATTTGATTGGGTTTCGGGTTGTTCCTGTGGACCATAAAATACCCGGGCCGGGGGCGGCAGAAGTTGAACCTGTAATAGAACAAGTTTTTGTTCAGCCTACCGATGATAGCCTTTTCATCGGAAAATCTTTTGAGCGTAAACTTTTTATTTTACGAAACCACATTTCGCATCAAATCGAAAAATTTGACCGCTCTTTTTATATCGCCAGCTTTTCTTCACGTACAATTGTTTATAAAGGCCAACTCCGCACGGATCAGGTACGCAAATATTTTTATGACCTTCAAAACCCGGACATGCAATCGGGGTTGGCGATTGTGCATTCACGGTTCTCAACCAACACCTTTCCGAATTGGAAATTAGCACAACCATTCCGTTATATCGCGCACAATGGTGAGATCAATACCATCCGCGGCAATGTCAATAAAATGAAATCAAAAGAGGCGCTGTTTCAAAACAGCCGCTATTCGAAAGAAGATTTAAAAAAATTATTACCGATTACCAATCCTGAGTTTTCCGATTCAGCAAACCTCGATGCATTGGTGGAAATGTTGGTGTTGTCGGGCAGGTCGCTTCCACATGTAATGATGATGCTGGTGCCGGAGGCCTGGCAAGACAACAGCTTGATGGATCCGCAACGCAAAGCCTTCTATAAATACCATGCTTCGATGATGGAACCCTGGGATGGGCCGGCTGCATTGGTATTTACAGATGGCAAACGTGTTGGTGCAACACTCGATCGAAACGGATTACGTCCGTTGCGCTATTACATTACCCGGTGTGGTCGCGTTATCCTTTCATCAGAAGCAGGCTCCCTTCCTGTTGAACCAAAAAGTATAATTGAGAAAGGTCGCATCACCCCGGGTAAGATGATGATGGTCGATCTTGAGAAAGGCCGGGTGTTTGGTGATGACATTGTAAAACGAATGGCATACGAGGGCAAGTCGTATTATAAATGGATTATACAAAATCGCGTGAAGCTTCGACTGGAACCGGAGCCACAGGGGTTTCAACAATCCGCTGATCCTGAAACACTACGACAGCGCCAGCAGGCTTTTGGTTTTTCAGAAGAGGATATCAAAGTGCTGCTCCCACCAATGGCAACGAAAGGATATGAAGCATTGGGTTCTATGGGCGATGATACACCGCTTGCAGTTTTGTCTACCAGCAGTCGCCATATCTCCGATTATTTCAAACAACATTTTGCACAAGTAAGCAACCCGCCCATTGATCCCATTCGTGAGCGGTTGGTGATGTCGCTTTTTACACGTGTTGGTTCCGGAAGAAATGTACTGCGTGAAAGTGCAGCGCATACCAAGCAAGTTCACATTTCCCATCCGGTATTGTCCAACAAGGATTTGGAAAAACTTAGGCGCATGCGCGGAAAAGGATTTGACCACATTACTATCCGCTGTGTCTTTAATGCAGATGGCAAACCTGGAAGGTTGGAGGAAGCCTTGCAACGGATTTGCAACGATGCCGAAGTGGCTTCACGTGCCGGGATTAAAATCCTAATCTTATCGAATAAAAATGTTTCGGTGACAGAAGCCCCTATTCCTTCCATGATCGCAACAGGGGCGGTGCATCATCATTTGATAGAAAAGCGGATCAGGATTCAAGCAGGGATTTTAGTTGAAGGTGGGGATATCTGGGAAGTGCATCATTTTGCCACGGTGATTGGTTATGGTGCCAGTGCGATCAATCCGTTTATGGCAATTGAAACGCTGAACTCCCTGAACAAAGCTGAAAAATTGGGAGAAGTGTTGCCAGAAGAAAAGGTTTTCAACAATTATCAAAAAGCGGTGGGCAACGGATTGCTTAAAGTGATGTCGAAGATGGGCATCAGCACATTGCAATCGTACCAGTCGGCACAAATTTTTGAAGCACTCGGTATTGGCAACGAAGTAATAGAGAAATGTTTTAAAGGAACGATCAGCCGCATTGACGGATTGACATTTGATGATTTGGCAAATGAAGTATTGATCCGTCATCAAATGGCCTTTAAAAATGAAGTTGACCGTTTACCAATTGGAGGGATTTATCAATGGAAGCGAAAAGGTGAACGCCACATGTTCAACCCTGAAACGATCCATGCGCTTCAACACTCCACGCGCACCAATAATTTTGATTTATACAAAGAGTATGCTTCAAAAATAAATGAACAAACACAGAAGTCCTTGACACTTCGCGGGCTTATGGAGTTTAGAAAGCGCGCCCCGATTTCAATTGATGAAGTAGAGCCGGTTGAAAATATACTAAAGCGGTTTGTAACTGGTGCGATGTCGTTCGGTTCAATCTCGTACGAAGCACATACTACCCTGGCGATTGCGATGAACCGCATTGGCGGAAAAAGCAACAGTGGTGAAGGAGGGGAAGACAGCATACGTTATGAATTATTACCGAATGGTGATTCGATGCGCTCTGCTACCAAGCAAGTTGCTTCAGGTAGATTTGGTGTCACCAGTTATTATCTCGCAAATGCGGATGAACTGCAAATAAAAATGGCGCAAGGTGCAAAGCCGGGCGAAGGTGGGCAGCTTCCGGGCTATAAAGTAGATGAGTGGATCGGCCGCGTCCGGCATTCGACTCCCGGTGTTGGATTGATTTCACCACCACCGCATCATGATATTTATTCGATTGAAGATTTAGCGCAACTCATTTTTGATTTAAAAAATGCAAACCGTCAGGCGCGCATCAATGTGAAACTTGTTTCGCAAGCAGGTGTTGGAACGGTGGCCGCGGGTGTTGCAAAAGCAAAAGCGGATGCGATTCTGATTTCCGGTGCTGACGGTGGTACAGGGGCATCACCATTAAGTTCGATTCGTCATGCCGGCTTGCCATGGGAACTTGGGCTTTCGGAAGCGCATCAGACATTGGTTAAAAATAATTTGCGTAGTCGCGTTACGGTTCAAACCGATGGCCAAATAAGGACGGGTCGTGATATTGCGATTGCCACCTTGCTTGGCGCGGAAGAGTGGGGGGTAGCAACCGCTGCTTTGGTTGTTGAGGGATGTATCATGATGCGCAAGTGCCACTTGAATACATGTCCGGTAGGTATTGCCACGCAAGATCCAGAATTGCGAAAATTGTTTTCAGGAAACGCTGACCATGTTGTCAACTTCTTTAAATTTTTAGCACAAGATCTTCGTGAAGTAATGGCGGAACTTGGTTTTAAAACCATCAATGAAATGGTAGGCCGGGCGGATGTGCTCCGTATGCGGGAAGAAAAAAACCATTGGAAATTAAAACGACTGGACCTTTCACCAATTCTGTATAGGGAAACTGTGCGCGAGCATGTCGGAACGTATAAGCAAATGGAACAAGATTATGAACTTGAAAAAGTTCTGGATTGGAAATTGGTAGAAGCAGCACGACCAGCGTTGGAGGAAGGCCTTCTTTCTACCGGTAAATTTTCCATTCGCAACATTGATCGTGCAGTAGGGGCTTTATTGTCAAATGAAGTTTCTAAAAAGTATAAAGGTGAAGGACTTCCTGATGACACAATCAAATTCAAATTCAAAGGTTCGGCAGGCCAAAGCTTTGGAGCGTTTGTAGCACCAGGTGTAACGTTTGAACTGGAGGGCGAAGCGAATGATTACTTTGGCAAAGGACTTTCCGGAGGTAAACTCATTGTGTATCCCGATAAGGAATCCTCTTTCAAACCGGAGGATAACATGATTGTTGGAAACGTAAGTTTCTATGGGGCCACTTCTGGCGAAGCCTACATTCGCGGACAGGCGGGCGAACGTTTTTGTGTTCGTAACTCTGGCGTGAAGGCTGTAGTGGAAGCTGTTGGCGATCATGCCTGTGAATACATGACGGGAGGCAGAGTAGTGGTGTTAGGCCCTACCGGAAGGAATTTTGCGGCAGGGATGAGTGGTGGTATTGCCTACATCTTCAATCCTGAAAAGGCTTTTGAAAAACTCGTCAATAAAGAGATGATTGAATTGGAGGAGTTGGAAGCGGAGGATAAAAATGAAGTGCACGAAATGCTCGAAAAACATTTTGAGTATACAGGCAGTGATCCGGCAGAATGGATTTTGGCAAACTGGAAAGTAGCCAAAGAACTTTTCATCAAAGTAATGCCACGTGATTATAAAGCTGTATTGAAAGCACAAAAAGCAAAGAGGGAATTAGAAGCGGTAACGATTTGATATGGGACAGATTGATGGATTTAAAAAGTTTGAACGTGAGCTACCGGCTTCTCGTGACCCCAAAGAACGGATTCAGGATTATAAAGAAATCTATACTCCATTCGATAAGGAAAAAACGAACAAACAAGCTGCACGCTGTATGGACTGTGGGATTCCGTTTTGCCATAGCGGTTGTCCATTGGGAAACAACATTCCCGACTTTAATGATGCAGTGTATGCAGAAGATTGGGAAGGTGCGATCCGCATTTTAAGCAGCACCAATAATTTTCCGGAATTTACCGGAAGGATTTGCCCTGCTCCATGTGAGGCAAGTTGTGTGTTGGGGATCAATAATGATCCTGTGGCTATTGAGCATTTGGAAAAGACAATTGTTGAAACTGCATTTGAAAAAGGGTTCATTAAAGTACAACCACCTAAAACAAGAACCGGAAAACGGGTTGCTGTTGTAGGCTCAGGGCCTGCCGGTATGGCCGCTGCCGATCAACTTAACAAAGCGGGCCATTGGGTTACTGTGTTGGAAAGAAGTGACCGGATTGGTGGATTGTTGCGCTATGGGATTCCTGATTTCAAATTGGAGAAACATATTATTGATCGCAGATTGAAGTTCATGGCAGAGGAAGGAATTATTTTCCGAACCAACGCGCACGTGGGTGTGAATGTCAGTCCGCACCAACTCACGGATGACTTTGATGCGGTTGTGTTGAGTGGTGGTGCATCTGCTCCACGTGACCTTCCTATCCCCGGAAGGGAATTGAAAGGCGTTCATTTTGCGATGGAATTCTTAAGTCAACAAAACAAACGTGTTGCCGGGGATAAGCTAACAGAAAAAGATATACTCGCTACCGGTAAACATGTGTTGGTGATTGGAGGAGGAGATACCGGTTCCGATTGCGTTGGGACCTCCCATCGCCATGGTGCAAAAAGCGTGTTGCAAATAGAGCTGTTGGCCAAGCCACCTGAAAAAAGGGATGGGAACAGTCCGTGGCCACGGTGGCCAATGATTTTGCGCACTTCTTCTTCGCATGAAGAAGGTGGCAAAAGGGAGTGGTCTATTCTTACGAAAGAATTTATTGAAGATGGTGCCGGGAATGTGAAGGGTTTGAAAGTTGTGGATATTGAATGGGTGGTGAAAGATGGAAGGCCACAATTTGTTGAGGTGGCAGGAACGGAGCGTGTGTTGCCATGTGATTTGGCATTGTTGGCCATTGGTTTTGTGGGTGCAGAAAAAGGTACGTTGCTCGATGAGTTGGGAGTTGAACTAGACCAGCGTGGAAATATCAAAACAGAAAAATACATGACCACTAAAAAAGGCGTCTTCAGTGCAGGCGATATTCGCAGGGGACAGTCGCTGGTGGTGTGGGCAATATCGGAAGGGCGGGAAGCAGCACGTGCTGTGGACACCTGGTTGATGGGGCGCTCAACATTGGAATCAAAAGATGAATCACTCGTAAGCCTTGAACAAATGGCTACATAAAGACACTCTTCATATGAGTTAGGTTAGTGTTGAGGCGGTTTCCGAAAGGAGGTCGCCTCTTCCGTTTTATTGTTTTTGATTTTTAAAATTGATTTATACGTATAAAAATATTAAGTTTGTCGTATAAACATACTGTGAAAATGGATACGAAGATAACGTTGAGTTTCGATGAAAAAGTAATTCAGAGGGCGAAGAAATTTGCGGATGCGAACAATGTGAGCCTGTCGCGCCTTACGGAATACCTCTATAGAAAGTTAACAAGTGAAAATTATAAGGGCCTGGAAGATATGCCGGTTTCTGAATGGGTAAATGAATTGGCAGAAGGGGAGACGGTCTATCAAACGAAGCCGCGTAAAAGAGGAGCCCTTAAAAAAGAATTCTTCAACGCTAAGCGATGAATATTTTCCTGGATGCCAATATTCTTGTTTCTGTTTTGAACAAAGAATATCCGCTCTTTACGTATTCGGCCCGCATTCTCAGTCTGGCGGACAACAAGAAATTTACAGTATACACATCCCCTATATGTCTGGCAATTGCATTTTACTTTGC
Organism: uncultured Roseivirgaceae bacterium; assembly: GCA_964398945.1. Classification (GTDB taxonomy): domain Bacteria; phylum Bacteroidota; class Bacteroidia; order Cytophagales; family Cyclobacteriaceae; genus JBGTGG01. The sequence goes on along the minus strand of CAYNOT010000007.1, from coordinate 104,556 downwards.
TGAGAAAAAAAGTGGGGCGATTGCTGCAAAAGAGAAAATGGGTCTTCTATCACAAAAGATAAAAGTTACAACAGTTGATCAGGAAACCGTTCGGCAAGCTGTTCAAAATAAATCCGTTGGTGACTTTGAAGATGGCTTGGAATATTATTCAGCAAAACATGCCCGTTGTAAATGCATTGTAACCGAAGACATAAAGGATTTTCATTTCTCTTCTATTGAAGTGCTCAATTCAAAAGATTTTTTTGAAGCGTATATGGTGAAGTAATGAACCCGAGGTATGCAATTGCCCCCGACTTCATGTGGAGTTGATCCACACTTGATGCTTCATTCCACCCCGGATTTTATTCAGGGGCCTTGATACAGGATTGGATTTTCCTTCTAATATTTAATTTCCCATAACCAGAATAAGTTTTTACTTTTGAACATGGTTAACGCTTTAAACAATGGGGAGTAGCAAAAACGTAAAAATCGGGACCGTGCAGATGTCGTGTACTGCAAGTCCGGCAGAAAACCTTGCAAAAGCCCAAGAGAAGATTCGTGAGGCTGCTAAAAAGGGGGCGCAGATCGTTTGTTTGCAAGAGCTTTTTACCTCCCTTTATTTCTGTGATGTAGAAGACTACGAAAACTTCAAGTTGGCCGAACCAATCCCGGGGCCGTCCACGGATGTATTGGCCATTCTGGCAAAAGAACTTGGTGTTGTAATAATTGCTTCACTATTTGAAAAACGGACGCATGGTATTTATCACAATACCACTGCCGTGTTGGATGCGGATGGAGCATATTTGGGCAAGTATCGAAAAATGCACATTCCGGATGATCCTGCGTATTATGAGAAGTTTTATTTTACACCGGGCGATCTGGGCTATAAAATTTTTAAGACCCGTTTCGCAACCATCGGGGTATTGATTTGTTGGGATCAGTGGTATCCGGAAGGAGCGCGGATTACCACGTTGATGGGAGCAGAAGTTTTATTTTACCCCACCGCTATTGGCTGGGCAACTTCGCAAGATGAAGCGACCAATGACGAACAGCATAATGCATGGCAAACGATGCAGCAAGCACATGCAGTTGCAAACGGTGTGCATGTGGTGGGAGTCAACCGTGTTGGATTTGAGCAAAATGGTGCAATGAAGTTTTGGGGCGGAACTTTTGTTGCCAATCCTTTTGGAAGATTATTGTACAAAGCCTCGCATGATCAGGAAGAAGTTAATGTCATTGAAGTCGATTTAAATGAATCGGATAAGTACAGGACACACTGGCCTTTCTTGCGTGATAGAAGGATCGATTCGTATCAGCCGATTACCAAGCGCTATTTAGACGAAGATTAGTATGCAGATCGACAAAACCCCGAAAGAACTTGGGTATTATTTTCCTGCTGAATTTGCAAAACATACGGCAACCTGGCTGAGTTGGCCACACAAGGAAGCTTCATGGCCGGGAAAAATCGAAACCATTTTTCCGGTGTATGCCGATTTCATTAAACACGTTGCGGAAGGCGAATTGGTCAACATTAATGTTGTGGATGAAGCAATGAAAGGAAAGGCCATCCGTCATTTGGAAAATGTAGGTGCAGATTTATCGAAAGTCAATTTCTTCATTCATCCCACCAATGATGCGTGGTGCCGCGATCATGGCCCGGCATTTCTAATTAATCCGAAAGCAAAGCACAAAAAAATTATTGTTGATTGGGGCTACAATGCCTGGGGCGATAAATATCCTCCGTATGATTTGGATGACGATATCCCCACGTTGATTGCTGCGCACTATGATATTCCGGTGGTGTATCCCCGCATTGTAATGGAAGGTGGATCAGTGGAGTTCAATGGCAAGGGAACATTGATCACTACCACTGCCTGCCTGTTAAATCCAAACCGAAACCCACACTTAGAGCAACCTGAAATTGAAGAGTATCTCTACAATTATTATGGTGTGGAAAATATTTTGTGGTTGGGTGATGGGATCATTGGTGATGATACCGATGGGCACATTGATGACTTAACACGATTCGTGAATGCGGATACCGTGGTAACGGTTGTTGAACACAACAAAAGCGATGCGAACTACGAGCCCCTCCAAGAGAATTTGAAAAGCCTGAAACGTATGCGACTAGAGTCCGGCAAACAAATGAATATTGTAGAGTTGCCGATGCCATCTCCCCGCATGTATGAAGGCATGCCGTTACCGATGTCGTATGCGAATTTTTATATCAGCAACAAGTATGTAGTGGTCCCTGTTTTCAACGACAAGAATGACGACAAGTGTTTGGACATTCTCCAGCAATGTTTTCCCGGCCGAAAAGTTGTGGGCTTGGATTCTTCGGATATTATTTGGGGCTTGGGTTCTTTCCATTGTTTGAGCCAACAGGAGCCTGAGTCTTCGGCAGACTCAGACTGACAAGCTACCCGTCAGACCACTTAGAGCGGTCTGACGGGAGTGATGCAGGTGTTCAGCGCCACATCCATTTCATTCACATCTTCAATTTTTTCGATTGGCTCAAACAGTGAAACACCAACTTTCAAACAAGTCGGTTTGCATAAGCTCAAGAATTTATCATAGTATCCTTTCCCATATCCAACCCGGTGCCCATCTTTATCCACAGCAAGCAATGGAACGATAACCAAATCAATATCTTCCGGAGGGGTACGTTCACCAAATTGTGGTTCTTGTATTCCCCATTTATTTTCTTTCAACTGATCAGGTGATTCAAAATAAAAATTTTCCAACACTTGTGTTTTGTTGTTCACTCTTGGAATCGAAAATCGAATAGAAGGTTTTTCTTTTTTTATCCGTTCAAGGATTGGCCTTATATCCGGCTCTTTGTATTTTATCATCGGAAGGAAGACATGGATCACATTCACTCCGGTCAAGTCAACGCTGGCGAAAAAATTTTCAAATAGTTTTTGATTTCGATCAGCATATTCTGTATCGGATAATGCCAACCGTTTTTCCAGATAACCAGAACGAAGTTCTTTCTTAAGCATGGCTTAACACATTGAACCTAAAATCCAAGGGGTCAAAAGATTTCAATAATTTTTCTATGAATTGGGGATCTTCCTGGTAAAAACTCAGGAAGTTATCGGTTCGTTCTTGCAGGCTTCCATTGGGGAACAATTCATTCTTTACAGCTTCAATTTGCCTGAACCGATCTTTGTGCAACCGCTTCTCAGCCCGCATCATTTTCTTTTCGATGTTCTCCAGGCTTGTTTGTGCACGCTTTGCTTCTGCTACTAAAAACTTATTCAGCGTTGAATCAATCTTTGATGCCTTTTTTTGAAGTTGATCGAATAGTTCGCTAACAATCTTCTGTTCTTCAGTAATTGTTAAACTATTTTCCGAAAAATTTAGCACCCAATTTTTTTGTATGGTGTTTTGATCTTCAAAAAAATCAGCAATTGACAACCCCGTTTTTTCCACCTTTCGTTGTACTTCGGGCTTTACCAAGAGTGCAAAGTTTCGCGGCATCAACATCGGGAAAGGTGTGTTAAAATTTTTAAAGACCGATTTCAGTTGTAACCAATATACAATTTCTGCAGGGCCACCAATGTAGGCAAGGTTGGGCAATATTATTTCCTGATAAAGTGGGCGAAGGATTACGTTGGGACTAAACCTTTCCGGTTGATCCTCAATCATCTTTTTTATTTCAGTAACGGAGAATCGCAAGTCTGTATCAACTACCTGATAAGTATCACCTTCCTTTTCAATTCTGGAACGCAATCCTTTTTCTAAATAAAAAAAATTAATCTCACGCGCATTGACTTGTGTTTTGTAACCAAGATCGCTTAATTCGGCAGAAGCCTCACCAACCAATTTTTGAGGTGAATGTTGAAAGAGGTCATCTTCCATTACAGGGGTCAACAATTTTTTGAGTTCGCGGTTATCGGCATCAATCACCACCAAGCCTTCGGCCCCGAATAAATCATTCACATAACATCGTACAGCATCACTCAATGTTCCGTGATTTAAATATGCTTTTTTGAAAACACCGATATTGCCCGGCAGTTGATCAAGAATGTTGGCTATCCCTTTGGGATCGAAATGCCCCACTGCACCGCGCTGATCGGTTTCCCATGTATACTTTTTTCCGTACAGCCGAAAATATTTTATCTCATCATAATCATGGTCCTCAGAAGCCATCCAGTATACCGGCACGAAATTGTATCCGGGATATGCTTTTCCAAGTTCCTTACAAATATTGATGACCGTTACAATTTTATAAATGAAATAGAGTGGGCCTGTAAAAATATTAAGTTGATGACCAGTTGTGATCGTAAATGTCTTTTTATCCTTAAGAAGGTTGATGTTTGAAGACACAACTTCTGTTGTCTCCAGCTCTTGATATTGTGAAGTAAGCACTTCTGTTAAAATAGCCCGCGAACTTTCAGGAAAGGATTTTTCTTTTTCATTGATCTGCTTTTTGAAATTTTCAAGAAGAGGAAAGCGATTGTAAAATTTTTGTAGGGAATGATGTTGGCCGATATAATCAAGAAAGAATGTAGAGAAGGAATTGGTTTGCGAAAAGGAGAGTTTAGTGTTCTGCATTATTCGAATAAATTTCTATCTACGTCTTGAACGGTTTCGATTTCTTTAAGTTCGGGATTTAATTCGAATGGTAATCTCCTTATACCACGGCCCCCATCAAATCAAAAGCCGAAGCATCTGTGATTTTGACATTCGCAAAATCACCAATCCGTAAGTATTCGTTTGATGAAATAATCACCTCGTTGTCCACTTCAGGCGAATCATATTCTGATCTTCCAATAAAATCACCTCCTTCTTTCCGGTCCACCAAAACTTTATATACCTTTCCTATCTTCCCCTGATTGAGTTCAAGGGAAATCCCTTCCTGAATTTCCATGATCTCATTGGCGCGTTGTTCTTTCTCTTTTTGAGGCACATCGTCTTTCATGCTGTAGGAGTGCGTGTCCTCTTCATGTGAATAGGTGAAAATGCCCAACCGATCGAACCGGTTTTTCTCAACGAAATCTTTCAGGTCTTCGAAGTCTTCTTTTTTTTCACCCGGATGGCCGGCAATCATGGTAGTACGAATCGCAATTCCCGGAACTTTACTCCTGATTTCAGAAAGCAGGGCTTCTGTTTTGTCACGTGTCGTTCCCCTGCGCATCAACTTCAACATATTGGTGGAGCTATGCTGTAAGGGAATATCAAGATAGTTGCAAATATTGGGGCGCTCGGCCATCACATCAAGTGCATCCATAGGAAACCCTGTTGGGAATGCATAGTGAAGTCGGATCCAATCGATCCCTTCAACATCCGAAAGACGTTGTAGAAGTTCGGCAAGGTTTCGTTTTTTATAAATATCCAGTCCGTAGTAAGTTGAATCCTGGGCGATCAATAACAATTCACGTGTTCCTTTTTTTGCAAGATTGGTTGCTTCCAACACAAGCTCTTCCATCGGACGGGAAATATGTTTCCCGCGCATCAATGGGATTGCACAAAACGAACAGGGGCGATCACATCCTTCTGATATTTTCAAATATGCATAATGCGTTGGGTTGGTCAGGATCCGTTCACCCACCAACTCGCTTTTGTAATCTGCCCGAAAAGTTTTCAATAAACGGGACAAATCACGGGTCCCGAACCAAGCATCAACATTGGGGATTTCTTTTTCGAGATCGTCTTTGTAGCGCTCCGAAAGGCAGCCTGTTACATAGAGTTTGTCAATAACCCCCTCCTGTTTGGCATCGGCATACCGAAGAATGGTATCAATACTTTCTTGCTTGGCATTGTCGATAAAACCACAGGTATTCACCACCACCACATTGGCATCGTCTTTTTGCGACTCATGCACCGCATCAATTCCATTGCCTTTCAGTTGTGTTAAAAGCACTTCTGAATCAACCAGGTTTTTAGAGCATCCCAGCGTTACAATATTGACTTTGGTATTACGGTTTCCTTTGGTTTTCAATCGCTTATCATTAGGTGTGCAAAAATACAGAAACGCCCTGCTTTTGCTTGCTCCATTAACATAAAAATCGAAAACAGGTCCCTAATTAAAAGAAAAAGCCCAAAATATGCCGTATGGCTTACAGGGTTGATGGGCATCGTATATCTTTACGGGCTTTAGCACATGACACAACGCATTATTATTTGTATTTTCTGCCTGTTGGTGATTGGCGGTTGTTTGGAAGACCCTGATTGCTATCAGCTCAACAATAATATTGTTGGGATCAGGTTCAAGAAGCTTTTCGACTTAAAAGCTGATACAGTAGCAATTTGGGATATTAAAACGGTTGGGACGGATAGTATTTTCTATGACACCACATTGGCAACAGGTGTTTATTTGCCTTTGGATTTCCTGAATGGCGAAACCAATTTTGTTTTTAATACTTTCAATCAAGTTTCTCAAACTAAAGGACTGGATTTATCCTATAGCTCCAAGAAACAATTTGTTTCGCTGGAGTGTGGGGTTCGTTATATCCTTGAAAATTTAAAAATTACCAATCATAATTTTGATTCGATACGTATTCTTTCAAGCGTACCGGGAAATTCAACGGCAACAACCAATATTGAAGTCTATCGGTGTCCACAACCAAATATTTTGAAGATTAGATTCCGTCAAGTTGTGGATGAAAAATCAGTTGCGGATACCGTTTCTTTAGAAGGGATTACTTCACCAGATTATGCATGGGGCATTTTATTTGCAGAACCTGATTCGGTGACACAAATAAGAATTCCACTCAACGATGGTGCGGATATTACAACTTATAATTTTGCATTCACGGGTAAATCAAATACGCTGCAACTCGGTTACAAGCGGACCGAAAGATTATTGTTTGATGTATGCGGAAACCAGCAATTCCTTTCTGATCTCGCCACGATTTTGCACGACTTCGATTCGATACGCATAACAAATGACACTATCCAGGATCCACCCGTAACGAACCTTGAAATATTTCAATAACATATTGATCCTCCTGCTTTTTCCGTTGGGGTTGCTTGCGCAAAAGCCCGATACGGTTAAAATAAAAGTGAAACGTGATTTTCGTCCTTCTTCTATCCGCATCGCCACAGATGTGTTGGCATTGGCAAGAAGTCCGTTTGATGATACGTATACCGGATGGGAACTGAATGGTGATATAGATTTGGACCGTTATTTTTTCGCGGTTGATATCGGGTCATCGTCACGAACATTTAAAGATGATTCTTCCAACTATTCCAACAACGGATATTATTTCCGCGTGGGCGCAGATGTGAATTTCATCCACGATGACAAAGGTGGGAACGTGGCATTCTTTGGTTTGCGGTATGGAAGGTCAATTTTTTCCGAGCAACTTACTTCAGTGGTGAATGATCCCGTTTGGGGACATGCAATCGTGGCCGATTCAAACTCAGATACTCCCGCTGGCTGGTTTGAGATGGTCGGTGGTGTTAAGGTTCGGATTTTTAAAATCGTTTGGCTGGGGTATACTGCACGTTATAAATTTTTCTTGAACACGAAAAACACAACTACCATGGAACCGCATGATGTGCCGGGCTATGGAAGAACCGACAAAAACACTACGTGGGGATTTAATTATCAGGTGTTGGTAAATTTTCCTTTACGGAAGAAGCAGTGAAACCGGCATCGCGTGGATTTAAAATTAAAACCCGGGCAGTCCGGGTTTTTTTATTTGTTATAATGCGAACCCCAGGATCAATCCGCCAATAATAATAAAGGGTGCGGGAATCCGTGTAAAGAGCAAAAGAAAAAAAGTGCCCACGGTAAATCCAAAATTGAGCACGGTATTATCCAATGGTTGAAACATGATGATGGCCGCTGCTGCCACCAACCCCGAACTCGCTGCTGTAATCCCCTCCAGGCTTGCCCGCACACCACGATATTTTTTTAAGTTTTCCCAAAACCTGATGACAAAGAAAATTAAAAATGTACCCGGTAGAAAAATTCCCAATGCTGAAAACACCGCACCCATAATTTGCCCAAAGGTTCCGTACTCCCGCATTGATAAGGACCCGATATAGGCACTATACGAAAAAACAGGCCCCGGTACAGCTTGTGCAAATGCATAGCCCGACAAAAATTCATCAGCGGTCAGGTACTTCTTAAACTCAACAAACTCAGTATACAATAAAGGTGTCAGTACTTGTCCACCACCAAAAATCAAACTACCATTTCGATAAAAATTTTCAAACAAACGAATAGGGAGTAATTCTGGTCTCGATTTAGTAACAGCGCCTAATAGGGCCACGAAAACCAAGACACCGCCCCATAAAATAAAATTGGACCACTCAATTTTAAACTTGTCTTTTTCCAGGCGGGGTTGTTGCCTGTATTTAATCGCAGTGATCAATCCGGCCACTAATAAGATGGCGGGAAATACATAGGGTGTTTGAAAAAAATACGATGTCACCGCAGCCATTACCATTATCGCAATCCCGGTTTTTGTCTTCACAGTCTTCAGGCTCACCACATACGCCCCATAACTCACAAACCCAACAGCCATTGGTTGGATAAAGCGTGTAAAAGCTGTGGATATACTTTTATCCTGTATATCAGACAATATAATTGCTACCGTAGTCATTAATGTAACCGCGGGAAGTACCCAAATCAATAAAGTAAGATAGGCAAGGTTTGGCCCTCCTATTTTAAACCCGATAGCCGTTAAGGTTTGTGTGGATGTGGGGCCGGGAATAATTTGACACAAGGAATTCAATTCCATCAAATCTTCTTCGGAGAGGTACTTTCTTTTTTGAACGAGTATTTTTTGAAAATGGGCGATGTGTGCCTGCGGTCCACCAAATGTGGTGATTGACAGCCAGAATGCATCGCGGAGAAATAGTAAATATCGAACGCGTTGAAACAATCGCTGAGGTTAAGAATGTGATTTATTTTTTTAATCCAATTTCAGCAAGCCGTTGGTTTAGAAATTCCCCCGCAGTGATATCTTCAAATGCCTTTGGATTTTCCTCGTCGATACAATTTTCCAGGCAGGCCAAACTCATTTCCGAACGTGGATGCATAAAAAAAGGGATCGAATAGCGTGGTGTATTCATTTTCTCACGCGGTGGGTTTACTACCCGGTGAATCGTTGATTTCAATTTGTTGTTCGTAAGGCGTTCGAGCATATCGCCAACGTTCACTACCAGTTGACTGGGCAATGCTGTAATCGGTATCCATTTATTGTCCCGTCTTAGTACTTGCAGGCCATCGGCACTCGCACCCATCAACAACGTAATCAAATTGATATCGCCATGTTCGGCAGCGCGCACAGCATCAGCAGGAACTGCTTCAGGGTTTTCAATTGGAAAATAATGTATCGGCCTTAAAATACTATTTCCATTTTTTACCTTGGCATCAAAATAATGCTCGTCCAACCCTAAGTACAATGCAATTGCCTGCAACATGTGCACACCAGTCTTTTCAATACTCCGGTATACTTCCAATCCAATTTTTTCCATCCCCGGAACTTCTTTCGGCCACACATTGGCGGGGTATTCATTTTTTATCGGATCGTTTTCAGTTACTTCCTGCCCGATATGATAAAACTCTTTTAAGTCGCCCGTGTTCCTGCCTTTCGCATGTTCTTTTCCTTTGCTGATGTAGCCGCGCTGGCCGGCCAGCCCCGGTATTTCGTATTGCTGCTTTACTTCATCAGGAAGTGAGAAAAATTCCTGGATTACATCGTAGAGTTGTTTTGAAAGGGCATCATTGAGGTAATGGTTCTTAACAGCCACAAACCCGATATTGCTGTAAGCTGCACCCAGCGCATCTACAAATTTTTGTTTTCGCTGAAGGTCCCCGCTGGTAAAATCTGCAAGATCAAGGGATGGTACTTCATCATATAAGATATCACGCATACCAATTCTATGTTTAGTACTGCAAGCTAAATATTTTTGATTAATTTTACTCTACATCCATTTCGTTGAATTTTATACAATAAGTTGAAGCCATGAAGAAGACGAATCGAAGAAGATTTATTAAAAGAAGCCTGCAGGCATCTGTTTACACTGCAATTGGCGCGCCTGTTATTTTGAGCGCCTGTTCACCAAAGACAGAATCCAATGAGGCAATAGAAGAAGCATCCGCCCCCTTGGGTTTTTCCCAAATCGCACTTGCCTACTCCTATGGTTCACTTGAGCCAAATATTGACGCCATGACCATGGACATCCACTACAATAAGCACCATGCAACGTATATCAAGAATGTGAATGAAGCCATTGCTGAAGATGGAATTGAATATGCCGATGTGAATGATTTTTTTGGTAATATTTCAAAGTTGTCAATCAAAGCACGAAACAACGGAGGTGGTGCGTGGAACCATAATTTTTTCTGGCAATGTATGCGCCCGGAAAGCAGCGAACCTACCGGAAAGATTTTAGAAGCGATCAATGGTAGCTTTGGTTCAGTTGAAAAATTCAAGGAAGAATTTACCAACGCGGCAATGACACGTTTTGGGTCAGGGTGGGCGTGGCTTGTTGAGCAGGCCGGCACATTGAAAATCGGATCGACCCCAAACCAGGATAATCCATTAATGGATATTTCCGAATTTAAAGGAAGGCCATTACTGGGAATTGATGTATGGGAACATGCCTACTACCTCCATTATCAAAACAAGCGCAATGAATATGTTGGGAATTGGTGGAATACTGTGAACTGGGATTTTGTTGCTTCGAACCTTGGTTAAGATCGAGCGCTACAATTGTATCCATCGCATCTATGAATTCCGCTATCTTATCCGGACGAAAAATTGTTTAGGGAAAAACCGATAAACAGTGACCAATCCTAATCTTGATTGTTGGAACCCGGTTAAGCAATGATTTATGAAAAGACGACAATTTGTTAAAGGTGCTTCGGTCTTAGCAGGAGCGGGTTTATTAACTGGAGGATACGCGTGGCAACTAGAGCCTTTCTGGTTAGAGTTTGTTCAAAAGAAAATGATCATCAAAAACCTTCCAACCGCGTTGGATGGATTTACGCTTATGCAAATAAGTGATATCCATGTGGGCAACCGGTTTGACTGGAACTATATCATCGAATCGTTTCAAGAAGCAAAAAAGTTTACGCCCCACTTTGTTGTTTATACCGGGGATTTTGTGAGCTACGAAAACGAACAACAAATCTCTCAGTTAAAAGAAGTTTTTAAAGATCCTGTTAAAGGCACATTGGGAACGGTTGGTGTTTTGGGCAATCATGACTATGGAAGAAACTGGTCAGAAAAAAATGTAGCGGATAGTGTACAGGAAGTACTTACCCGGTCCGGTATCCATGTACTTCGAAATGAGCAAAAGGAAATTGGAGGAATAAATTTTATTGGCTTTGATGATTATTGGGCAACGAACTTTAATCCCCGGAAGGTAATGAAGGATTACAATGCCAAAAAAGCCAATGTGCTGTTATGCCATAATCCTGATGTTTGCGATTTAAATGTTTGGAACGGCTATCAAGGTTGGATTCTTTCAGGTCATACACATGGAGGGCAATGCAAACCTCCCTTTCTTAATGCCCCCATGTTACCTGTAAAAAACAAACGGTATGATGCAGGCGAGATAGATTTGCATGATGGAAGAACATTGTACATTAACCGTGCACTTGGTCATTTATGGCAGGTCCGCTTTAATGTCAGACCAGAAATTACAATCTTTGAATTAAAATCTGCATAATGCGGTTTGCGCAGTTGCATTATTTTCAATCTTCCGGTTGATCAAATTATTCTATATTTAAGCGTTAAACAAACACGCTTTGGGAAGCCCACTCGATACCATTGAACTTGATTTTGGAACCAATTCACTTTGGGCGCTTAACCTGTCCCTGGCAATTATTATGTTCGGTGTGTCCCTGGACTTAACAACCGATGATTTCCGCAGGGTTTTTAAAAACCCAAAATCACCGCTGTTGGGAATGTTTTCCCAGTTCATCGTACTGCCCGCATTAACTTTTTGTTTAGTGTGGGCCATTGAACCAGCACCAAGCATTGCCATGGGAATGATCCTGGTGGCCGCCTGCCCCGGGGGAAATATTTCCAATTTTATTAGCCACCTCGCAGGCGCTAACACGGCCTTGTCCGTAAGCCTTACGGCCATCTCAACGTTGGCAGCAATTGTTATGACGCCATTCAATTTAAAGTTTTGGGCAAGTCTTTACGAACCCACCAATACACTCCTTACAGAAATCAGTATCGATCACATGGAGATTTTCGAGGCCATCATTTTATTGTTGGGTATTCCGCTGATTGTCGGCATGGTGTTTCGAAAAATAAAACCGGAACTTGCCCAGCGTATCTCCAAAACACTTAAACCGGTTTCCGTATTGGTATTTATTTCCTTTGTATTGTTGGCGTTCCTCAAGAACTACCAAATTTTCTTGGACTACTTCCAATACATCGTGTTCATTGTTTTCATACACAATGGTATTGCACTTGTGTCAGGCTACCTGGTTGGACGATTGACAAAACTCCCGCTGCCCGATCAAAAAACATTGGCCATCGAAACCGGCATCCAAAATTCAGGCCTCGGGCTTTTGCTTATTTTTACATTTTTCAATGGCCTGGGGGGAATGGCAATTATCGCAGCGTGGTGGGGCATCTGGCACATTGTGTCAGGATTGGCAATTGCTTATTTTTGGGCGCCCTCCACCACTAAGCAATCTGTTTAAGATATGATAAAACGTATTTGGTATGAAACCTTCAAGTTGTATGTTACCATCGGGCTTCGCTTTTACTTTCGGAAATTCATTGTAAAAGGCGCGAACAACATTCCGGAAAAAGGGGCCGTCATATTTACCTGTAACCACCAAAATGCTTTTTTAGATGCTTTGGTTTTGGCGTGTACCAATAACCGGTATACCCATTACTGGGTGCGGGCCGATGTGTTCAAAAGTAAAATTGCGCGCTTCTTTTTAGGTTCCTTTAACCTCATGCCTGTTTACCGGATTCGTGACGGATGGCAGGCACTTGCATTGAACGATAAAATCTTTGCTTACTGTGTGAAGCTTCTTCAAAAGGAAGATGCTATCTTATTATTTCCGGAAGGCAATCATTCTTTTCAAAGAAGAGTGCGCCCGTTGAGCAAGGGTTTTACACGGTTGATTTTTGAAAGGCTTTCGCAAGATCCTTCACAACCCATTTATGTAGTTCCTACGGGAATCAATTATGTGGAACACATGGCGTTCGGAACGGACATGAGCATTTACTATGGGGAACCGATTTTATGTAATCCGTTTTATGACCCGGCAAACATCCCACAATCTGCAACCAGTTTAAAAGATGCCGTTGCAGAAGGGATGAAGCCGTTGATTACGCATATTAATGATACCGCGCAGTATGATAAAATATTGGCAGAACTTGAAAATAACAATGTCAATTACCTGGATCCGGTAGAAACCAATGAGCGGATTAGGAATTTGGAAAAGGGCCTGCCTGCCGAGAGGCCGGAAACGCGGGCCAGGAAAGAAATCGCCTGGTGGAAAATTTCCATTGCATTTGCGCTCTTCTCCATTAACGTTATCCCCCTTAGTCTGTGGAAGGGATTTCAAAAAATCATAAAAGACCCGGTGATGGTGGCCTCCATGAAATTCATTTTTGGGATTTTTATGTTTCCGCTTACTTACTTTTTACAATACTTGCTAATTGATTATTTAATGGGAAGGGAAGCTGCGTTGGTGGCGCTTGGTGTATTCATAGTATCGATGCCGCTTTATAAACTTATAAATCGTTGATATTTCTCCACCGTCTGCCTGATTTTATATTTTTGTTTATTAACCAGTCTGTAACGTTCATCGGGCTTTGGATGCGGGCTGCAAGTGCGGCCAGGCAATGGGTGTGCGACTTAGGTGGTGTCATTTCACTAGGTCTTACAACACTTTCGGTTTCTTATAAGAAACTTCTAAGTCAACAATCAATGATAGGTATTTTGTCCTGCGTTTGAAAGTCGTTCTTAAAAATTTTAGGTCGTCTTGGTCGCTGTCAGTTTTGCTTGCAGCCGAACGGACACCCTAAGCACGAATGAGTCTGGTTGTACGATATTCGTTTATGATGTGCTTCAATCATTTTCTCTCGAATCTTTTTAAAGTTAACAGTCTTTCTCCCGTAAGCTTCTGCCGGAGTCAGTCCGAATAGTTGTCCGTTTGGTCTTTTGTCGTTGTAGTCTGGAACTACATTTTTTCTCATGACTTTTATAAGTTCTTCTTGGTCGTGAATGTTTCGTGGATAGAGATAGTCGTACTTGATTAATTTGTTCAATGACTCAATCATTGAGTTTGATTTCAAAATGTCTTTCATGACAACCAGTTTGTCCACGGGGTATTTTTGCAGAAGGGTCGTCACTGCTTTGTTATTATTTTCAGTTCCTCCGTCCACAATCAACTCCGTTTTTTCTTTTTGATTTGGTTCTATTCCTGCGTTAAGTATTGTTTCCTCAAATGTTTCAATTCCCACTTTAGCGCACACCTTGTCCGCAATGCGCCACGATGTGATGTAACGCGAAAAGTTGTCCATAACCAAATAGATGTAGGAAGTCTTTCCGTCTGCCGTTTTCAGTTCCGTTATGTCCGCGTGCCATTTCTCGTTCGGTGCTTTTGCCCTTAGTCCGTCATCATAGTCTTTCTTTGGCTTCCTGAATTTTTTTCTCTTTAGTTTCATCAATCTTGCATACTTGTACCACGTATTGGGATGAGCTTTTAAAATACCTTCTCTCATTCCGTAGTAGGCAACTGAAATAATTGGCCAATGGATGTATTCCGGACTTGAAAGAATTCGGTGAATTTTATGTACCTCTTTTACTGTCAATTGTTGTGGATAAGCCGAACTGCAAAGTTTAGCAAGAGATTGTCCGCAACGGAAATAAGACTCCATTGCCCAAATACGATAAGTGCTTTCACCGATTCCAAAAATCTTTATTGCTCTTTTTGTTCCGATTGCTTTCTTCGCTCTTTGAATGGCGTCAACAATTTGATGTTTGTGGTTCTTAATTTTCTTGATGTAATCCCTTCCCGTGCCAATGATGTCTTTCAATGTTTTTGTTATCCGATAAAAGGTTCTCAATGTTTTCACCATTTTATCGTCTTCCGAAAGTTTTTTCATCACATCGTATAGTTCTTCGATGTTGTTATTTAGTTCGTAGCCTGTGTATTTGTCTTCCGATTCCCTTTTCCACTTGCTTATCAAACTTCGATGAATTCTCTTTCTATAAACATCTGGCAATAAGCCTTTCCGTACAAGATATTTCACTCGTGTGTCGTACGATTTTCCCTCAACCATGTATAATTAAAAAGTGTAGGTGATTTCCGAAACGTTGTATCGGATTTGTGAATTGTTGTTATCCCCAAAAACAACAATATCTATCGTCTTCTACCAGTTTTGCAAACTGCTGAATGGTTTTAACGGTGGGCTTCGGTTCGTAGCTGTGCCATTTTAAATCTTGCCTCATCCAAAAAACTTTCCAATGATTCTTCGATTTTACAAAAGTAGTTTTAGCCATGGGGTATTCTCTTTTTACTTTGGGATTATCAAACCGAGGCCTGATTTCAAAAACAAAAACATCCTGACCTTCGATTTTGTAACCGATGTCTAATTTTTCCCTGATGTGTTCGGGTGGTCTTTTTCGCTCGGCAAGAGTTTCCATTGCCTCGATTACATTCATCGTTTGTAAACTATCAAGTGCCATTGGCTTGTAAAATTGTATCTTAAATTGTTTCTCTCACTTTTTATCAAGTAGTTCTCTCACTTTCTTCTGTAATGCTTTCTTGTCTGGTAAGTACAATTGATATTTTGAGACGAAAATCTTATTTGAAATTCCCCTTGTCGCATACTCTACCATTACTTCTCCTTTGTGTTTGGTCAGAATTATTCCAATGGGTGGATTATCGCCTTCCACGTTTTGTTCGGCTTCAAAATAATTCAGATAAAGATTCATTTGTCCGATGTCATGATGTTTTACCTCTCTGACTTTAAGGTCAAACAACACAAAGCATTTCAATATTCGGTGATAGAACACAAGGTCAACACGATAATGAACATTATCTAATGTGATACGAAACTGTCTGCTTACAAAAGTGAACCCTTTGCCTATTCCAAAATGAAACTTTGAAGGTTATCGATAATCTTTTGTTCTAAATGTTTCTCTGAATAGTGATGTTTTTCCGGGATATTCAAGAATTCCAAAACATATGGGTCTTTTACAATATCTGATTCTGATTCAGGAAGTTGTCCTTTTTGCGCAATGGCCATAACTCCCTTATGATCTTTGCTTAGTGCGATGCGCTCAAACAATGCAGTGTCTTTCTGCCGTTGAAGTTCTCGCACAGACCAATTATCATTGATGTATTGCTGTTGATAAAAACTCCGCTCCAAATCATTGTCCATTTTTATCAGTTCGCAATAATGCGACCAACTCAATTGGAATGAAATGGTCTTACCAATATTTTCTATTGCAGTTTGCTTTGTCAGTGTTTTTTTGGTTTTACTTTTTATTCCCTTCTGTCCAGACAGCGACTGGATGCTTTCCACTGGCTGGTGTCCAGACGGTGTCTGGACAAATCGGTATAGTTGATAAAATCGTCTCATGGAGAAAAGATTTGAACGTGAAAATCCTTTCCCTACATGCAAACTCAATTCTTTTGAAAGTTCTAAAATTAATTGCCGGCTTGATTTATCATCAATATTTTCTTCTTGTTCTCTCTGCACAATCAAATGACCAACATTCCAATATGTTAAAAGTAATTCAGTGTTAATCTTCTGCGAAATACCTTGTCTCGCACGCTCCATCAGAAGGCTGATTTCCAGAACAAGTTCTGTGTATTTGCTTTTTATGGATTTAAATTTTTTCGGCATTGTACATTTTCTTTACGATTATGCTTTTGCAAGGGCTGCGTTTAAAGTTTGAAAAATTATTTTCATTTTCTTCTTCGGTTTTCCTGGATTCTGGTTTCAGTTGTACGATAATATCGTACAACTGGCCAAAGCCTTCTTGTTCCAATTTGCGCTTCAAATCACTCCAATACCTTCTTGGATTATTGCTGTCTGTAAGAATCTCAATTACATCAATAATGGAGAAGTACCAAAGCTCCTTCTCCTCGTCCCAATGGGTTCTTACTTTTTGGGTTTCAAATTGTTTTATATCGGCCATATATAATCAGGTCTTATTTCTTCCTTTCCATTCTTAATCCTCTCTCAACCAAAAAATCATTAATATCAATACACCTCACTCCATTCTTCGTTGAGACGGCTGGTATTTTATTATGCTTGGTTTTGCTTTCGTTTGTGATTAAAACACAGTTATGAACTTTGCAGTAGCCAATCAAATATGGGTCAGCTTCTTCTTTTCCGTCAGCTTGTTTCTTTGCATCAAAAAAGCCTGTATTGTATTCTTCATTAATGATGGGTATGGTTGCATTTATACTGGCTACATCGGTTGAAACAACAAGATGCTTTTTCCATTTCTTTACCCACGTTTTTAAAAAATCCTGCTTGCCTTCGTAGCTGTTTATTTCTTCTTCTACAAAATCAATAGTTTTAAAACAGTCCTGACCAATTAAATCTTCAATCTCCTCCCAAATAGCGGTGAATACAGGATTATCCCGCTTAAAAGTTGATTCGAGTACAATCAATCCGCTTGTATCAATTACATATACTATATTTTCATCGCTGAACAAATCCATTATGATACATTCAGTAATTGACGGGTTTTCGGAATATAAGATAACCTGACACCCAAAAAGTCAGATAGGTCTTTCAAATCAATCCGGTTTTGATCATAAGCCGAGAATGCCAATGAAATATATGTTCTTCCCTTTTCCTTAATAGCTTCCTTCGCTATGTTCCTTCCCTCCGGATTTTTTGCTCTGCCAAATTGTGGTTTGTTCCAAGCCTGATGTTTTTCATTATAGAATGCTGATGTTGTGAGTTGTTTTTCAAGCAAACTTCTCAGCAGAGCTAAAGGCCCAACATGAAAATAAGTGGCAAGAGTAACAAGGTCTTTTTTTGCCCAGGTTTTTTCACCTCGCTGCTGCTGCTCAATTACTTTCTCCATTTGCAACAATTCCGCAGTCGGAATAAGCACTTCAGCTGAAAAAGCATTGCACCATTTTTCTATCTCAATATTGGTTTTTTCTGACAGGTCGCACAAGGCTCCTTCATTCAGTAAAATATGGCCCAATTCGTGGAACAGAGTAAAAATTTTGGAATGTGCTGCTTCACCGCCACGCTTAATGCCGATAATCGGGATAACATCATCAGTAATGGAAAACCCTCTTAGCTTGTCTTGTGTTAAACTCAATTGAAAAACGGCAATGCCTAACGATTCAACTTTTTGAATATATGCTTCCAGCGCATCATTGATGTTTTGTATTTCCCTGATTTCGTCAAGGTTTAAGAGCTGGCGGATTTTAACGGCTACGCTCTGAGGTTGTTCATTAATAGAGGCAACGAAGTTCAGCTTCGGAATTTCAACATCCATTTCCTGACGGAGTTCAACGTATGACTGCGCTAAAGCACGGGCTTTACGAACAGCCATAATTGTTTTCTCGTGGAAATTGCCGAGGTCTTTGGAGTTTACTGTTCTTCTGTCGGCAGGTAGTGGATTTTCCTTTGGCGGTTCCGAAAGCAACAAGGTGGCAATAGTTCTTTTGTAGGCTTTTGAAAATTCTTTCAGTTCCTCTAAGGTTGGCTGTCTTTCACCTTTTTCCAGTTGCGCTAACCTCTTGGCTGCAATCTTTGTTTTTTCAGATGCCTGATTGCGAGTAATGGCAAGTGATTTCCTTGCCCAAACAAGCACGCTGTGGTTAACTTTTATGTGGATATTTTCTTTCATTTAGAGTTTCTCAATTTAGAGTTTCTCAATTTAGAGATAATCTTATTCCTATCATCCCAATGGGTTCTTACTTTTTGGGCTTCAAATAGTTTTATGTTGCTCATTATATTTTAGTAAGACCCTGTGCGTGCGGAAACCCCATCAACCTGAGTATAATTCAATGGTTTGTTTAAATATTGGTCAAAACCAACCATTGATACGATGAGTTTTTCATCAAAATAAGTGCAGGAATCTCTGTCAGAAGAATAAATTGGTTGTGTTCTTCCAAAGTGAAATAGATCCGAAAAAATGTGAATAAGCCTTTGCACAAGTAAATCATACCCCTTCATACCATCTTTCTCAGCATAGGCAGGATCAATAAAATGCAATCTTAATTTCTTATTGTATTTCAGAGCATTTACAATGCTGGAATTAATATGGTAATCACCAAATGAGTACCCTACCACAATTATTTCATCTGCCAAAATACAATCTCGGTCAAAAGCAGCCTGCATTTGCCGGAACGGTGTAACAAAAGATTTTTGTGTTTTCTGATAGCCTGTAATAATATTTGAAATGAGTATATTCTTTCCCTTATCAATTTGAAGTATTGGCTTTTCCGAATAGCTTCCTTCATGAACAGGAAAGGGACTTAATGAAATCCACGGGTTATTCAACTCGGTAAAATCATCTGTCGGATGAACCTGCCAATAGGTAGAGCCATGAAGATTATAATGAATTGGGGTATCAAAGTCTGACAGAATGCGCTCCAGATTAAGCTGACCATCATTCAGTTCATCTTCTTGTAGGGACTCATCGAACTCAAAACCCTCAAATGCAGTAATTCCCGCTTTATCCGCCAGTAGTTTAAAATTCCGGTCGTAGTTTAAAGTGTACATTCGTACTACTGAATCTGCGGAAAGCGCCTGATACCACCTTATAAAAGATTCATTAATCTCCCTTTCATCACCCGTCATGATATCATCCTTTCTGCTAAGTGAATAGTGTGAAACCCTTAGATTAATTCTAAAAAGTATGGCTGAAAGTAAGTGTTGAAAGTAAAACTGTGTGGGTGATTCGTGGTTAACAGCAGATTGGGCATCTTCATACTCGATCCCGGCCGGAATTTCAAGTTTATAATTATGTTCTTCTTTGCCGCCTGTTATGGAGAAATCCAATGATCGACTATCAAAGGCGGGGCTAAAGAAGGACTTGCTTATTGATGATGTTCTTTCATTGCTATCGAAATAAGCATAGTGTACTATGAATTCCTCTATTACATTAATGATCGTTTCAAAGTTAATGTCTTTATAACGCGATCTTCTTAGCGTATCATAAACAAATTCAGTAATAGCTATTTGGCTATCGCTAAATCGAAACAAGGGAGCTGATTTTTTTATCAATTTAGTTAAGCAAGATGTACTTGGTCCTCCCCAAGGGATGGCTGCTCCTGCTCCAAATAAAACAACTGTTCTTTTCTTGTTACCCATATTCTAAGGCTCCGTTGCCATTGATATTCACTCAAACTTAACCTTCAACAACCCCTCCACAATCTCTACCGTCTGCACACTCCTAATGTAATTTATACCTGTATCCTTTTAATATTCTGCTCCACATCATCGGCAATAATTTCGGCAAAGGTTTCAGTTAGTTGGTCAAGATCATGTTCTGTCCAGGGTTGGTCATATAACCGCTCGGCTAAGGTAACGTCTTGATTAGTGAATGTTCTGATGTGGTAATAGTATTGATAGAGTTCAAATTTCAGTTCCTTCCACACGTTAAATGTTTTTGTTCCTGCTTTGATGAAGCCTTGCAGGTTTACATGTATGCCTACTTTGCGTACGCCTTCTTTTAATAATTTCGCTTCCAGGTCAACATCCGTAGCATAATCATACTGCTCATTAAGGATTCGCGAAACTTTATGGCTATCAAATTCTTTCATGATACTTTCCAGCCGTGTTTCGAGGCGTTCTTTTAGTTGGGGCAACGTATGTGTAAATAATTCAATGATGCTTTTGTTGTCCCTTTCCTTTAAGGATTCACCTTTCATTTGTGAGGCGAGTTCTTTTATCCGGGCGAGTTTTGCATCAAGTGGTTTCTGAGGTGTTTCTAATTCCTTTTCCAATTCTTCTACTGTTGGCATTTGCGCTTTCAATTGCTTTGGCAGTGCGTTGATCAATTCGTATTCGGCCACACCCATAGGTGATTGTATTCCTGTTAGGGCATACTTCACTACTGTTTCATTTGGGGTTTTGCACAGCAACACACCAATGGTTGGCTTGTCGTCTGCTCCTTTAATTTGCTGGTCGATTGTATTAATGTAGAAATTCAGTTTCCCCGCATACTCGGGCAGAAAATTACCAACCTTCAATTCAAAGACTACAAAGCAGTGCAGGTGGTAATTATAAAAGAGCAAGTCCAAAAAGAAATCGTCTCCATTCACAACCAGGTTATGCTGGTTGCCCACAAAGGCAAAGCCTCTGCCGAGTTCAAGTAAAAACTTTTTGATGTGTTGGATAAGGGCTTTTTCTAATTCGCGTTCGTGTATTTCTTCTTCGATACCCAGAAAATCGAAGAGGTAAGGGTTTTTAAATGTTTCCCGCGCAAGATCTGATTGATATTTCGGTAGCGTCTGTTCAAAGTTGGTAATCGCTTTTCCCTGTCGATTATATAAATCGCTTTCAATCTGATGAATAAGTACAGACTTGCTCCACCCGTTTTGAATACATTTTTGTACATAGAACAGCCGTTCATCAGGAGAAGGAAGTTTATCAAGCAATATGGTATTATGTGTCCAGGGTAGCTGGCCAACGAGCTTTTCCAATTGCGCAGGTTTGCCCTGCGTAATTTGCGCAACCGCTGGTTGCGTAATTGTAAATTGAGGGTATGCAGCAGCGAAAGTTTGCATGTACACCAGGTTTCGCTCTGAAAAACCCTTCATATCGGGGAATTCAGTTTTTAAATCAATGGACAGTTGTTTGATTATTTTTTTACCCCAGCCTAATCTCTTCTGCTGTTCCAAAATGGTTTGCCCGATTTCCCAGTACACCTGAAGAAGCTGGGCATTAACTACAACGGCAGCACGCAACCTTGCCTGCCTGATTTTCTCTTTCAGGTCTTGCAGAATTAGTACATAGTCTTTGTCAAGCTCAGAACTCATAGTATATTCCTTATTACTCAAACTTTACTTTCGGCAACCCTTCCACAATCTCCACCGTCTGCACACTTACATTGATAATGCTTAACAGCAAATCAAGAATGTATCTCGGATTTCCAACTTCTTTCGCCCAATCGTTGGGGTCGTTTTTGATGCTGCTTTCTTTGTGGGTGGTGATCTGGTAGCGTTCCATGATCCATTCAATGGCGCTCTTGCCGTTCACAACATACTCATAAGCTTTTGTGGGAATGTTTGAAATGGTGATTTTACTGTTGTAGTGAATGGTATCTTTCTGGTCTTTTTTAGGGAAGCGCATTTTTTCTACTGTGTAGAACCTGCTATCATCCCCGGTTACTTTTACACCTTTCAATGCAGGGACGCTTTCATAATTAATATGCAACTCAGCCAGCTTGCGGCCTGCTTTGCTGAATGCCCAGAAATCTTTTACATCTTCCACTAAAGGCAAACGTGGCAGCATTTTCTTTAAATCATTGGCAAAGGTTTCTCTATACTCCGGGCTGTGCAAAAAGCCATACACATAATAGAAAATATCTTCTTTGCTTACATTTTTGCCGTACTGCTTTTTAGCTCTTTCAAAAATAAAGTCACTTACCCCGTCTCTGCGGATGTACTCGCTGTCTCCTGTGGCATCAAAAAGACTTGGGCTGTTTCTATCTCGTTCTTCGTAGTAATAGAGAGGAAAGCATTGGGTATCACCGTTAAAGTGTAAATCAGTAATGTATTTGGACACTGAAACTGCTAATCCCTTGGTTGAGCCAATAGAAGAAACACCTATCACCAAATTATTTGAATCCTTGTCAGGGAAAAGTTTAGTAAGTTGGTAACGCTCCTGATTTAAGTCGTCATCAAAATAGCAATTTAGCAATGTAAAAGGGCGATAAAGTGCTTTTCTATACTCCTTTTTCGCTTCAGTAAAAGTTCTATTTTTTCTAATTTGATTTAACCAATCTCGTGTCCAGCTTCCTGATTCAGAATTTCTTTTGGGTTCTTTAATTTTGCCTGAAGCAAGTAATTCTCTCTGCTCATTGTAATGCGCTATTGTTTTTTTTATGTTCTGTACTAATTTCTTCTGAGAGAAATTATATACCCAAGCATCACGATTAGTAGCTGTTCCTAACGATTGGGCAATAAAAAACGATTGACTTTTTGCATCAAATTTCTTTTCAGGCTCAATCGGGATAAACGTATTAAACACATCATTCCGCTGGCTAATCCAATCACCATGCTCATTCGGCTGTAAGGTTTTCCATTGCATATCGGGGTTGGCAATGGAACCGAACTTTTTTACGATGGCCAGCTTTTCTTCCCGGCTCAGGTAGTCGCCTATGTCGTGGTAGTATATTTTTGTTTTACTCATTCTTTGTCCTGTTTTCGTAAGCTGTTTTTGGCAATTTCAATAGCCTGGTGCAACTTGTTCAGCAACACTTCTTTGGATGGGAGTATGGTGAAATAATCCGCTATTTTGATGTTGCTTTTGTGCAGTTGCATCAGTTCTACATGCTCCGGGTTTTTTCCGCTGCAAAGGATGAGGCCGATGGGCGGGTTTTCGCCTTCTACGGATTCATACTTTTCGAGGTAGCCCAAATACAATTCCATTTCGCCTTTGTAGGCCGCGTCAAATTCCCCGATCTTCAAATCAATGGCCACGAGGCATTTCAGCCTGCGGTGGTAAAAGAGCAAATCAATAAAATAATCGCGGTGGTCTATCATCAGCCGTTTTTGCCGTGCGAGGAAAGCGAAGTCGGTGCCCAACTCGGTAATGAAGCGTTGCAACTCGGCAATGATGGCGGTTTCCAGATCCTTTTCGGAGTAAGTGTCTTTCAGCCCGAGAAAATCCAGGAAATACGGGTCCCTGAAAACCAGGTCGGGAGAAATTTGCCCGGCATCACTTAGTTGCTGCAATTCGTTTTTGATGGTTTCCCCGGGCTTTTTGCTGATGGCGGTGCGTTCGTAAAGCATGGAGTTGATCCGTTCCTGGAATGTTCGGAAGCTCCATTTTTCCAACTTACACATTTCTATGTAGAAACTGCGCCTTAGCTCGTCTTCCATGGACGCAATTAGTCTCAGGTGAGACCAACTCAATTGTGTACACACTGTGTGCACAATTTGAATATCAGGAAAAACCTCTGCAAAGCGGAGGCAATGATGCAAATGCCTTTTGCTCCATCCATTGCCATATTCGGCAGTTAGCTGGGCCGATAATGTTGCCAGTACCTGCTTGCCGTATTCAGCGCGTTTTTCTTTTATGATTTCTTCACTGATACGCTTGCCCACCTGCCAGTACAAAAGCGTAATGGCCGCATTTACCGTAACGCCTACCTGCTGGCGGCTTTGCTCGATCAGCGATTTTATTTCACTGAATATGTTTTTGTTTTGATGTCTTAACGCTTTACTCATCTCACTTCCCCTTTTTCACTAAAATGGTAATGGCAATGGGTGTGCGCGAACCGGAACCGAATACGTTACCCGCTTCTTTTTGTCTTAATTCACCCTGCGTACGTGCATTGCCACGAAGATTGAACACATAAATGCTGCTGAATTCCTTTTCCAACATCTTTCGGAACCCGTCTGTACTGTTGCCATCCAGCCATGCCCCGTTCGACACAAATGCAATGACACCGCCATGCGCGGGATCTAAACGGTCAGTGCTCCATCGAAATGCCTTAATGTAGGCATCGTATAAAGATTTGTTCAGCCCTGCCGAGGATTCTTTTGCATACGTGTTTGCAATCTTCCTGTCCAATTTCGGGTAGCTTTGATTTTGTGCATTATCATTCGCTGATTTCTGGCCAATAGAATAAGGAGGATTACCCATTATAACTCGTAATGGTGCTTTCTTTTGTTTGGCTACCCGTGCAGAGTTTTGCGGGAACATGTCTTTGAATAACTTATCGCTCTCATCGGTTTCTCCTAATTGAAAAGTATCGGTCAAACAGATACCGTCAAACGCCATGTAATCTTTTTGCTCCATAGCATCGTGAAAAGCATTTTCAATGTTCACGGCTGCTATGTAATAGGCGAGCAATACAATTTCGTTGGCGTGTATTTCGTGCTTGTATTTTCTTTTTAAGTCTTTCTTATCAATCAACCCACTTTGCAATAGCCGGGTAATAAAAGTACCTGTTCCTGTAAAGGGGTCGAGGATGTGAATGTTTTCATCGGAAATGCTGCGGTCAAATTCTTTTTTCAGTACATCGTTTACCGAATGAACAATGAAGTCCACTACTTCTACCGGGGTGTACACAATGCCGAGTCGTTCCACCATTTTCGGGAAAGCAGTTTTAAAGAACTTGTCGTACAGCTCTATTATAATGCGTTGCTTGCCTTCGGCATTGTCGATACCGGAAGCACGCATTTTTACAGATTCGTAAAACTTTTGAAGTGTCTCGGTATCTTTTTCAATGGCTTGTCCTTCCAGCAAATCAAGCATGGTTTGCATGCTCACCGAAATGGGATTGTTCTTTACAAACGAGTAGCCTTCAAACAGGGCTTCAAATACCGGTTTGGTAATGATGTGCTGTGAAAGCATTTCAATAGCCTCTTGCTCAGTAATACTCGGATTGATATTTTTTTGTAACCCGCCTAAGAAGTTGGCAAACGCTTTCTTATGTTTTTTGTCATCGGAAATTAACCGGCTGATTCGTTCTACCTGTCGTTCGGCAATTTCGGCAACACTTTTCGCCCATTGTTCCCAGTATCTTCTGTCGCCTACTTTGTTCACCATTCGCGCAAACACTACATTTTGCAGTTGCTCGAATTGCAACGCCATTTGGTGAGCAATGTCTTTGTTAGTATGGTAAGTAGCCTGGTCTTCATTTACCAAAGAAGGCGCACCATCATTGTCAAAGGAATACTCAGGTCGCCCTACTAAAATTTGAGTTGGTCGTTTACGGTTAAGCTCTATTTTATTAACTGTTGCATTGAAACGGTCGTCATGCGCGCGAAGGGCATTTAATACTGTCCATACTACTTTGTACCGCTCGTTGTCGTCCAATGCTTTGTCCGCTTCTACATCAGATGGAACAACTACCGGAATGATAATGTAACCATATTTCTTTCCGGGTGATTTACGCATAACACGCCCAACGGATTGCACCACATCCACCTGAGAATTACGGGCAGAAAGAAACATAACAGCATCCAAAGAAGGAACGTCAACGCCTTCACTCAAGCAACGCACATTAGTAAGAATGCGGCATTCGTTCTTATCCATGTCTGACTTCAGCCAACCTAATAATTCATCGCGCTCTGGTGCCGACATGGTTCCGTCTATATGCTTGGATGCCAAAGAAACCATTTGCTCTTTCTTCTCCGCTGGCAATGAACTTAGATAGGCATCTGTCGCGGTGTTGTACGTAGCGGTTATCTTTTTAGAAACGGCAATGCTCGAACAAAAAGCAACTGCCCTTCGCATGGGTTCGGGGTCTGTGCTTTTAATTATTCCTTCGTCACCTAAAACCTGTTTCGATAAAGCATTGATACAACCAATCAGTTTTGAGGCATCGTCTGTATTGATTTCGTTTTCTTTGTCCGAAATCATTTTTTGAACGGCTGGCGGAACGTCTTTATCGCTGAGCGTTAAAATCAATACTTTGTAGTCCGTGAGCAAATCTCTTTCAACCGCTTCACCAAAACCAATGCGGTAAATTTCTTCTCCGTATAATTTTGTGTCGTCCATGGAACACAAAATCGCTTCGGCTTGCGCGGCTTTGCTTTTTGCATCATCACTGTACAGTCGTGGCGTAGCCGTCATGTACAAGCGTTTCTTTGCTTTTATGAATTTGTCCTCGTGAACTTTTGTAAAGGCAGATTCATCTTCGCCTGATAAGGAAACACCTGTTGTCCGGTGGGCTTCATCACAAATGATTAGATCGAATTCCCCGAATCCGTTTTTAATAATTTCTTTTTGAGCACGAGCGATTACGTCAATGGATTGATACGTGGAAAACACAACGGTCATTCCCTTCTTGCTCTTCTCTTTAATGTGCTTGAATTGATTGACAATATCTTTGGTGTTCGTAGAAGCGGGTAATGCCAAATCCACTACACTGAAACTATCGCTGTCGTCATTCTTTGTTTTCTTTCTTGAAACCTCCGGGTCGGAACAAATACAGATGGCGTTGATCGGTTCATCGGCATCCGATGACCATTCGCGCAAGGTTTGTCCCAGCAACGCAATGCTCGGAACCAAAAACAAAACAAGTCCTTTTCCTTTGGTTTCATTTTCTGCAATGCGAAGGGAACTGAAAGTCTTTCCTGTTCCGCAAGCCATGATGAGCTTGCCCCTGTCGGCTTTCTTAAAATGTTTATGGGTTAATTCCAGTGATTCTTTCTGGTGTGGTCGTAAGTTCTTTTTTGCATTTCTTGAAGCTTCACCGTGAATTCCTTTATCAAGCTTCTCCCAATCAACCGGAGCTTCCTGTAAATCAAAAAGGTTTATTCGTGTTACCGGAGGATTTTGATTCTTAATAGCCTCAGTTGCATTCGGCCCCCATTTGTTGGTTGTTGAAATCCAAAGTCGATGCGAAAAGCTTACCGTTTTAAGTTGTTCATTTTTAAACTCCCTGCTTGATGTAGATAAGAAACTATCTACAGCGGGTTTGTCAATGATTGAATTCTCCTGAAAGCATTTGCATTGGATTGCCCAATAGTCACCGTCAAAAGTCTGGGCAACTAAGTCTATACCTGTATCACCGCCTCCCAAGTCATTCTTTCCGTGAAACTCACTCCATAACCAGACCTTCTTTAGCAAGGATGTGTACTTTGGGTCAGTCAGCAAATACGCTTGCATTAACCGTTCAAAGCGGTCGCCTTTGTCGCGTTCTGAAAATGAAATTTTTCTGTACTTGTCGAGGATCTGATTAAAGGCCATCTGTCTTGAAGTATCTATATATGAGTATTCTTCAAATTTAAAGATTTAAAGGGTTTTGCAATGCTTTGGGCAATTCAGAGGAGAATCTTCTTAAAAATGCGAAGTGTCGCCTGTTTGGTTAGTTCACTACTTTGTCCGACCCTATGGCTGGCAATGTTTGGCTATAAGCCGTTTGCTTTACCAAAATAAAAATAAACAAAAGAAAGCAAATGGATTATAGACTTTGTTATGGGCTGGCGGTCTGTCCAGCGTTATAATATTTTCTGTGTGCCCAAATTGAAAAGATTAGTCGGAGTAGTTCCAGAGTAAAAAGAATTCCTAAGACTATGTTATGAGTTAATGTGTCAACTTGTAGTCCGAATATCCTTAATATGAAACCAAATGTCAACGTGACAAATAGTAGTCTAAGAGGGAATTCAAAATAGTAAATAATTATACCGACCTTCTTGCCAAGAATTAATAATATTCCAGAAACAAGAAGTAATAAAGTTAAAATCATATTTAAAACTGGTATCCCAATCCCAAGAGCTTTCTCCCAAGGTGCAACTTCAGAATTTACAAATATTGAGAAGTTGTAAATGATATAAGTTCCCGATTTAAATGTCCGGACGAAGGAAATCAAATCAAGAATTCCTAAGAATCCTAACGTATATCTAATTTGTCTTTCAGTCATTTTTAAGTTGTCAGAGCTTGCCCATAACATCCGAATATACACAATTGCAAATATTTCAAATATTCA
Organism: uncultured Roseivirgaceae bacterium; assembly: GCA_964398945.1. Lineage (GTDB taxonomy): Bacteria > Bacteroidota > Bacteroidia > Cytophagales > Cyclobacteriaceae > JBGTGG01. The sequence goes on along the minus strand of CAYNOT010000007.1, from coordinate 76,026 downwards.
ATTTTAAAAAGCAAGAAATGGAGTCTCTTTAAAAAGAGCCTCCTCCTGTTTGTTTACAACTATTCCAGGCGCTCTTTATCCTATGCCGAATTCCTTGCAGCATTGATAATCCCAAACATACACCGCAATACCAGCTTCCGATACGTCTTTTCAAATGCTTTGTCTTCTTTTTCCGGATTGCGCAAATGTTGCAGTGCAAATTGTTGAATTGTAATCAATGGCAATACAATTTTTTCGCGCAACTTAACTGAGTTACGGTTTGCTGGATTGCTCATTAACTCCGTTAATCCTGAAACTTCCAACACCATGGTGCACGATAGTTGAAATTCCTTGTACAACATTTTCCAAAACTCATCGAAGTCTTTGTCTTTCGCCAGGTAAGCAGTGGCCGGGAAAAAAGACTTCGTCAACGACATCATGCTGTTGCTCAACAATGTGCGGAAGAACAGCGATTCTTTATAGAGTTTTTTGATTTCGTTTAGCTTACCGTCTTTTTTTAGTTGGTCCAAGGCTGTTCCCACTCCATAAAAGCCCGGAACATTTTGTTTCATCTGCGCCCATGATCCCACAAACGGGATAGCACGCAGGTCTTCAAACTTCAACTTGTCGGACGCACCTCTTTTTGCAGGGCGCGAGCCGATATTCGTTTCACCAAAAAAAGCAAGCGGTGTAATCTCTTCCAGGTACGGAATAAACTTATCGTGATTTTTTAATCCTAAATACGCCTCGTATCCTGCTTCTGCCAAACTCTCCAACAGCGCAACTTCGCTTTCTTTGAGGTGGCTCTTCTTTTGAAAAATCTCATTCTCAATTCCGGCAGAAAGCAATTGTTCCATATTATAACGACACGAAACCGGCTTGCCAAAATTTGAACTTACCGTTTGTCCCTGAATCGTAATCTGGACTTCTTTATCTTCAATGGTATCGCCCAAAGACGCATAGAAATCGTGGGTATTCCCACCACCGCGTGCCGGAGGGCCTCCACGCCCATCAAAAAAGATGGCCCGGAACCCATGCTCGCGTGAAACGCGTGTCAGGTTTTCTTTTGCTTGATAAATCGACCAGTTTGCACGAAGGTAGCCACCATCTTTGGTGCCATCAGAAAAACCGAGCATCATGGTTTGCTTGGCTTCACGCCTTTTCAAATGTGCTTTGTATTCCGGAATGGCATACAACGTTTCCATAATCTGTGGTGCCACTTTTAAATCATCGATGGTTTCAAAAAGTGGAACGATATCAAGTTCAAGTTTTCCGCTTTTTGCAAGCAACAGTTTTGCAAGCGCATACACTCTAATTACATCGGCAGCCGATTGGCAATTACTGATCACATACCGATGACAGCTCTCAATACCATTCTTCTCCTGGATTTTCCCAATGGTAACAATGCTTTCCACCAGCTCTTGTTCAAACGGGTCTTTAAACTGGCTTGGTTTGATTTTTTCTTTGAACGAAAGCAACGTTTCTATTTCCGCTTCTTCGGGCAGCTCCATGTACTTCGCCAACTTTTTATTTTTCGACATTCCAAAAATAGAATCCCAAATTTGAATGTGCTTGCGGCTATCCTGGCGGATGTCCATGCTGGCGAGATAAAAACCAAAAACTTTTACTTTTAAGATAACGGTATCCAACATATCCAAAAACAAACTTTCATGTTTCTTGATCAGGATTGTTCTTGCTTTTAATAAATCTGCCAACAGCTCATCTGCGGTGTTGTATTGGTCGCCATGGCCCTGACCATACGCTACGCTATACACTTTCCTTTCTGCTTGCGCAATAATGGGTTCAATCCCTGCAAATGTCAACCTCCTTTTTAAGTTGCGCAAATCGCGATGATAACATTTCAACACGGTTTCATTTAAGCGGCCCGCAACTTTTAAAGTTGTTTCGCTGGTAACAAACGGGTTGCCATCCCGATCGCCACCCGGCCAAAAACCAACTTTCAGCAAGTCGTAGTTTTTCCAATCTTCAATGGGGATATTCAATTCTTTAATCAACCTGAATATGATCTCAGGAATAACCGGGTAAAAAACATTTTCCAAATACCAACATAAGCTAACCGCTTCTTCATAAGGAGTTGGTTTCTCTTTGTTGAGGATCGGGGTTTTGCCAAGTTGTTTTAACAGGAGGTTGATATGTTCGAGATGATTTTCCTTGATTGTAATTCCCAAGTCATTGATGATGGCCAACACATTGCCCGGATAAAATTGTGTGGGGTGGGCAGTGAGGACAACACGAACACCAAAATCTTCCAATTTCTTTTTTAATTCATCTTCCTTCCCTTCTGCTTTTACACGCAACAACAATGCGCCAACAGTTCCGGCCCCATCCAGGTCATTAACCTCACTAAAGGCTGCGTCTTCGATTGAGTCGAACAAAACAATTTGCCGCTCGGTGTATTGGATAAAATTGAACAATAAATCAAGCTGCTGGTCACGATCCGAAACCGGGGTGTATTCCTTTAAAAACTTCTTGATGATCGATTTGGGGTCACGGTTCTTTTGAAACCCTTCTTCACAAGCTTGTTGCAGAAGCGGCAACAAAGTTCCTGTCCGGTAAATATTACTGAAAGGAAGGTTTAAAAAGAGGCTGTTGTAAATGTGGTAGCGTGTAGAAACAGCCTGATCGTATGTGTTTGCCATGTCGATGTTTGAAATTCAACCAAAACTACCAATTCCATGAAGGATTTCGAATCTATGAGACCAATAAGTGAAATAGTTTTAATAAATATCCATCAAATTACTAAAATTCAAATTTTATCCTTCCGAAAACGTTTTCTGAATAGTGTGCGTTTTACCCTCATGTTGGCAAAAAACTTAAAGCATTAATCCGTTTCTTTGTATTCTGATACTTTACTGATGAAAATTGATTTCTCCCGCATTAAACAACAAAAAGTTCGCGATCTCCTCACCGCCCATGACCTTGAAGAGTTGAAGGATTTTGACAGGCTAAAATCCTGTTGCTATTGTGAAACGGATCCGGGCTATCATTCCCACACCAAATCATTTATCATTAAAGCCGACATCGGAAAAGTATGGGAAGCCTATAGTACCATCCACCCCAGCGTTGCCTGGGACGGCAAAATGATTTCTTTTGGGATGCTGTACTGTAAAGAAAACAATGAACTGGTTTACCACGATGACCACTATAAACGTGCTGAAGTAGGCCAGATTTTTTTTGTGGGCCTTAGAATCCTTTCCGGGATATTGAAACTGGGGGTTGCCCATGTGATCACCAAGATTGATGAAGTGAACAAAATCCTAAACATCTGTTACCTTGAAAAAGGAAAATCAGAAGGGAGCCAACTGATTAGTATGCACAAAACCCCGGATGGTTATACAAAAGTTATCCACGATACCAAATACAAAAGTGATTCTGCTTTTCGCGATCGGATTTTGTATCCTGCTTTACATTCGGTTGCTGTTGGTGAGTACCACCGGAATGTGAAGCGGAAAATTGAATCAGGAAATTAATCCCGCCCGGCATTTTCTTACCGGGACGGAATCTTTAAAATTTGGTTTCTATTAAAGTACAGGATATTTCGATTTCCTTAGTTAGGACATGCTTATTGCGCGGAAATGTTTTGTATCAGACATTTCGAATGGGTAGGCCGCGCAAAAATACAATAGGTGGCCCCGCCAGCGGGCGGGGCCACCTATTGTATTTTTTGATGTGCGACTACTAACCCATTGTAACATGCCAACTATGCAGCGCACATAAACTGTACAATACGTTAGAACAAAAACCACTGTTGTTAAAAACAACAAAGACCTTATCAAATGGAGTTGGTTTTGTCGTAGAAATCAAACGTGACAAGGTTTTTAGAGATGCCCATTAATTATTCAACAACTTCGCCTTTGATGTATAACTGCACAGCACCCGAATCGGTGTTTGCAGTTACCGTTACCGACTTGGTGAACACACCAACCTTTGCAGCATTGTAGGTGGCTTTCACGTATCCTTTTCCTCCTGCCGGAATTTGCTCAGTGGTGTACGCAGTTACTGTACATCCGCACGAAGCTTTTACCGAGGAAATCAAAAGCGGTTCTGAACCCGTGTTGGTAAACTCAAATTCATGCTCTACCGGAACATCTTTTTGAATGGCCCCGAAATCATGGGTAGTGGAAACCCACTCGAAAGCCGCAAAAAACTTGTTCACCAAAATGGAAGGTGAAGGGGACATTGCAGCGGCAACAACAAATGCCTGCACTGCTACAATGAGTGCAAAAGGAAGGATTATTTTTTTCATGGTGTTTGTATTTTTTAAGTTAAACATAATTCAAACCTCGCAAATTGGTTTTTAAATGGCTGTTAACGATTTGGTAATCTTTGTTAATGAGATGTTAAACTTTTTTCACCTCCCCTGCTTTGTTGTACTTTTAAGGTGTGGATAATGCGCGCATTCGTCTGGTTGTTATTTTGGCCACCTTCAGTATTGTAGGCGTGGCGATCACACAGTTTTATTGGGTGCGAAAAGCTTTCGATTTGAAAGAAGCTGAATTCGTCCGGACCGTTAATACCGCACTGTTAAATGTAGCCCACACCATTTTCGATATCAACAACACGCCCCCTCCGGCCAACAACCCGGTAGAGCAAATTTCCTCCAACTACTTTGTTGTCAATGTCAATAGCGACATCGATGCCAAACTATTGGAGTTTCTTTTGCAGAATGAGTTTGAAAAGCGAAGTATCTATACCGATTTTGAATATGGAATCTATGACTGCACCAATGAAAAAATGGTGTACGGTGATTATGTTTCGTTAGGACAGGGGGTTGACCAGCAAACAAAAAAAGAATTGCCACTGCTTTCTTCCTACGGATATTACTTTGGGGTTCAGTTCCCAAATCAAAAAGCACAAATCCTAAATCAAATGGGCATCTGGACATTCTCTTCTGTTGTGTTGATTGTGGTGTTGCTTTTCTTTGTATATACATTGTTTGTGATTCTCAAACAAAAACGCCTTTCTGAAATTCAACGCGATTTCATCAACAACATGACGCATGAATTCAAAACCCCGTTGGCCACCATTGCTGTATCCACAGAAGTATTAAAAGATCCAGCGATCCTCCAAAATCCGGAACGGTTGAGCAACTACACAGCGATTATTGAAAAAGAAAGTACGCGGTTGCGCCACCACGTTGACCGCGTTTTGCAATTGGCTTCCAGCACGAAAGATGATATCAGATTAAACAAAGAAAAAATTGAGGTCCACAATCTTATTGAAGGTGTTGTCCATGATTTTGAATTGATGGTCCAATCCAGGAATGGTAAATTCATAAAAGAATTTTTAGCAGAGTCCCCTTTTGTCAATGGCGATCTGTTGCACCTTCAAAATGCCTTTTATAATCTTTTTGATAATGCTATTAAGTATGCGAAGGAAAGCCCTGTAATAACTGTGAAAACTGAAAACAAGAAAAGCCGGATATCAATTTCCATAACCGATAATGGAATTGGGATCGCGAAAGAAAATCAAAACCGGGTTTTCGAAAATTTCTACCGCGTTCCCACCGGGAATGTACACGATGTAAAAGGGTTCGGTATCGGACTGAGCTATGTAAAAACGATTGTTGCCAGCCATCAGGGTATCATCACATTAAAAAGTGAACCCGGGAAGGGATCAACATTTACACTAACATTCCCAACGGTATGATGCAAAAGAAAATCCTGATCGTAGAAGATGATCCGAGTTTAGGGTTTGTTATAAAAGACAACCTTGACCGGGCAGGTTATGAAGTTACCCTTTGCTCCGATGGTGAGGCGGGGGAGGCCTGCTTTCATGCGCATACTTTTGATCTCGTTATTCTCGATGTCATGCTTCCTAAAAAGGATGGGTTCGCGGTAGCCAAAAGTATTCGCGCCATCAACACCGAAATTCCAATTTTGTTTTTAACAGCCAAGTCGATGGCAGAAGATAAAATAGAAGGTTTTAAAATTGGCGGTGATGATTTTATTGTGAAGCCTTTCAACATGGAAGAGCTCATTTATCGTATTGAAGTTTTCCTGCGGAGAAAATCCACGCACGTTCATCACAATCTGATCTCTTTTGGTGAAACCAGCATTGATTTTAAGAACCTGGAGTTAATTTGCGCAGGCACAACTACTACCCTTACCCAAAAAGAAGGTGATTTGTTAAAATTGCTGATTGATAATCAGGATAAAGTATTGAAGCGGGAAGAAATCCTTACTTCGATTTGGGGCGATGATGACTATTTTGCAGGACGAAGCATGGATGTTTTTATCTCGAAACTTCGGAAGTATTTAAAAGATGATCCGACTATCAACATTGTAAACTACCATGGTGTAGGGTTTAAACTGGAAACGAAATCCAATTCCCGGATTTAATACCAACGTTCCTTTTGTTACCTTCGCACCGTGATTATTACCGTGGAAGATTTTTTAACTGAGCGACACGCCCTTTCTACTGTGGATGTGCGCTCGCCTTTGGAGTATTCAGCAGGCCACATCCCCAACACCATCAACATTCCGTTGCTCAACAATGAAGAACGCGTGGCCGTGGGTACTGACTATAAACAAAGAGGACAACGCGAAGCGATCCGTACGGGATTTAGGTTGGTGGGCCCACGCCTCCACGACATTATTTCCGAAGCTGAAAAAATTTCAGACGGAAAGGAAATTATTGTCCATTGCTGGCGTGGCGGCATGCGCTCAAAAAACTTTGCACAGTTTGTGGGCATGGCCGGGGTAAAGTTAAAAGTATTGGCCGGAGGATATAAAGCTTATCGGCAACTTGCAGTAGGGTCTTTTCAAAAACCTTTTTCTATTATCCGCTTAGGCGGAAATACAGGAAGTGGCAAAAGTGAGGTGTTGCGCGCGTTGGAGAAAAATGGCGAACAAATTATTGATCTGGAAATGCTGGCCAACCACAAGGGTTCAGCGTTTGGCGGACTTGGTTTTTCACCACAACCTACTACCGAGCAATTTCAAAATGATTTGTTTGAAAAAATATTCTTGCTGGATCCTGTCAAACGAATATGGGTGGAAGATGAATCCATAGCGGTAGGGAAGATATTTTTGCCGGAACCTTTTTGGCGTACGATGTTGGCATCTCCAATTATTAGAATGGACGTGGGCAAGGAGATTCGCGTTAAGCGATTGGTCAATGAGTATGGAAATGCTGATCGCGATGAATTCCTGGCGGCCATGAAGAATATTTCTAAACGCCTGGGAGGACAAAACTTCCTCGCGGCAAAGGAAAAATTATGGGAAGGTGATTTGCATTCCACTATTTCAATTTTACTTGACCATTATTATGACAAAGCATACCAACGTAGTGCAGAAAAGAAGAATGCATTGATAAAAGGATCCCTTGAGTGGGATGGGAACAATGCAAATGAATTTGCACGTTCCTTAATAGCAGTTGCAAACAAGAATTTAATATTAAAATGAGCGGGATAAAATTAACACAGTATAGCCACGGTGCAGGCTGCGGATGCAAAATATCACCGGCTGTTTTGGCATCTATTTTAAAAACCGAAACACCACAAACCGTATTTCAATCTTTGTTGGTAGGCAATCAATCGGCTGATGATGCGGCCGTGTTTGATCAGGGCGATGGAAACTGCATTATCAGCACTACCGATTTTTTTATGCCCATTGTTGATGATCCGTATACTTTTGGTGCGATTGCTTCCGTGAATGCGATTAGCGATGTATATGCGATGGGTGGAAAACCCATGATGGCGATTGCTGTTTTAGGTTGGCCGATAAACACCTTATCAGCGGAAGTTGCACAGCAGGTGTTGGAAGGTAGCCGAAGTGTTTGTGCGAAAGCAGGGATTCCACTTGCAGGCGGGCATAGCATTGACAGTCCGGAACCTATTTTTGGATTGGCCGTGACCGGAAGTGTGCGCAAAGAAAATTTGAAGCGCAACGACACCGCGGTATCAGGCGCAAAATTGTATTTAACAAAACCATTGGGCATCGGCATTGTGACCACCGCACAAAAAAAAGGTATTGTGGATGCGAATGATTTGGAAAAAGTAGTGGACACCATGTTGACGTTGAATAGCCTTGGGGCAGAAGTGGGCATGATGCCTGCGGTATGCGCGATGACGGATGTTACTGGTTTCGGGTTGCTGGGCCATTTAACGGAGGTGTGCAAAGGCAGTGGTTTGTCTGCCGAGATTGAATTTTCGAAAGTGCCCAAGTTTGATTTTTTGGAAAAGTATATTGCACAAAAAAGTATGCCGGGCGGAACCCAACGCAATTGGGATAGTTATGGAAAAAATATTTCCCCGATACCGGAAGCACAGAAAGCAGTGTTGGCCGATCCGCAAACGAGTGGTGGGTTATTGATTTGTGTAGGGAAAGAAGGTGCTGCCGAATTTGAAAGCTGGGCGGATGCTAAAGGGTTGGGATTGGAATGTTTTGGGGTTTTAAAAAAAGAGGCAGATCACCTGATCGTGGTACAGTAAAGCCAGCGTGTTTTTTGGCCCGGCTAAAATCAATCAGACTCTAAAACCCACTTTTCAAGTATGGCAGGAAAATGCTCGTATTCCAATCGATGTACTTTCTTCGCGATGTCGTCAGGTGAATCGTTTGCGGTTACTTCACAATGCGCCTGAAACAATACCCTCCCTTCATCATACACTTCGTTCACCAAATGAATGGTGATTCCGGTTTCGGTATCACCGGATGCCTTCACAGCTTCATGGACTTTTGATCCGTACATTCCTTTGCCTCCGTATTTTGGCAACAAAGCCGGATGGATATTGATAATCTTGTCCGGAAAATTTTTAACCAGGTAGTCCGGGATCAACCAAAGAAAACCCGCCAACACAATGTGTGTAACCCCGGCTTCTTTTAGCCACACCAAAACCGTTGCGTCAAGAAACTGTGCCCTGTTAAAAACGCGTGCTTCAATATTGAATTTTTTAGCGCGTTCCACAGCATAAGCATCTGGTTTATTGCTCAACAGCATCACCACTTCAACATCATTATGATTTTTGAAATGTTTAAAAATTTCTTCTGCATTGGTGCCGCTTCCGGAAGCGAAGATGGCCAGTTTTTTCTTTTCAGACATGCTACAAAGAACGATAAACGAATGCCATGCTCAAAATACCAAATAGCATAATCCATTTACAAATGGTGCTCAGATTATAATAATCCTTTGTGGTGTCGGCACGAATCAACTTTTGTAAAAACCAGATTAGGATAACGATAAACAAAACAAAAAAGGTGACCGGCAAATCCGTAAACAGAAAATTCAATACGACCACGGTAATCACCAATACAGCCAACAGAAAGTAAATCATCTGCTTGGTTTTTCGGATGCCCCAAATAATCGGAAGGGTCTTGCACCCAAAGGAATTATCTCCTTTTAAATCTTCCATGTCTTTAATGATTTCACGGATCAATGTCATGAAGAAGGCAAAGCTCGCGTAAATGTAAATCATGTAATTGCCGGAGTGGTAATACAGATCCACCAATATTAATGAAAGCCCGGTGAGAAATGCCACGCTTAAATTCCCAACAAACGGCAGGCGTTTTAGCAAATTCGAATACAACCACAGCAGAAAAACAGAAATAACATTGACAGCACCAATCCACAACGAAACGTAGGCACCGATCAAAATCCCCAACCCGGAGAGAACCGTGTGAAAAAGGATCGCATACCTCCGCGTAATGCTTTTTCCAATAACGACCCGGTCAGGTTTGTTGATGAAATCTATTTTGATATCGTAGTAGTCGTTGATGATGTAGCCGGCTGCCGCGATTATGACAGTTGATAATGAAAGCAGAAAAAATTTCAGGTCAAAAAACACAAGGCTTCTTTGCTTCATGAGAAAGAAAGCCGTGAAATATTGGGCAAACGCTATAATAAAGAGGTTCCCAACCCGCGTAAGGCGGATGAACGAAACAATAAACTTCACTATGGCACGTGCGATCCTGGTCATGAGTGATCAAAGTTAATGGTCTTTGCATCCCTTTATATGATCAAATCATGAATTTATTACAACAAAGGCAGGGAGCCGCAAGTATTAACTACTCTGCGTCTCCCCGACTTTGCGGTAATAAATTAAAATTTCAAGGCCACCATGAACATCATGTTTGTTCCGGCTTGTGGAAAATAATAATTCTGCCTTTCCTCTGCACCGCCTCCAATGTATCCCCACGTATAACCATTTGACTCATACTTTTCGTTGAGGATATTGTTCAGCAACAAACTAACTGATATCTCCTTCGTCCATTTGGGTTGCAACGAATACCGGACACGAATGTCATTCACAAAATATGCGTCAATGCTCCTGTTGTCATTTGAGGTATTGTCTAAATATTGTTTACCAACAAACTTCGACAACAAACTAAATTCCCAATTGCGTTGTGGAAAAAATGAGAAGACAGAGCCTGAAATTATAGTTGGTGAAAAAGAAATGTCCGTATCGGTGTGCTCAATGACTACTTCATTGTATTCGTCCCAATCCACACCAAAATCATAGATCACTTCATTGAATGTTGGGATTTTATTCCGGCTCAGCGCAAGGTTAACACTCCAGGTAATCTTATCACTGAATTTTAAAGTAGCATCCGCTTCAATCCCGATACGATAGCTTTTGTCTACGTTTGTGCGAATGGGATCGCCTACATCGTTCAACGCCCCTGTCAACACCAACTGATTTTTGTAGGTCATTACATAACCGTTTACCTGAATGGCATAATTTTGTTTACGCAACCGCCAACCAAATTCTTCATTCAATAAAAATTCATGCTTAGGCACGCTCCCGTCAACAGCATCTACAAAATCGCCACGGATAGGTTCCCGATTGCTTACCGCAACGGAGCCATAAAGCTGGTTTCCATTTGCAAGATCGAACACCAGACCAGCCTTCGGATTGAAAAAATGATAATCCACATCAAAGTTGGTATCGAAAAATGTTTGGTAGTTGATCGTTCGGTACTGCAAGTCTATGAAAGCATTGACCCGTGAAAACTGGTAGTTGTTTTTAAAGTAAATATTGAAATCTTTCTTCTCAGCCGAGTTGAAATAATATTCATAATCCTGCGGGATATTGACTGCTACATCAGACCAAACCAACCTGCCAAAATGATCGCCACTGTAGTGGTTCCATGCACCACCCAAAACCGACTGGAGTTTGGGGCCTTCATAGTTCAACGAAAATGTAACGCCAGCAAAATCATTATCAAGCCACTTTCTTCTTACCAGATCAGAAGACGAAACAACATTTCCATCCACGACCACATCGGGTAAACCATAATCTTCAAAATCATCATCGTACCGGAACTGTTCATAGAACCCTCTTCCTTTGGTATAATGGAAAGCGGCATTGGCTGTAAATGAATCAGCAATGCGTTGACTGAAATGAAGTTGATAATGGTTTTGTGTATAATCATCAACCTGGTTTTTATAGGTATAAGGATTAAATGTTCGCGAATCGGAAGTCAATAAATTTTCAGTTTGCCCTGCATTCCAACCTTCAGCTGCCGCAGTAGCAAGCATTGCTTCCTCGTCATTGTTCAAACGAGATTCGGGAACACCATACCACGCCTGATAGGTGATTTCTTTGCCACCAAAAGCAATTGCTTTCAGGATTGTATTCTTGCCAAAATACCCACCAGAAACATAATATGATTTCAAATCAGAAGAGGCACGATCAATATACCCATCCGATTCGATCAATGAAAAGCGGCCGTCAAAGGAAAAATTATTTTCCATCTTTCCGGTCCCCATCCCTACTGTTAAACGCTTGCTGTTAAACGAACCAACAGAAGCAATGATATCGCCATAGCTATCTTCACTCAGTGTGTTGGTTTGCAAATTGATAGACCCACCGAATGCACCCGCCCCGTTGGAGGAAGTTCCCACACCGCGTTGGATCTGCACACTTTCCGCAGAAGAAGCAATATCCGGAATGTCTACCCAGTATACACTTTGTGATTCGCTGTCGTTAAAAGGAATTCCGTTGATCGTAACATTGATGCGTGTTGCATCGCTTCCGCGGATGCGCAAACCGGTATACCCAATCCCTGCACCTGCATCGGAAGTAGTGACAACCGATGGCGACCAGTTCAATAACATGGGTAAGTCTTGTCCAAAATTTTGTTTTTGGATTTCCGGTTTGGTCACGGTCGTGAACGTAGTGGGTGATTTTTCATCCGCACGCGTAGCACGCACCACAACTTCGTCTGTAAACAGTGTTGACTCTTCCAGGACTACGTTCACTTCGGTGTCTTCCGTTAGCTGAACCTGCAGCACCGTTTCTTTAAAGCCAACAAAGCGCACCCGTACTGAATAATCACCGGCTTGCAATTTTCCAACTTCAAACCGTCCGGAGGCATTGGCTATAGCTAAATGCTTACCGCCAACTTCAATAGTCGCGCCCGACAAGGGTTGGTTTTTTCCATCTTGCACCACACCCGATAAGGTGTATTGTGCAAATGCTTTCGCCTGACACACGATCAATGCTAAAGCAAAAATCAATCTTAACATTTTTTAAAATTTGTTTAAACCTGCAATTGTAAAGGGGCTACAATCGCGTATGTTTAACACTACCTCCCTTCGTCCGCATTACCGGCATCAGGTTCTATGGGTATAATCTCAGCCCGTTTTATTGGCACCCCTTGTTTGAAGCAACAAACTTAGATTGTGAAATCGGTTAATTCAAAGAATGAACAATTTATTTTCCATAATAAAATTGATCTTGACCGTTCGACCCCTACAGGGTCGTGCTTAAATGTTGACGCTATTGCTACAAATATTGGACTCCACTGGAGTCCTTTAATGACATTTGAACATCTGCTGGTAGCATAATCCCAGAGGGATTAAATGTTTGTAGAAAAAAGGAGACGCCTTAATCCCGACCCTGTAGGGGTCGAACATTTTGACGCAACATTAGAAATACATCATAATTATCGAATGATTTAATTTATTCGTCCTATTTTTGAAGCATGTACAAAGCAACGGTAGGAACAGAAATTTTTGATATTGACTCGAAAGAAGACACCATCACCATCAATGGTGCTCCGCTAAACTGGGATGTCGTTAAAATCAAGGAAGGATATTTCCACATCTTGCATGAAAACAAAAGCTACCGTGCTGAAGTGGTAAAGGCAGATTTCGCCACAAAAACTTTTACACTAAAATTAAACGGAGCAAAATATACCGTTTCCCTAAAAGACAAATTTGACTTGTTGCTGGGAAAGCTGGGCATGGACAGCGCCCTCACCAATAAAATAAATTCTATAAAAGCACCCATGCCCGGGCTCATTATCGATTTGAAAGTAAAAGCCGGTGATGAAGTGAAGCAAAATGATCCGCTGCTTATTCTGGAGGCAATGAAAATGGAGAACGTTATCAAATGCCCGGGGGATGTAGTAGTCAAATCTGTAAAAATCAAAAAAGGTGATAGCGTTGAGAAAAATCAAGTACTCATTGAATTTGAACAATCATAACTGTCAAACCAGAATCGTATGGCAAAACGCCTAGTTTAAAGGAGCGGTTTTTTTAAGCATTTCTTTTCGATAACCCTCAATGGTGCTATCTTTTATTGTTGCTTTTCAGCAATCCCTTTGGAGGCTTCCCCTGCACAAATCAATAGGTGTTTTTATTAAGGTTTATAAATTTTTTATAAAATCACCCCATTTATGGGGGTAAAACAACCCCCCATTTATGGGGGTGGCCTAAGAATTTTCAGATGATAGTGGCAAGTTGACACTGTTTTGCAAAACAACGCAACCGGAGCGGGGTTAAGCCGGTAAAAAATAACTTTAAATATTTATTTTTATGAAATCGTTGAGTATTGAAAAAATGGAAAATGTTGAGGGAGGCTACACAAGTGCTGCATGTACGGTTGAAGTTTTAGGTGGAGTATCGGTGATCTTCGGAATAGCTGCGGCAGCTGGACCCGTTGGATGGGGTCTAGCTATTTTCGCAGCCGGCATATATGCTGCTGACCTATACGTTAATGGTTCCGCTTGTTAGTTTTTTGCTCCAAATTTATTATGCTATGAAAAAATTCTCAAGGCTTGCCGTGAGAATTTTTTCAATTGAAATTCTCATGTACATCTTGTAAGGCGTATTCATGAAAAATTAAATGTTGGACAACAGTATTTTTTAATGACATAATTTTGCTAATTAAGTCTCACCTTTTTTTAATTTGATGATTTTAAAGATCTTAAGGATTTCTGTCAGTATCATTTTTATTCTCATTTCATTGCTAACTCCACTTGAGGTGAATGATCCGTTTTATGGACAAGTGCTAATCGGTTATTTACACATATTGAGTTTATCTCTAATTATTATCTCAATAAAGACTGATAAGGATAGACCCTTGTTTGACAATCATAGAGTCTTCTTATTTGCACCAATTACGCGGGGGGCACTTGTATTTAAGGAATTCAAATACTATCTATTAAAATGGGATGCGGTTATTTTAAATGCTTCTTTTGTTTATTTTATAGAAACTAGTTTTGGCTATATCACTAATAGTTTTAAAATTTGGTTACCATTTTTATTTTTCTTTCAATATGTAATTTTTCTTTCAACATTTCTTTTTTTAAAAACCCTGTTCAAGAGTCATGCGCGTTACGTGAAGGAGGTTGGGAATATTTTAATTTTATTCTTAACAATACTAATTGCAATTAATGCATTAAGGAATAGTGAAGCGGGTGTCATTTTGAATGATTTATACCCATTTACAGGTGGATTATTTCTAATATTTAATCCGATCTATAATAATCTATTATATCTATCCTACCCCATTTTTTTGTTGCTTATCTTAGTGATTTTAATTAAAAATAACACGAAAGAGTGGATCAACTAATTAATCAAATTGAATTTCAGTTTTTACTTTGGTATCGACAAAGATTAAAGTTGGTGCAATTCTGCCTGTTAAATATTTTTTCAGTTTTTTTTAATAACAGTGAAGTATTTTTTGGGCTATCAATTGTCTTTCCATTTATATCCATCCATTTTCTTTTAAGCCTTTATTCTGAAGATTATAAGCAAAGAAACAATTTCTTCTATGTTATCTATTTCCAAAATGATTTTATAATTCATCTATCAAAGATACTTATTATTTATTTTTTTTGTTTATTGTCTTTCCTTAACGCAGCCTTATTTTTCACAGTTCCAGAAAATATGGACTTCCTAGAACTTTATACCATAGGATCGCTGATCATTTTCTCAACAATCTATCTGTACAAACTTAATCTGGTATTAAGATATATCTATATCATCGTTTCAATCTTTGCGATTTCCATTTTGATAATTATTGTTGGAAGTAATATTATGCTTCCAATAGGTTTTTTTGTGTTCTTGGCAATAATTTTTTTTGAACTAAATAAAATATGAATGAATCACATTTTTAGTTTTAGAGAGGTATCAAAAAATTTTGGGAAGGTCAAAGCACTAAATTCTGTTTCTTTCTATGCAACTGAAGGAAGTGCAATCGCATTATTGGGTAATAATGGAAGTGGAAAATCTACAATTATAAATGTTCTCTGTAACTTGGTTAAATATGATGAAGGGGAAGTGATGATGTATGGAGAAAAGATTACACCTAACTTTGTCTCGTTTAAGTCAAAAATTGGTATTGTCTTAAACCATTCATTCTTTGTTGAAGAATTTACACCAGAGGAGTATCTTCGTTTTGTGTGTAAATTTCAGAAGGTTGCACCAGAAACGATAGCGGAACGCATCAAGGAAGTGTTGAGATTTTTAGAGCTTGAGGAGTACAGAAAGAGAAAGATTGGTAAACTCTCAAAAGGGAATCAAATGAAAATTAGCATAGCTGCCGCCATTATCCACAATCCGGAGATACTAATTTTAGACGAACCCTTTAACGGACTAGATATAAGCACCTCTGAGAAAATTTTGACCATGTTAAAGGGACTAAAGGAAAAGAAAACAATTTTTATTACTTCCCATATACTGGATTATGTAACAGAATTGTGTGATGATTTTATTATCATAGACCGAGGGAGCGTGGTTGACAAGCTAAATAGGGATGGGTACCCTACTCAGGAAAATTTAAAATCAGCGATTAAGGAGAGGATAATGCGGTAGTCCTGAGCGCCATCAATTTTTCTTTGTTTAATTAAAGTATGGTCATAGCCAGAATAGCTGTATCCATTGAGAAACATTTGGTCTTATTCTGATAGTTGTGGCAATGGCGATTTTTACAACAAAGATGAACCGTAACCCTCCGATGGTACATATTTTAATTTGTCTTCAAGGCCGATACCTGGGGGTGGCCTAAGAATTTTCAGGTGATATGGGCAAGTTGACACTGTTTTGCAAAACAACTACCTATAGCATCGAACGATTCATTGGATGCTATGGGTTTTAAATCAGTAAATTCATTAATCAGGATGAACCAAAGAAGGGTCATAGCACAGGTCATAGCAGTTTGGCTTATCGTTGTGTTACTAAAAAAGGCCCCACCAATTTTTGAAGTAGGAGCTTTTGAAATAAAGATCATTGAGAAAACCTTTCTTTTCTTGGTTACAATTTTTTTGATTAGAAGAAATGGACTGATTGTTAAAAACCTCATTCACCATAAATCGTTTTTAACCAACTCCGTATCTTCATTTATAATTATCGCTTTGATTTTTCATGCCGCGGACTATTCAAGTGGTAATGCTAAACCGGATACAATTGAAGTTTACTTGTTTTTGGTTTCAAATTTTTGTGTGGCTCTTTTTGAAGAGTATTTTTTTAGGGTCGTTATTTATTTATCACTACTTGCTTACTTCGGAAACAAGAATATAATCAAGGCAATACTTTCAACAAGTATTGTATTCGGATTGGCACATTTATCAAACCTGTTCTCTAATGGGATAGTTAGCATTTCGGTAATAGTCCAGATTGTTTTTGCATTTGGAATAGGTTTGATTCTACAGTCCGTTTTTGTGCGAAGCAAAAACATTTTTTTGCCGATTGCAATTCACACAGCAATAAATTATTTTGGAACTATCCAAAGTAAATTCACGGATGCGGAGAAGGTTGTGACGTATGATCTATCTGGTTTTTACTTTTCGATGATCATGATGATTTTTTTTGTCATCTTTTTTGCAATTCCTTTATCTTATTTATTAATAAAACCTGTTGTTCGAGACTTGCAATCCAATGTCGTTTAGCCCTCATTAAAAATGGCGAACGCTTTTGTCAGACTAACCCATTACGCAACGCATAGGAAACGAGCGCTGCCGTATTTTTAGTAAGGAAAAAAATTTCAGGATTTGCAAGCGGTCTGGCAAATTACTTTGATATGGATCCCACCGTCATGCGCCTCATCTTTGTTGGTGCATTTATTTTCTTTGGTTCCGGGCTGCTTTTTTACCTTATCCTGTATTTTGAAATGCCCGACAAATAATTTTTAAAATATCACACACACCAAGCAACTTTTTGGGGGATCAGAAGTCTTTGATCGCGGGAAACAATTTTTCACAAGAATTGTAACCGTTTAAACAAACCAGAGTATACCTGCTACAACCCCACCCGTATGTTTAGAAACTACTTCGTCATCACCCTCCGTAATCTTTTCAAAAACGGATTTTACTCTTTTATTAATATCGCTGGCCTGGCCATCGGAATCACCAGCAGTATCCTCATTTTGCTTTGGGTGGCCGATGAAACCTCCTTCGATAAATTCCACCCTAAAGCTGATCGGCTTTATCAGGTTTGGGTCAATGCCACCTTCAATGGTGAAATAAACTCCTGGACTTCTGTGCCGCTTCCAACCTACGAAGCGATGAAAACAGCGGATAGTAATATTGAGCACGCAGTGGTTACGGATTGGGGTGGTGATCATTTAGTAGCAGTGGGGGATGGTGAAAATCGGCTCATCAAAAAGGCGTATTGGGCGAGTGAAGAGTTTCTGGAAATGTTTCAGTTTCCGTTGTTGCATGGGGATGCTGCACAGGTAATGGACGATCCGCGTTCGATTGTCATTAGTGAATCAATGGGGAAGGCGTTGTTTGGTGATGAAGACCCGATCGGACAAACCATCCGTGTCGACAATGAGCATGAATTGAAAGTGACGGGTATCTTAAAAGACATCCCCGAAAATTCATCTTTTAAATTTGATTTTCTAATGCCCTGGAAATTTCGTGAGCAAACAAACGACTGGGTTAAAAGGAATACAACCAATTGGGGAAATTACTCCTTTCAGGTTTTTGTCGCACTAAACGATGGAAAGAACAAATCAGCAGTGGAAGACCAAATCAAAGGGATTTTACAAGAGCATGGGGAAATTGAAAACAAACCTGAATTTTTCCTTTACCCATTGTTGCGTTGGCGCTTGCACGGTCGCTTCGAAAACGGTGTTGAAACCGGTGGCATGAACGATTATGTTCAAATGTTTTCCATCATAGCAATTTTTATAATCATTATTGCTTGTATCAATTTTATGAACCTGGCCACGGCCCGGTCCGAACGAAGGGCACGGGAAGTTGGTGTACGCAAAAGCGTAGGGTCAAGGCGTTACGAATTGATAATGCAATTTATTGGCGAGTCTTTGTTTATTTCCTTCATTGCTTATGCAGTCGCTATTCTTTTGGCGCAATTGCTTTTGCCATTCTACAATGACCTTGTGCAGAAACAATTATTCATTGATTATACTTCCCGCGACTTTTGGTTCTTCACAATGGGGATGATTTTGTTCACCGGGATTATTTCCGGAAGCTATCCGGCATTTTATCTTTCCTCTTTTCAACCGGTTAAAGTATTAAAAGGAAAACCTACTATTGGAAAGGGTGCCAGTACACCACGTAAAGTTTTGGTGACGTTGCAGTTTGGATTTTCCATTCTATTGATCATCGGTACGATTGTGATCTACCAACAAATTGAATTGGTAAAAAGCCGTGACTTGGGATATGACCAGGAGAACCTGATGGCAATCCAATACACAAAAGAGATTGACAAAAATTATCGCACTATAAAACTTGAATTATTGGGATCGGGAGTGGTCGAAGCGGTTACGAAATCCAATAGTACCATTACCCAAATCAATTCCAACAATTTTTTAGGTTGGCCCGGAAAACCGGAAGACCTGCGCGTAATTTTTACGACCATTGCCACGGAGTACGACTATGCAAAAACCATGGGCATTAAGGTATTGGAAGGCCGTGATTTCTCAGAAGATTTTAAATCTGATACTTCCGCCATTGTTATTAATAAAGCTGCACTTGAGCTGATGAACCTGGAAGACCCGATTGGAACCGAACTGGATTTATGGGGCAACAAGCGGAATTTAGTTGGCGTGGTGGATAATGTTTTGATGGGCTCACCATTCGAACCTGTAAAACCAATGTTTATGATATTGGATCCGGATTGGACCAGCTCGGTGACCATCCGGTTGAAAAAGACAAAAGATTTGCCTGGAGCAATCAATACCGTAAAAGCCATATTCGAAAAATTTGCACCCGCCTATCCGTTTGAATATACTTTTGCCGATGTCGAGTTCCAGAAGAAATTTACAACGCTGAACCTGACCAGTATGCTGGCAAGTTTGTTTGCGTTGCTCACTATTATCATTACCGGGTTGGGATTATTTGGATTGGCTTCCTTTACTGCCGAACAACGTACTAAAGAAATAGGCATTCGAAAAGTATTGGGTGCAACAGTATCCGGGATTGTCCGCATGATGTCGAAAGACTTTTCAATCTTGGTATTGATTTCATTCGTGTTCTCTTCCCCGCTAGCATGGTGGTTGTTGAACATGTATTTAGAGCGCTACACCATTCGTGTTGATATCGCCTGGTGGATTTTCCCGTTCACAGGTTTGATTGCATTGCTATTCGCAATTTCGATTGTCAGCATTCAGGCACTGCGTGCAGCACGGGCCAATCCGGTAACTTCGTTGCGGAGCGAGTAGGAAATTAATTTCTGATTTCTAATTGGCTAATTTCCAATGATGCTATAACCCGGTTCGTTGTCAGGCCGGGCCTGTCGAAGCCTTTTGCAATCCTGTTGCGCAACATTTTTAGTAGCTTGGCTTTTTAAATTCAACCTCACGTTGCATGGCACATCATCATCACGACCACGACCATTCCGAAGGAAATATAAAAATTGCCTTCTTCCTTAACGCTGGGTTTGCCATTATTGAATTGATTGGTGGCCTGTTTACAAACAGCCTCGCGATCCTTTCTGATGCATTGCATGACTTGGGTGATTCACTAAGCCTGGGATTGTCGTGGTATTTTCAAAAAATATCGAAGAGAGGACGTACGCATACTTTTTCGTATGGCTATAAAAGGTTTTCGCTGCTTGCCGCGATTATCAATTCGATTATCCTGGTTACAGGGTCCATCATCATTCTTGCCCGGGCGATTCCAAAATTAGTATCACCGGAAGAAACCAACGCACAGGGCATGCTCTACCTGGCCGTCTTGGGAATTGTGGTGAATGGAGTGGCCGCCCTCCGCCTTCACAAAGGAGAATCAATAAACGAAAAAGTGGTTTCCTTGCACCTGTTGGAAGATGTGTTGGGGTGGGTGGCCATTTTGATCGGTAGTATCGTAATGATGTATTTCGATGCACCTTTCATTGATCCGCTGCTATCGATTTGCATTGCACTTTTTATCCTTTATAATGTATTTAAAAACCTTCGGAGGAGCATACCGATTATACTACAAAGTATTCCGGACAACATTTCTATTGAGAGCATCCAACAAGAAATAAAAAAATTGCCCGCAATTTCCGGAATACACGATTGCCACGCATGGACGATGGATGGCCAATACCACGTTTTGACAATTCATATTGTGTTGGATAAGGATTACCGCCTTTCGGAATTGCTGGGGATAAAACAACAGGTAAAAACCATTGTAAAGAAAGAGGGCATCACCCACGTGACCATCGAATTCGAAAATCAAAGCGAAGATTGTGCATTGGAAGATTGCTGATTAGACACTAGACGTTAGACGTAAGTAGTTAGACGTTAGACATGAGCTATTAGACAACCATAACGAGACAAATGGCCGGTGATCAGTGATCGCTACCGGCAACCCGTATTCCTCAGATAATTTTTTAGACACTTCCCTCAATAAAACTATCGGGTTATATTTGCCCGGTTAAAGGAGTCAACAAACCTATCCAATGAAGTACAAACGCATCTTATTGAAACTCAGTGGTGAAGCTTTACAAGGAAAATCAGGGACCAACATCGATCCGGATCGCTTGGAACAGTATGCACAAGAAATCAAGAAAATCCATAAGCTAGGGGTCGAAATCGCCATTGTAATAGGTGGGGGCAATATTTTTAGAGGAGGACAAGCTGAAAAACTGGGAATCGATAGGGTTCAGGGCGATTATATGGGGATGTTGGCCACCGTTATCAACGGCATCGCCCTTCAAAGTGCCCTCGAAAACCATGGTATGTATACCCGCCTGATGTCAGGAATGAAAATGGAACAAGTGTGTGAACCTTTTATCCGCAGAAGGGCAATCCGTCATGTTGAAAAAAGCCGCATTGTGATTTTTGGTGCTGGAATTGGAAACCCCTACTTCACAACAGACTCTACCGCCAGTTTGCGTGCCATTGAAATTCAGGCAGATGTTGTGCTGAAAGGAACACGCGTTGACGGAGTATACACAAAAGACCCGGAAAAATTCGATGATGCAAAACGCTATACAAAACTTACTTTTCAGGAAGCGTATGAGAAAAACCTCAACATCATGGATATGACCGCCTTTACCTTGTGTATGGAAAACAAATTACCGATCATTGTTTTTGATATGAATAAAAAAGGAAACCTGCTAAAAGTTATCAATGGTGAAAAAGCAGGAACTTTAATTAGTTAATATTTCAAGTTTCTTAATTATGGAAGAAATAGAATTGTACCTGGAAGAAGCACGTGAACACATGGCCAAAGCGGTGAACCATGTTGCGCATGAGTTGACAAAAATCAGGGCGGGAAAAGCAAACCCATCGGTGCTGGATGGTGTACAGGTTTCCTATTATGGAGCCATGACACCGTTGAGCCAGGTGGCTTCGATTACCGTACCGGATGCCCGCACTATTTTTATCAAGCCGTGGGAAAAAAACATGGTGCCTGAAATCGAAAAGGCCATCATGAATGCAAACCTCGGTTTCACACCACAAAGTGACGGGCAACAAATCATTATCAATTTACCGATGCTAACAGAAGAGAGAAGGCTTCAATTGGTTAAGCAAGTCGGGAATGAATGTGAACATGGCCGCATTGCCGTGCGCAATGTGCGCAAAGAGGCCAATGAGAACATTAAGAAAATCAAAGGTGCACCTGAAGATGATGTGAAAACCGGGGAAGGCGAAGTACAAAAACTTACCGATGAATTTATTGCTAAAATTGATGGCCTCTTTAAAAAGAAAGAAGCAGAGATCATGACGGTTTAGTCAGAGAAAAATAAATCATAAAAGCCCCGTTGCAGGGGCTTTTTTTGTTGGGGATAATTTTTTTTCAATGATGATGTGTGGTGGAGATATCCTTGCCAAAGCAATGATCTGCCGTATGTTTTTGTGGATTTTGGTAATAGCTTACCGCTTAAACAACGAATCCACAAATTCTACTTTATTGAACACCTGAAGGTCCTCAACCTTTTCGCCAACACCAATATATTTTACCGGGATTTTAAACTCATCAGAAATCCCAATCACTACACCACCTTTTGCTGTGCCGTCCAATTTGGTGATGGCCAACGCTGTTACTTCTGTAGCTTTGGTAAATTCCCGTGCTTGTACCATTGCATTTTGCCCGGTGCTGCCATCGAGTACCAACAATACTTCATGGGGTGCATCCGGAATTATTTTTTGCATCACGCGTTTGATCTTCGAAAGCTCGTTCATCAAATTCACTTTCGTGTGAAGCCGTCCTGCTGTATCGATGATAATCACATCTGCATTTTGTTCCACGCCTGCCTGTAAAGTTTCAAAAGCCACCGCGGAAGGATCAGTGTTCATTCCTTTTGCAATCACCGGAACCCCTACACGTTCACCCCAACGTTTTAATTGATCTACTGCTGCCGCGCGAAAGGTATCCGCAGCACCCAGCACGACTTTCTTGCCTTGCTTTGCAAATTGCGCAGCGAGTTTGCCAATGGTAGTGGTCTTGCCAACACCGTTTACACCTACCACCATAATCACATGGGGTTTGTTGTTGGGAATACTAAATTCCATCAGGTCATCGGTATTGTTTTCGGCCAGCAATGCCGCGATCTCTTCTTTTAAAATCGTATCCAGTTGACTGGCGCCAAGGTATTTGTCTTTGGCAACGCGTTGTTCGATGCGTTCAATTATTTTTAAGGTGGTGTTGATGCCTACATCGGAAGTGACCAATATTTCTTCGAGGTTGTCGAGCACCTCGTCATCAACGGTCGATTTCCCGACAAGGGCTTTGCCGAGTTTTCCGAAAAAACTTTCCTTTGATTTTTCGAGGCTTTTGTCAAGGCTCTCTTTCTTATCTTTTGAAAATAAACCAAACATAGGGTCGATGGTGGTTTTAGTATTGTAAACTAACAAAAAAAGTCCCGTGAAGGGACTTTAAGATTTAATGACTGGCAAAAAATCAACCTTTTGCCAATGAATCCTTCACTAACTCGGAAGGTACGATTTCTTCACGGAAAGAGTATGCGCCAGTCTTTTCAGACTTAACGGCACGAATTACTTTTGCAAAGCTTTTTCCGTCTACTTTCTTAAGGGAGGCAACTACTTTCTTAGCCATGATTACTTAATTTCTTTGTGAACAGTAACTTTTTTCAAAACGTTATTGTATTTCTTCAATTCCAAACGTTCTGTTGTGTTTTTGCGATTTTTGGTGGTGATGTAACGGCTCATTCCGGGCATGCCAGACTCTCTGTGCTCGGTACACTCCATAATCACCTGGACGCGGTTTCCTTTCTTTGCCATGATACTATAATACTAAGTTTCCGTTTGCAACGGCTTCTTTCAATACTTTTGAAATACCGTTTTTGTTGATGGTTTTGATCGCCTTGGAAGAAACCTTTAGGGTAATCCAACGGTCTTCTTCAGGGATATAAAAGCGTTTCTTGTGAAGATTTGGGTAAAATCTACGCTTCGTTTTATTGTTCGCATGGGAAACGTTGTTTCCAACCTGCGGTCTTTTTCCTGTTATTTGACAAACTCTAGCCATACTCGCTCAATTTAGCCCTTCCTGAAAAGGGAGTGCAAATATCGGCAAAACACGGGGAATTATCCAACCCGAACCAGAAGAAATATATTGAGGGTTATCAACCAAATAGGCTGGTCACAAGGGTTTTGGGATCCAATCCTGAAAAATCGGCAATTATGTAATCTGTTTCCGCCAATTCTTCAGGCGAATGCGTGGTGGTAACGCCCACTACTTTGCACCCTGCCGCTTTCCCGGCAGCAACGCCAGCAAGCGAATCTTCAAAAACGATGCAATCCTTGGGGTCTTTATTTAATGCCGCTGCTACTTTCAGGTAGATTTCAGGGTTTGGTTTGCCATGATCCACAAAAGCTTCGTCTAAAATTACCGGGAAGTATTTTTCCAAGCTGGTTTTGGCAAGGGTAAAATCAACATTGGCGCGTGGGGCTGAGGTACCAATACCAATCAGGTATCCGGCTTTTTGGGCAGTGACCAGAAAATCCTCAAGCCCATCCAGTGCAACAATATCATCTTTATAGAGCTCACGGTATAGGGCTTCTTTTTCAGTACCATACGCCTGCACTTGTTCTTTCGGAAGGTTTCCAAAAAGATTGGGGATCCACTCTTTATTGGTACGGCCATAAATTTTTTTGATCAGGTCGTCCTCCGACAGGTCAAATCCATATTTTGAACAAAATTGTTTTAAGGATATTTTATGGAAAGGATTGCTATCGACAATCACTCCATCCATGTCGAAAATAAAGGCGTATTGATTCACTTACTTTGAGATTATAATTCGTTTTGTAACGGTGATATTTCCAAAAATCATCCTGGCCAAATATATGCCACCCGCTAATGGCGGCAAGTTAATAGAAACTTCTTGATTGGCAGGAACAATATAGAATGGCGTTACCGACTGACCGAGTACACTTACAATCTGCAAATAGCCCGGCCGGTCTGCACGGACTTTTAAGGTTTCATTTGGAGGCAGCGGAACCGGATACACTATTACTTGCGGATTGGTGGGAAGGGGTTCGCTATTTTCATTTACCAAAAGGTGCAAACCACCGAGTGTATTCCCAACAATAATCACGGGCTTATCCGTGCTGAATAATTGAACAGCCGTTGGCCAGATTCGCCCCCCAAGGTTTTTTGTCAGGTACGTTTCGGTAAGCGGATTAAAAATTATATCTGAAACAGCCTTATCGCTGCCAGACTCACGGTAATCACTGATGATGGACAGCACATTTGATTGATTGGAAATAAGCAAGTCCATTTTACCGTCATTGTCCAGATCAGCGGTATAGGTAGCCGGAAATTGCCGTAAAACACTCGGGCCAAAATTTAAATACGCGTTGTTCTCCAAAACGAAATTAAAGGAACCGACCGGTCCGGTGTTGCGCCAATATTCCAACGCACCCGTGCTTCTGCCCACCAGCAGGTCAGGAATCCCATCGCTGTTGACATCGGTAATGTGGATATTTTCAAAATAAGTAAAACCGAATGGAATGGTGGAAATTGATTCCCCGGAAAAATCCAATCCCGATTGGCTTTTATTAAGAATGTAGCGCAGTTGGGTTTGGTTGTTTAACGTACTGGTTGCAGTAAAAACAAAATCGGTTTTTCCATCTCCATTTACATCTGTGAACTGGGGTTTTATGTTGTAGTAGTTAAGAAACGAAATGCCACCGTAATCTTTTGTAACGAGTTGAAAGGAAGGTGCCGTTTGTGTTCCGATATTTTCATATAAATGGATGGAAGTTTTATACCCCTGTTCAAAATTTTGCCCGATGAACATATCGTAATCACCATCACCATCCGCATCGACAAATGCCGGTACTGAATTATCACCAACTTCAATCATTTGATCTTGCAGGAAATTATTTTTCACCAATGAAAAAGATGGGGATTGGGCGGTGCCTGAATTTTTATAGAACCAATTGGAGGATTTTAAGTTGGCGGTTAAATATTCTTTATTGAAAATATTGGGTGTGGCAATGAGGTCAGGCACACCGTCAAAGTCTACATCTTCATAATAGGCAGCCGGAAATATTAGAAAATCGGCAGGATCGTTTTCCGGAAAGGGCGAGGCAGCATTAAATATGGGATTGCTATTTGTTCCTTCGTTGATAAACTGATGGATTTGGGAACACGAGGCTTCGGAAAACAAGAGGTCCTGCACTCCATCATTGTTAATATCCATTGTTAACAAGGCTTTCCCTCCGGCATGTTCAATACGTCCGCCACCCGGTGTATTGCACGGAGCACCATTAAAAGCGTACACTCCGCATTCGCACTCTGTTAAGCCACCCCACTGTTGGGTTTGTCTTTCGAACTCGAGCGAGTCACAGGTGCCGTAACGCTCCATACTAAAATTCTGATGGTACTCGATTGTGCCTGCACCAACAAACCATACGTTCAGGATATCCAGGTCGCCATCACCATCGATATCTACAATGTTGGGCAGGTCATCGAACTGCAACTGGAGGTTTACTTTTCCTGAGAAACCTTTTGTTAGGAGCACCGGGCTTTTCGTTTCACCGGGCTGTGAAAAAAAGAAGAACCG
This sequence comes from uncultured Roseivirgaceae bacterium, assembly GCA_964398945.1. Taxonomy (GTDB): domain Bacteria; phylum Bacteroidota; class Bacteroidia; order Cytophagales; family Cyclobacteriaceae; genus JBGTGG01. Next base: position 49,374 of record CAYNOT010000007.1, on the reverse strand, counting down.
ATCCCATGACAATGGTTCACCCGGAACGGTTATGTTGGTATACACTTTTATGCCCAGGATATCCCCCGTAAAAATATCTTTCTTTCCATCGCAATTGTAGTCGCGAAGGAGGATCCAGTTTGTTATCCCTTCGGGGAATAATTCCTCATACTCCGGTGCATATTTATATTGATCTTCAACATTTAGATACGTCAATAATTTATTCGCCATCCGGTCAAATAAAACCAAATCTTGTTTTCCGTCATTGTTTAAATCAATCGTATTGTATTGTGCAGCATTGAGTCCACCGGCCCACGGCATTGATAAATCTTCACCGTCAATATTTTTTACAGGAATGGATTGGTCGAACGTATAGGTAAACTGCGCGGCCAACCCAGTAGGGGGAAAGAAAAGGGCGATGACCAGTAAACTCCGCATTCAATATTATAATTGAGTATCCATAAAACCACAATACGTCATTCAGAAGGAGGAACCACTGAAGAATCTTTCAGCAATATCATTTTTTCCATTCTTCATAACGCTGATCAAAGCCAAGCTGTTATCTTGCCTGCAAAGATAATGATCATTTACCGGAATTATTCTAATTTCAAATATGCTGGCGAATCTCTATAAAAAGTATCTCGAAACCGGAAGTGTTTGTACCGATACACGGAAAATAATCCCCGGGTCTATATTTTTTGCATTAAAGGGGGAAAATTTCAATGCGAATGAATTTGCAATGCAAGCGTTGGAAAAAGGAGCCCGCTATGCTGTGGTGGATGAAAAAAGATATGCCACTCATGAACATACTATTCTTGTGCCGGATGTTCTGCAAACGCTTCAGCAGTTGGCAAGGCATCACCGTGACCAGTTAACGATTCCGGTCATTGGCCTTACGGGATCGAATGGAAAGACCACTTCAAAAGAATTATTGAATGCAGTGCTGAGCAAAAAATTCAAAACACTGGCCACCAAAGGAAATCTCAACAACCACATTGGCGTTCCGCTCACGGTGTTGAGTATTGATGTTTCCATTGAATTGGCAATTGTGGAAATGGGCGCCAATCATTTGGGCGAGATTGCTTTATTGTGTTCGATTGCCAATCCTACACATGGTTTCATTACCAACATTGGCAAAGCACACATTGGCACGTTTGGCGGGTTTGAAAATATTATCCGTGGAAAATCGGAATTGTATCAACATTTGATTACAAACAATGGAACCGTGTTCATCAATTCACAAAACGAAATCCTTGCCAACATGGCGAAACGGTTTACGAACCCTGTTTTCTATCCGGCAACGGGAGATTACTATGCTTGTGAATTTTTAGGGGCAGATCCTTTCGTGAAAGTAAAAGCTGAGAATGGTGATTCGATAGAAACGAAGTTGGTAGGAAAATACAATTTTGAAAACATTGCCACGGCATTGTGTATTGGAAAATATTTTGGTGTAAATGCGGTTGGTGCGAACAAAGCAATTGCCGACTATACACCAGAGAACATGCGATCACAGGTAGTACAAAAAGGGACAAACACTATTATTCTGGATGCTTATAATGCGAATCCAAGCTCGATGAAAGTCGCAATTGATTCGTTGGCAGAAATGAAAGCGGATAGAAAAGTGTTGATCCTTGGCGATATGTTTGAGTTGGAAGATGAAAGCGATCATGAGCACGCACAACTCGGCCAATTGATTTTGGACCACGATTTTGCTGATGTGTATTTGTGTGGAAAGCTGGTGAAGAAGACGAAAGAGAAACTTGCTTTCGCAAAGCATTTTGAGAAAAAGGAAGAGTTGATCAGTGAACTGAAAAGGAACCCTATTGTGAATGCAACGATTTTGATAAAGGCTTCACGGGGGATCGGGTTGGAGACGGTTGTGGATAGTCTTTAGTAAATAGTATTGAGTAATGAGATGCTGGATACTAGATAAAATCCAGTATCCAGCATCCAGTATCCAGTATCTAGTATCCAGTATCCAGTATCTTTTTTTTCTGTAATTTAGTTTTCCAAAAAAACACCCATGGACTTTAAACTTATACTCTCCTTCTTAAAAAACCTTTCCAAAAACAACGACCGTGAGTGGTTTGAAAAGAACAAGCCCAAGTATTTAACAGCAAAGGAAAATTTTGATGCGTTTGTTGCGGTGTTGCTGGAGAAGATGGTCTTGGTTGATGGTTCGCTTGCGGGATTAAACCCAAAGAAACTAACCTTTCGGATTTACCGTGATGTACGTTTCAGTAAAGATAAAAGCCCGTACAAAACGAATATGGGCGCCACCTTTTCTGGTGGAGGCAAGTTGATGCAAGCGCCCGGGTATTATCTGCACATTGAGGCGGGCAATAAAAGTTTTGTGGCCGGTGGATTGTATGTGCCACCCAATGACATCCTCGCCAAAGTGCGACAAGAGATTGACTACAATCCGAAGAAACTTCAGGCGATTTTAAACAACACAAAATTTAAAAAGACATTCGGTGCTTTTGATGATTTCGATAAATTGAAAACAGCACCGAAGGGATATCCGAAAGACCATCCCCAACTGGAATTGCTAAAGCACAAAAGTTTTATCGTGAGCCACTACTTCACCGACAAAGAAGTGATGGATAAAAACTTTTTAAAAAGTGTAGTTGATACGTATAAAGTTCTTAAACCCTTGAATGATTATTTGAGCGAAGCGATTGATTGATAATCTGGATGTTGGCTTTATGACGCTAGAGCAAAAGAGAAATAAGATGATTGAGAAAAAACGGATTATCCTTAATCCCTTGGATTTTATTGCTCACTATATGATTGTTCTTATGTTTGGTCTAATTAATGTTTTGGTAATTATAGTACCTTGGATTCAAACCCCGCCTACACAATCCAATACTGTATTAATCAATAGTGATACTGCGGTTGTGACAATAATTAACTTAATGCTCATGGGATTTCTATTTTTAGTACAACGAGAGAAACTTAAAATAGAGAGACAATCAATTGATTTGGAAAAAGATCAGGTTTTGGAAGTCATCAAAAATGTTGGCGTTGGTTTGGATTGGTCGGTGAGAACATGGAGCAATGATTTTGTGCAAGCAGATTTTTTTCGATTTTTTGGAACGCACAGTAGAATTAGCATATTTATTAGGGAAAAAGAAGTATTCATTAACTGTAGAGCTCTTTATGGCGAGTTTCCAGGATTTGTTAAACAAAGTAAAATTGCGGACTCTTTCTTAAGCGCTTTGAGGATGAAGAGCTACGAGTTAAAGCATCAAAAGGAGAAAGTTCAAATTTAAAGTCTTAAATCTTACATCTTACGTCTAAAATCTAATTCTTCCTCTTCGTACTATCCGGTTCAACCCCCCATTCGAAATACTCATCTTCTTCCAGCTCCAGTTCTTTCTTTTTCTTGGCGCCTTTATTCTTGAAAGCATCTTTTAACTCCTGTACTTCGTTTTTCAATTCAGTCACAATTTTTTTCTTCACCGCATCGGTATCGTAGCTTATGCGATAATTATCTGTAGTGCCCGTAATTTTTAGATAGATTTTTGCCCCGGTAGGGTCTTCTTCAAATGCACCCTCCGCATCGGCCTCTTTGATCTTTTTTCGATTTCTTAACGGGGCAACGATGTGGTAATCGATTCGCTGGTCGAACGTATGGGTGCCACTCAATTTCAAACTGGTCACATTGGTTCTGATTTCCATCTGCGGGATGTAAATGGTTTTGTTTTCAATGTGGATGTCGTTTTTCAATTCGGAGAAACGGATTTTGCTCAAGCCGTCATCATCCAAATACTTGTTGAGTTTTTGCATGGGCTCAAAATTGTTGAGTTGCCCATTTTTAATAGAAGCGCTGATATCGGCAATGAGTGTTTCCTGAAACAAACGAAGGCTGGGGTGTAAAACCATCTCCAGCGTAACCGTTGCATCGGTGCTTCCCTTTAAGTGTTTGTCCATAATGAAATCCTGCTTGAAATTTTCAAACACATAAAAAACACTATCGAGGTGGATGCCCTTTAAGTTGAAAGAAGAAACAACATCAATCGCTTTTGGGTTTTTGGCGTCCACAATTCCGGAGAGGTTTAATCCACCCCCCATGGTTTGTAAAGTGATGCCGCGTGAAACGGCCATTTGGTTTTTCACCAACAGATCACCTTTCATCCTGGTGGCATAAAAGCGTTTGTAACGCATCGCATTTACGTTGCAATTGAAGTTAAGGAAGACATTGCGTGAGATACCGAATTCATATTCAGGTGTATCTTTTGTGTTGTTCGAACTGGCTTTTCCAAATCCCAATGCGAAAAGCTGGTCGAGGTCAAGGAAGTTTGATTTCAGGTCGGTCTCGATGCCGATCGGTTGGTTTTCAAACAAAAGAAAAGTAATGATGTTTTTGAAGAACCCGTTCAGAAGGAAATCGCTATTGCCTAGTATGGCCGACACATTGCTGAGGGCAAGGTCGTTGTTGTTGAATTGCAATGTGCCCATTAAGTTTTTAACCGGGGTCTCTTCTTTTCCATATAAAAAATTAATATTCTGAAGTTCAATGGAACCGCGGGTGGAGGCACGCTGTGCGGTAGCTTTTGTTTTCAACCACGAGAGCCTTCCATCGAAAGCAATATCCGTCAACAGGGTCCCGCTTACATTTTTCAGGTTTTCAATCGGGTAAAAACTGGCAACGGAAGCTGCGTCAAGTTTTCCTTTGAAATCGAGCAAAACATCCGAGTCTTTAAAATTCACAATCGACAAATTGGCCCGGAACAATTCGCCATTTAGCTTTCCCTCTACATTCTTAAGTGCTAAAGTAGCGTGGCGCTCATCCAAAACCTGTTGACTGTAAAAGGTTCCTGTCATTTTTGCGTTGGTGATTTCTGCCTTATAGCCCGGATGGAAAAGTGTTGCATCATTGAACCCGAAATCAACGGAAAGGGATGGGCTTTTGCCTTCGCTGATTTCGCCTTTCAGTTTTGCATTAAAATATACCTCGCCTTTGCTTTTGTATTTTTCCAGGCTTGAAGACGAAGATTCCGGCAAAAGCGTTAACAAGGATTGAATGTTTGCGTTTTTTCCAACCACTGACAATTCGATGTTGCTTTTTTCCTTCCATTTGTAATTTCCTTCCACATCAAAATGCGAGCTTTTGAGTTTCAGGTCAGAAGGTTTAATGGTAAGTTCTTTGTTGATGTCATCGTAGACAAGGTCAGCATCCACCACAAATTTTTTCCCATGGAGAAATGAATTTGAGTTTACTTTTAATTTTTCTATCAGGATGTCGCCTGCTGCGCCAATGGTATAAATATCGTTGCGGGTATTGATTGAAGCGCGCAAGCCCTCACTATCAAAAATATATTCCTGGTTGTCGGGGATGCTCGCATAGCGCACCCGTGTGTTTTGTAATTTTACATTTTGCAAATCAAAACTAACCCCTGCGCCACCGGTCGATTCTTTTGAAACAGTGTAATTGTTTTCCCCCTTGCTGTTGATTTTTAAGTTGGTTTCGCTATCCTGAATTTTTAATCCCGTGATAATGTATGTGCCGTTATACGCTTCCACCGGATTTAACCGAAAGGAGAGGGAAGCTGCTGTAAACAACGGGTATTGTTCCGGATGGCTGTCTTCAATGTAAACATCTTTGAATACAATAGAGAGGTGCGGAAAATCCTCAAAAAGTGAAACATCAATGTTGCCGATTTTTACAGGGGTAGCAAGTTGTTTGTTTGCCTCCCGGATAAATTGCTGGATGATTTTGTCTTTAAAGAGAAAAACAGAACCCACTGAAGCGATCAGCAATACGCCAATCGCTAGTAGAAGATAAAAAAATACTTTCTTGAAATTTTTCAATGACACAGCGCTTCTTTACAAAAGTACAAGAACCCAATGGATTCCAATACCAGAAACGTGTTTACATGGATGTTATTTAAACTTTAGGGGGTTTTCTTTGTCGCTGAAAGCGGAAACTCGTAACCACTGGTAGCAACTGTTCCTGTCATTGTGGTTCCGGTGATCATACCCGTAAGTAAAACCGGCATACCTGAATAGTCAAATTCTGCTTCCACCTTGTTCTCTTCTTTAAAATATTTGGTGGATGTAAAAGGCAATATGCCTGCACTTGACGCTAACTGTCCGGAAAATCCGGTTTCGGTTTTTGTGATCGTCATGATTCCTGAGAAGTCGCCATTCGGGGTTCCTTGAATGGAGTATTCCCACTCCCCGGCAGGTGAATTTTCTTGTACTGATTTTGTACTGGCGCAAGACGATAGGATTGCTATTGTGCAAATAATCAAAAGGGGATCAATGGATTTTTTCATAATAGGGGTTGTAAGGAAGTAATAATACAAAAAAATGCTTACATAATAGCGTAAAGCCATTCCAAAAAAAGACTCGGTCGTCACTCAGAGCGGTAGCGAAGAGTCTTTGGGATAAGTAGATATATTAATTAGATATTATTCGAACAAATCGGCCTGGTCTTCCGCGCGGTTCAGCAGTTTTTGATCAATGGATTTACCGGCTTTTGCGCCAAGTTTTTTAAGCTCTTCGGTACGCCTAACCAAATTGCCACTTCCGGTAGTCAATTTGTTCATGGAATCTTCATACGATTTCCGGGTGTTGTTCAAATGCCTTCCAAGCGAAACAAGATCATCGGTAAATGCCACAAACTTATCGTACAAATTTCCGGCTTTGTTGGCAATCTCCAGCGCATGCCGGTTTTGGTACTCCTGTTTCCAGGCACTCTTTATTAATTGAAGCGAAGGTTGCAACAGGGTAGGGCTCACAAAAACAATCCGCTTTTCAAAGGCTTCTTCGTACAGGCCATTCTCGTGTTGGATGGCCAGCATGTAGGCGGGTTCAAGCGGAACGAACATGATCACAAAATCCAATCCGTTATCGGAATAATTTTTCTGATATTCTTTATCCGCCAATATCCGCATGTGCTGTCGCATCGATTGAAGGTGTTGCTTCAAGTACATTGTGCGGTCCTGATCGGTTTCTGTATTGATGTATAAATTGTAGGCTGTCAAACTTACTTTCGAGTCGATGATGATGTGGCGGTCTTCCGGAAGTTTCACGATCACATCGGGTTGTTGCCGTCTTCCTTCGGCATTGGTAAAGGATTCCTGCACGGAATATTCCCTTCCTTTTTCAAGTCCGGATTTTTCAAGGATGCTTTCCAAAATAAATTCGCCCCAAGCACCTTGTGTTTTGGTGTCGCCTTTCAAAGCACGCGTTAAATTTTTCGCGTCTTCGCTCATTTGCATATTGAGGCTTTTTAAGTTTTTCAACTCATTGAACAAGCCTGCATTTTTTTCGATGCTTTCTTTGTGCGCGGTATCAATTTTCTTCTCAAAATCGGTGATCTTTTCACCAAGCGGTTTCAGGATATCAAACAGGTTGGATTTATTTTGTTCGGTAAACGTTTTGCTCTTTTCATCGAAAATTTTGTTGGCCAGGTTTTCAAACTGCACGGTAAATTTTTCCTGAAGGGAATTAAGTTCCTTCTCTTGGTCTTTGAGTTTTTCTTGCAGGTTTCGGTAATCGGCTTCCGTAGTGGATAAGTTTGAGTTTAGCTCAATGACCGTTCTCCTTTCTTTTTCAACTTCTGCTTTTAGTTCTGTCAAGCGTCCGGTGAGTTCTTTTACACGCCCTTGTTCTTCAAAAAGTACAGAAGATGTGTTTTGAGTGGAAGCGGAATGCTGATAACGGGCAAAAAGCCATCCGGCCAAAACACCAACCGCAATTCCCACGAGCAAAAAAATGATTTCCATAAGGCAAATTTATCTTTTAATATCCACAAGCACGGGCAATTTGCGAATTGATACAGACAATTCATGTCACAATTGGTTTTCAAAGGACATCTGTCTGCATGTTGTGGCAATTTTGGGAGTGTGGCCGGATCAATCCAGTTAAATGGTTGTTGTGCTCCTTAATAGCCATTTCATGTCATTTTTTGACTTTTTAACGTTAGATTTGAATAAATATTAAACAGTTTGCTTTTCAATTCCGCTCCAACCTCTTTTAGTTTTGGAACTGTTAAGCAAACCGCGGAGCCCAAATTCAAAAGTTATGGTAGAATCAATATTATCGAGCCAGCAAGCCATTGCGTTGGAAGAACATTATGGTGCGCACAACTACCATCCGCTACCGGTAGTACTGTGCAAAGGCGATGGGGTTTTTTTATGGGATGTTGAAGGCAAAAAATATTTTGACTTTCTTTCTGCCTACAGCGCGGTGAATCAAGGACATTGCCACCCGCGCATTATCCATGCCTTGATCAAACAAGCAAAAGAATTGACGCTTACCTCCAGGGCTTTCTATAATGATAAACTCGGGCTTGCAGAAAAATATGTGTGCGATCTTTTTGGGTATCAAAAAGCATTGTTCATGAACAGTGGTGCAGAAGCCAATGAAACGGCTATTAAGCTTGCGCGAAAATGGGGCTATACAGTAAAAGGTATTCCTGAAAACCAGGCAGTAATTGTAGTGGCAAAGAAAAATTTTCATGGACGTACCACAACGATTATTTCCGGATCAACAGACCCGCTTGCACGCAATGGGTTCGGTCCGTTTATGCCCGGTTTTGAAATTGTCGATTACGATAATGTGGAAGTATTGGAAAAGGCATTGGCGAACCCACATGTGTGCGGATTGTTGATTGAACCGATTCAAGGGGAAGCCGGAGTGTATGTTCCCTCAAAAGGATATTTAAAAGCTGCGGAAGAAATATGCCGCAAGCGGAATGTATTGTTGATGATGGATGAAATCCAAACCGGCATTGCCCGTACAGGAAAAATGTTGGCTTCCGATCATGAAGATGTAAAGCCCGATTTGTTGATCTTAGGAAAAGCATTGTCGGGTGGTGTGTTGCCCGTTTCGGTTGTGTTGGCAGACGATGCCATTATGATGGTGTTGAAACCGGGCGAACATGGTTCCACTTTTGGTGGCAATCCACTTTCGGCTGCGGTTTGCATTGAAGCACTTGAAGTAGTAGTGGATGAGAAACTTGCAGAAAATGCAGAACGCCTCGGGATAATTTTCCGTGATCGGATGAAAGCCTTAATGGTAAAAACGAATTTGGTGACACACGTGCGCGGGAAAGGACTGTTGAATGCCGTGGTGATCAATGATACACCGGAAAGCAGCACTGCGTGGGACCTCTGTGTGAAACTGGCGAAAGGTGGTTTGTTGGCGAAACCCACACACGGAAATATAATCCGCTTTGCGCCACCATTGGTAATGACCGAAGAGCAGATGCATGAATGTTGCGATATTATCGAAAAAACACTTTTGATCTTTCAGCCGAATTAATCCAATCCGCATTATTCTTGCCGGGCTTCCGGGAAATAGTGAACGCAATAAACAGCCTTTCGCAATAACGGTGATTAAGTGTTTTTGAAGGTTTTGAAGAACAATTGGCACCTCATTTAACAATTGCCAAACCTTATTTAGTACCGGGTTTTGTAAAATATTGATTTTACTTGTAATTAGGGTATTGTTAACCCCTCACCTATGAGAAGAAATTTTATCATTACCAGCGTTGTTGTTACAGCGTTGCTGTTTTTTTGGTCTTCTTATTGGGCCAATGCGTTATACGGATTTGTGATTGTTGTTCCATTGATTTTGTTGGGTGTGTTCGACATTCTTCAAAAGAAACGTGCAATTCGAAGAAATTATCCGCTTGTGGGAAGGTTACGGTACTTGCTCGAATCCATTCGTCCGGAGATCCAGCAATACTTTGTTGAGTCGGACACAACCGGAACACCAATCAATCGGGTGGATCGATCGGTGATTTACCAGCGTGCAAAAAAACAAGTTGACACCACGCCTTTTGGTACACAATTGAATGTGTACGCAGAAGGGTATGAATGGATGGGCCACTCGGTTGTGCCACATGATTTCCATACAATGGACCATCATCCAAGGATTACAGTTGGAGGCAAGGATTGTAAACAACCCTATCAAGCCAGTGTGCTCCATATTTCAGCCATGAGTTTTGGTTCCCTTTCGGGGAATGCGGTAGAAGCCATGAACGCAGGGGCAAAAATTGGTGGGTTTGCACACAACACAGGCGAAGGAGGAATTAGTCCGCACCACACCAAGTATGGTGGTGATTTAATCTGGCAGGTAGGAACTGGATATTTTGGTGCACGTGATGAAAATGGAAATTTTTCACCGGAAGTATACAAGAAGAACGCATTGCGGCCGGAAGTAAAAATGATTGAATTGAAATTATCGCAAGGTGCAAAGCCGGGGCACGGGGGGATTCTTCCCGCAAAGAAGAACACCCCGGAGATCGCGGCCATCCGCAGCGTGAAGCCGGGCATCACCATTTTTTCCCCTCCGTATCATAGTGCTTTCAACACACCAAAAGGATTGATCCTTTTTATCAAACAACTGCGTGATCTTTCGGAAGGAAAACCAGTAGGCTTCAAGTTGTGTATTGGAAGGAAAAGTGAATTCATTTCTATTTGCAAGGCGATGGCGGAATTGGATATCTATCCTGACTTCATCACGGTGGATGGAGGGGAAGGTGGAACAGGGGCCGCCCCACCGGAATTTTCGAATTTTGTCGGCACTCCCATGATGGACGCGCTGGCTTTTGTAGACAACATGCTGATTGGTTTTGGAATTCGCCAGCATATAAAAATTGTGGCTTCCGGAAAAATCCTGACCGGCTTTCACATGTACCGGGCTTTTGCTTTGGGGGCAGACCTATGCGCAAGCGCCCGTGCCATGATGATGGCCGTAGGTTGCATTCAGGCATTGCAATGCAATAGCAATACATGTCCGGCTGGTGTGGCCACGCAAAACCCATCGCTGGCAAATGGGTTGGTTGTTGAAAACAAAAAACACAGGATTGCGAATTTCCATAAGCATACGGTTGAGAGTTTCGTGGAGTTGATGGCTGCTTCCGGTGTTGATCATCCTGATAAGTTAAACCGTCATCAGATCATGCGAAGGGTTTTTATGAATGAGGTAAAAACATTTGAAGAGATTTATCCATCAATACCGGCAGGCTCCATGCTCAGCGGACAAATACCCCATCCGTATGAACACTCCTTTGAATCAGCGAGTGCGGAAAAATTTTAAAACGCACAATTGGTAGAGCCGCACAATTGTGCGGCTCTACCAATTTTTTTATTACTTTTGCATAACCCACTAGCCGGTGATTCGAAAGTATTTTCCACGCGACAAGAATTACATTTTGGAAAGAGTACAACTTTCCATGCAGGAAACCCTGCTCCAGTATTTAGTTGATTATGTGAAAGTAGAATACCTGCTTCACCAAAATCCACTTGGGATTATGGACTCGATGGCACAAGGTATTCAGGATCATGAGACCAATGACTTCTGCCATCTCAATGAATTTTACCTTCACCTGATGGGGATTTTCCGCTACTCCCATTACTCCGATAACCAGTTGGAATTCATTTTTGAACAAAAGGAGGATGCAGAGAAATATCAGGAAGAGTGGGGCGAGGAGTTCAAGCGCTGGACCAGGAAGTTTTGCAAAGACAAAAATTTCCTTCGAGCGGTACTGGATTTAACGGTCTTCTATCCGGTCGATAGCCCGGTAGTAATGGTGGATAATCGCATGCAATCTTTTCTCACACAGTTCTTTCAGGTAAAGATCCATCCTGAAAAAGGGATCCAACAATTGAAAGTTGCCTAAATTCCTTTGAACAATGCCACGGTTTCTAAATAATGTGGCGTTACGACATTCCAATGTAACCGGTCACGAATACTTTGCGCGTACTGTTCAACAGTATCACTTTCGCCATGTATGGTAAAAGTGATTTTTGGATGGACTTTAAAATTGCCCATCCATCTAAACAGCTCTTCCTTATCGGCATGCCCCGACAAAGAAGTAATATTCTCGACCTTACAATTCACGGGCACTTTTTCCCCGAATATTTTTATCGTCTCCTCGCCATCCACAATTCTTCTTCCCCGTGTTCCTTCTGCCTGATAGCCGGCAATGAGCAAGGTGTCGTTTGGATTTTTTAGCCGATGAAAAAGATGGTGCATAATTCTTCCCCCGGTCATCATCCCACTGGCGGAAATGATAATCGCATTCTTTTTAATGTCATTTAAACTTTTTGAATGTTCGGGAGTGCGTACAAACACCAGCATATTGGTTTCCATTTCATGTGCGAATTCTTTCTGATTGATAGGTGCCTTATGATAAGTTGGATGTTTAAAAAAAAGGTACGTGGCGGAGATCGCCATTGGGCTATCAATGTACACAGGTAAGTCCGGGATTTTGTCTTCCTTCATTAAATGGTGAAGTGTATTCAGGATTGCTTGTGTTCGTCCAACGGAAAAAGCAGGAATCAACAACACTCCACCACGCTCACTGGCTTCGTTGGCGATGCGAATAAAGTCTGCGGCAGGATCATCAACCGGATTATCCTTAATTCCATATGTGGATTCGATGAATAAAATATCAGCCTGGCTAATGCTAGTGGGGGGATGCATTAATTCTTGCGTGTACCTACCCAAATCGCCAGAGAAGACAATTTTTTTGCGTTGGTTTTTACCTTGAATAAAAACTTCCGTAATAGCGGAGCCAAGCAAATGGCCGGCATCATGAAAAATTAAAGTAACAGCCTCGTGTATTTTTATTTCTTCTTTATAACCAAATGACCTCACTAATGGAAAAACCTCCAGCGCATCTTTTTCAGTATACAGCGGTTTGGGGTGCTCATGTATTGAATATCCTTTTTGTTGGGCATACCTTGCTTCCTCTTCCTGCAAGCGGGCAGAGTCCGTGAGCATGATCTCCATTAAATCGGCTGTTGGGTGAGTGCAATAGACAGGCCCTGAAAAACCTTCCTTTACCAATTTTGGCAGGTAGCCCGTGTGGTCAATATGTGCATGGCTTAGCACAACAGCATCAATAGTACTGGGGTCAATGGGGAACTCTTCCCAATTACGACTGCGGACATCTTTCAATCCTTGAAATAATCCACAATCAAAAAGAAAGCGAAAGCCATCGAGCTCAATCAGGAACCGGGAGCCCGTGACCGTGCCGGTGGCACCCAGAAATTTTGCGAATACGTCCATTTAGAAAGCACTTTTGGTTTTCCAACTTACTGAATCCGTCTTTCAATCACTATGACGAATATCAAATGTTTTGAAATTTTTAAGCTGGCCTTTTTCAGAATAGACGTTTGTGACACTCGCATTCGGGGGTCCTTTGAAGCACCAATGGATAAATTCTTCAATAATTTCTTCTTGCCCCTCCACTTCGGCATACACACTTCCATCCGCCTGGTTGCAGACGTAGCCTGTCAATCCAAGTCGATCGGCTTCTTGTTTCGCGGAAACGCGAAAGAAAACACCCTGGACTTTGCCTTTTATATAGATAGAGAAGTTGACCAAAATAATTTGCTGATTTCTAATTTGAAAATTAGCTAATTCGTTATACTATAAATAGCATTTTATTTCTTTGCATCCCGTAAAAAACCTCTTTGTGAACCTTCGATTACTTTGTAACCCTGTGGAATAATTTAAAAGTTATTCCACTAAGATATACCAAGGTGCACAAAGGAGATTACAGGATAACAAAGGTTTAAATAATATAATCCGTGCTCAAGAACGCAGACTCCCGGTTATGGATAATCTTACTAATAATTTCTTTGTTCGAATCAATAGCTTTCGTGGAAACAATAGTGCGAATAGAGAAGACGCGAAGTGCATCCGCAACAGAAAGCGTTCCTTCTGCAGAATCTTTCCTTCCGGTAAATGGAAATGAATCCGGCCCCCGTTGACATTGCGCATTTAAGTTGATGCGGCCCACCTGGTTTACAAATGCATCCATCAATTTCGCAACACGAACGGAATCGGTTCCAAAAATACTCACTTGTTGTCCGAAGTTTGAATTGACAACGTATTGAATAGCTTCCTCATCCTCATCAAAAGGAACAATCGGAACAATCGGGCCAAATTGTTCTTCGGAATATACTTTCATCTTTTCATTCACCGGATAAAGAACAGCCGGATAAAAAAATGAATGGGCGCTTTCTCCACCACCATCGTTCATAATCGAAGCTCCATGCTTTTTGGCATCTGCCACCAGGTCATTTAAATAGTCAACCTTGCCGGGTTCAGGAAGTGGTGTCAATGAAACGCCATCTTCCCATGGCATTCCTGATTTTAATTTTTTAAGCGAGGTATTGTAATTTTCAATAAAGGAGTCGACCAGACTGCGATGTATAAAAAGGATTTTCAATGCAGTGCAGCGCTGACCATTGAACGAAAGTGAACCGGCCAGGCATTCCGCAACGGCATTGTTCAGGTCTGCATCAGGAAGTACAATGGCAGGATTCTTAGCGTCCAATCCTAAAATCGCTTTCATGCGGTGTGGTTTGGGATGTAATTTTTTTAAATCATTGGCACCTTTGTTCGTTCCGATAAACGCGAATACATCAAGCTTTCCGGTTTCCATTAACGCACCTACGGTTTCCCTGCCTTTTCCATAGATGATGTTGATAACGCCTGCAGGAAAAGATTTTTGAAAAGCCTCCAGCAATGGCCGGATCAACAACACGCCATACTTCGCTGGTTTAAAGATCACCGTGTTTCCCATGATCAGTGCCGGGATCAACGTAGTAAAGGTTTCATTCAACGGATAATTGAAAGGGCCCATACAAAGCGCGACTCCGAGTGGGACACGTCTGATCTGTGCCATAAACCCCTGCTCTTCCACCAACTTTGCGGAGTTCCGGTCCAGGTCTTTGTATGCGTTGATGGTATCGGTGATATAATCACACGTGCGGTCAAATTCTTTTTCTGAATCTTTTTTCTGTTTCCCGATTTCCCACATCAATAAATTGACAACCTCTGTTCTTTTTTCACGCATCAGTCGTAAGAAATCCTCAATGTGGTTGATGCGGTCCATTACGCTTTTTGTTGGCCAGTCGCCATGCCCGAGATCGTATGCCGCTACGGCTGCATCCAACGCCTCCAATGATTCTTTTGTTGTAAGCAAGGGTGTTTGCCCCAATACTTTTTGTGTGAATGTTTCCCCTTCTTTTATAAATACCGGGCTCAATACTTCATTTAATTTTCCATCCCAAATACGAAGCTCTCCATTGATGAGGTATTCTCGTTGTTCCACTACTTCATGGATTTTAAAAGCTTCAGGGATTTCATTTTCCGTTGGGAAAATAGATGCTAATGTGTTGTTCATTTTTTTTAAGGATTATTTCTTGGGTCAGTGACAATGGCAACTCCGGAGGATGTACCGATGCGGTCAGCACCGGCCTGGATCATTTCGCGGGCCTGGTCATAATTTTTTATTCCCGCGGAGGCTTTTATTCCCACGGATTCAGGTAAATTTTTTCGCATCAAGGCGATGTGTTCAACGTTTGCTCCACTGGAAGCAAAGCCTGTGGATGTTTTTACAAAATCGGCACCGGCATCTGCGCAGATTTTGCAGGCCCGGACTATTTCTTTTTCATTCAGGTAAGCAGTTTCAATAATTACCTTCAATATTTTTTGTTCATCATGAACAAGTTTGCCGCATTTTACTATTTCAATTTTCTCCCATCCCATTCCTGTTTTAAAAGAAGACAGATTCCACACCAGGTCAATTTCATCCGCGCCATTGTGAAGTGCATGTTTGATTTCATCGATCTTTGTTTCCGTCATGTTATAGCCTAATGGAAATCCGGCAATGGTTACCAATTGAACGGGGCTGTTGCCAATTTCGCGCTTCGCGCGCTTTACCCAAAAAGGAGGAACACAAACACCGAACAAATCGAATTTTTTTGCTTCGTCAACTAATTGATCGATATCCGATACCGTAAGTGTTGGACTGAGTGTAGTATGTTCGATATAGCGATTGAGCTTCACCGGCTCAAGTTACGATGTGGAGGCAAGAATGACAATGCTCGTGGAAGTAAAGGATTTCAACCGTTTGAAATTGATGTGGATTCATTTTATTTGAAGCTGTAATTCAAAGTTGATTGGGATTGCAAAAATTTATTTACATTCGTTTACAATTAAGCCTTGCCCAACTGTTGGCGTTTATTGTTCGAAAGTAGCGGGCGGGCACCTTGTATAAAATTCAAACCAAGCGATAACCAGATGAAAAAATTCTTCAGCACCATTGCCACACTACTAATCTTAAGTCAATGCTTTGCCCAAAAAGCAGATTTAAAACTGAACCTTGAAGTAGGG
The DNA here is from genome assembly GCA_964398945.1 of uncultured Roseivirgaceae bacterium. GTDB lineage: Bacteria > Bacteroidota > Bacteroidia > Cytophagales > Cyclobacteriaceae > JBGTGG01. Next base: position 33,240 of record CAYNOT010000007.1, on the reverse strand, counting down.
AAAGTATATAAACAGACCACGGTATCAAAAGCAACCATTGTTCAAGAGTTTGGCGGACAAGAAATGGAGATCTTGATGACGATTGAAGGCGAAATGTCATATAAAGTAAAAAGCCTTGCGGACAACAATTATGAAATGGAAGCGGAGTATAACCGCCTGAATATTGGCATGAAAATGCCACAGGGTGAAATGCAATTCAGTTCAGACAAGCAGGATGAAAGCGACATTTTCTCAACAATTTTAAAAGAGATGTTAGACAAGCCATTTTATGTAACCATGACCAAAAGGGGAAAAGTATTGTCGGTTAAAAACATTGATGCACTGTTTGAAACCGTATTCAATAAGTTTTCTGAAATACCTGCAGCACAATTGGAACAGATAAAAACACAACTTGAAAAGTCGTATGGGGAAGCCGGACTACGCGGGAATATTGAAATGGTGTCGGCTATTTTTCCGGACCGTGCGGTTGCCATTGGCGATGAATGGACCATTGAAACCAAGCTGGAATCCGGAATGACCGCGAATGTTACGACTGTTTATAAATATGCTGAGAAAAATCCGAATTATGTTTTGATCAAAGGGAATTCAAAAGTAAAAACAGTTGATACGGACGAATACATGGAATCAAACGGCATGGAAATGAAAATTGATTTAACGGGGAATATGGTTTCTGAAATAAAAATCGATCCGAAAACAGGTTGGACAATAGAGGCGAAAATAAATCAAAATTTGAGCGGGGACACGGTGGTAAAACCCAATGCCCAACTACCGGATGGCATGACCATACCAATGTCTATGAAAACTGAATCGGTGATTACAAATTAGACCGGGCTTAAAGTCAAATCGCGTCTAGTCAAAAATTTTACCGAAGTTTGCCTGAATGCCAACGGAGAAAAGAAAAGGTTCATAATCAATATAAACACGTTCGCGGAAAGGCAAGGATAACCCTGCCTGGATTACACCTTTTACATTGGCACCACCAAATCGGCCTGTAACAGCGGGCTCCCAAAATGATTGGGTATATTTCACGTCAGTCCCGCCCTCACCAGTCACCCAAATAAAACGTGAAGCAACGCTAAAATCGATATGTTCTGTGGTGATGCCATAGGCCGGTTGTATAAAGAACCGGTTCGTTTTCACTTTTACTTCAAAGGGAATATTATTGTTATTGTCAGAATCTTCGAATTTGATATTGCCAATACCATAGCCTCCATACACTTCGAAACGTTGCTTTCCCGATAGCTTCGTGTAGTAGCCAATTCCAAGTTCACCGAAAGAATGTTTATGGGGAAAGGTAACGGCTGTGTCTGTTGTTTCGAAAATTTCAAAACTTCCGTTTGCCATAATGCCGATATTGTTGGTTACGGCATACGCAAGTTGCGGATCGAAACCGGCTGTACCGAAATGTACGGCAGCCTGAAATTCGTTTTTATTGCTGAACATGGGTGTGTTAACAACATTCGGGACATACAAAGGTTTGCAACCGTAAAATGTTGTGATCGCGAGAACGGTAATGAGTAAAATTATCCGATTTCCTCTTTTGAAATGACTTTGCATTACGAAAGATAGGAAAAAATTTATAAATGCAACTCCATTCTCAACAAAGGATAGTTTTTTCCCTGGTCGTCTTTCTCGGTTCGTTCATAGGTTTCAAAGCCCAGTTTTTTGTAGAAGCCCACAGCGTTTAGATTTTGCTCGTTTACGTCCACTTTGTTTACGTTGAGGTTGGTGAATGCGAAGCCCATTAGTTTTTTGCCCAGCCCCTTTCCTGAATATTCCGGATCAAGAAACAACATTTCTACTTTTCTTTCGGCTACTCCAATAAATCCAACAACCTTGTTTTCGTGCAGCAGGCAATACACATCAAACGCATTGAAGTCAATGGTTTGGACAATTTCTTTGATGGAAATAAAATCTTCCGGACTTAAAAAATCGTGTGTAGCCAACACAGATTTTTCCCAAACCGAAAGGAGTTGTGCTTTGAATTTTTCTTCGTAGGGTTTTATTTCGATGGCTGGTTTTTGCATGTTCATTTCTAGCTTATTTGGTTATTACCCAATAACTATCCTTGTTGATTTCGATCATGAACGATATGTTCAAGCCGCTTAGATAGCTTCATTGTAATATGGACATCGCACAGAAATCCCACTTTGTCTCAAGTTGGTAAGGCCTCACCTGAAACCGAAAGACGGGCATAATTTAAACACGCAATAATATCCTCTTTTTCGAGTTCAGGATGATCCTTAATAATTTGTTCTGACGTCATTCCAGAGCTCAGCATATCTAGAATGACTTCCACCGGCCATCGCATTCCTCTAACTATTGGTTTACCATGGCAAATGGCAGGATCAATTGTTATTCTTTTCTTAGCGTTTAGTCCATAATATAAAGGTACTAATAAAATGAATTCAAATGAGCAAGAGAAGTGCTTGGAGATAAATTTTGGTAATTACAATTAACACTCAGTCCTTGCCATCAAGTTCATCCAGAAATGCGTAGACCTTATCAAAGTGGTTCAGCGGCTCCACATGCATCCCCTTTAGCACAATGTGTTCATACCAGTGTGAAAATTTTTTCTGCTCCAATCGCTCCACTAGTTGGTGCGACATTTTTGTGGCGGGCCACTGCTCATCCTGATCCGCTGAAAGAATTAATATAGGGCCGTTGATTTTTTCAACTTCAATTTCTGCTTGCGCAACTGCTGTTGTGTTTTCCAGCATCATTGAAAAGGCGCTAAGCAGATCCCCCTTCAATGCGGGCCAGATGGTTTTGAAGGGAGCGGGCACATACGTTACTTCCTTGTCATGGTACATCCAGGAAGAGGTATTGGCGGAAAGCGTGAGGGCCGGAAAACTGACATGAGAAGTTGAAAGGGCAATCACTCCTTTGAAGCATGAAAACCGACTGGCCAGGTTCAACACCAATTCACCTCCTTTGGAAGCGCCCATCAAAATAATACGTGTAGTATCGATTTGTGGCGTTCGCATGGCAATACTTAAAATAGTGTCGGCAATAGCATTGAGTGAAATGCGGTCAAGCGAACCGGTTGAATTTTCTGTTTTAAAATATCCTATCGCGAGCACGGCAAAACCATGTGCCAGTAGTGAATCACGTTTATCCTTCAAGTAATTTCGCTCCCAGTCATTTCCGCCATCGCCACCACCAAAGGCAACGATCAAAGGTTGGTTGATGCTATCACTCAAATATAAGTGCGTATCCATTTTTCCGTGGTTATCGGACAATGAAGGTGTGCGCACACCGAGATAGAAAAAAATGGCTACTAAACAGAACATGGTTATCCCTGCTATTTTCATTTTCATAAAAAATATAATTTAAAAGATTTGAAGTTTTGATCGGCAGACAATGATACACGTTTAACGGGCAAGGTTGAACCGAATGATGCAATATTCACCCGTCACTTACCCGTCATTTGAAGGAAGGGCTCAGCCAATCTGTTTTTTTGAACGTTTTGGAACCTAATTTGGTTTGATTCTGAAATTAAGGAAAAAACATAGTTTTGTAATTGCCATTTTTGCGAACATATTGACAATTGTTTTTTATATTCAACTTTAGAATTATTTTTGCAACCCAAAACTGTCCCACAAATGAGCGTTCCAGTTCCAGCTAGTAATTCTGACTTATTCTATCAATACTTAGATTCTTTTAAGGGAGAGGTTAAATCTAGAAGTACTGAGGGTTACTATCATGTTGATGTTGTCGCTGAAGCATACAATAAAGGATTTTCTGACGGTAAAAAATCCGGTAAAAGTGAATTCTTAAAGCTTATTGTATCAAACGAGATTGAAAAATTTACCCAGAAAGCGAATCAAATTTATATTCTATCAAAGAATGTAATTTCATTTTTAGAAGAAAAAAAATTTAAGGTATCGGGATTGTACATTAACCTATCTCCAAAACGTCCAAGTGTTATTATTTCCGTTTGTAATGAATTCCTGAATGACGATTCTTTCGTAGAGGTTGCTTACTCCAAAGTTTACGAGAATAAGAACATATTTACAAAATTATTTAATGAGCCTTTAGATATTGGATTCTTGTCGAGTGATAATCTTGATGAGAAGTTGTTAAAGGAAGATGGTTTTGGGTATGTAGAAAACTATTAATCATCTGTGAGTAAAAAGAAGTTACACGGAGAAAGGAATAAGATGCTTTCGGGTGAACTTTTTAGTGGGAAGAAGTACTACGATTGGGTAATAACAACTGCATTTTATTCCGCTATTCATTTTGTTGAAGATAAAATTCTACCCTGTGAAGTATCAACAAAGCTTTGTAAAAATATCAGTGAAGTAAAGTCTGCATACAAGATGAATGGACGTCACTCATCTAGAGAAAGACTTGTATTTGAAAAACTCCCACTTGGAATTGCCGCAAAATATAAGTGGTTAGATGATAAATCTCGCTATTCAAGATACACAACTTTCAAGGTGACTAATACGGAGGCTGATAAAGCTCAACAATATCTAAAAGAAATTTACGAAGCCTGTTACGGTAAGGTAATTTGAAAATTTAAAGAAGTGTGGCATTTCTTCTAGTGCCTGATCCCACACTCCTTACAATACTTCATTTTTTTGCGGGAGTTTTTTTGGTGGGCGTTTGTGGCCGAAGTAGGAAGGATCGGAATATTGGGGCTTCTTCATTCTTCACTGCGGTATTTCTTTCAATGGGCGGGTGTACTGGGGGATAATTCACTAGAGATTAATATTATCTTTTTTATTAATTCTTGAATTTCTGATTTCTTTGATAATCTCATCAGAATCTCGATAATCTTCCCATGCCCCAGACAAATCTTTGAGGCTAACGTTTGATTTTTCTTTTTCTTCGATAGATTCAGTCAACTTAATTATCAGTTTCTTCTTAGACCTATTGTCTAATCGTGATAGAAATCCAAAGTATTTATCAAGAGTCTTACTTGTCAATGCTAAGCCCATTTTTATTTATTTCACTAAAGGTACAAATTTTCTTAAAAATCGAATCTGTGTTCGTGTCACCGTGCATTCTTGCCTGTTAGTGCCTGATCCCGCACTCTTTGCAGTACTTCATTTTTTTGCGTGTATTTTTTTTTGGTGGGCGTTTATGGCCGAAGTAGGAAGGATCGGAATATTGGGGCTTCATCATTTCCTTCTCTGCTTTTCGTTTTTGCTTCACCACTAATTCCATGCGCTTGCGAAAATCTTCTTCCGCAGAAAAGGTGGGGCTGTTTTTTGAATTTCTGGTTTTCTTGGAAGGTGCATACACCCGCTCGTTTTTTGGTGCAGGTGTTAAGGAAGTCGGGCCTTGCATGGTCGACTCACGTTCTTGCTTCTTTTTTTTCTTTTTGGATTGCGCAAAGCCTCCGAAAGAAAGAGTAAGTAATAGGATTACAAAAAAGGTTTTTGTTTGCATAGCTTCAGCCCTAGTAACAGAATTGATGCCGAAATAGTATAACTAGTTAGTGAATATTCGATGAATTGCCCAATACCCAAACAAATGGTTAGCTGGACTTGGGGGCAGCCATGCTTTGTTCCCTGCGGAATTGCCAGGGCGGGGTAGGTGTTTCTTCTACCCAAAGTCCTTTTTTCTTGGCGCGTGCCCAGCGGATGTAGGGTTCCAATTCTTGTGGTGCATTTTTTTCAACAGTCCAGGCGAGGCCCTCTTTCAATAATTCAACGCGTGGGTCGTCTTCATTTTTTAAAAGGATAACGGCAAACCTTTTTCCGGTGCGGTCTTTTCCGTGAAACGCTACCGTCACTTTTTTCTTCAGCACCATTTTCTCCAGGAATAATTTCGCGTCTTTTCCGTAGGCTTGTCCTAACTCGGGACTGTCGATTCCAAAAAGCAAAACCTCAAACGTTTCCCCATCGGAAACCTTAATAGTAAGGGTGTTGCCATCGTGAACCGCCACCACTTGTGCAGCAATGTCTTCGATCGCCAGGGCTGGGGATAGGATAAGAAGGAAAAAAATGGTGAGTATGTAGTTCATTGTTGAGACTCAATAAACGGCAAATTTCGATAATCAAGTATTGAAAAAGTGATTGATTGTAGTTGTTCGCTTTCGGAGGTACTATATCTCTGTTAATTGCGGAATTTTATTCGTGGTTATTCACAAATTCCGGTGGGTAAACCAGAGAAGCGCTAAAATCCGTAGTCATCAATTTGCCCAAAATAAAACGGGTAGGAATACCACAAAGATTCATCAGTCCCCGATATCCGTGCACAAGCTGTGCCTCCATCTGAATGACGATTAGGTTGCATCGTCATTCAGAGCGTAAGCGAAGAGTCTTTGGGGTTCCCCTTCCTGTTTGAGAAAATCCACTAAAAAAATCCTTACAGTGTCTTTACCTTCGTTTGTTAAATTTTGAGCTGCCGTACTGTTTCTTTCTTGCGTGCGGCATTTCCCAAATACAGGCCAAAGGTTCGTGCCCAACTTGTATCGTTAGGTGGGATCGTCATTCAGAGGGAGGTACAGCTTGCCCACGGATATCGGGGACCGAAGAATCTTTCAAGTTGATAGCCAGTGACAAATTCCCAAAGACTCTTCGCTAACACTCAGAGTGACGACCCCCTAATTATATTAATGTTAAGGGATTTTACCTTCGTTTGCTAAACTTTGAACTGCCCACACTGTTTTTCTTTTTCTTGCGTGCAGCAATTTCCTCCATCTTTTTTCTGTTCTTCTCTTTTTCCCATTCCTTCTTTTCCTTTTCGGTCATTGCCTTTTCCGTCTGGGGAAAGGGATTGTCTTTTACTACTTCAATTCTTTTGTTGATCAGTTTTTCAATGTCTTTGACAAAAGCATTTTCTTCCGGTTCACAAATAGAAATCGCAATACCTTCTTCACCTGCCCTTCCGGATCGACCAATACGATGCACGTATGTTTCAGCTATGTTGGGGATGTCGTAGTTGATAACATGTTTAAGTTTATCGATATCAATACCACGTGCGGCAATATCGGTTGCTACCAACACACGGATCTCCCCGGCCTTCAATGAGGTCAATGCCTTTTGACGTTGGTTCTGTGCTTTGTCGCCATGGATGGCGGCAGTTTTAATGTTTTTGCTTTTCAGGTGCCGAACGATTTTGTCAGCACCATGTTTTGTTCGTGAGAACAAGAGTACCTGATCGATTTTTGGATCTTTTAAAATGTGGAGCAATAAATCTTTCTTCGTGGCTTTGTTGGTGTAATACAAATATTGCTGAATCGTATTGGCGGTAGAAGAAACCGGGCTGACCTCAATTTTCTTGGGTGCACTCAAAATTTTTCGCGACAGCGTAACAATGTTATCAGGCATCGTTGCAGAGAAGAAAAGCGATTGCCTGCGCACGGGCAATTCCATGATTATTTTTTGAATGTCGTGGATAAAGCCCATGTCCAACATTCTGTCAGCTTCGTCAAGCACAAAATACTTGATATCGTTCAACCGGATATATCCCTGATCGATTAAATCAAGCAACCTGCCCGGTGTGGCAATCAATACATCGACTCCTTTTTTTAAAGCTTCCACTTGCGATCGTTGGGGAACGCCACCAAAGATTACCGTATTTCTGATTCCTGTATATTTTCCATAGACTGTAAAGCTCTCGGCAATCTGAATCGCCAACTCGCGGGTGGGGGTCAAAACCAGTGCATGGATTTTTCCGGAAGGTTTATTCCCATCCCGATCTTGAAAGAGATGTTGAAGAATGGGGATTGCAAAAGCTGCCGTTTTTCCGGTTCCGGTTTGCGCGCTTCCCAATACATCATTTCTATTCAGGACAAGCGGAATGGCCTTTTGCTGGATGGGGGTCGGGGTTTCGTATTGTTCTTCGTGAAGCGCTTTAATAATAGGCGCTATAATCTTTAAGTCTTCAAATTGCATGGTATTGGATTAATTGGTCCCGCATTAATAACAGAGGGGAATGTTGTGCGGGCGTTAAGTAAAGGGCAAAGGTACGCAACTATTCTATAATAGCTATTTTTCTGAAGGAAGCCATAGAAAACCCCCCGGTTTCAAACGGACCTTATCCAGATGCCCCATCTTCATTTTGTCGGAAGTGATCAGGTGCATGTGCAGGTACGAATCATGATGGGTGAAAATGGATTTATGCTTTCGGGAGAAAAACCCGACTATTGTTACGGCTTCATTTTCTATTTTAAAATCCACCCGTCCCGCATGTGCATCTTGAGGGGATTGGACCTTGCTGCCTTCGGGGAGGTTGAGAACGTGGATACTTGCTGATTTGACAATGCCCTCAATCCTGAATGCAACTGGCGTATGCTGGCCTGCGAAAATTTTATCAAGGTAATGTTCAAGTTGTGGAATGGTTCCAATACTATCGGGGAGGGCTTGGTCATTCCATGCGTTGATATTTGCATACACGAAAAAAGGGGCTTTCAAATCAAAACTTTCTTCCACCACCATAGTCGAATCATTTTTTACAGTCGACTTATAAGCACGGCCATCAACAATTAAAATTTCCCCTGTCAGGTATTCTATCGGCCCCAATCCATAGAGATGTGATTTTTCCGTGATCGTATCCAGGGATATTGCCCCGCTGAGTTGCCCTTTCATCATCACATTTCGCATGGCGCCAACAATGTTAATCTCGACTGGCAAATTATTTTTCGGGGTGCAACCCGAAAGGATCACCAATAAAATGAGCTGAAAACAGGTGTAGAATTTTACCATTCCCAAAAGTAAAAACCAGCTCCACATTTCCCAATATCGCTCGCGTTGGTAAACAGAAAAGATTGAACAAACGGATTACTTATCGGAACTAAAATTTTACCTTTCTGTTTATAAGAGCAGAATAATAAAACCCTCAGGAGGGGTTCTTCAATTTTAATGAAAACGATTTTTCATCCGGCCAACGAAAGGGGCCACGCCAACCACGGATGGTTGGATTCCCATCATTCTTTCAGTTTTTCAAGTTTTTACGATCCGCTTAAAATCCACTTTGGTGCACTCCGCGTCTTGAACGATGACGTTGTAAAAGGCGGTGCAGGATTCGGGCAACATCCGCATGATAACATGGAGATTGTTTCGATACCTACTGCCGGTGCATTGGCGCATAAGGATACTACCGGAACCAGTGAAGTGATCGCCACCAATGATGTGCAAATCATGAGTGCAGGTACCGGACTGGAACATTCCGAGTTTAACGCTTCGAAAACTGATCCTGTAAATTTTTTCCAACTTTGGATTTTTCCAAAAGAGAAAAACATTGCCCCGCGCTATGAACAAAAAACCTTTCATCCAGAAGATCGGGTAAATAAATTTCAGATAGTTGTTTCCCCAACGGGCGGAAGCGCGCTTACCATCAACCAGGACGCCTGTATTTCGTTGGCCGACTTTTCAAAAGATTTTGAGAAAGAATATGTGCTCAACATAAAAAATAATGGCGTGTATGTTTTTGTGGTAGAAGGTGAGCTTGAAGTAGCAGGTAAAAAATTAAACAAACGTGATGCCATTGGTATTTGGGAAACAGAAAAAGTATCCATTGTGGCAAAACAAGATTCTAAAATTTTATTGGTGGAAGTACCGATGGAGGTGAAATAAAAAAAATGAAAAACAGAACTGTTTCAAGACTACTATATGCGCAGACTGTTGATATGGGAGGGTTGCCCGTAAGGCAGCCCTTTCCTACACAACACGTGCAACAAATTGACCCATTCCTTTTATTGCACCATGCGAATGTAAAAGTCCCCAAGCACCTGGCACCGAAATATGCCGGTGTTGGCCCGCATCCGCACCGCGGGTTTTCCCCGGTCACGTTTGTATTTAAAGGTGGCGTGCATCATCGCGATAGTCGCGGGAATGATAGTGTGATTTATGAAGGTGGTGTGCAATGGATGAATGCCGGGATGGGCATTATCCACAGTGAGCGGCCACCGGATGATATCCATGAAATTGGCGGTCGGCAAGAAATTGTGCAGCTCTGGGTAAACACACCCGCGAAGTTTAAAATGGAACAGCCCGCATACTATCCGGTTGAAAAAAGGGACATGGAAATTTTCCAATCGGATGATGGCTTGATTGCGGGCCGTGTGGTGGCAGGTACTTTGTTTGACAAAAAAGGGAGAGTGCCCACATACTCACCAATAAACGCAGCAACAATTGAAGCAAAGAAAGATGGGAAAATTTCAATCCCGCTTCCTGCCGGGCACAATGCAATGCTCTATTTGCTGGACGGAAAGATTTCAGTGGAAGGTTTTGGTTTAGTAGAAGAATTGCATGTGGTGCATTTCAAAAATGATGGGGAAGGGATTTCTTTTCAGGCACTGGAAGATACGCGCATCTTATTATTGAGTGGAATGCCCTTGAATGAAGAAGTGGTTAGTCATGGTCCTTTTGTGATGAACAACCAAACACAAATCATGGAGGCCATGCGCGATTATCAAAAAGGGAAGATGGGTGTTTTAATTGAAGATTAGTATCTAAACCTGTAACTTGCAACTTGTAGCAATTTTCGGAGTGTTAGCTCAGTTGGTTTAGAGCACTACCTTGACAGGGTAGGGGTCACTGGTTCGAGTCCAGTACACTTCACAATTTAGTTTATTCTTTCAATCCGAAGGGCCTAATCACCGAATACAAACCGATAGCCAATCCCTTTAATGGTAATAATCTCTATGGCAGGATCATTTTTCAGATAGTCCCGGATTTTGGTGATGTACACATCCAGGTTCCTGGAATTGAAAAAAGAATCATCGCCCCAAAGTTTTAATAGGATTTCTTTTCGTTCGATGGTTTTGTTTGGCGATGAAGCAAGTACTTCAAGCAGGCTGGCTTCGCGGTGTGAAAGCTTTTTTACTTCCTTATCAAAATGAAGTTCGTACCGGTTGGGATAAAAATCATATTTCCCTAGCGCGATCTTTTCACCTGTGGTTTTATTTCCATTCCCTGAAATGGCAAGTAAATTATGGATGCGTGCAATCAGTTCTTCCATGCTAAAGGGCTTGCGCAAGAAATCATTGCCGCCTACTGCAAAGCCTTTCAGCACATCTTCAGTTTGTGTTTTGGCAGTAACAAAAATCAGGGGGATAGCAGGATTGAGTTTTCGGATTTCTTGCGCAATGGTATAGCCATCTTTTGTGGGGAGCATGATATCGAGGACACAAATATCTGGTTTTGAAATTTTGAATTGTGATAGCGCTTCTTTTCCATCCGTAACCATCACCACTTCAAAGTCGCGGCTTTCCAAACTTTCTTTTACGATGCGTCCGAGGAACGGTTCATCTTCTACATACAGGATTTTTACTTTAGCCATTTGTGTTTGGAAGATAAATGTAAAAACGACTGCCTTTGCTCAATGCACTGTCAATTTTTATCCGGCCACCATGTTTTGCAACCACATCCGCTACGTAGCTCAATCCAAGCCCGTACCCTTTCGTATTGTGAATATCCCCTGAAGGTACGCGGAAGAAACGTTCAAAAACCTTTTTGTGATGCTCAGGGGCAATGCCAATGCCATTGTCTTGAATGGACAAAACAATTTCTTTTTCTTTTTCAGAAAGAGAAATTGTGATTTCTGTTTTATCGAGACTGTACTTTAGTGCATTATCAATGAGGTTGTAAATCATGTTAGTAAGGTGGGCGTCATCACCCAACACAAAAGACAGTTCACTTCCTGCATTGAAATGAATGGCGGCATCTTGTTTTTCGATCACCAGTTTTAGGGAAGCCAATACACTTTCGATAATTGCGGTGAGATTAACTTTTTCTTTTTGAAAAGAAAGTCCTTGATTTTCGAAAACGGCTGCCTTTAAAATTTTATCTGTCATCAACGTGAGCCGGTTTAATTCATTCTGGGCAATGTCGAGATACTCGGCAGTTTTTGCCGGATTGTTTAACGCGTGAAAATTCTTCAACGCCTCGATGGCAACACTTACGGTGGCTACAGGTGTTTTAAGTTCATGTGACACATTACTGATAAAATCATTTTTAATGGCCATAAGTTTTTGTTGGGTTCGCAGGCTTCTATACATCAGTACAAATGACGAAGTAGTGAGCAAGGTCAGGAAAATGGAAAACAAAACTTGCGGGGCAATTTTCTTCCACAGAAAGGGTTGTGGGTTCGGAATAACCAACGCATACCGTTCAAAAGGTGGAAACCGGACCGGGTCAGTAACGATGCTGTCATTCGATGTTAATTCTTCACCTCTATCTAGTCTATGGATAGTGAATGGCAAATTCACAGCGTTGTTGGTGAATGTGTTTTTTAATACCAGTAAAACTGAATCCATGTTCAGTGAGTCACGGTCCAGGCGTACCACAAAATTTCGTTGCCCTGCTTGCATACGTTCAGTCAATGGCCGCAATATCCGTTGCAAGGAATCGGGGGAGTCACCGGAGACAAATATTTGTACGCGGGCTTCCCGATCCTGGAAATTCAATTGTACGGAATCGTTCCGGCTATGCTGCTCTCTCCAATATTGCACCCTGGCTCCATGCAGACTATCCGGTATGAATTTGATTCGCTGTTGGATGAGTGAATCTTGGATAACCATAATTGTATTTCTGAACAGCGAAGAAGTTTCCTTCCGCAGTTGTTCGCGTTCATTTTGATAGCTACTCTTTAACCAAAAGTATTGCAACACAAGCAGCAGCAGAATGCTGACTGCCATTAACAATAGCGTAAGCCTGTTTTTTTTAACCGACATGGTGCAAAAGTAACGGCTAACAATGGCACAATCTTCTTCTTTTAACATTAATTAACATTGCTTTCAGAACCATTAACCATGTTCTGTCATCCAATGCCCTAGTTTTACAGCATTAAAATCTTGAATCCCCAAAACTAAATAGCATGAAGAAAATAATCAGTATCCCCGGGGCCATTGTAATGGTGATCTTTGCCCATTTCACAATGGCACAAACACAGGGTGTGATCACCTATGAATCGACCATGAATATGTGGAAAAGAATCCCACCGGAAAGGGAATCGATGAAAAGCATGATCCCTGAATTTATCGTGCGCAAGGCAGACCTCTTTTATAACGGAGCAGAATCGATGTATAAACCCCAGGCGGAAGCGGAGGAAGATGCGGAGTTTAGTTCGAATGGCGGAGGTGGACGCATGCGTCTTAGAATGGGCGGTGCCGGAACTGAAATTTATGTAAACCATGAAGATCAAATCCGGTTGTCCCAACAAGAGTTCAATGGCAAGAAGTATTTGGTCACCGATACGATTCAAATCACGCCCTGGAAATTTGGTACCGGAACAAAAGAGATTTTAGGGTATGCATGTAAGCAAGCATACTATACTGATGAAGAGCGTAAAACAGAAGTAGTGGCATGGTACACAGATAAATTGGGAATGTTTATGGGACCGGAAACCTATGGTGCTTTGCCCGGGGTAATCCTCGCGTTGGATGTAAACAATGGTGAACGTACAATCGTGGCCTTAAAAATTGAAGAAAAAGTGTTAGGAAAAAAAGACATCAAAGTACCTTCCGGAGGAACGCCAATTTCCGGTTCGGAATTTCGCGCAATGATGCGTGAGGAAATGCAAAAGCGTGGCGGGGATGGGAGAACAATGATCATCCAGAATTGATTTGAAGCCATCTTGAAAACACTACTTGTCAAGTTGAACTTGTATGAGCTAAAAGGTTCTTAAGGCAAGCCTGTAGAAGTTGTCAGGTTGAGCTTGTCGAAACCCTCTTTTAATTTATTGCCAATGAAGAAAATAATTTTTGCCCTTTTATTAATAAGCCAGGCTGCGCTGGCACAAAAAATTTCAATCAGAGGCCAGGTGCTGGATGGTGATGATAAGCCGTTGCCATCCGCAACAGTGATCCTCCTTAACCCAACGGATTCTTCACTTGTCAACTTTGGCGCCTCAAAAGCCGATGGATCATTTGAATTGAAAAATGTAAACAAGGCAGAGTATATGCTTCGGGTTACGTTTGTGGGACATAAAACTTTTTCATACCGGGTCGTACCCACAGCCGATCAACTGGTAGTGGATATCGGTGTTGCGAAAATGGAAGAAGCAAAGACCGAATTAGATGAAGTGGTGGTACGGGGAGATAAAGCCCCGGTAGAAATCAAAGGCGATACCATCGTGTTCAATGCGACAACGTTTAAAACAAAACAAAATGACAACGTTGAAGAGTTGCTGAAAAAACTTCCCGGTGTGGAGGTTGAAAATGATGGAACAATAAAAGCGCAAGGCGAGGAGGTGAAAAGAGTAACCGTGGATGGCCGTGAATTTTTTGGCCGTGACCCCAAACTGGCAACGCGAAATCTTCCTGCCGATGCAATTGAAAAAGTTGAAGTCTTTGACAGAAAATCGGATCAGGCTGAATTTACCGGAATTGATGACGGGCAACGCGAGAAAACCATCAATTTGGAGCTGAAAGAAGAAAAACGGAACGGGGTTTTTGGCAACGTGATGGGTGGTGTTGGAACAGACAAGCGGTATACCGGAAAAGCAAGTTTGAACAGATTCAAAAAAGGGCAACAACTTTCATTTATTGGTCAAGGCAACAATATTAATGAGCAGGGGTTTTCAATCAATGACTATCTCAACTACAGTGGAGGGTTAAATTCCGGAGGAGGAGGTGGTGGTATGCGTATTCAAATTGGTGGCGATGGCGGTAGTAGCATACCCATCAATTCGGGTGGACGCCAAAATGGACTGATGACGAACTATGCTGCAGGTCTCAATTTTTCGGATGTATTTAATAAGAAGACGGAGTTGACGAGCAGTTATTTTTATAATTTCATTGATCATGATTTGGACAAGACTACAGATCGAATCAGTTATTATCCAAATAGGGATGATCTTTATTATCATGAAGACAGTAAGCAACAAAATACAAATTCGAGCCATCGAATAAATTTTACCCTGGACCATAAGATTGATTCGGTCAATTCATTAAAGCTGACCTCATACCTGACCTACAACCAAACCGATGTGGATGTACATTCTTTTGGTGAGAATAGTTTTGAAGACGGCACACTGCAAAACCAAAGCGAAATGAGATCAATTGGTGCGGGTGATGCACTTACTTTTAACAATAACCTTTTATTCAGGCACCGGTTCAACAAAAAAGGCCGGACACTCTCAAGCAACCTTTTGTTTTCAATGAATGAGACTGATAACAAGGGTCAACTTTATCAGGACATTACCTACTTTAAAACACCAACTGATTCGCTGGTTGAAATACGGCAACGCAACACGCAGAAAAACAGCACCCAGAATTATGGTGTCAATGTTTCATACACCGAGCCACTTGGGGGCAGAAAGTACCTGGAAACCAATTATTCCATTCGAATAAATGATAACAATGTCGACCGGGATGTATATGATACCAGCAATGGTAATGAAACATTCAACATCTTGTTAAGCAATCGTTATTCAAGCCAATATCTCTATCAACGGGCAGGTGCAAATATCAAATTCAACCATAAAGATTATACAGTAACGGTTGGCGGTGCCTATCAATTCACGGATTTGAGTGGAGTGTTAAGGTTGAATGATGCAACTATCGATAAGCAGTTTAATAATTTCCTTCCTGCGGTGTTTTTTAATTATAGTTTCACCTCTACGAAGCGTTTGAATTTAAATTATGAGACCTCTGTTCAAGAGCCGACCATTCAACAATTGTCCCCGGTTATTGATAATAGCAATGCGTTGAATTTATATGTTGGGAACCCAAACCTGGGCACAGCCTATAACCATCGTTGGATGCTGAACTATTCGTCTTTTAACCCTGGTACTTTCACAAGTTTCTTTGCACGGTTAAATGCCACGTACACAGACAATGCGATTGTCAATAAACAAACTGTTGATGAGGACTATAGGACCATAACCACTCCCGTAAACCTTGGAAGTACATTCAATGCCAACGGAAATATCTCATTCGGATTCCCAATAAGTAAAATCAGCAGCAGGATCAATATCAATGCGAATGCCCGCCACAGTAGAAATCTTTCCTTGTTGGATGATGTTCAGAGTTCCATTCAGAATGAGGTGATTGGCGGGAACATTCGATATGAATATCGGTTTAAAGAAGTTTTTGATATCAGCCTGCGGGCCAATTTAAGCAATCAATTTTCTATTTATGAAGATGAGAGCAGAAACCAGTCTTTTCTAAACCAGGCCTATACCGCAGAAGGAAATTTTACATTTTTTAAACATTACAACCTTAATTCCAATTTCGATTATTTGGTGTATGCGAACCAGGCAGGAGGGGAAACACAAAAAATACCGTTGTTGAATATTTCTTTGTCGAGGTATATTTTGAAAGCAAATAGTGGGGAGATAAAACTGGCAGTGGTAAACTTGTTGGATAGAAACCTGGGTGTCACACAGTCTGCCAACAACAACTATGTGGAGCGGGAAATCATGAACTCTTTAGGCCGTTTTGTGATGATCAGTTTCACCTATGCATTAAACAAACAAATGAACCCACTTGGGGGCATGAACGGAAGAAGGGGGCCACGCATGATGATGATCCGGGAATAGCTGCGCAGTTGGTAGTTTGTAGTTATTAGTTGATAGGACCAACTACCAACTACAAACTATTTGTTATTATCTTCGTACATGCGTTTTTGTCTTTTACTTATTGGCTTACTAATCACCACAACTGTGAGCGCCCAGTTTTACACACCAAAATTTGATTTGCAAGGTCATCGGGGTGCCCGTGGCCTGCGGCCTGAAAATTCTATCCCGGCTTTTTTATTGGCGTTGGATTCAGGTGTCACTACTATTGAATTGGATGTAGTGATCACAAAAGACAAACAAGTAGTCGTTTCACATGAACCCTGGATGTCGGCAGCAATTTGCCTGCAACCCGATGGTTCTGCAATTAATGAGGGCGATGATCAAAAGCAGTTCAATATATATCAAATGGACTATAAAGAAATTCGCGGGTTTGATTGTGGCTCATTAGGGAATGAACGTTTTCCCGAACAAGTGAAAATGCGTGTCTCAAAACCCTTGTTGAGGGATGTGATTGTTGCTGTGGAAGGCCACATTAAAAGTTATACGCAATACGAAGTCGATTATAATATTGAAATCAAAAGTTTGCCCGAGGGCGATGGTAAATTTCATCCGGCAGTAAATGAGTTTTCCGATCTCGTGTATAAGTTGATTGATGAATACCTACCCATGAACCGTGTGGTGATTCAATCCTTCGACTTCAGGGTATTGCAGTATTGGCATAAAAAATATCCGGAAGTGCGATTGGCAGCCTTGGTGGAGAATCTAAAACCCGTCCAAACGAATCTTGCCAACCTTGGATTTTCACCTACGATCTATAGCCCGTATTATAAACTATTGAAAAAAGAGGATGTAAACTATTTACATAAACAAAAAATCCGTGTTATTCCCTGGACGGTCAACGAAGAAAGTGAAATGCTCTCCATGCGCGGGCTTGGGGTCGATGGCATTATTACCGATTATCCCGATCGCGCCAGAAAATACAAGATGACGTTGGAGTTACCTACTAGAAAATAGAGGCTCAATTTTCCAATATTACTTGCTATCAATTAACTTTAACCTCCGAAAATTAATAAACCCGTTTGTGAGAAATATTTTATTCTACCTCGTACTTTTAGCTTTATTGATCGGTACCATTGCCTTAATTTTAGACCTGATCGAGTTTTTATCTTTTTCAAAACAGATTAAAGCTTTAATACTTACGTTGAATGGGTTTTCTGTTTTCTTTTTCTTAATACTTCATCGAACAAGGACTAAATAAATCCCCGGCTGTCATTGTCTACATAACAATAATAATTTGCAAATTTCCGAATTCCCTAATTTACAAATTATAATATTCTATTTTTGCCGCTGAATTTAAAACCCATAACTATGTCAACCAGCAACCAGTATCCAACCACCAACAACCAAAAAAAATATAACGTCTACGGTGTTGGAAATGCCATTGTCGATATCGTTACCGAAGTGGACAATGATTTTTTCGAAAGGAATGAAATTGAAAAGGGGGTAATGACTCTGGTGGATGAAAAGCGCCAGGATGCATTGGTAAAAGCCATCGATATGAAGAGGAGCCAAATGTCGGGTGGTGGTTCAGCTGCGAATACAATTGTTGCATTGAGCCAATTTGGCGGAAAAGGTTTTTACTCATTATTAGTGGCGAAAGATCAAATGGGAAAATTTTTCCTTGATGATTTAAAAAGGAATAACGTGAGCACCAATATCGTTCACGAAAGTTGCCCCGAAGGGATTACGGGAAAGTGTTTGGTGATGACGAGCCCGGATGCACAACGCACCATGAATACTTTTTTAGGGATCAGTTCTTTTCTTGGCCCTGAAAACTTAAATGAGGAAGCCATTAAAAATTCTACCTATGTTTATTTGGAAGGCTATTTAGTAGCAAGCCCAAAAGGATTGGAAGCACTTAAAGCAGCAAAAAAAATTGCTGAGAAGAATAATGTCCGCACTGCCTTGACATTTTCAGATGCCAGCATGGTAAAATATTTCGGTCCGCAAATGGAAGAGATCGTGGGCGCGAGTGTGGATTTATTGTTTTGCAATGAAGAGGAGGCCATGATTTTTACAGGGACTGGTAATTTGTTGGATGCCCGCGAAAAACTAAAAGGGGCAGCAAAGCGATTTGCAATTACATTGGGTGCCAATGGCGCGCTGATTTATGATGGCGATACCTTCATTCAAATCGAACCGTATAAAGTACGGGCCATCGACACCAATGGGGCCGGCGATATGTTTGCCGGGGCATTTATGTATGGCATCACCAATGGGCATAGTTATGCCGAATCAGGAAAGTTGGCTTCGTTGGCATCTTCACGGGTGGTTTCGCAGTTTGGCCCGCGGTTGCAGCCGGACCATGCGAAGCGGGTGCTGGCAGATTTGATTGGGTAGTTCCGTGTTTTGGATTGCATCATTGCTGGTTTTAAGTTTGGCCATAGTGGCCGGTGTTGGTTATGTATTGCATAGACAACGAAAGAAAATCCACAAACTCCAAAATGAAATTCATACGCTTAAACAACTCCAAAATCAAAAGGACTTAAATGACCAATACAATACGGACGTTGCAATTGAAAGCGAAGGCAAGCGAATTGCCCATGAATTGCATGATGATACAGTGCAGCGTATGGTGGCCGTTCGGTTCCGGCTTGAGCAGATTCTCTATTTTAAAATTCCTGGGCGAGCTGAGATTGAAGTGAAGGCGATCCGAAAGGAGATCGATGATATAATTGCAACGCTTCGGTTTTTGGTAAGAGGATTAAAACAACCGCGCTTTGAGATCCATCCCCTATCGATTTTAATTGGTCAAATCGCAGGTTCCTTGGGGGCAATGCACCACCTGACAATAAAAATGGAAACCATCCATCCTGAAAAAGAATTTGAAGTGCAACCAGCGGTGAAAGAAAACCTGTATTACATGGTGCATGAAGCTGCCCATAACTTTCTAAAAGAATCCGTAGGCTCTTTGTTGACAATCACCTTGAATTGGGAAGACGGACTGCAAATTGATATTGCTGATAATGGACAAGGATTGATGCATGCCAGAGGTTACGGATACGGTATGGAATCCATGAGAAAACGAGCAGACAAGATAAATGCCCAATTGGAATTTTCGCATGGAACCTCAGGCCTTGGTTTACGGGTACAAATCAGACTAAAAGATAAACCTCAGACTAACCCATTGCGCATAGCATAGGAAACAAGCTGGGCTGAGTTTTTAGTAGCGGTTTTTGCAAGCATTTCTTTTCGATAGCTTTCAATAGTGCTGTCTTTTAATTGTAACTTTTCCGCAATTTTTTTTGATACATCCCCTTCACAGATCAATTGCAAAACCTCCAGTTCGCGGCCGGTGAATTTCACAACTGGTTTTGTCAGGTTGTAACCATTATTGTTTAATAGGGCCTGGATTTCCGGTGTATAGTATTTCCGTCCGGAAACAACTTCGAGTATACACTGGTTGACTTCATCCAGTCCGGTATTGCGTTTCAACAAAATTCCGTGCATTCCGGTCTGCAGCATTTCAACAATGGTTTCATCTTCATCAAAACTGGTCATGCCGATGATTTTAACAGAAGGATGTTCGTTAATGATCTTTTCGGTCAAGGCAATTCCACTGGTTTCTGGCATGCGGGCATCAATCAATGCAACATCTACTTTGTTGGCCCTAACTATGGCAAGGGCTTCAGCGGCATTAAAAGCAGCGTAGGCTTTCTCAACGATTTTTAAATTTGCTATCAAAGATGCTAAACCTTCGCATACAACTTTGTGGTCATCCACTACTAAAACATGGTACATAACAGGTGTTTTTTCTAAGGGCTATAAATTTTTTCATAAAAATACCCCATAAATGGGGGTAAAACAACCCCCCATTTATGGGGTAACGATTGATTTTACAGATAGAATTTCACTGCTTTACTTTTGTAAGCAACCTAAATGAGATTAGTAATTTATTAACCTAAACACAATTATGTATGAAAAATTTAAATTTAATGACGTTTTTATCATTTCTTTGTTTTTTTTCTTGTAGTGATCAGCAAATAGAAAAGGAAGCATTGCCACAAACTATTAGCTCTTTTAAAGCTTCGTCCCAGTTCGATAAACTAAGTGAAAATTTCCCGGTATTAGCGGCAACTTTGTCGTTTGGCGAATATTGGAACGATGATTTTAACGGGACTAAGATATATTCAGTTCCTTCAAAAATTGAAGGAAGGATTCAAGGCGTGGTATATTTTGATGATAGTTTTAATGCTATAGTTGAAATTAGAACCTTCACTGATGATAAGGTTCATCTATCATTTCAAGATTTTGATGGTGTTGAAATAGTCAATTGGACCGGAATGAGAATTGGCGAAAATTACTCATTTAGTTACGAGGATTTGTCAAATGCGTATCTAAGACAATCGCTAACTGGAAGAGCAACTTCATGTACTGGAGATTGCTACAAATCAGCTAAGGACGCGTGCGATAGGGATGGGGATTGTAAATTAATGTGTGATTTAACTCCTGGATGTAACATTTCAATTGCAGTTGCTTGTTTTTGGCATTGTTGGTAACTTATCTATTATCAAAACACACTAATTATGGAATGGGTATTATTTGTCTTTATTCTGTTCAATCTGATTTTCGTTTTGTACGGTCTATTTGATGTTATTAAAACTAACTTGCAGAAGCCAACGAGAAATATATTGTGGATTTGGATAATACTTTTTTTCCAATGTATTGGTGTGCTATTCTATTTCCATCAAAAAAATAAGTAAAATTTAGGTTGCTTACATTTTATGAACAGAAAAAGTTTCATTATTGGCCTGCTGTCTGGTTTTTTTATTGCCATTGCTCTTGTTTTAGCGGTTGTTGTTTACTCTACAATGAAAATTCTTCCGAAACTCGAAGCAGAATCTGATTTTAGTACAAATTCGTTGGGTAGTCCTTTTCTTTTGGTGGACGATTCATTGGAGTTAACAGTTTACCCTATTGAGGATTCTTTAAGAAATATCCCTATTTTATTAAAAAATGACAGAATTGTAATCATCAATTTTTGGGGTACTTGGTGCGCACCTTGTATAAGGGAAATGGGTTCTTTCATAGCACTCAAAGAAAAATTGACCGATTTTCAAATTGATTTTTTTTTCCTTTCCAATGAGCCAGTAAGCCAACAGGTTAAATTCATTGAGAAAAAGAATTGGGAGTTGCCATTTTATCAATATAAAAAGAATGAGATGGGTAAACTGGAACCTCAAAAATGGCCAACCACCTACATTGTTAAAAACAACATAGTCTATTTTAAACATGAAGGGCAACTGGATTGGGGATCAAATGAAATGGTTGAATTTATTAAGGATTTGCAATCCTGCTATCCTTTAGCCCCTCATTAAAAATGGCGAACGCTTTTGTCAGACTAACCCATTGCGCATAGCATAGGAAACAAGCTGGGCTGAGTTTTTAGTAGCGGTTTTTGCAAGCATTTCTTTTCGATAGCTTTCAATAGTGCTGTCTTTTAATTGTAACTTTTCCGCAATTTTTTTTGATACATCCCCTTCACAGATCAATTGCAAAACCTCCAGTTCGCGGCCGGTGAATTTCACAACTGGTTTTGTCAGGTTGTAACCATTATTGTTTAATAGGGCCTGGATTTCCGGTGTATAGTATTTCCGTCCGGAAACAACTTCGAGTATACACTGGTTGACTTCATCCAGTCCGGTATTGCGTTTCAACAAAATTCCGTGCATTCCGGTCTGCAGCATTTCAACAATGGTTTCATCTTCATCAAAACTGGTCATGCCGATGATTTTAACAGAAGGATGTTCGTTAATGATCTTTTCGGTCAAGGCAATTCCACTGGTTTCTGGCATGCGGGCATCAATCAATGCAACATCTACTTTGTTGGCCCTAACTATGGCAAGGGCTTCAGCGGCATTAAAAGCAGCGTAGGCTTTCTCAACGATTTTTAAATTTGCTATCAAAGATGCTAAACCTTCGCATACAACTTTGTGGTCATCCACTACTAAAACATGGTACATAACAGGTGTTTTTTCTAAGGGCTATAAATTTTTTCATAAAAATACCCCATAAATGGGGGTAAAACAACCCCCCCATTTATGGGGGTGGGGTAGGAATTTTCAGATGATATGGGCAAGTTGAAACTGTTTTGCAAAACAACGCAACCGGAGCGGGGTTTTACCGGTGAAAACAACTTTAAATATTTATTTTTATGAAATCGTTGAGTGTAAAAAAAATGGAAAATGTTGAAGGTGGAGGATGCGATCTTGCAACTGGCGTTGTTCTCGGTTTTTGGTCAAGTGGAATCGGCTTTGCTTTCAGTGCTGCAAGTGCAGGAATTGGTTTTGCGGCTGGTCTAGCGGCAACATTAATCGTTGCCGCTGTCTGCGCAGATTAGAATCAGGTCTGCTGAAAAGGTCGAAAGGAAAATACTTGTTGGTCAATTTGACACATCACACTAGTCAAAGTTTTTTTTTGCTTTTTCGGCAGACTTTAAAATAAGTTGATAACATGGGGTTTTTAAAGAATAACATGAAGATTTCCTTTTTATTACTTTACTATTGGCGATTATTAACTAGAAACCCAAAGCCATTTTTCTATTTCTGCACATCACTTATCGTCCACCTCGTCTTGCTCGGCTCATTGATCTTCCTTCAAACAAAAGCACCGAATTTTTATATTCATAGAATTCTTATTTTCTCGTATTTATTCCAGTTTTTCTATAATCATCTCTATTATGGATTAGGGTGGGAATCTTCATTTCGATATTTCGCATTGTTCCAACTAAAACTTAGAAACGTTATTTACCTATATGTATTTTTAAACACGCTTTGTTTTATCTATTCGTTTATACTCATTAGAGTTTCTGGATTTATTGGCTTTCTTCCAATAGAGTATAGTCTTCTTAATTTTTTGATAATATACTTCCTAATACCTAATCTATTATTCGTTTTTGTTTTCCCTACTCTTACAATCTATATTGATTTGTTTAGTACCAAGGGTGGATTAGTAATTCACAAATACTACGCATTCCCTTTGTTGATGTTGATATTTGGATTTCCTGCATTGCTTCAGCATTTGTGGTCGAACTATTTCTATGGTCCGTGGATCGTACTAGGTATTGCTTTTCTATTGTTAGTAACTGTTATCGGTAAATTTTCCAACATAGTAGGATATTGGGAGAAAAGGTTATTACAGATTAGAATAGGGTAATTTATTAAAATTTATTCTCCAATGAACCTTCTTGTAGATCAGTTAGAAATTAGTTTAAGGGATTTTCACCTTCATTGTGAGAACCTGTCATTTAAGGCAGGCGATATTGTTCTTCTCACAGCGTCAAATGGCAGTGGTAAGAGCACGTTTCTAAAAGGAATTATTGGTTTGGTGAACACTCGCCATAGGAAGATCAAGCTGAACGGTACTGATGTAGCTAAATTAAATTTATCAGAAACTATTGCCGCCTATTTAGGCGAAGAATTTTTGATTCCTTTTTACGAACCATTAGAATATTTTGAACTAATAGGAAAAATTAAAGGGCTTGAAAAGCCACAGATTAAATTGATGATAGAAAGCGTTGGTGATTTGTTCCAGCAGAAGTGGCCTAAAAAATATATCCATGAGCTATCCACTGGTATGAGAAAAAAAGTTGGTTTGGCGGGTAGTCTCATAGGTGATCCTCAAATTATACTGTGGGATGAGCCTTTCGAAAATATAGATGATGAAGCGCATAGTTTACTCAAAGAATTTATCAAACATGAAAAGAGACTTGTGATTTATTCATCCCCTGTTAGGAATGCCCTGCCCTTTACGGGCATATTGACCATTCAGTCTGGAAAAGTTTTAATGGATAATCAGGTATCTTGAACACCTTGAAATCATATTGCTTCGCATATAAAATTCTATTGGACTATATCCGGAGAATAGCAGCAAATTTTTTAACTCAGTTTTTCATTCATCGATACATTGAAATTACTTCTCTACTGGTGGCCATCATTGTTAATGATATATCAGCGGATAATTCGCATATTATTATCGGTGTGGTTGCATTAACTCAATTGGTCCCCTCCCTGATAATGAATGAAGGCTACGCCAAGATTGTACCTTATTTACGAGTTATTTACCTCAATAATCGCATCGTATCATATTATTTGCTACTGAATACCCTGATTCCTTTTTTAATCTATTTGGTTTTGTTTGCGGTGACGGTGGAGGAACCACAAATAGTTAATAATATTCTTTTTATGACACTACTACTGTTCAACAATACTTTGTTTGCTAATTTCCTTCACGTTTTTTCATTTTCAATAAAGAATGGCATTGTGTATTTACCCGTCATTGTAGGTATATATTTGTTCGTTTTTTTACAGGTTGAATTCCTGGCAATTGTTTTACTGACCGCAATAGCAATTGTATTGTTCATTAGTAAAATTCGTAATTATTGATCGATATGTTAGTTGCTGAAATTAATTCTCCAAACCACCAAATAAAAACAGTTTATTGGTTTCCTCTTTCCGCTTGAAAACTTGACTAGTTAAACAGCAGATTTAAAGTTATAAAATTCATTTGGTGTTTTCGTATTTAAAACTGAATGGGGTGCAAAACATGGCATACAACTTTGTGGTCATCCACTACTAAAACATGGTACATAACAGGTGTTTTTTCTAAGGGCTATAAATTTTTTCATAAAAATACCCCATAAATGGGGGTAAAACAACCCCCCCATTTATGGGGGTGGGGTAGGAATTTTCAGATGATATGGGCAAGTTGAAACTGTTTTGCAAAACAACACAGCTGGAATGGTTCCAGTTGCTAGTTAAAATTAAAACTTTCGAATATGAAAAAATTTAATTCTTCTCAACTTGAGAAAATCAAAGGAGGTGATAAATGGGACAGTGCCGCAGGTGTGGCTTGCGGGTTGACTGTTGGCCTTTTCTTTACTCCTCTAATTTTTCTTGCCCCTGTAACTGCAGCGGCGTGCGGTGGATTGACTGCTCATGCTGTTCTGCGTGGGTTTTAAAAATTTTATTATTTCATTTAAACCTTAAAATATGAAAACTTTAAATTCAATTTGCTTAGAGAAAATAGTAGGTGGTGGTGCGGCTGATTTTGCTGACGGCTTTTGCGCTGGCTATGCCGGTGCAAGACTATTAAGATTGGTTTCCTCAGTCCATCCAGTCACAAATGGAATAAGAATAGGGCTTGATGTAGGTTGTGCGAGCTGGGGTATCTATCGAGCTGTTTCGTAATTTTCTGAGATTTTTTTCTTGTTTGATTTCTCTTCAGAAATAATTTTATATTACTTGGGGCGTCATTATCTGACCAGATTCATGATGCCCCACTCTTTAGATTTTAAGAAATAGTCACTATCGATTACAGTGTTTATTAAGAAAAACAGTATGAAAAAGATATTATTGGTGTTAATATCAATCGCTATTGGATGGTACATAGTAAGGTCAATAACTGGAGAGAATGATTTACTGCTAGTTGAAAAATTAATACTTCCTATTGCTCTAGCCTATATTTTCATACGTGATTTAAAAAGCAGGTGAGTTGCTATTGTGCTTGTTCGTCAAAAGAAGAAGCAAAAGTATTAAAGGAAACTATACGTAATGCTTTTTTTAAACTTATAACAGATGTTCAAATATCTGCTTAAGCCATTAGTTATTTAAAAGTTTGATTTATTTGGGAAATACATGCACCTAATTAGAGAATCCCCCAATGAATACAGGTCAGAAAAACTGTATCATTATTTCCTCCTTCTATGTTTTGCCGGACTAGTATTAGCTTGGGGCTGGCAGCATGTCTTCATAACGGACGACCTGTTCTTCGATTATTTAGGTGAGCAATTGGCGTATGATCGAATTGTTGAACTATTGACAATGAGCAAGAAGTGGGAGTGGATTGGATACGTATTGATACCCATTATTTACTTAATAAAAATATTCTTTGTTGGATGTTGTCTTGCTGTTGGTGTATTGCTTGCAAATCTTAAAGTGCCTTTTAGAAGCTTGCTTTATATTGCTGTTGTCAGCGAATTGGTATTTCTGATAGCCCCAGTGATAAAAATATTTTGGTTTGGTGTTTTTTTTACTGACTACACACTTCAAGACTTACAAAATTTTTCTCCTCTTTCAGTATTGAGTCTAGTTGGAGCTGATTCGATTGAGCCATTTCTTGTGTATCCATTAAGCCTTCTCAATCTATTTGAATTATTATATTGGATACTCCTAGCATTGGGGCTTGCATCTCTAACGAAAGAAAGCTTTAAGAAGATGTTTGGTTTGGTAACCTCTTCTTATGGGCTGGGTCTACTACTCTGGGTATTGGTCGTGGTTTTTTTAACGGTAAGTGCAGGCTGATATGAAAAATATGATCAAGTGGGCAATTGTTATCCTTGTCATCATGGTGGTTGCTGTGCTGTTGACAAAAATCACCGCAAGGACCCAAGCCAATAAAATTGGAAAGGAGAAATTGGAAAGAACCCCCAACCCCCGATTAGTAACACTGGATAGTTTGCCATTTAGCCTGGGTTCACTGTCGGAAAAGCCACTGGTTCTTATCCATTTCAACAGCGAGTGCGAACATTGTCATTATGAGATAGAAGAAATGAAATCGCATTTTAATGAATTTAAAAACACCAACGTTGTCTGGTTTTCGATAGAGCCCATCCATAAAATACTGGCTTTTAGAAATACCTATCTCATGAATGATGTATCCAATATTGTTTTTACTAAACTAAACGCTGAAGATGCTGCTGTTACTTTTGGTGCTCTTGCTGTACCTCATATTTTCATTTATGGTGCTGATGGTTATTTAATCAAGGAGTTTAGAGGGGAGACCAAAGCAGAAGCTATTCTAAAACACTTGAATTCAAAGTGAAGGATTCTATTCTAAAAAAAATTTTTGTTCTTCAACAAGACCAATCAGATTGTGGGGTAGCGTGTCTTGCTTCCATTATTAAATTTCACAGTGGCATTAGTAGTTTAGAACAATTGCGCAAGTTGAGTGGTACTTCAAAGCAAGGCACTACACTACTTGGGTTAATGCAGGCCGCCCAAGGGTTAGGTTTTGAAGCGGAAGGGCTGGAAGCTGAGTCGATAGAAAATTTAAGGGAGCTAAATGGACCGGCTATCCTTCACGTGGTCATTGACAACCGCCTTCATCATTATGTGGTCTTTTTCGGTTTTGAAGATGGCCAATTGATTATTGGTGACCCCGCTAAGGGAGTGGCCCTATACACTAAAGAAGAGTTGAATGTAATCTGGCAATCAAAGGCCCTTTTAAAATTAGTCCCGAATAATAGCTTCGTAAAACAAGCAGATCAACGCGGAAAGAAAAAACAATGGATACTTAGCCTGGTCAAAGAAGACTTCAACATTCTTTTGATTTCCCTTTTCCTGGGGATCGTTATTGCTGCGCTGGGTATTTCCACTGCTATCTTTTCCCAAAAATTAATTGATGATATCCTTCCTGAAGAAAATATTCAAAAGCTGATACTAAGTTTGGTGTTGGTTGCGCTGCTGTTGCTGGCACGCAGTGGCCTTGCTTTTTTGCGTGGGCTCTTTATGGTTAAACAAGGAATTGATTTCAACAATAGGATCATTCAAAATTTCTATAACAATTTACTGGGTTTGCCAAAGTCGTTTTTCGATACCCGTAAAACAGGGGATTTGATTGCCCGTATGAATGATACCCGAAGGATTCAAACGGTGTTGGCTGTTGTTTCCGGTAGTGTGGTAATCGACTTGTTGGTAATACTGGTTTCCACAGGTTTTGTTTTTGCCTATTCTTCTTTTATCGGCTTTATCATGCTGGGGTGTTTGCCTGTTTATTTTTTGATCTTGCTCCGCTTTAACAAACCCATTATCAATTCCCAAAAAGAAGTGATGGGTGGTTATGCGTATGCGGAGAGTAACTTTATTGACACCATGCAAGGTGTAGCAGACATCAAGTTGACAAACAAGCTTGGGTTTTTTGAGAAACTGAATGCTACTGTTTATGGATTGTTCCAGGAGAAAATTGCCAATCTAAGTAAGCTTCAGATAAGGTTTGGGTTGGTAACTGAAATTGTGGGTGTGCTATTTATCATTAGTGTTTTTGGCATTTCATCTTGGTTGGTAATTGCAAAACAACTTTTACTTGGTGAGATGGTTGCCTTGTTGGGGATCGCGGGCGGTATCATCCCCGCCCTTAATCGGCTTATCATTTCAAACATTCAAGTGCAGGAAGCATTGGTTGCGTTTGATCGCATGTACGAGTTCGTTTCACTTGATAAGGAGCCTGCATTGGAACAAGAAACGAATATTGAATTAAGTTTTATTTCTTTAAACAATGTCTCGTTCCGTTTTCCGGGGCGCAAACAGGTCTTAAAAAACATCTCGCTATCAGCACGAAAAGGGGAAATGATTGCATTGCTTGGCGAAAGTGGCCAGGGCAAGAGCACAATCCTGCAATTGATTCAGAAGTTTTATAACCCAGAGTTGGGTGCAATTAAGGTAGATGGAATTGATTTATCTGCTTTAGATATCACGTGCTGGAGAGAGCAAATTGCCTCTATTCCGCAGGAGCCCAAAATATTTAATGGTAACCTTCTTTATAATATTGTGCTGAGTGATCAGGAAGTGGAGTATCAAAAGGCGATAGAATTTTGTGAACAGAGAGGGTTTGGTAAATATTTCGCTGAGCTGCCCCAAAGCTATTTGACCCTGGTTGGAGAAGAGGGGGTGAACCTTTCGGGAGGACAAAAGCAACTGGTGGTGCTGGCGCGTGCCCTGTATCGTAAGCCAAAATTGCTATTGTTGGATGAAGCTACATCGGCAATGGACAAGAATACAGAGAATTTTATCCTGGATATTTTAAAAACGGATAAGGATCAACGCATTACTATATTAGTTAGTCACAGAATAAAGACAGCACAGCAGTGCGATACTATATTTGTACTCGAAAATGGGGAAATTGCAGCTGTTGGAAAACCTCAAGAGCTAATGAAAACCGACAATTTTTATAGTGAATCCATGCGGGAACTGGTTTTCTAATGGATCCAAGTTAAAGCAAGTATTTGCATTTCCACATTTCATCCCTATATTTGCAGCCCTCAAACAATGGGGTAAATAGACAATAACATGGTACGGACATATCAGCCTTCACGTAAAAAAAGAAAAAACAAGCACGGTTTCCGCGAAAGAATGGCATCTGCCAATGGTCGCAGGGTATTGGCTTCCCGCAGAAGAAAAGGTAGAAAGAAGCTTACCGTTTCTGACGAAACCACTTTTAAGCGTAAATAATCAGCTTTCCGGTGATTCCCTGCCGGGGAAATCCTTAATTTCACCCCATGGGGTTGTTTACTTTCCGGAAAGAAGAAAGGTTACATAGTAAAATCAGCATTCAGGAACTCTTTGATAAGGGTTCCTCTTTTTATTTATACCCTTTTAAAGTCCTTTTTATGGAAGGAAAGCCGGATTCCACCGTAAATCAGGTTCTTTTCACCGTTTCCAAACGGAATTTTAAGCGGGCGGTAGACCGGAACAAAATCAAAAGGAGGATGCGGGAAGCCTTCCGGCTGAACAAATCGCAACTTTCAGCCCCCAAAAAATTGTTGATTGGCTATATTTATACGCCAAAAGAAATACTTCCCTATTCCCAAATAGCGGAAGTCATGGTTAAATCATTTAAGCGTCTTGCAAATTATGAGAAGAAGGATTAAGTGGGGGTTCGTTTTGTTGCTGCTGGTTTCGGCAACGGTCGCCTTTCGCCAGCCCGCTGAAAAATATTTCGAGATTGCCAAAAGCCTCGATATTTTTGCTACACTTTTTAAAGAAGTCAATGCCTATTATGTAGATGAAGTCGATCCGAAAGACCTGATCAAGAAAGGTATTGATGGAATGCTGGAAACACTTGATCCGTATACCGATTACATTCCGGAAGACGAAATCGAATCGTTCCGGATTGCCACCACCGGACAATACGCAGGTATCGGTGCCCTTATCGGGCTGATCAATAATAAAATAGTGATTACACAGCCTTACGAAAAATTCCCGGCAATGAAAGCAGGGCTCAAAGTAGGCGATGAAATCATTTCCGTAGACGGGATCAATGTAAAAGGAAAACAGACCTCAGATGTAAGCACCCTTTTAAAGGGACAACCCAAAACAAAGGTTTCGCTTACCGTACTTCGTTCCGGTGTGAAGGACCCGATTTCCTTTACCATCCAGCGTGAGAAAATCCATGTGAGCAACCTCGCCTATAGTGGATTGATCGAACCGGAAATCGGATACATCAAACTCGATGACTTTACACCAGGTGCTGCACGTGAAGTTTCGGATGCAGTAGTAAAATTAAAAGTAATGGGCGCCACCGCCATCATCCTCGACTTGCGTGATAATCCGGGTGGGCTCCTTCACGAGGCGGTCAATATTGTCAACGTTTTTATCCCGAAAGGAAAAGAAGTGGTGTCAACGAAGGGTAAGATTGATGATTGGAACAAGACCTACACAACATTAAATAACCCTGTGGACACAGAGATAAAATTGGCGGTGCTTACCGGCCCTGGAAGCGCTTCCGCTTCTGAAATCGTAGCGGGTGCTTTGCAAGATTATGATCGTGCCATTCTTGTTGGTAAAAAAACTTTTGGAAAAGGGTTGGTACAGACAACACGTCCACTTACCTATAACAGTCAACTGAAAGTCACTACTGCTAAATATTATATTCCGAGTGGTCGTTGCATTCAGGCATTGGATTATGCACATCGGTTGGAAGATGGCTCGGTTGATAAATTCCCGGATTCATTAAAAACAGAATTCAAAACAACAGTAGGTCGTAGTGTGTTTGATGGGGCTGGCCTTGATCCGGATGTTGAAGTTGTTAAGGAATATTTGAGTGTTGTGGCAATCAATCTGATTACATCGGGGTTCATCTTTGATTATGCATCCAAATATTGTGGAGAGCATCCCACTACACCGGATTTCAAAACTTTCCAATTGTCAAACTCCGATTATGAAAATTTCATGGATTGGATTGGAAAGAAAAATTTTACCTATACCACACGATTGGAAAAAAGCACAGATGAATTGATTGCAGTATCCAAGGGGGAAAAAAACTACAAAGAACTTTCACCTCTTTTGGATGATCTGAAAAAGAGGGTGGAAGAAAGTAAGGAGAACGACCTCATAAGGTTCAAACCTGAGATTATGGAAATCCTTACCGAACAAATTGCTTTTCATTATGCCCTGGATGCAGGTAGGGTAACGGTGTCGTTGCCAAGGGATAAAACCCTGTTGGAGGCACGCCAACTTTTGAACGATGAGGAAAAGTATTTAGAGATTCTTTCCTCCATCAAAAAATGAGTTTAATACTGAGCCTTGAAACTTCCACGGAAGTGGGGTCCGTTGCCTTGCATAAGGATGGAAAGCTTTTAACCACCAGTGAGGTACACATTCAATATTCCCATGCATCAAAATTGGCGGTAATGATTGATCAGGTGCTGGCAAATGCCGGGTCAAGCCCCAACCAGTTGGATGCAGTTGCAGTTACTTCAGGCCCGGGATCGTACACGGGGTTGCGCATTGGCACCTCAACAGCGAAAGGGCTATGCTTTGCACTGGATATCCCATTGATTTCAGTGGGGTCGCTGGAATTAATGGCATATCAGGTTTCAAAAAATGTTTGGCAAGATGTTTTGTTGTGCCCGATGATTGATGCAAGGCGAATGGAAGTATATTGTCTTGTGGCCGATCAATCATTGGAAATTCTTCAGGCCATTCAACCGGTGATTATTGAGCCCGGTAGTTTTGCTTCTTTCTTATCTGAACATAAAGTTTTGTTCTTTGGTAATGGAGCTGCTAAGTGTAAAGATGTAATTAATAGTCAGCAGGCTGTTTTTCTGGATGACATTATTCCGCAATCTTCCCAACTTGGGGTTTTAGCGGATAAGAAATTTAAAGGAAATGAATTCGAGGATTTGATAAACTTCGAACCGAACTATTTAAAAGAATTTTTGATTAAGCCATCGAAAGCTGTCTTATAGCATGGAAGATCAAAAGGAAATCATAAACAAGGTTGCCAATAGTGCGCTCGTAACGTTTGATCTGGAAGAATTATATCAACCGGGCGAACGAGTTTTAATTGACATTAAAGATCAATTGTTTCAGGGATTGATTCTTCGTGAAAAAGATTTTCGGGATTTTATAAAAACTACTGATTGGTCTGCCTATAAAGATAAATTTGTTGCGATCACGTGTTCTGCTGATGCCATCATTCCAACGTGGGCGTATCTCTTGCTTACTATTGCACTTGAACCGTACGCCAAACTAATTGTGTTTGGATCGGAATTGGATTTGGAAGAAAGACTTTATCAGGATGCGCTTTCTAAAATTGATTGGTCAAAATTTGAAGGGGCGAAGATTGTAATTAAAGGATGTAGTAAAGTCAATGTTCCAGATGCTGCGTACGTGGAAGTAGTTAGGAGATTACGTCCAATGGCAGCAAGTCTTATGTTTGGCGAACCCTGTAGCACAGTTCCGCTTTATAAACGCAGATAAATTTTTGTTTTTTTTCGAAAAGTTATCCACAATTTTTTCGGTGAAACTTTCATGCTTTATCTATTCTCAAAATTTTCTTGGGCTTTAATGATGAATGGTGAAAAATTATTTTGTTTTCAATCGTAAACTCAATCTATGGGAAAATTCGGCCCATAAATATTTTGAGAATCCGGGTTAAACTGGGAAAAGTTTTCAACAGGGTATTGCAAAGAGAAAACAATCTACTACCTTTGCACTCCCAAATGAGGGGAGTACAGGTTTAGGAGAGGTTTTATGCCTG
>CAYNOT010000006.1:0-234417 GCA_964398945.1 uncultured Roseivirgaceae bacterium | reverse complement strand
GGATAAGTGAATTGATACCTGGCAAGATGTAGTTTATCGGACGGTTACGTTACAGATATGAGGACCTTCTTTCTTGGCATTGATTAAATATGCTTGGTTTTATAATTGAACCCAGGCAAATTTTCGATGGCTTCGGCCAAATGTTTTCGATGACATTGACAAATGTTGGCTTCAAAACATGTGAGTGCGATCCTCTTGTTTTTCTTTAGTAAAGAAAGAATATCTAACTGTGTCTTTGTTGTTTTTGTTAAATTTTGATTACGATACGTTGTAAAAAGTTTCTCGTAATCAGCTTGGGTATTTAATTCCTGCCTTTGTTTGGACTGTATTCCAACTTCAGGAACGTGAATGTATTTTATTCCCAAGTTATCACAATACCGTTTCAACTGGTTTTTACTGAAACCATACTTCATACTCAATGGATTGTTACGAACATCCACTAAAACCTTTACATCGTTTTTTAACAACCTAACTAAATACTCTTCAAGAGAAACTCCTTCATATCCGATAGTAAACAAAATCGTTTTGTTACTCTTAGGTTTAGCGGACTCTACTTTTGACTGTTCTTTAACGTTTAAAATATTACTTGCTACCTCGCTCATGGTAGCGTAAAACGGATAATTAATATATGTATATTTCAGCAATGCCTTTACACTCATTCCTCCATACTCCGCTTTCACTTTGCGTAAGTGCCTCAGATCATCAGGTTTCAATGATATCAAGTAATTAGTTTTATCCAACTTGGTAAAATGCTTTGGTGTTTCCTCCAAAAAACCCTTTGCCGCCATTGTTGTTAAGTCAGCATTGGCCGAATATGAGTAGCAACCATATTTATAAGGGACAAAATCGTATACAGTTTTTGTTTGGCGTAGGGTAAAAAGAAAAAGCAATTTCTGCAATCGGATTTTATCCAACTTGTTGTCAAATAATTGTAATAAAGCGAGTATTATTTTTCTTCTGTAGAACACAGTACAAAACTAATTGAATTAATGGTTGTTTCAAGATTTCATTGTGACAACGACTGTCATTAATTTTAGGTTCAATAACGATGAGTTTTTCACTCATGTCCATCACCAATCCAACACTTCCTTCAGTTTCGGGTTTCTTAATATCTTAATAAGCAAAACCAACCAGCCTATACTTTCGACAAAGCCTGCTATTGCAATTATTAAATCAGCACCAGCTAAGTGGAGAATTTTAACAAGTGCTCCAAGGATTGCAATAGCAATACCAACAATGATCAGAATAATAGCATAACGAGTTCATTTTATAGGGATTTACCAACCCAAAGTATCAAAAGGTTCCGAGATATGCTATGAAAATTTTAAGCGTGAATTACTTTTTGTATTTACTGAATAGCTCCATCGTATAATCGAGCAAATCCACACCGCCATGCTTTCCATGTCCGGGGATTACATACTGCACATCCTTAAATCGGGCCTTAACGTTTTGCACTGTTGCTGACCATTCCGGCAAAACGGCTTCTTCAACATACCCTTCGCTGGCGTTCAGGGCTTTTATCAAGCACCCACCAAAAAGTATTTTTTCCTGTGGGATGTAGCTAACACTATTGTCCACCGTGTGGCCACGCCCTGCGAACAAACTGGTTACTTCCTGGTTGCCAATGGTTGTGATGTGTTGATCCGTAAAGCCAGTGGTCGGGATTTCCTTTCCGGATTCTTTTGCAAGCCGGATTGTTTCCGTGTTGGCGAATGAGGGAATTCCCGCTTCATGAAAAACAGTAAGTCCACCGAGGCAATCTTCATGCACATGGCTTACAAACACCGTTTTGATTGTTGCGCCTTGCGTTGTTTGAATCCATTCGATCAGCTCACGTGAAGCATCATCAGTTGCAGGAGTATCAAATACCATCGCTTCGTTTTCGTTGATGTAGATCAGCCCGTTGCAAGGTACTTTTCCGAAATCATTGGTTTGTAAATAGGAGGTATGGATAAATGTGTTGTCCGTTAGTTTCGAAATCCCGAGCAGATCGGTTTTATACAACTCATTTGAAGGAGAGCAACCACTGAAACAGGTGATGAAGGCAATAGCGAGGAAAGGTAATTTCATTTTACTATTGATGATTAAAAAATCTCCATATAAGCGGTGATAAAAGGCGCAGAGATCAGCAGCCCGTCAAAGCGGTCGAGGAAGCCACCATGCCCGGGCAGGCTATCTCCGGAGTCTTTGATTTCGATGCTGCGTTTTAATAAGGATTCCACTAAATCACCAAAGGTGCCACCAATGATGATGATGACGGCCACTACAAACCAACCGGTAGTGCTCATGGTGGTGCAATAGCGGGAAATGAAATACGCAAACACCAATGCAAGCAACGCGCCACCGATAAACCCTTCCCACGATTTTTTTGGTGAGATGCGTTCGAAGAGTTTTCGTTTTCCAAAAAGTGTTCCGGCAATGAATGCGCCTGAATCGCTCGCCCAAAGGATAAACAAACAACCAAAAAGGATTTCGTAGTTATAGTATCCGTTTTCAAACGATGCAATGTTCAACAACGAAAAAGGGATGGCTACATAAAATATCCCGAGGAAGGTAAAGGCAATATTGGTAAACGGTTTTTTCTCTTCCTTTTTGTAAAGTTTGATGAGGTACACCATCGTGATCAACGGAAAGATCAGATAGTAATACACGTGTGGTATATCGCCACGCGCAATAAAAAACGACATGGCAAAAATCGTGATGCCACATAATGTGCCGAACGTCTTCTGCGGGATCATACCATCCAATAGCGTGAGTGCATAAAATTCCCATAAGGCCAATGCGGAAATCGTAAGGAACAATGCAAAGTATGTCCAGTCACGGAAGACTACACAAAAGATAGTAACCGCAGCACCTGCCAATCCCGTGATGATGCGTTGCGTTAAGTTGTTATATTTTGATAATGGTTTGGTCAAGCGGAAAGTTGTTTATCGGAATAATGTTTGTAAAAAGCAGTGAGCAAGATTGTGGTGAGCCCTGCGCTCAGTACCACTATTTGCCACGGCAAGGATTCGGTGCTTTCGAGGTCATATTCAAAAGCACCTTGTTGATAAAAGTAAAGCGCTGTTACGGATGCGGCATTGTTTACAAAGTGCGCAAACATGGCCAGGCTTAAACTTCCCGACCAATAATATAAATACCCAAACAATGCACCCAGGAACATGCGCGGCACGAACCCAAAGAATTGCATGTGCATGGTGCTGAACAAAATGGCAGCAACCCAAATCGATACATGCACATTGCCTCCGGCTTTGATAAATTCTTTTTGAAGCAAGCCCCGGAATACAAGTTCTTCTCCGATGCCCGGCAATACAGCAATCACAAAAATGGCCAACAGTAATTGACCGGTCGATTCAAAGTTGGTGAGGAAGGTGGTAACCTTTTCGGCCATGTCCTCTTTTTCGCGTGCCCATTTTTCAAGGCCTTTTAGAGCTTCAGGAAGGGTGAGATTGGAATTCCATTCAATGAAAAACGAGTTCACACCAACAAAAACAATAACCGATAAAATTATGAGTACGATGGGTTTGAAATCAAACTGATCGCCTTTAAAGAAATCGGTGACTGATCTACGTATGGCCAACAATAACAACGAAGGGCCAAGGATCAATCCCACGAAAGTGGCGCACCCCTGCATAATATAGAGTGGGATTTTAATTTCCGGATGTGCCGTAGGGTTTTGGACAGCTTCCACCAACTCCATCAGATTTCCATCGTAAAAGGGCATGGCGACCAGGATGCCTACCAGCGGCCCAACAATCATAAACCCGATTAAAACGGTGATCAGGGCAAGGAAAATCACTAAAAGCGGATGGGTGTCCGGGGAATTACGCATGTAGGGTTCCGTCATTCTTCTGGAATTGTACTAGATTTGCAGCCAAAACAAGCGATAAATCGGCAATTAACCAATTTAAGCTGGTTTATACGATGTTAATCAGGGTGTCATTCAGAGCGGAAGCGATTGAATCTTTGGGTTCACCGCTTGTAAACTGAAAGGCAATTCGGGATTAGTAGTAAGATACCGGAAGGGTTCCCGTATGAAGACTGCCTCGAAAAAATTATCAGCACCTGCTGAATTTTGTTCAGCCGCGGATTTATTCGGGGTCTCGAATACGTCAGTCATAAACTGGCAACAATATTAGTATTAGGAAGATGAAATGGTAAAAATCGGCAACATAGCATTGGGTGAATTCCCTTTATTGCTCGCGCCCATGGAAGACGTGAGCGATCCTCCTTTTCGTGCCGTGTGCAAAGAGCATGGTGCCGATTTGATGTATACGGAATTCATTTCTTCTGAAGGGCTGATCCGCGATGCCGCCAAGAGCCGCCAAAAGCTGGACATCTTTGAATATGAACGCCCGATTGGGATTCAACTTTTTGGAAGTGAAATCGAGCACATGAAGATGTCGGCTGAAATTGCAACGAAAGCCAATCCCGATTTAATCGATATCAACTATGGTTGCCCCGTGAAGGCTGTGGCTTGTCGTGGTGCGGGTGCTGCACTTTTGCAAGACATCCCCAAAATGGTGGGCATGACTTCTGAAATTGTGAAGAGCACGCACCTTCCCGTTACGGTGAAAACACGACTGGGCTGGGATGACAATACCAAAAATGTAGTGGATGTTGCCGAGCGGTTGCAAGACATCGGTATCCAGGCGTTGACCATCCATGGGCGCACGCGTGTGCAAATGTATAAAGGCAGTGCCGACTGGACATTGATCCGGGAGATCAAAGAGAATCCAAGAATGAAAATCCCGGTTTTTGGAAATGGCGATATCGATTCACCGCAAAAAGCATTGGAATACAGAAATGAATACGGTGTAGATGGGTTGATGATCGGCCGTGCTGCTATCGGTTATCCGTGGATTTTCAACGAGATCAAACATTATTTCAAAACAGGCGGGTTGCTTGCCGGCCCTGAGATTAGTGACCGTGTTGCCACTACCAAAAAGCATTTGGAGTTTTCCATTCGCTGGAAAGGTGAACGCACCGGTATTTTTGAAATGCGCAGGCATTACACAAACTATTTCAGAGGCA
Organism: uncultured Roseivirgaceae bacterium; assembly: GCA_964398945.1. Classification (GTDB taxonomy): domain Bacteria; phylum Bacteroidota; class Bacteroidia; order Cytophagales; family Cyclobacteriaceae; genus JBGTGG01. Next base: position 229,383 of record CAYNOT010000006.1, on the reverse strand, counting down.
TCCCGAACTTCAAGCCCTTCCGAACCCGTTTAGTGGAAGCTGTTGAGCCACAAGAATTATTTTCGATTTTGGATGAGGTAGAAGAGAACTTTTCGAATGTGGAACTAGTTTCCGGATGCTAGATGCTGGTTTCTGGATGCTGGATTCTAGTCGCCAGTATCCAGCATCTAGCATCCAGTACCCAGCACGACCAGTATCAATCAGTAATTATCAAGAATGTCAGACAACTCAAAAACAACTGCCATACTCCTAATGATTATCCTTTCCTTAGTCTGGGGATCATCCTTCATTTTAATTAAGCAAGGGTTAAAAGTTTTTTCACCTGATCAGGTTGGGGCGCTTCGCGTGGCTTCTGCTTTTTTGTTTTTGCTTCCTTCGGCATTCTTTCGATTAAAGGAATTGAAAAACCATCATTACCCAAGCCTTTTCTTTTCGGGGATGTTGGGGATTTTTATTCCGGCATTTCTTTTTGCTTTTGCACAAACGCGCATGAGCAGTTCCGTTGCCGGGATCATGAATACGTTAACGCCTATGTTTACGATGGTCATTGGGGTGTTGCTTTTTTCGCAACGCTTTCGGGCAATCGCTATCGTAGGGATTGTGATGGGATTTGGTGGAGCGATATTGTTGATTCTTTCCCGGGAAGAGGGGCAGGTCACAGGAATCAATTATTATGCATTGCTGATCGTACTGGCCTGTCTTTGTTATGGGATGAATTTAAATTACATAAAATTTAAGATTGCCGATTTGCGCGCGCTCACAATCACCAGCATGTCGGTGGTGATGATTGGTCCGTTTGCATTGATTTACCTGTTGGGGTTTACCGACTTCACCGCCAAATTGCAAACAGCACCCGGAGGTTGGGAAGCGTTTGGGTTTATTGTATTGTTGGGAATGATGGGGACTGCTATCGCCACCATTTTATTTAATAATCTGGTAAAAATTTCCACACCGTTGTTTGCCAGTTCGGTAACGTATATCATTCCCATTGTTGCGGTCATGTGGGGCGTCTTTGACAATGAGAAATTAGTGGTCGGCCATTACATCGGTATGGCCGCGATTGTTGCGGGTGTGTATTTGGCCAATCGGAAGAAATAAGCAGTGGGTTCTTGAAAAAGGTAAACAATATTACCGCCCTGAATCCGTACTTAAATTTTTAGGTAAACATTTAAAGGGGAACCCTGAAAAGGTTGTCATTGGAATAACGGATTTCCGGAACTAAAAAAATATGTAAATCAATTTTGAATTCGTCTGGCTTGAATAGTCGGACGAATTCAATAAATCGTTACTTTTATATTGTGTTAATTTTCATCAAATGGATATTGCAGTTAAATACAAAATGATATCTGAAATCATCAATAGTAAGGATGAGCGTGTTTTGGACACTATTAAGTCATTGCTTGAGATAGAAGACGAAACAGATTTTTGGGATGAATTAAGTGAAGATGACCAACGTGCTATCACGGATGGGTTGGCACAATTGGATGCTGGGCAGCATGTTTCCCATCAATCTGTTCGCAAGGATATTAAGAACCAGTTTAATTTTTAAAATTGGCTTTAGAAGTCCGCTATTCACTTCGTGCCAGACAAGAAGAAATAGACTTGTTGGAATACATTGTTTCGAACTTTGGAAAAGAAAAAACCAAGGAGGTTTACGACAAGATCGAAAGAGTGCTTGCTCAAATTTCTGAAATGCCAGACATGTACAGATCGTCCAATAAACAGAAGGGGTTAAGGAAATGCGTGTTCAGCAAACAAACGAGCATCTATTATCGAGTAAAAGAAAATTGTATTGAAGTTGTTACCTTCAGGCCCAACCGAAAGGATCCAAAAAACCTTTAGCGTTCTTTATTTAGCGGCCTTCAATTCCGCAAGCTCATCCATTAACCGCTTTTGCTCAGTAATGTCGCGTGAGATAACAGAGCATCCAACAATGGATTTATGTTCATCCAATATCGGTTCGATCACCACCTCAAGAAACAATGTTTTGTCTTGTACTTTTCGTTCTTCCCTTAATTTTACCCGCTCTCCGCTCAATCCCTGGTCATACCTGCTTTTCCATATTGCAAGGCTTTCTTTTGGCAATGCGTCAAGGATGGATTCGCCTTCCTTCAGTTCAACGTTGATGGCGCGGTAACGATTTTTTAACACATCGTTGACAACAACGATTTTATAGTTTTTATCAATGGCGAAATACGTGTCCGCATCATTGCTGATTACATTTGCTAAAACAGCCCCCTTCAGCGCCATTTCCTGTCGCACTTTGTTTTTCTCGGTCACGTCGCGTGAAACAACGGATAGCCCCACAATACTGCCTGCATTGTTGCGCATCGGGTTGATGTTGTACTCACGATATGAATCTTCACCCAGCACTGCACTCTTTATGGTGAAGGAAACTTTTTCCCCGGCAAGGGCACGATCATAATGCTGTTTCCATTCATCACGTAAATCACCTAAGGCTTCCAGTGCATCGGCACCAATGTCCATGCCTTCATAATCAGTACCTTTATACCTGCGCCTGAGCACATCGTTCATGATTACGATTTTGTAATTCTTGTCCATCGCAATGATGGAGTCTTCTGTGTTGTTGATAAGTGCATTCAGGTTGTCTTGCTTTTCTTCAAGCTCTGAAGATTTACCACCCAATGCTTGTTGCGTGCGCGCCATTTCTTCTTGTGTGGCTTGCATCTCTTCCATATTTTGCCGCATCTCTTCTTCCTGCGATTTGAGTTGCTCTGCAAGTATTTTGGATTTCTCCAGTAACTCCTGGTTTTGCTGGTTGTTTTTCGTGGTAAGGATCGTGGAAGCAATGTTCTCCCCTACTTTTTCAAGGAATTCAATTTCGTGTTGTTGAAAAACCTGAAACGATGCCAATTCGATTACACCAATAATTTCTTCCTCTGATTTTAGTGGAACGATGAGAATACTTTTTGGAGTGGCTTCCCCCAAACCTGATGTAATCCTGACATAATCGTGTGGGATTTCCGTCATGAAAATGGTACGCTTCTCAATAGCTGCTTGACCGGCCAATCCATTCCCCAGCGGGATTGTCTTTTGAAGGAATTTTTTACGCTCCCATGCACGAAAGGCGAGCATGCGGAGAACGTGTTCTTTTTCATCCGTTTCTTCAATGATAAAAACAGCACCTTGATTGGCGTGCATATACTTCACTACTTCCTGAATGATCTGGTCACTGAGCTTCTCAATACTATCCGCATTTTGCCGCAGGATATCACCTACCCGGGCAAGGCCAAGGTTCATAAATTTTTCCTTCGATTCGCGCTCGTTCGCCTCTGACAAACTGGTGCGCATGTCCAGCAATGACTGCCCTAATCGATCTGCCTTTTCAGCCGGGTACTTTGAAGTAAGATTTCCTTTACTGATTTCATCTGCAAAACTGATGTTGGAGTCAATCATCACCAGTTGTTTTTCCATGTTGATCTCCCTTTCACCAGCTTCTTCGGTTTGCTCCCGTTGTAAACGCGACCATTGGATGCAAAGCCCACTGTAGGCAAGCATCAATACGATGTGGATTGCAAAGGATGACCGGGTGATGCTCGTACCATTTCCGGAGTAATGTTGCAACCATCCGGTTTCTTGCGATATGTAAATAAAAATGTATGCAAGAATGGAGTATGTGATCGCGGGGATTAAAACCCTCCAGTCTTCAAAAAATAAGAGGATCGTGAGGGTTATGAAGAACACAAAATGCATTTCACTTAGCCCATGCATTTGCAGCAGGAACTGAAACCCGAAATTGGCAAGCAATAAACTGGTGGCATACCGTAAAAATTGACTGTGCGGGGAAATGGCTTTGATTGTAAAATAGGCGGCAAGGGCACCGCCCCCCATAATAAATGCAAGAAAATACGTGTTGTAAAAAAAAGAAATCCCGGCTCCAATAAAAAAGAAAATAAGGATAAAGGCCCGTCCTAATTTATCGGCTTGTAAGTATACTTGATTGTAGTAAGAATGGATTTGGTCTTTGGAAATTTCAGTCTTATCCGGCTGCGGCATAAAGGTTTGGGTTGTGGTAACGATTTACGCACACAATAAAATAAAAAAACCCGGATTAAACCGGGTCTTTCAATGATATTCTTTTAACGTGGCGATTTAATTTGCCGACATTTTGCCGATGGCAAGAAATCATGGGTAGAATACCCATTGTAACCACGCCTATTTTTGTTTAACGTGGGTATGCACTTCGATAATTTTAGTTTGTATGCCAAATAATAAAAAGGAGTGGATCATATAGGAAATCAAATTTTGATGCTTAACTTTATTTACATTTTACGAATCCCCATTAGCCATGAACCATCGCCCCCTCTTTTTTGCAATTGGATTCTTTCTCTTCCTGTCCTTATCAGGCTTTGCCCAAGACACCCTTCTGGTGGCCACCTCCTTACAAAAGGCTGAAGCGATTACTTGCTGTAGCAAATGATCAGGCTCAAAAAAAACTTGTTGCCATTTTAACAAAAGAACAATGGGAACTATACCAACAGTTGAAAAGCGATACCCAAAAACAAAAGGAAGCGTACGTTCGGGAAAACCCGGACTATAAGTTTTCTGCTATGGAAATGGAAATGGACTTTTAAAAATGTTGTGATGAAACAAGCACTTTTGCTAGTGATGATTACCTCCCTATTGATGATCGATGGGTGCAACCTGTTCCCCGGTGATCCTGAGCTGCCACCACTTACAATGGATGGCCGGAATACCTTTGGTTGTTTGGTGGATGGAAAATTGTTTTTACCGAAGGCACCGAGCGGCTTTGGATCAGGTACCTATGTTTCTATTGAAAAGATTGCAGATACTGTGGGGGTTACGGTTTATGCCACAAACTCTGTAATACATCAAAATTTGAATTTTTTTATTTACGATGCCCCTACGATAGAGATAGGTAAAGTATACGACTTAACAAGTGATCCCATTTTCTCAATTCGGTATACAGATCATTTTACTGGCTTATCATGTACCTATCAGACTGTAGTCAATGGTAGTGTAGAGTTTTTGAAATTCAACATTTCAAATCCTCAATCAATTATAGTTTCCGGTACTTTTAACTTTACCATTTACAGTGACGACTGCACAAAGACCATTAAAATAACAGATGGAAGATTTGATATAAGTGATATTCTTTAATTATATTTCTATTGACTCTAAAAAATGAATGATGGCTACTATTTTAAAAAACCTTTACTTAGCTATTCCCTTAACTTTTTTCATCCCGTTTTCATCATTTGCAAACCAGTAAAAGGTAAACCCAAAGAGCAAATTGATATATCAAAGTTGCCGAAGGGGTTGTATACCATACAGGTTGTTGAGAAAGAAGGAACGCAGGTTTTTCGATTTCTTAAGGAATAAAAAAAACCCGGATTAAACCGGGTCTTTCAATGATATTCTTTAAATAGGTGCAGCATGTCGCACCTTTATTTAATTCAATGCTTCCACCGATTGCACTTCGTCCGGCATCATGCGCTGAAACAGGTTTTCAATGCCCGATTTGAGTGTGATCATTGAGGATGGGCACCCGCTGCAGGAGCCCTGAAGCTTCACACGTACAACACCCTCTTCAAAAGAATGATAGGTGATCGCACCACCATCCTGCTCAACGGCAGGACGGATGTATTCTTCTAAAATCGTTTTTATTTTTTTAACCGTTTCGGTTTCCGGTTCAGCGGAAGCAAAAGCCTCTTCTTTTTCCTCTATGATAAATTTCCCCGCCTCCAAAAACCTGATGATGTGGGATTTTATCTGATCCTGGATTTCGATCCACTCTACATCTTCTTTTTTCGTTACCGTAACGAAATTGCTCATGAAGAAAACCCGGTCAACGAACGGGAAGTCAAAGAGCTCATTGGCCAATGGCGCATTGGTAGTGCTGGCTTTATCCGGAAAATCAAAACTTAACCCTTCCGGGATCAGCATTTCGTTCACCACAAATTTCAATGAATTTGGATTTGGATTGGACTCCAAATAGATCGTTACGTTTCTGTCAAGTATCATTTTAATGGATTATGTTGATAAAACACATCACTGCAAATTTGGTTCATTTCCGGCAGGAATACCACTTTCGGAACGGTCAATTATCAATGCAACAACGCAATCACCGGTAATGTTTACAATTGTCCGGCACATATCAAGCGGTCGGTCGATCGCGATGATCAATGCAAGCCCTTCGGGTTCTACCCCAATGGCCCCTAAAACGATTACGAGGGTGATAAGCCCCGCGCTTGGTACGGCAGCCGCTCCAATGGAAGAAAGTGTGGCTGTTAAAACAATCATCAACTGGTCTGCCATGGTAAGGTCGTGGCCAAATGCTTGTGCAATAAATACAGCGGATATGGCCTGGTGGATACTCGTCCCATCCATATTGACAGTTGCGCCAAGCGGCAATACAAAACTTGATATTTCTTCTTTTACGCCCAGGTTTTTTTCAACACAATCCTTTGTGACCGGAAGCGTGGCGGCACTGGAGCTGGTGCTGAAGGCCATTATTTGTGCAGGCATGATCGCCTTATAGAATTGGGTATAACCGATCTTTGTGAAGATCCTTAAAAAGAGCGGGTAGACCAAAAAAATCATGGCGGCCAGGCACACCAATACGGTAACGGCATATACACCCAGGGCCTGGAAAAGCTCAACAGCTTGAGCAGGGTCATCCCCGGAAACATCAACAATCAATGATGCAAGCAATGCAAAGACACCAATCGGTGAAAACTTCATAACGATGTCCACCACTTTAAGGATTACTTCATTGGCCCCATCGAAGAAGCTTTTTACCCCAATAGTCTTTTCTGTCGGGGCTATGATCATGGCAATACCAAAGAGCATGGCAAAGAAAATTACTTGCAGCATGTTCCGGTTGTCTGCGATCGATCCAAAAATATTGTCAGGTACGATATCAACAATAACTTGTAGGGGTCCGGATTCTGATAGTTTTTTGGCATCTGTTACTTTCAGGTTGGCATCAGAAGCGTATTTGCTGGAGAGTTCAATTTGTTTTTCTTTCGAAAGGTAATTTCCCGGCTTTACTGTGTTGACAAGTGCCAGCCCAAGCAAAATCGCAAGCACAGTTGTGGTCAAATAGAAAACCATTGTCTTGCCACCAATCCTGGAAAGACGAGTTACATCTTTCAAACTTGAAATACCGCTAATCAAGGACACCAGGATCAGCGGGATGGCAATCAGTTTTAACAAGTTAATGAAGAGGGTGCCGAAGGGTTTGATCCAGTCGGTAAGGAAATCACCCCAACCAAAAAATATAGATAGTAAACCTAAAACAACCCCCAGGAACATTCCCAGGAAGATTTGAATATGCAATGGAAGTCTACGCATAAATAGTTTTTAAAAATGCGCGACAATATAGTGGAATCATCCCCGTAAAAAAAATGGGATTGGCGATGAAGTCTATTTCGTTGGTGCGGGTGGTGGCGCTGTTGGTACAGGTACGTCTTCACTGGCAGAAACCACTGATGCAACGGCCGTGTCACCGGTTACATTGACTACAGTGCGCAACATATCGAGTGGCCTGTCAACAGCAAGGATAAGCGCCAATCCGGCAGGGTCAAGCCCAACAGATTCCAGGACAATGATCAACATAATAATCCCCGCACCGGGTACCGCGGCAGCTCCAATGGAAGCAAGGACTGCGGTTAGAAGAATTGTCAATTGTTGACTGATGTCAAGATCGATTGCAAAGGCTTGTGCAATGAACACAGCAGAAACCCCCTGGTGGATGCTGGTGCCATCCATATTGATGGTGGCGCCTAGCGGTAAAACAAAGCTGGTGACTTCTTCAGAAATGCCCAGGTTTTTTTCTGCACAATCAATTGTCACCGGTAAAGTAGCAGCACTTGAACTGGTGGAGAAAGCAAGGATTTGTGCCGGGAGTATTCCTTTTAAAAAAGCAAGGTAATTTTGTTTTGTAAAAAGTTTTAGCAAAGTGGGATAGATCACCAGGACCATCAATACCAATCCCAATATTACAGTAAGGCTATATACACCGAGTGCTTTCATTAACCCCAGGTCAATATTCAAACTTGCCAATAAGGCAAATACGCCAAGCGGTGCAAACTGCATGATGATGTCTACTATTTTCAGGATTATTTCATTCGCACCATCGAAAAAACCTTTTACGGTTTTTGTTTTTTCTTTTGGTGCTAATATCATGGCCACACCAAAAAGGATGGCGAAGAATATAACCTGTAACATGTTCACATTGTCAGACAATCCATGAAAGATGTTGTCGGGCACAATGTCAATCAACATTTGCAACGGGCTTTCATCCTGCTTATCGGTAATGGTGCCGATGTTTTTGCTGATGTCCGTGGCGAATTTAGCTTTTAACTCTTCCCTTCGTTCACTCGATAAATATTTTCCGGGTTCAATAATATTGACAGAAATCAACCCAATCGTAACAGCAATGACAGTTGTTGAAAGATAAAGTGTCATGGTCTTCCCGCCCATGCGGGAAAGTTTGGAGACATCAGAAAGATTGGAGACACCATCCACCAATGAAACAAGTACCAATGGTACTGCAATCAATTTTAACAGGTTGATGAAAATAGTACCGAAAGGCTGAATCCATGTTTGCGTGAAATCGGCAATGCCAAGGCCCTGGGCGCTGATCCCCCAGATCATACCGATCACCATTCCGATTAAAATTTTTGCATATAAAGGGAGGTTGCGCCATTTCTTCATCCGATGTTGTTTTTTTTGATCGCTAAAAATACAGATTATTAATTTCTAATGTGCTGATTTCTAATTACGAATTGTATTCATCGACAATCCTATTGCAATTTATAAGGGATATAAATTAGCAATTAGAAATCTACTAATCAGTAATCAAAATAGTTGAATGCTTTTATTGATCAGCAGGTAATCCACCAAAACAAGTGCAGCCATTGCTTCCACAATCGGAACGGCACGTGGGACCACACACGGATCATGTCTTCCTTTTCCGGAAACAGTTATTTCATTTCCATTTTTATCAACACTGGGTTGATCTTGCATGATGGTGGCAACAGGTTTGAAGGCCACATTAAAATAAATATCCTCACCGTTTGAAATCCCGCCTTGAATTCCACCGGAGTGATTTGTTTTGGTTTTTACTTTATCACCTTCTTTATAGAACGTATCGTTGTGTTCAGAGCCACGCATGGTGATGCCCGCAAAACCACTTCCGTATTCAAATCCTTTTACAGCATTTATCCCCAACATCGCTTTGCCAAGCTCAGCATGGAGTTTGTCAAATACGGGTTCACCTAATCCGACAGGTGTATTTTTAATCACACAACTGACGATGCCCCCTATTGTATCGCGCTCCATGCGCACCTGATCAATGAGTGTGACCATTTTTTCAGCAGTTGGTGCATCAGGACAACGCACTATGTTGTCTTCTGTTTTGGATAAATCCATCGTTGTGTAATGTGGGGCCTTTAAATCACCTACTTGTGAAACGAACGCTTGAATAGAAACCCCATGTTTTACCAATACCAATTTTGCAATTGCACCGGCAGCAACGCGTGCGGCAGTTTCGCGCGCAGAACTTCTTCCACCGCCCCGATAATCGCGTACACCATATTTTGCTTCATAGGTATAGTCCGCATGTGAGGGACGAAAAGATTCCGCAATGTGTGAATAATCTTTGCTGCGTTGATCGGCATTCTTAATAACAATCGCAATGGGTGTTCCCGTTGATTTTCCTTCGAATACCCCGGAAAGGATTTCAAACGTATCGTCTTCTTTTCGTTGGGTTGTGATTTTTGATTGCCCCGGTTTTCTCCGGTCCAATTCTGCTTGAATAAAAGATTCGTCAATCGCAAGACCGGGGGGGCATCCATCGATCACGACACCAATCGCAGGCCCATGCGATTCCCCAAAAGTTGAAATTTTAAAAAGGTGGCCGAATGAATTTCCCATGAACGAACTCCTTGAATACTTATGCGGTTTTTTTGACGACAAGATACACGGAAGCGCCAAGCATTACTAACAGGAAGGCATTGAAGAACATTTTTTGCCAACTAATATCCTTAATAGAATGAAGTGAATTGTCCGCTCCATCAATTTTTTGATAGAAATTGCCGGGGTCAGTTGCCTGAATGGATTCGTTTTTTTTGCTCTCACCGGTCACATATACGGTCAGCTTTGATTTGAGTGTATCGTATTTTTGCTTTGTGGTATTGAAATAAACCCAGTGAAAATAATCACCAAGTTTAAAGGTTCCCGGTTCGCGCGGAATGAGATAATAATTAAATGATTTGGATCCGCTTACCCTGTTTTTATCACGCGCAATATTTTGTCGAACATTCGGTTCATAGAATTCAAAATTACGGTCCTGGGGAATCGTGGGTTTTTCGATTGACGAGATATTGCCCGTTCCATAAATGTTAAATTCATACGACTCACTTTTTCCTGTTTCAAGATCGGTATTGCGCATCCGTTCATCCAGGTGGTAATCACCCACAGCAACTACATCCCGCAAGGGGTGGGCAGGCAACTCTTTTACTTTTATGGTTTTGGGTTTTGTAAAGAATTCCTTGAAATCCTCTTTTCTGTTTTGACCAAAGAAAGAAGGGTTCTTGGCTACTTTATATTTGATCATTTTTAAGCTTGCACTTGGAAAAACAATAGGTTCTGTATTAAATGGATAGAATGTTCCTTGATAAATACGGTAACGCGAATAATCTTTATTGTTGATGCGAACCCGTTCTGCCTCAATGTTTTCAATATTGAAATTCTCTTCCCAACAATTGGTAGGGCGGAGTTTCTTCAAGATTTCTGCAAGTTGTTTTCCGAGCTCATAAAATTGCAGTGGGGCACGATTGTCTTCAGCAACATAAAAGGCAAGGGAAGTATTGAATCCTTCGCCTACATATACTTCGTCTTTACTGGTGGTCAGTGCTAAAAAAGCATCTTCTTTTACATCGATAAATTCGGTTTCCCGGGCACCAAAAAAATCGTCACTCCTGTCAAAAAAACTTCGGAAGGGATCACGCTGCTGCACTTGAATGGGTGGGCCAACTTTGATGGTTTTTCCGGGGGATTGGATGGTCTCACCATTCACTTTCATGGAAAAGACAGGAAGTGTAAAAATTCCTTGCCCTGTGGGTAAATATGTCATCACCACACTTTGTGAGGAAGAAATTTGTCCGTTGATGATATTCGTGCTGGACTGGGTGGAAGTTCCCCGCTTCTGCATTCCCTTAATATCCGGGAAATTGTCATAATTCTTCAGTTTTCCGTTTTGAACTATCAGCGAGATAGTCCAGGTCTGGTTTTCACCTATTTCATCAGGGCCTAATTCAATCGAAATAACCTGTGTTTGACCATGAAAATAGCCGACTGCCAAAAAAAGAGTAAAAAGTAACTTTATCGAATAAAATAACCGCATCTTAAATCCCTCAGAATAGTTGACAATACAAAAGTAAAAATGTTCTTTTGACTGTTTTAACTATTTTTTATATTAACCGTTGTAAAGAAAGGCAATTATTTTTTTAAACGTACATTAACATTTTGCTATGCTAAATTATGTCAAAACTGTACTCACCAAAGTGAGTTTTGACGCGCGGCTCTTTGAGAAAGAACTGCGGAAGGCTATCAGTGTTTTGATAGCAGAAGAAATACGGGAACTCAGAAACTGGTGCTATACCAGGTTTGGTGGGGAACATGAAGCAATCTTGAACCGATGCTTTGTGGTAGCTTGAAGAAAACAATTTTATTAAACAACCTCCTGAGCAATCAGGAGGTTTTATTTTTTTATGGCGATTAAAAAATTTCCACTCGAGGCAGTTTGCTGGAGTATCGGATTGGTGGTGCTTGCATTTTTAAACCCGACCGACAACCATGTTTCTATTTGCTCGTTCAATCATCTCGGATGGGATTTTTGTCCGGGCTGTGGCCTGGGGCGTTCCGTAACTTTTCTCCTTCATGGTGATGTTAAACAATCATTGGCAACCCATCCGTTGGGGATTTTTGCAGTCCCGGTCTTATTGTATCGAATTTATCAACTAACCAAAACACACCTCTACGCTTATGGCAAAAGTAATTGACGTCCTTCCTGAACTACAAGGTGAAGAAATGCTTTACGTTCAGAAACTAATGAATGATTGGGATATCGAAAAAGCGAGATCATTCGCGGGTGTGTATCGAACACGAAGAAAGGATCCTCAAATTATTTTAATAACAGCGTTAATTGGTTTTGCAGGTATTTCGGGTGTTCATCGGTTGTTGTTGGGACAAATCGGGATGGGGCTACTTTATTTGTTTACTGGTGGATTATGCTTAATAGGAACGATCATCGATTTGGTAAACCATCAACGATTGGCCTTCGAGTTTAACCAGAAAGTTGCGCATGAAGTAGCAAGCATTATATAATTATTGTTGGTTTACAAATTTGATGTTCCGTTTCAATCCTTCGAGCTTGGTTCGCTTTACTGCGGATTTTCTGAAAATTTTTTGAAACACATCTTCGGTAATTTCCTGCCACTCTTTTTTTGCCATGGATGAAAGCAATTCATTTGGCTGGAACCGTTTTTCAACATGTGGTTTTGAAAAACGGTTCCACGGACAAACATCCTGGCAGATATCACAACCGAAAACCCAGTTTTCAAATTTTCCTTTTACATCAGAAGGGATTTCTTCTTTTAACTCAATGGTGAAATACGAAATGCATTTACTTCCATCCACAACATAGGGTTGTGGAATTGCATCCGTTGGACATGCATCCATGCAGGCAGTACACGTACCACAATAATCTTTGATAGGGCCATCCAGCTCAAGGGGCAAATCAATTATCAATTCAGCGAGGAAGAAAAAACTTCCCATCCCCCGATTCAACAACAAACTGTTTTTTCCTATCCAACCGAGGCCACTACGTTTTGCAAGGGCGCGCTCCATTACGGGGGCCGAGTCAACAAAAGCACGGCCATTTACTTCTCCGATTTCATCTTGAATCAACGACATGAAATTTTTCAGCCTATCCTTGATCACAAAATGATAATCTTCGCCATAAGCGTATTTGGCAATTTTGTAATCATCGTTTTTCGCAAAGTCTTTTTCAGGGTAGTAATTGTATACAAGGGAAATCACGGATTTTGCCCCAGGCACAAGAAGGGAAGGATCGAGCCGTTTGTCGAAATAGTTTTCCATGTATGCCATCTGGCCGTGGTATTTTTTTGCCAGCCATTCCTCAACCTTTGGTGCTTCATCTTCCAAGAATTCTGCTTTTGTGATCCCACAAAAAGAGAACCCTAATTGGGTTGCTGTTGCTTTAATGAAATCCGTATTTTTTTTAATGGATGATTTCACGAGTAATCGTTAATCAAAAAGGCCGGGACGTTTCAATGCTGGAATTGCAATTTCTAGATGGGTGTATGCAAATGCGGTGGCTTCCCTGCCACGTGAGGTGCGTTTGATGTATCCTTCCTGAATCAAGAAAGGTTCATACACTTCTTCAATGGTTTCCGCTTCTTCACCTACAGCGGTAGCAATAGTGGAAAGCCCGACCGGCCCACCTTTGAATTTTTCTATGATTGTAGTAAGGATACGGTTGTCCATTTCGTCCAGTCCATGTTCGTCTACCTCCAACGCGAGTAGCGCCATTTCAGCAATGGCTTTGGTGATGGTGCCGTCTCCCTTAATCTGCGCAAAATCGCGTGTCCTGCGCAATAAATTATTCGATATCCGTGGGGTTCCCCTGCTTCTTCTGGCAATTTCGAACGCAGCATCCTCTTCGATTGGCGCGTTAAGAATAGCAGCGGACCGTTTTACGATGGTGGTCAATAATTTTGAGTCGTAATATTCTAAACGGGAATTAATTCCAAAACGCGCACGAAGGGGAGAAGTCAGCAGTCCTGCTCGCGTAGTGGCACCAATCAGTGTAAAAGGGTTCAGGTTAATTTGAACGGAGCGTGCATTTGGTCCTGAGTCGAGCATGATGTCGATCCGGAAATCTTCCATAGCCGAATACAAATACTCTTCCACGATGGGGTTGAGCCGATGGATTTCATCAATGAACAAAACATCATTGGGTTCGAGATTGGTCAGTAAACCGGCCAGATCACTGGGTTTATCCAATACCGGCCCGGATGAAATTTTTATGGAAGCATTGAGTTCGTTTGCGATAATATGCGAGAGGGTGGTCTTGCCTAACCCCGGAGGGCCATGCAATAAAACATGGTCCAATGACTCTTCACGTTGCCGGGCGGCCTGGACAAATATTTTGATGTTCTCAACAATTTTATGTTGGCCCGTAAAATCATCGAACGAAAGCGGGCGCAATGCCTTTTCGATCTCTTTCTCTTTGGCATCAAGGCCATCGTTTTCGCCCCGCAAATAGTCTTCTCGCATAGTTGATCCTGAATAATGCGAAGGTACGGATTTACAAGGTTTTGAAAAGGTCGATTTTAATTGTGGGGAAAGGAAGTGCTATTAATTCGCAACGATGTTGCATAAACTGTAATTTTACTACATTTGCTCCCTTAATTTTCGTTTGATGAGTATTCGGGCCAAAAACATTCTCTATTCCATTCTTTTAATTGGTTCAGTCTATGTTGTTTGGCTTGTACGAAAATCAAAAAAACCCGAGCCGGTTGCTTTTACGGGGCAAACGATGGGAACCACCTACTCGGTTATTTACTTTGATGATGAAAAAAGGGACTTACAATCATCAGTGGATTCCCTTTTGTTGGTTTTTAATGAGAGTTTGAGTACCTATATTCCTACTTCTGAAATCAGCAGGTTCAATACTGGCTCAGCGTATAAATTTCAGTTGCCGTATTTTTTTCCGGTATTGGAAAGGTCAAAACAAATTGTGGAGGCAACGGACGGTGCTTTTGACCCGACTGTAATGCCATTGGTGAATGCCTGGGGATTTGGTCCCGACAAGTTTGAGTCGGTGGATACCGCGAAAGTTGAATCAGCATTGGCACTCGTAGGATTCGAGCGCATTCAATTCAATAGCGATAGTGTGTGGAAAACCAACGATGGGGTTCAACTTGATTTCAGTGCCATTGCAAAAGGGTATGGTGTTGATGTTGTTAGTGATTTTTTAGTGTTAAAAGGCATCGATAACTTATTTGTTGAGATTGGCGGGGAAGTGATTGCAAAGGGAAAGAATTTAAAATCGGACCGGCTTTGGGAGATTGCTATTTTGGATCCGAACTACACGTATGTTCAGCCATTATCTTTTGCGTATGCCCAAGTTGATAATCAAGCGGTAGCTACTTCCGGAAATTATTTTAATTACCGGGAATCAAACGGAATAAAATATTCGCACAGTTTAAATCCAAAGACTGGTTATCCGGCCAAACAACAAATTTTGAGCGCCACTATTTTTGCGGATGATTGTATGACGGCAGATGCCTGGGCCACCGCTGCGATGGTGATGGGGCACGAAAAAATGATTGAATTGTTAAATCAGCATCAGGAGATAAAAGCCTTTTTGCTCTACTCTTCCAATACCGGAGCAATCGCATCGTTTATTTCTCCAGGGTTGCACACGAATATCAAAATTAATTCAACAGCAAAATGATCGTTCAGGTTCTGGTTTTGTTTTTAGCGCCATTAGTTGCCGGGTTAATGATCTATCTTCTCCCCAATGGAAAGGGCACGAATTTTAAATTATTGTTGGTATTTGCAGGTTCGTACCTGTTTGCTATTACGGTGATCCACATTCTGCCGGAGTTGTTTGAGCATTCCCACGGTATAAAATTGGTCGGTGTATTTGTACTCATCGGATTTTTCTTGCAACAAGGGCTTGAGTATTTCACTTCGGGAATCGAACACGGTCACATCCATGTGCACGGGGATGGACACCACCATAAACAAACTTCAGCTTTCGTGTTGTTGATTGCGTTGTGTGTGCATGCTTTTCTTGAAGGTGGAATCCTGGTGCATGCGGATGATTCATTGGTGCTTTATGATATGAATGCAGTATTGATTGGAATTGTACTCCATCGGGCGCCTGCTGCTTTTGCGTTGATGGCAGTACTTAGCATTCAATTACAGTCACGCAAAAAAGCCATTCCTTATCTCGTTGCTTTTTCATTGGCTGCCCCTGCCGGTTTATTACTAAGTTCCTATCTGACGGATATCGATGTGCTGAATGGAATGGGGTTGCTTTACTTGTATGCATTGGTAAGTGGCAATTTTCTTCACATCTCCACCACCATAGTTTTTGAAAGCAGCCCGGATCACCACTTCAATGCGCGCAAATTAATGATCGCCATTGTGGGCGCTGCGGTAGCAGTTGGTGTTGAATACTTTACATAGTTCTGTTTTTCTGTAATTTTTTAAGAAACACACAGCCACATAGTTTGATATTCCATAAAAAGAATTGATTTTTATCCACTCCAGATTTAAATCAATTCAGTTATTATGGAACGTATCGATTCCTTTGAAGCATATCAGAAACACTATCAACGAAGCATTGAAAACCCCGATGCATTTTGGGCGGGGATTGCTGATGAGTTTCAATGGAAAAAGAAATGGGATCAAGTTGTGGAATGGGATTTTAATAGACCTGAAGTCAAGTGGTTTATTGGGGGGAAACTGAACATTACCGAGAACTGCATCGATCGTCACTTGCAAGCGCGCGCCAATCAGGTGGCATTTATTTGGGAACCCAATGATCCAACGGAAAGTGCCCGGCACATCACCTATCAACAATTACATGATGAGACTTGCCGGGTTGCGAATATGTTGAAGAGCCGGGGTGTACAAAAAGGCGACCGCGTTTGCATCTATATGCCCATGGTGCCGGAGCTTGCCTACGCGGCATTGGCATGTGCCCGGATTGGTGCGGTGCATTCCATTGTGTTTGCCGGATTCTCTGCACGTTCCCTCGTTGATCGTATCAATGATGCAGAATGCAAATTGGTCATTACGGCAGATGGATCGTATCGTGGCAACAAAACCATTGACTTAAAAGGAATTGTTGATGAAGCACTGGTTGATTGCCCGACTGTCATCAATACAATTGTTTTCGAAAGGATAAAATCAAATCCTCCTATGCAAGCAGGACGCGATCTTTGGTGGCATGAAGAGATAATGAATAAAGAATCATTTTGTCCGGCTGAAGCGATGGATGCAGAAGATTTGTTATTTATTCTCTACACATCGGGATCAACCGGCAAGCCAAAGGGTATGGTGCACACGTGTGGAGGATACATGGTATACACGGGGTACACATTCCAAACAGTATTTCAATATGATGCTACATTAAAAGACAACAAACCAGCAAGTGGTGTGTATTGGTGCACTGCTGATGTCGGTTGGATAACGGGACATTCCTATATTATTTATGGTCCGCTGGCGGCCGGGGCAACCAGTTTAATGTTTGAAGGTATTCCTTCGTGGCCGGATATGGGAAGGTTTTGGGAAGTAGTTGAAAAGCATCAAGTCGAAATTTTTTATACAGCCCCAACTGCGATTCGTGCATTGGAAAAAGCCCCGCTTTCATTTGTTGAAAAATACAATCTTTCCTCCCTGCGTATTTTAGGAACGGTTGGAGAACCCATCAATGAAGAAGCCTGGCATTGGTATGATAACCATATTGGAAAAAATAACTGCCCTATTGTGGATACCTGGTGGCAAACCGAAACGGGTGGGTTTATGATTTCACCAATTGCAGGCATCACACCTACAAAGCCTACATTTGCCACGCTTCCGCTACCGGGAGTTCAACTTGCTGTAATGGATGAGCAGCGAAATGAATTGACAAGTTATCCCTCGGAAGGAAGGTTAGCGATCAAATTTCCCTGGCCTTCGATGGCGAGAACGATTTATGGAGATCACCAGCGTTTCAAGGAAACATACTTCTCCACCTTTCCGGGAAAATATTTTACAGGCGATGGATGCAGACGGGATAAGGATGGGGATTATCGCATCACCGGAAGGGTGGATGATATCATTATCGTGTCAGGTCACAACATGGGGACTGCGGAAATTGAAAGCGCCATTGATGAACATAAAAATGTTTGTGAAACCGCAGTGGTGGGTTTTCCACATGATATCAAAGGACAAGGAATTTATGCGTACGTGATTTGCTATGATCAACCTACGGATGAAGAAGCATTACGCAATGAAATCCGGGAAGGCGTTTCAAAGATCATTGGGCCCATTGCCAAGCCCGATAAAATTCAATTTGTAAGCGGATTGCCCAAAACCCGAAGCG
The DNA here is from genome assembly GCA_964398945.1 of uncultured Roseivirgaceae bacterium. Taxonomy (GTDB): domain Bacteria; phylum Bacteroidota; class Bacteroidia; order Cytophagales; family Cyclobacteriaceae; genus JBGTGG01. The sequence continues at coordinate 211,205 of CAYNOT010000006.1, read as the reverse complement.
GCAAAATCATGCGGAGGATTTTACGCAAGATTGCGGAAGGTGATACTACGAATCTGGGTGATATCTCTACCTTACTGGATCCGAGTGTGGTGGAAGAAGTTATTGGTTCCAGACTTTAGTAGTAAGATGTTAGACATAAGATTTGAGTTGAGTGAGACGTTTTTGGATTCTATCATGATAGAATCCAAAAACGTTTCTTAAAAAAAGAAGGCTGTCAATTGACAGCCTTTCTTATATCTAAATACTTGGTACTTAAATCTATTAAGATCCGCAGGCTTCACATGCATCGGGGTTATCCAATGAACAAGCCATATCGGATTTGTTCTGCTCGTAGTTTGTCTGGTAAGCAATTTCACCTTCCTGCACTTTGGAAGTTGCAACTGCGCCAGCTTCTACAGTAGCCTTTACAGCTTCTGGTTGGTTTACGGTTGCCTTATCCAAGGTAAACTGGATGGCGTTTGCTGCTGAGGTAGAACGTAAGTAATACATACCCGTCTTCAATCCTTTCTTCCAGGCATAGAAATGCATAGAAGTAAGTTTACCAAAGTTTGGATCCTTGATGTGGATATTCAAACTCTGTGATTGACAGATGTATGCACCACGATCGGCAGACATATCAATGATTGCTTTCTGCGAAATTTCCCAAACCGTTTTGTAAATATCTTTTAGGTTTTGAGGAATCTCAGGAATGTTCTGTACAGAACCATTGCCCGCAATTAGCTTTTGACGCATCGTGTCATTCCAGATGCCTGCTTCAATCAAATCTTTCATCAAGTGCTTGTTGGCGATGATAAACTCACCGGAAAGCGTTCTTCTTGAATAGATGTTTGAAGTGTATGGTTCAAAGCATTCGTTGTTTCCTAAAATCTGGGAAGTAGAAGCAGTTGGCATTGGCGCCAATAACAATGAGTTACGTACTCCATTTTGTTTTACTTCTTTCTTTAAGTTATCCCAATCCCAACGACCAGATGAAGGCGTTACGCCCCACATATCAAATTGGAATATTCCTTTTGAAACAGGAGATCCTTTGAATGTTTCGTATGCACCATCCCGCTTGGCCTCTTCCATAGAAGCTTCCATGGCCGCAAAATAGATCGTTTCAAAAATCTCAGTATTCAACGCACGTGCTTCTGGTGAATCAAAAGGCATGCGAAGAAGAATAAATGCATCGGCCAATCCTTGCACACCAATTCCAATCGGACGGTGACGCATGTTGGAAGTGCGTGCTTCTTCAACAGGATAATAATTGATGTCGATTACCTTGTTTAGGTTACGTGTGATCACTTTTGTGATTTCGTATAACTTCTGGTGATCGAAAACTCCCTCGTCTGTAATAAACTTAGGCAATGCAATAGAAGCCAGGTTGCAAACTGCTACTTCATCTTTGGACGTAAACTCCATGATTTCTGTACACAGGTTGCTCGACTTAATCGTGCCTAAATTCTTTTGGTTGGATTTTCTGTTCGCAGCATCTTTATACAAGATGTATGGCGTACCCGTTTCGATTTGTGATTCTAAAATCTCAAACCAAAGGTCTTGTGCTTTGATTTGCTTGCGTGCCTTTCCTTCTTTCTCATACTTCTCATACAAGCGCTCAAATTCTTCTCCATAGCAATCACCCATTCCAGGGCATTCATTCGGGCAGAACAAAGACCACATTTCATTGTTCTCTACGCGCTTCATAAATAGATCAGAAATCCAGATCGCATAGAAAAGATCACGTGCACGCATTTCATCCTTACCGTGATTTTTCTTCAAATCAAGGAATTCAAAAATATCAGCATGCCAAGGTTCGAGATAAATGGCAAAGCTTCCTTTTCTTTTTCCACCACCTTGATCAACATAACGGGCGGTCATATCAAAATTCCGAAGCATCGGAACGATTCCGTTCGATGTTCCACCAGTGCCTTTGATGTACGAACCTTTTGCACGCACATTGTGAATGCTAAGGCCAATACCTCCGGCAGACTGTGAAATTTTTGCGCATTGCTTTAGTGTATCGTAGATTCCATCAATGCTATCATCCTTCATGGTCAACAAGAAGCACGATGACAATTGTGGTTTTGGTGTACCCGCATTGAAAAGAGTAGGAGTAGCATGGGTAAACCATTTCTCCGACATCAAGTTATACGTTTCAATTGCGGCAGGAATATCATCACCATGAATACCTACGGCTACGCGCATAATTAAATGTTGGGGACGCTCAACGGTTTTACCGTCAACCTTCATCAGGTACGAGCGCTCTAATGTTTTGAAGCCGAAATAATCGTAACCGAAATCACGATCATAAATAATGGCCTGATCCAATGCAGCAGCATTGGCCTTTATGGTTTTCCATGTTTCTTTCGAAATCAACGGAGCGTTTTGTTCCGTTTTTGGATCCACATAGGTGTACAATCGTTTCATCGTGTTCGAGAACGACTTGCTTGTCACTTTGTGCAAGCTGGAGATCGCGATGCGCGCTGCAAGTTTTGCATAGTCGGGATGCCGTGTGGTCATGGTAGCGGCAGTTTCTGCAGCCAGGTTATCAAGTTCCACAGTGGTAACGCCATCATACAAGCCATTGATCACCTTCATGGCGACTTCTACTGGCGTGATGTAGTTGGAATCCAGACCGTAACAAAGCTTTTCGATGCGAGCAGTGATCTTGTCAAATTTTACAGACTCTCGATGTCCGTCACGTTTGATTACAAGCATTTCTGGGTTAGGGTTGTAAGGGTGATCAAATAGTTTAAAAAATAAATTGGTGTTTCAAGTTAATTAAAAATCTTCGTCCAACGAGAACTTCTGTGAAGATTCTTTATCTGTACTTCCAAGCACTCCTGCTTTTTGATATTCTCCAACTCTTTTTTCGAAGAAATTGGTTTTTCCACTCAATGAAATCATCTCCATGAAGTCGAATGGATTGGTTGCGTTGTATAATTTTTTTCCGATTAACTCGATGAGTAAACGATCGGCAACAAATTCAATGTATTGACACATCAAGTCGGCATTCATTCCGATCAAGTTTACAGGAAGTGCATCCGTCACGAATTCCTTTTCAATCTCCACAGCATCTTTGATCATTTCAATAACCGTTTCAGCGGGAAGCTTCGTTACAAGGTGTTGTGTATACAAGTGACAAGCGAAATCACAATGCAACCCTTCATCTCTGGAAATCAATTCGTTAGAAAAGCTCAAGCCGGGCATCAAGCCACGTTTCTTCAGCCAGAAAATAGAACAGAAAGAACCGGAGAAGAAAATCCCTTCAACAGCAGCGAAGGCAATCAAACGTTCCTGAAAATTTCCCTGGTCGATCCAGCGAAGTGCCCATTGCGCTTTTTTCTTTACACAGTCAAGCGTATCGATGGCGTGTAACAATGAGTCTTTCTCTTTTGCATCCTTTACATAGGTATCGATTAATAGAGAATAGGTCTCCGAGTGAATGTTCTCGATGGCAATTTGAAATCCATAAAAGAACTTCGCTTCGGTATATTGAACTTCAGAAACAAAGTGCTCGGCTAAGTTTTCATTGACGATACCATCGCTGGCCGCGAAGAAGGCGAGCACGTGTTTGATGAAGTGTTGCTCCCCTTCGTTGAGGTTTGCCCAATCTTTTAAATCCTGACTAAGGTCAATTTCTTCAGCGGTCCAAAAGCTGGCTTCGGCCTGTTTATAAAACTTCCAGATATCATGATGTTGGATGGGGAAAAGGACGAATCGGTCTTTGTTTTCTTGAAGAATGGGCTCTAGCGGCAGTTGGTTGGTCATTTGGGCACTTTTAAAAATGTTAAAAAATAATGATTGGAAGGGTGTAAAAAACCTTCAAATCATTAGAAAAATCGGTTTCGTTTGCTTCACAAATCCGGGAATAACAGGCAGGATTGCTTCGCGATTAGTGTACAAATATTTAAAAGGATTGGGTAAAATCAAAGGGGGTGATTTTCCTTATTTTCATTGATTTTACATATAAATTGAGGCATTTTTAATGATATAACTGGTTGTTCTTTAAGGCGTTATTTAGTCTGGACAATACCCTTCTTTCAGTTAAAATCGACCTGAAATTTTTTTTATTTTTTTTCGGCATGGGTTTTTGAAGTCTGTTTTTCAATTAGAGTTGGTTTTTAGGGGATCATGGATTACCTTTGCAATCCAATTTTAAAAAGCAATATGTACGCAATAGTAGACATTGCCGGTAAGCAGTTCAAAGTGGCTAAAGATCAATTTATCTATGCCCCGAAGTTAGAAGGAGAGTCTGGTTCATCTGTGAACTTTGATAATGTACTCCTTATAGATAACGCGGGAGCAGTGGTAGTTGGCGCCCCTACTGTAGCAGGCGCATCCGTATCTGGTAAGATATTGGAGCACGTAAAAGGTGATAAAGTTATCGTCTTTAAGAAGAAGAGAAGAAAAGGGTATGTGAAAAAGAACGGGCATCGTCAGCAGTTCACCAAACTACTCATAGAAAATATTACTAACTAAGTAAACGGTATTCACCATGGCACACAAAAAAGGAGCTGGTAGTTCGAACAACGGTCGTGAATCGGAAAGTAAACGATTAGGCGTTAAGATATTTGGAGGGCAAAAAGTGATTGCTGGGAACATCATCGTTCGTCAGCGTGGCACCAAGCATCATCCGGGTGAGAATGTAGGTATTGGAAAAGATCATACCCTATTTGCACTAAAAGATGGTGTTGTAGTGTTCAAAAAGAAAAGAGAGAATAAGTCTTTTGTTTCCGTACAAACGGTAGAAGCTTAAGTACGCGCGTAAGTAGTATTACGCAATACAGGAAGCCCCGATCATACCCCAAATGGGTATATGATCGGGGCTTTTTGTTTAAAATGATGCTTGGTTTTGGCGAATAAAATTCTGAAAATATGCTGAATTAACTCTTTTGTTTACTATTTAATCTCTTAGCAATCGACAAATCAAAATTAAGTATTGATGAATGATAATTACTTAGAATTTCCTTTTGATTTTTTAAATGATCCCCTAAATTGCGTTACCTAAATTTATTAACCTAAACCTAAACCTATGAAGAAAAATCTACTAGTTAGTATGATTGCTCTTTTCATGATATCGAGTATATCATGGGCACAAGAGCGAATGATTTCTGGAACGGTCACCTCTACTGAGGATGGATCGACAATTCCGGGTGTAAACATCACTGTTAAAGGATCTGCATCTGGAACAGTAACGGACGCAGATGGAAAGTACAGCTTAAGTGTGCCTTCTTCTTCTGCTATTCTGGTATTTTCATTTATTGGACTAAAGGGCCAAGAAGTGACTGTTGGTGATCGTAGCATTGTCGACATAAGTCTTGCCTTGGATGTGACCCAGTTGAATGAGATTATAGTCTCTGGAGTTGCAGGAGCTACATCCAAAGAGAAGATGACAGTTTCTGTTACAAAAGTTGGTGAGGCTCAACTTAAAGCTGTTCCAGCACTTTCGGTTGCTTCTGCCTTAACCGGCAAAGTAGCTGGTCTGAGAACTTCATCTGTAGGCGGAGCTCCTGGTCAACAAGTAGACCTATTGTTAAGAGGCGATAATGTCCTAAATGTTAGTGCTGCTCCTCTTATATTGCTGGATGGGATTATTATGCAGGGGAGTTTGGCTGATATCAATGTCGATGATGTAGAGTCGATGGAGGTAATCAAAGGTGCAGCAGCATCGGCTTTGTATGGTTCCCGTGCAGGTAATGGAGTAATTGCAATTACTACTAAAAGAGGAAAGAGTGGGTCAATTGGTAAACCACAAATTGTAGTGAGAAATGAAGTGGGATTCCAAAATCTTCAACACTACCTAGAGACATCTAATTCACATTTTTATAGACTAGCCTCCGATTGGGAAGACTTTCAAGGAAGATATACGAAGTACGATGGTGTAACCTATCCCGCTGATTATGCTGGAGGGTATGTTCCAAATACAGGCCCAGGATCTATTTCGGGGTCTAGGGCAGTTGATACTGATGGGTATATGGATAATCCCTTTGGAACTTATCGTTTTGATCCTGCGAAGGTATTTCAGACTGGAACATCCATGACTAATTATGTTGGTGTATCTAACCGGTCAGAAAAAAACAATATTTTCTTGTCTTTTGAGAATAATGTTCAAGAAGGGGTAGTGCAATACAGGGATGGATACAAAAGACAAAACTTCCGTTTTAATATTGATCAGGAAATTGCCCCGTGGCTAAGGATTAGTGCGAGCAACTTGTTTATTTCTAGGGAAGTGCAGCCTCCCGCAAACATATTTTACAATGTTGCACGCATGGAAAAAGATGTGGATTTGTTTGCAGATAATCCGGACGGTCAGCCTTATAATTTAAGGATAAACCCTTTTAACGGTGAGGTTACTAATCCATTATATGGGTTGTATAAGCAAGAAAGTACAAATCATTCCCGAAGATGGATGGGGAACTACACAGCCAACATCGAGTTTGCTAATTGGATTAGTCTTGATCTTACCCAAACCATGGAAATTGAAAATTGGAGGTTCGAGGCTATCACCCCAAGAGATAACTTGAATGCAAATTATGTTTACACTGGTGGTTCATTAGACCAAAGAAGTAGTGAAACTTCTACTAAAAACTCACAGGCAACTCTTAATTTGAATAAACAATTTGGTGATCTTGTTATAAAATCCAAACTATCATATTTGTACGAAAATCGTAGCTATGAGTGGACGCGTGTTGCAGGATCAACGTTTGGGTACCTGAATATTGATAGTTTTGATAATATTCGGACGTTAAGTACTGGTGACTCTGAAAGGACAGAAGAAATTGCACAAAATTATTTTGCCATTCTTGGTTTAGATTACAAAGACAAGTATTTGCTCGATGGAATGTTCCGTTATGATGGGTCTTCACTTTTTGGCCCTGATGCCCGTTGGAATCCGTATTATCGGTTATCTGCAGCCTATCGTATATCACAAGATTTTGCGATTCCTGGTATTGATGAGTTAAAGGTGAGGGTTGCCCATGGCACGGCTGGTATTCGTCCTGATTATTCTTGGCAATATGAGGTCTTTTCTTGGACGGGCCAGGGAATAGCAGCTGCAGATCAAAAAGGAAATACTTTCCTTAAACCATCCCAAACCGCAGAAACTGAGATCGGCCTAAATGTTAACTTCCTAAGAAAATTTACTTTTGAAGGAACGTATGCTCATTCGAATACGAAGGATCAGTTTCTTGACGTACCACTTATTCCATTTACTAATGATGGTTTTAATAGCCAATGGCAGAATGCAGGAACAGTAGAATCCAAAACTTTGGAGTTCACTTTAGGAGCCAACTGGATAACCACCCCCGACTTTTCTTGGAATTCTAACTTTGTATTTTCCAGAGTGCGTCAGAAAATCACTGAGTTGCCAATCGCTGACTATTGGCTGTCACCACAAAGTGGTGATGTATCGGCATTCAGGGTAGCCGAAGGTGAATCTTATGGATCTATTTATGGACACAAGATGGTTCGTACATTGGATCAGATGGCTCAACAGCTTCCAGGCGGAGAAACCATTAGTGACTATGTTGTAAATAGTGAGGGATATGTGATCCGGGCGGGAACCGAAGGTACAACCGCAGAACGTCCTATCCTTTATAGGGAGAATGGTGCAACATGGTTAGGTAAAATAGGAGATGGTAATGCCGACTTCAACATGGGTATTGCCAATACCTTTACTTACAAAGGCATCACACTGTACATTTTGCTTGACTGGAAACAGGGAGGGGATGTTTATAATAGTAATAATCAACGCTTAGCTTTTAACTGGGTAAGTAAGTTGCAAGACATGGGAGGTGTTCCTGATGATCAAAAGAAAGCCGCAGCCTATTGGGGCGCCACTGACGGTATGTATGATTTTAACTTTGCGAATGCATACTGGGTAGAGGATGCAAGCTATCTTAAACTAAGAGAAGTAGCAATAGGATATGACATTCCAGGTTCAGTGCTTAGTGGATTTTTAAAGGGTGCTATCAAAGGGGTATCTATTAAAGCTGTAGGTAGGAACCTTCATACTTTTACCGGATATACTGGATATGATCCAGAAGTAGGTACAATTAGGCAACCTATTGATGGTATTGGCGCCAATCCAATTTATAGAACCATAGCGTTTTCGCTAGGATTTAATTTCTAAACAATAGAAATCAAACATTATGAAAAAAATAAATAAACTTATACTTACAGTTTTTGCAACTACAGGATTACTGTTTGGTTGTGAGGATTTGGATGTTCGAAATGCGAACAACCCTGATTTTGCGATAGTTTTTGCAACTGCTGAAGATGTCGAAAGCGTAGCATCGGGACTTTACAACACTGTTTTTCAAGGAGAGCATAATGTTGATGGGATACAAGCGATGTTGGCAACATCAGCTGATCATTCAACCTGTTCGTGGGGGAACTTTGGGATGCGGGATATGTCTTGGGAACCCCGTGATTTTGCATGGGACAATACACCTACGTATGCCAATCAAGGTCAAACCAAATACTCGTATGACCAGTGGTATTCTGCTATTGCTTCTGCTTCTAACGTTCTAAGGGCACTTACCTCGGGTGTGGAGATTGGCGATCGTGCTCATGCTTTTGCTAAATTTGCCTTAGGGTTGGCTTATGGGGATATGGCAATGGTGTATGATAGAGTGCATATTGTTGATGACGTAATAACGGTTGACGAGGAAACGCTTGCGACAGCCTCGTCTTACCAGGATGTTACAGCTGCCTCGATCGGATATTTAGAAGAAGCATTGGCTGTAACCAATGGGTCTACCTTTACAATTCCTGCCAGCTGGCTAGGAACCACAGCGGATTTAACTAGCGTTGATTTTGCAAAAGTTATTAATACCAGCATTGCCCGTATACTTTCCTATGTTCCTAGAAATAGCACCGAACTAGCCGCTGTGGATTGGGACAAAGTTCAAACCCATGCAGATGCAGGCATTACCTCGGATTGGCTTATTAAGATGGATGCATCGACAAGATGGTACATGGAAGCTGGAGATTATTTGACCTATCCCGGTTGGGCAAGGACAGATATGTATGTGGTAAACATGATGGAACCTTCGTTACCGCAGCATTGGGATGATGATCCTGATTTTCCCCATCCAGCGGAGCCAACAGATCCTTTGGATAACCGATTAGAGACGGATTTTCAATATTTGGCCTCCAATGACTTTAACCCCACCCGAGGATATTATCATTTTAGTTGTTACAGATCGAAGAGATACGATGATATCTATGCAACCGCGAATGGCCTTGGTACAAAGCCAACAGTTATGCTAGCAGAAAATGAGATGCTACGTGCTGAGGCAAGGGCTTATACTGGTGATTTAGCTGGTGCAGCAGAAATTATAAACGAAGGCACGCGTGTTACAAGAGGAGGATTGGATCCTGTGGCGGAAAATCTTCAAGATATCATTGATGCTATTCATCATGAACGGCATGTAGAAATGTTTACAACGGGTGCAGGTATACAGTTTTTTGAGATGCGAAAACTCGATCTTTTGCAAACCGGTACTCCATTACATTTACCGATTCCTGGTCAAACCCAACAGCTGTTGGGGGAAAGTTCATTCTATACTTTTGGAAGGACCGCAAATGCTGATGGTGTAGGTACTTCAGATGGAGGTTGGAGATAGGTGTCCTATTTATCTAAAATTACTCTTTGAAAAAGGGTTGCCAAATAGGGCAACCCTTTTTTATTTCATAATGGTACACATAATATTTTTTCTCTAAAGCAACATTATAGCATATTTGTCAATGAAATTACCCAATACCCAAAGCAGGATTAATTCTATTTTTTCAATCGACCACACCCCCATCTGGCTCATGCGCCAAGCAGGCCGAATTCTTCCGGAATACAGAAAAGTGCGGGCACAAGCCGGAGATTTTAAAACTCTGGTAACAACTCCCGAGTTAGCAGCAGAAGTAACCATTCAACCAGTTGATATTCTTGGTGTGGATGCAGCCATTATCTTTTCGGATATCCTCGTTATTCCCGAGGCAATGGGGTGCCGCTATGAAATGGAGGAAAGCAAGGGGCCTGTCTTTCCCAATCCGATAAAAAGTACAACAGACTTAAACAGGTTACATGTTTCGCAAGCGGAGGAAATCCAGTATGTGCTGGATGCCATCAGGCTTACAAAAAAGGAATTGAATGGCCGTGTTCCGCTTATTGGTTTTGCCGGTGCCCCATGGACGATCTTTTCGTACATGATTGAAGGTGGCGGAAGCAAAACGTTTAGCAAAGCGAAGAAGATGCTTTATACTGAGCCGGTTTTTTCCCATCAGTTGCTAACCATGATAACAGAAAGTACCATCAACTACCTGAAAGGACAGATTGCTGCAGGGGCAGATATTATTCAATTGTTTGATTCATGGGCCGGGGTATTGAGTCCTTCTCAATATCGTGAGTTTGCGTTGCCGTATATCTCCAAAATTTGTGATGCCATTGATGAGGTTCCTAAAATCGTTTTCGCCAAGGGGGCATTCTTCGTCCGTGAAGATTTAAATAAATTAAACTGTGAAGTAGTTGGCCTTGATTGGAATATGGGGATAGAAGAGTCAAGAAAGTTGATGCCGGATAAAGTATTACAAGGCAATCTTGATCCCTGCGCATTGTATGGATCTTTTAGTGAAATTAAAAAGGAGACTAAAAAAATGTTGGATGCATTTGACCCGAATAATCATATTGCCAATTTAGGTCACGGATTGTATCCCGATATTGAAGTTGACAAAGTGAAATGTTTTATTGATACTGTAAAGGAATATAGCGCAACCATGAAATGAAAAATTTGCTATCCATTCTTTTGTTGGCAATTCCCCTTTCTGTGAAGGCGCAAGTTTTTACCTTGAATGATATGATGAAGTTGGTGCCGGATAAAATAAGTGGGTACCGTCAGGTTGATGGATCAAAAAGCAATGAGTTAAAAATCGGAAATATTTCATATTCAATTTGCCAGAAAGATTTTTCAGCCGGATCGAAACATATAACCATTCTCTTGTTTGATTTTAAAAACGCCCCGATCATGTATAACCAGGTTACCCGGGAATGGGCAAAATATCCAACAATAGTTTCCGATTCGTTGACTCAGCGTTCTATCCTAGAAGAAAACTATTTTGGGTGGGAATACTACCATCCGGCCAACCGGTCTTCAAAAATTTCGCTTGGGATTAGTGATCGGTTTTACCTGGCGATTGACGGAAAAAATATTCCGTTGGAATCACTCAAAGAAGTAATCAAGCTTTTTGCGTTTGAATCCTATCCGAAATAACTATTCACTTCGGAGCGAGACGACTGGGTTCACAATCGCTGCTTTAATGCTTTGATAGCTGACAGTCAAAACACTTATGCTGATCGCCAGCAAACCTGAAATCAAAAAAACATCAGCACCAATTGTGGTGCGGTAGGCGAACGATCCCAACCATTGATCCATTACGTACCATGCAAGTGGAATTGAAATAAGTAGCGCCAACAAAACGAGCAAGGCAAAATCTTTGGAAAGCAAAACCACCACACTACCCACATTTGCTCCCATCACTTTCCGGATACCAATTTCTTTTGCCCGTAAGGATGTGATATAGGCCGCTAAACCAAAAAGGCCTACACATGCAATAAGGATTGCGATAGTTGAGAAAGCACCGAACACCTTGCCCGTGTTTGCCTCATTTTTATAGAGAACATCCAGGTGGTTATCTAAAAATTGATACTTAAAAGGTTCTCCCGGTGCAAACTGGTTCCAAACCTTTTCAATGCTTGCAATTGTTTGCTGCTGATCATTTGCATCAATACGCACATTGGCAAGTCCTGCAAAATTATTCACACCACCTTCCTGGCTCATCAGCACAAAGGGTGTAATCCTTTCTTTCAACGACATGTAATTGAAATCTTTAACAACACCGATAACGGTCAATTCTATTTCTACCGGTGGATTTCCATTGCTCGTTTTAAATCTTGTTCCAATGGGGTTTTCCATGTTCAGCAAAGCAGCGGTCTGTTCATTAATGATGATTGACAAGGAGTCATTAAAATCCTTTGAGAAAGCCCTTCCGGCAACGATCTCAAACTCCAACGTGTTGGCATAGTAATCATCGATGACCATGCCGTTGGTTGTCAATACTTCTGTGTTGCCCGGTATTTGGAATTGAATTCCGAAATATTGATTGATCGGTAAGGCCCCGGAAGAAGCTACAGCCATCACCGAACCTATTGATCGAATTTCTTCAAGAAAGGATTCTTGCTTTTCCTGAAGAATATTAAGCCGGTCGATAACTAAAAGATTGTTTTTGTTATAGCCGAGATTTTTGTTTTTAATGAAATCAAGTTGATCCTTTACCACGAGCGTTCCAATTATCAGCACGATGGAAATGGTGAACTGAACAACAACCAATGAGTTTCTTAAAATCGATGAATTTTTATTGGTGGCCAACCTTCCTTTCATAATGGTGATGGGATTGAAAGAAGACAGTACAAAAGCAGGATAAAATCCGGCCAACAAGCCAATAAATACAACCAACAGAATAACTGCCCCAATTAGAGAGGGATCTGCAAAGGGAACGGAAAGAGACTTGCCAACAAGCGAATTAAAACCCGGCAAAAATAGTTGCACGAACACCAATGCCAGCAGCATGGCCAACCCGGTTGTTACAACAGCTTCAGCGATAAACTGACTGATCAGTTGCTTTTGAAAAGATCCCAACGTTTTCCGGATTCCCACTTCTTTCGCACGTTCAGTTGATCGGGCGGTGGCAAGGTTCATAAAATTTATGCAAGCGATAATGAGAATAAGTACAGCCACAGAAACAAGGATATACACATCGTTAATATCACCACCCGGTTTTAACTCCGACTGATACTCAACGGGATTAAGATGGATTTTATTTAACGGCACAAGCGTATAATTGTAGCCATTTCCAGCCGCGGTGTATTCTTCAAACGTTGTGTTTAAGCCCGCTTCAATTTGAGGAGCTGCATACGTTTCTACCAGGTTCGGAAATACTTGTTCAATTTTTTTCGGATCCGTACCGTGTTCCACTTCGAGATAAAGGTGTGTTGAGAACGAGGTGAAATTCAGATTGTTTGCGATAAATGGGAAGGTGCTAATTGCCCCGATGAAATCGAATTCAAAGTGGGAGTTTTCAGGGACATCACCACAAACACCAGAAATTTTGAATTCCCCGAAATCTGTTGTTAACGTTTTGTCGATTGGATTCTCATCCCCAAAATATTTTTTGGCTGTACTTTCGGTAAGCACTAAATTTTGTGGTTTACTGAGCGCTGTTTGTGACTCACCTTTTAAAAGCGGTATTGAAAACATTTCAAAGAAATTTGAGTCTGCCAATATGAAGCGTCTCTCTTCGAAGGATTTTTTTTCTTCCTTTTCGTTCACATAACTAACGATTACCGGGTTGTTGCCACCACCAAAAAAGCGGACTGCATTCTTCACTTCAGGTATATCACTGACCATTACATCAGAAAATGAATGGGGGACGATGGCGTAATTTGTAATGTGATCGGGATAGCTCCTCTTCAAAACTACCTTGTAAAGGTCATCACCTTTTTGATGGAAATTATCATACGAAAATTCATGTGAAACATGCAGACTGAGGAGAATAAAACACGCCAGGCCAATGGCAAGTCCCACAATGTTGATGATGGAATAAATTTTGTTTTTTAGGATACTGCGGAGGGCGATTTTAAGGTAGTTCTGAAGCATATCAGGGATTGGCAATAGTTATGCCATCGAAAATACTGAAGTATGCTTTAAAATCAGTGTTTAAAAAATAATGACCGTCCGTTTTAGGGACGAAAAGGTTCGATATCGAACGGGCTAATTTTCGAGCATTTTGAGCAAAGTAGTCAGCTTCTTTTTCAGGTTTCTCCGGTCTACTATAAAATCCAGAAAGCCATGCTCAAGAACAAACTCCGCGCTCTGAAAACCCTTCGGCAAATCTTTGCCGATTGTTTCGCGAATTACGCGCGGTCCGGCAAAACCGATGAGTGCACCCGGTTCTGCAATATTGAAATCGCCAAGCATCGCATACGATGCTGTGACACCACCTGTTGTGGGATCGGTCAACAAGGAAATGTAAGGGATTTTTGCCTGATCCAACTGGGCAAGCCTGGCCGATGTTTTGGCCATTTGCATTAAGGACAAACCGGCTTCCATCATCCGGGCCCCACCAGAGCGGGAAATCATGATAAAGGGCCGCTTGTGCTTAAGACTATATTCAATTGCGCGGGCAATCTTCTCACCGACTACTGAGCCCATGGATCCGCCAATGAAACTAAAATCCATACAGGAAATCACGATTTCCATCCCACTCATTTTACCATGGGCAGAACGTACGGCATCTTTCAGTTTCGATTTTTCTTGTGATTCTTTGATCCGCTTTGGATAGGCTTTGGTATCGGTAAATTTAAGCGGGTCAGCGGACTCCATATTGGCATCCAGTTCGGTAAACTTCCCATCAAAGAGGATTTCAAAATATTCGATCGATCCTATTCGTACATGGAATTCTTCCTCAGGAACGACATACGCATTGTTTTTTAATTCACGCGTGTGAATGATTTTACCACTTGGTGATTTAAACCAGAGCCCGTCAGGCACTTCCCGTTTGGATTCGGTTGGGGTTAAAATCCCCTTGTTTGTACGCTTAAACCAAGGCATAGCTTTTTGTTTTGAGGTGGTAAAAGTAAAACCTATGTGCGAGAGTACATAGGGTTAGGCTCCATTTATAATTATTTCAACATTGAATGGTGTGCAAGCCCAATAAAAAAAGCCATTCTGGTTTTTCAGAATGGCTTTTGTAAATGTATATTTTATTACAATTTTTCTTTGATCCTGGCGGCTTTACCTTGTCTGCCTTTCATGTAGTAAAGTTTCGCTCTGCGTACTTTACCACGCTTCAATACTTCAATTTTATCAATAATAGGTGAAAGCAAAGGGAAAATACGCTCCACACCAATGCCATTGGAAATCTTTCTAACAGTAAAAGTCTCTCCGTTTGTACTGCCACCCCTGCGTTGGATAACTACACCTTGAAACTGCTGGATACGCTCTTTGGCACCCTCTTTAATTTTCACGTGTACATTTATCGTGTCACCTGATTTAAAATCAGGCAATTTTTCGCGGTTTACAGCGAATTCGCTTTCTACAAGTTTTATCATGTCAGCCATTACTCCAGCTATTAAAAATGGACTGCAAATGTATGGAAAGAATTTATAAATGAGAAGCCTGCCTCTGAATAAAAATGAGCCATTTTAGGCCGGAGGATCAATTTCCCGTCCTTTCATTAGTTCTGGTCTTTTTTGGGTGGTACGTTCTATTGATTTTTCGTGGCGCCATTGTTCAATATTGGCCTCATGGCCGGAAGTAAGTACCTCCGGAACTTTCCACCCCTTATACTCAGCCGGACGGGTGTATACCGGGGGCGCAATCAGATCATCCTGGAAGGAATCGTGCAATGCGGAGGTCTCATCCGACAACACCCCGGGAATGAGCCGGATAATAGCATCAGACACAACCGCTGCAGCCAGTTCACCGCCCGACAATACATAATCCCCAATGCTAATCTCACGCGTAATCAAATGTTCCCGTACGCGCTCATCCACACCTTTATAATGGCCACATAACATAATTAGGTTTTGCGAAAGGGACAATTGATTGGCCAGGGGCTGTGTGAACAGTTCGCCATCCGGACTCATGTAAATAATGTCATCGTAGTTCCTTTTTCCCTTCAGCGAAGAAATACACCGGTCGATGGGCTCGATCATCATCACCATACCTGCACCCCCTCCGTACGCATAATCATCCACCGCTTTATGCTTTCCGGTGGCATATTCCCGCAGGTCGATAATGTTTACTGAAACCAATCCTTTTTGCTGCGCCCGTTTTAAAATCGAGTCATTGAAAGGGCTTTCAATTAATCGCGGGAGACAGGTAATGATATCGATGTGCATGGTGGAATTTGAAATGGAAGTTAGCTATTCATATTCAGGAATCCTTCGGGAAGGTTGACCAGAATAGTCTTTTTGTCCTTTATGATTTCTTTGATAAAGGGCCCATTTTCCGGGATCAACACCTCATTTGATTCTTTTATGACCACGAGAAGCCTGTTCGCGCCAGCGGATATGATTTCCTGTAACGTTCCGATTAGACCCGCGGCCTCGTCCTGTACGGTAAACCCTATAATTTCATCATCATAGTATTGATCGGTTGGAAGGGCCGGCCTTAGCGACTTTTGTAAAAAGGCCTTCTTTCCTCCAATTCGCTTTGCATCTTCAACAGTATTGATGTCTTCAAACTTAATGGTAACCTTTTCACCGCTACCGGAAAACGATTCGATAAAGTGCGGAACCAATTGGCCTTCTATCTCAAGAAAGAGTGCCGGAACTCCGTCAATATTAAATTCCCCCGACAGGGAAAAATTAACATCACCCTTTAATCCGTGAGGTTTTTTGATCAGGCCAACCTGAAAGTAATCGCGTAGGTCCATTTGATTAAGGGCTAAAAAAAATGCCTATACGAAATCCGTACAGGCATTTTAAATATTGGTAGTTTCAACTATTAAGCTTTGTCTTCAGTTGCTTCCGGTGCGTCTCCCTGGGTTTCCGCTACAGGTGCTTCTTCGGCAACAGTTTCTTCCACAGCAGCTTCTGCTACTGGTTCTTCCACCACAATATTCTTTTTGGCAATTGCTTCTGCACGGGCTTCCTTGATTTTAATCTCGGCTTCCTTGCGTGCTTTTGCTTTTGATTCTTTGGAATCAGAAAGTTTGTCCTTTTTAGATTGGATTTGAGCTTCTTTCGCTTTTTTCCACTCTTCAAGTTTTTGATCAGCAACTTCTTGCGTCAAGGCTCCTTTGATAACACCTATTTGAAGGTGTTTCTGGAACAAAATCCCACGATACGAAAGCATAGCTTTCACAGTATCAGTAGGTTGCGCACCGTTCATTACCCAATGAAAAGCCCGGTCGTCCAATAAATCGATAGTGGCGGGATTGGTTAACGGGTTATACGTCCCGATTTTTTCAATAAAGCGACCATCACGTGGTGCTCTGGCATCGGCTACGACTACATCGTACATTGCCAGTTTTTTGCGCCCTCTGCGGGCTAGTCTGATTTTTACAGCCATTTACATTAAAATTTTAAAGTTTCGGAACACGTCCATTTTTTAAAGATTGCAAAGATAAGGGAATTCTTAATTATGTCAATTCTTAAGAGTAAAGATTGGAGAATGGGAGAGATGTATTAAATATTCGTTTAAGCGGTTATTCGGTTTTTACTTCCATTATTACTTTCTTACATTTACTTCCCTTATCAAATTATATGGACAAGTTTTCTTATATCTCCAATGCTGATGTCGGGTACCTCGACCAGCTTTATCAAAGCTACAAACAAGATCCCGCTTCTGTTGATCAGACCTGGCAAAAATTTTTTGAAGGGTATGATTTTTCTAACGCAAGATTCGGTGAAAACGGAGCTTCAGCAGAAGCTGGGCCAAGCATTAAAGAAACCCAGGTGCGCAACATGATTTTTGCGTACCGGTCCTTCGGACACCTGAAATCGGATACCAATCCTGTTCGCAAAAGAAGGGACCACCAGGTGAACCTTGATCATAAAAGCTTCGGATTGACCGATGCCGATCTGGATGCTGAGTTTGATGTAGGTAGCGAAATTGGAGTAGGCAGAACAACGTTAAAGAAAATCATTGAAAAACTTCAGGTTGTTTACCTGGGCAAAGTCGGCTTTGAATACAATTACATTCGAAACGATAATGTAAGAAGCTGGTTTTTTGATCGGTGCGAAAACAAGTATTATACAAACAACCCAAGCATTGAAGAGAAGAAAGCAATCCTCTACAAACTTAATGAGGCGGTTGTGTTCGAAAACTTTTTACACACCAAATTTTTGGGTCAAAAAAGATTCTCGTTAGAGGGAGGGGAGAATACAATTCCGGCATTGCAATCCATCATTAATGAAGCAGCGGCTGCGGGTGTAAAGGAAGTTGTGATTGGCATGGCGCACAGAGGAAGGTTGAATGTGCTTTCCAATATCCTTGGAAAGACCTACGAACAGATTTTCTCTGAGTTTGAAGGGAACACAAATTTAGATGCCACCATGGGCGATGGCGATGTGAAATACCATCAGGGATATGCCGGCCATATCGAAACACCCTCGAAGAATAAAATTTACGTAAAGCTTACACCAAATCCTTCACACCTGGAAGCAGTTGATCCGTTGGTCTTGGGATATACACGTGGTCAGATTGATGATGAATATCAAGGCGATCTTAAGAAAGCGATGGCGATTCTCATCCATGGTGATGCAGCCATTGCCGGACAAGGGATTTTGTATGAGATCGTACAAATGTCAGGACTTCCCGGTTATAACACCGGAGGAACAATCCATTTTGTGATCAACAACCAGGTTGGGTTTACAACCGACTATGATGATGCGCGTACTTCCATCTATTGTACTGACTTAGCAAAAATTGTGGATGCGCCTGTACTGCATGTCAATGGAGATGATGCGGAGGCAGTCACATTCTGTTGCAAGCTTGCTGTTGATTATCGTCAGAAATTTGGGAAGGATATTTTTATTGACATGCTGTGTTATCGCAGGCATGGCCATAACGAAAGTGATGAACCAAAATTCACACAACCAAAACTTTATAACCTCATTGCAAAACATCCGAATCCACGTGAAGTATATTCCAAAATATTGGTAGAGCGCGGTGATGTTGATGCGCAGCTTGCAACGGAGATGGACAAGACTTTCCGTGCCCAACTCCAGGATCGACTTAATGATGTGGAGCAGAAGAAGTTACCATACAAGGTTCAGAAATTGGAAGAGGAATGGCACAAGCTGAGAAAATCAACACCTGAAGATTTTGATGCTTCTCCTTCTACTGCGATTAAAAAAGCGGCAATTGACAAAATAGGAAAAGCATTGACAACCATTCCGGAAGGGTTTAAGCCGATCAAACAAATTGAAAAATTATTAAAGGACAGGAAGGCGGCATTTTTTGATAAAAAAGAATTAAGCTGGGCAGAGGCTGAACTGCTTGCGTATGGTTCTCTTTTACTTGAGGATAGAATTGTAAGGATGTCAGGACAAGATGTAAAGCGCGGTACCTTTTCCCATCGCCACGCCTACATTATGGACGAGAATGCCAATGAATACTATTGTAATCTCGATCATATAGATAAAGGCCAGAAGAAATTTGAAATCTATAATTCCTTATTGTCAGAATTTGGTGTGTTGGGATTTGAATATGGATACGCCATGGCTTCACCGAACGCCCTTGTGCTGTGGGAAGCCCAGTTTGGCGACTTTGTGAACGGTGCACAAGTAATGATCGATCAATTTATTGCCAGCGCGGAATCAAAGTGGCAACGCATGAATGGATTGGTGATGTTGTTGCCAAACGGCTACGAAGGACAAGGACCGGAGCACTCCAGTGCCCGCCCGGAAAGGTTCCTTCAGTTGTCTGCTGAATACAACATGGTAGTGGCAAACCCGACTACACCGGCAAATTTTTTCCATTTACTAAGAAGGCAAGTAGCGTGGGAGTTTAGAAAACCATGCATTGTGTTGACACCGAAATCATTGTTGAGACATCCTGAAGTGATATCCCCGATAAGTGATTTTACTTCCGGTGGATTTGTTGAAGTATTGGATGATCCGAATGTAACCGCGAAGAGTGTCAAGAAATTGATTCTCTGCTCCGGAAAAATTTATTTCGATTTGCTGGAGTATCAACGCAAGAAAAAAATAAAAGACACCGCTCTTGTTCGGATGGAACAACTTCATCCGTTCCCACAGAAACAAGTGGATGCGATTATGAAAAAGTACAAAGGAGCCAAATTGCTCTGGGTACAGGAAGAACCTGCGAACATGGGTTATTGGAGTTATATCCTACGCTGGATACCGGAAGGAATAAAACTGGTTTCACGGAAAGCAAGTGCATCACCAGCAACAGGATTCTCAAAAGTGCATAAAGTGGAGCAAGAGAAAATTATTAATCAAGCATTTGAAATTTAATCAACAACCTTAACATAAGATATCAATGGGAGTACCAGTAAAAGTCCCCTCCGTAGGCGAGTCAATAACAGAAGTAACGATTGCCACCTGGACAAAAAAAGATGGTGAGTTTGTGGAAATGGATGAGATCATTGCCGAGCTCGAATCCGATAAAGCAACATTCGAATTGCCGGCACCAGAATCAGGTATATTAAAAATAATAAAAAAAGAAGGCGATGTTGTTCCCATAGGGGATTTGCTTTGCGAAATTGAACCGGGCGAAAAATCCGCAAGTAACGATTCGAAGGAAGGGAAAAAGCCCGAAGGAAAAGAAGAATCGAAAGAGGCAAAAAGTAGTGGGCCAAAAGCAACAGGCGAAATCAAGGAAATGAAAGTACCAACTGTTGGCGAATCCATTACCGAGGTTGTGATTTCTACCTGGTTAAAGAAAGACGGTGACATCATCAAGATGGACGAAATCATTGCTGAAGTAGAATCCGATAAAGCAACGTTTGAATTGCCAGCGGAAGCCACAGGCAAGCTAACGATAGTAGCAACCGAAGGAACAACGCTTCCCATCGGAGGATTGATTTGTAAGATTGAAGTAATGGAGGGGGTTTCTGAAGAATCTTCATCAGCTCAACCTGCTGAAAAATCAGGATCGAAAGAATCAGATGATAAAAGTTATGCAGCAGGGCATCCATCTCCAGCGGCTTCTAAAATCCTTTCTGAAAAAGGGATTCCTGCCGATCAGGTAAAAGGATCGGGTGTGGGCGGAAGGATTACAAAAGAAGATGCGGCCAATGCCAGTGCTACTTCTAAACCTTCATCAACTTCTCAACCAGAAAAGAAACAATCGTCATCTCCAGGTGCACGTGAACAACGCATGGAAAAAATGACATCGTTGCGCAAAACGATTTCGAGAAGATTGGTTTCGGTGAAAAACGAAACCGCTATGCTTACCACTTTCAATGAGGTAAACATGAAACCGATTATGGATTTGCGTTCGAAATACAAAGACCAGTTCAAAGAAAAGTATGGAGTAGGGTTAGGGTTTATGTCATTCTTTACGAAAGCAGTTTGCATTGCATTGAAAGAATGGCCTGCCGTGAATGCACAAATTGATGGAGAAGAAATTGTATACAGTGATTATTGTGATGTTTCGATTGCTGTTTCAACACCGCGCGGTCTTGTAGTGCCTGTTATAAGAAATGCAGAGTCTTTGTCGTTTCAGGAAATTGAAGCAGAGGTGGTTCGTCTTGCAACCCGTGGTCGTGATGGAAAACTTTCCATTGATGAGATGACGGGTGGCACATTCTCGATTACGAATGGTGGAATTTTTGGTTCAATGTTATCGACACCGATTTTAAACCCGCCACAGTCTGCGATTTTGGGAATGCACAATATTGTGCAACGCCCGATGGCAGTAAATGGTGAAGTGAAGATCCTTCCGATTATGTATTTGGCACTTTCGTACGATCACCGTGTGGTGGATGGGCGCGAGTCAGTAAGTTTCCTGGTGCGCGTGAAAGAGTTGTTGGAAGATCCGGGACGGTTACTGCTATCAATTTAAAAATAGTTTTAGAAACTCTTCGCTAGCATACTGCGTGACGAAGCTGTCGTCATTCAGAGGGAGGAACGACCGAAGAATCTTTTTAATAAGACACATTTTAGTCTCGGTCTGTGTCCACACTTGGTCTTCGGCCTGTGTCCGCACAGACCGAAACACCAATTAGAATTAATGTTCTGTGAGGACACAAAACATGGATAGACAGAACCGAATGATTAAAATTGAATAGATGGTGAATAGGTCTGTGGAGACACAGACCATGGATAAACAAATAAATAAAACGATTACCCTCAAATAAAATATTCATGGATTATCAGGTAGTAGTGATTGGTTCTGGTCCGGGCGGTTATGTTGCCGCCATTCGGTGCGCGCAACTTGGATTTAAAACAGCCATCATTGAAAAATATGATACCCTTGGTGGAACGTGCTTGAACGTTGGGTGTATCCCTTCCAAAGCGTTGCTCGATTCTTCCGAGCATTATCACAATGCAACGCATACATTTAAAGAACACGGCATTGATGTCGCAGATCCCAAAGTAAACCTGAAACAAATGATCAGCCGCAAGGCAAGCGTTGTAAAACAAACTTGTGATGGTATTGCCTATCTGATGAAAAAAAATAAAATCGATGTTCATCAGGGCGTGGGTTCTTTTGTTGATAAAAACACCATTGCTATTTCAAAAGATGGCAAAGACAAAAAAATTACCACGGAAAAAGTAATCATTGCCACGGGTTCAAAACCTACACCACTTCCTTTTGCCCCTTTCGATAAAAAGAGGATTATCTCCAGCACAGAGGCATTGGAGTTAAAAGAGATCCCCAGGCATTTAATTGTTGTTGGCGGGGGCGTAATAGGCCTGGAGCTGGGATCAGTATATCAACGGCTTGGTTCGAAAGTTACGGTTGTTGAATTCCTGGACAGTATTATTCCTACCATGGATGGATCGCTTGGAAAGGAATTGTTAAAAATTTCCAGGAAACAAGGAATGGAATTTTATCTCGGCCATAAAGTGACGGAGATAAAGAATAAAGGAAAAGAAGTTGCTTTAAAGATTGAAGATAAATCCGGTAAGCAAATTGATTTGAAAGGCGACTATTGTTTGGTGAGTATTGGAAGAAGACCGTATACCGATGGGCTTGGTTTGGATAAAGTTGGAATTGAATTGGAGCGCGGGCAAATTCCTGTTGATGATCATTTGAAAACTAAAGTTGAAAACATTTACGCGATAGGGGATGTGGTTCGCGGTGCCATGCTGGCGCATAAGGCCGAAGAAGAAGGTGTGATGGTGGTTGAGCAAATGGCCGGACAAAAACCACATATTAATTATTTATTGATTCCAGGAGTTGTGTACACCTGGCCCGAAGTAGCTAGTGTTGGATACACGGAAGAGCAACTCAAGAAAGACGGCAAAGCATACAAGGTTGGTAATTTCCCCTTCAAAGCATTAGGACGTGCGCGCGCCAGTATGGACGTAGATGGTTTTGTAAAAGTATTGGCCGATAAACAAACCGATGAAATCTTAGGTGTTCATATTATCGGAGCACGTGCTGCCGATATGATCGCTGCTGCTGTTACCGCAATGGAGTATCGTGCCTCCGCAGAAGATGTTTCCAGAATGTCGCACGCACATCCTACCTATATGGAAGCGGTGAAAGAGGCGTGCCTGGCAGCAACGGAGAATAGGGCGTTGCATGTTTGATGTGGAGCAATCCGTCAGACCGCTCTTTACAATTGTAATCAGCGGTCAGACGGATTTATAGAGGTAATTGGCGACTTGTTCTATACATTTTTCGAGTCCGCTTTTTATTTCATGATCCCAGAACCGAAAGACCTTGAACCCTAAATCTTCAAGTGCGCGATTATTTTCCTGATCGCGTTGCATGTTCCGTTCAATTTTGGGTATCCAGAATTTCCGGTTTGATTTTATTTTTTTCTTTTTGTCCTCCCAATTAAAGCCATGCCAGAATTCCCCATCAATGAAAACGACAAACTTTTTAGAGATATTGGCAACGTCTGGTTTGCCGGGTAGTTTCTTGACATTGACCCGGAATCGGATTCCTTCGGCATAAAGTGCCTTTCGAAAAATCAGTTCAGGAACAGTGTTTTTTCCCCTGATTTTTGACATGTGGAGACTTCTCTCCCTGGTTGTATAAAAACCTGCCGCTTCTTCAAACCTTGGGACTTTGATGGGGGTGTTTTTATATTTTTTAATCATTTCAGTCTGCTTTGAGAAGATCGGCAATGGTGTATATTTATAACCATGTATAAGGTTTAATAACTTGGTTATTTATGAAGGAATTCTATTCATTGTCGGAAGTTGCCGATTTACTTGGAAAAAGTAAAGAAACTTTAAGGCGTTGGGACAATAACGGGAAGTTGACTGCCATCCGGGAGCCAATGAGCAATTATAGGGTTTACCGGAAGGAACAATTAAAAATCTTTGAAGAGCTGGACTTTTTGTTTAACTCTTCTGAAAGTGGAAATCAGGTTAAGCCCGATAATAATTATTCTGTTTTGGAATTATTTGCTGGTGCCGGAGGCCTTGCAATCGGGTTGGAAAAAGCAGGCTTGAAATGCGTGGCGCTAAACGAAATTGACCATTGGGCGGCTGAAACACTCAGGCGAAATAGGCCACATTGGAAAGTTATAGAAGACGATATACGTAATCTAAGTTTTAAAGAATACGAAGGTAAGATCGATGTGGTGACTGGTGGTTTTCCTTGTCAGGCGTTTAGTTATGCTGGTAAAAAACTCGGGTTGAACGATGCACGCGGCACGTTGTTTTATGAATTCGCGCGGGTGGTCAATGAAACGAAACCTTTGATTTGTGTTGGTGAGAATGTGCGCGGATTGTTAAACCATGATAATGGCCGAACACTTGAGGGGATGAAATCGATTTTGGATGAGATTGGCTACCGACCGGTTGATCCAAAAATATTAAAAGCAATATTTTATAACGTTCCTCAAAAACGTGAAAGGTTGATCTTGGTGGGGATTCGAAAAGATTTGGATATCGATTTTAATTTCCCCAAGCCGTACAAAAAAATTTATACGTTAAAGGATGCATTAAAAGCAGGCGGACTTTTTAAAAAAGATGTTCCTGAATCTGAAGGGAGTACTTATCCAAAACGAAAAAAAGAAATCCTTAAGAAAGTACCACCCGGAGGATATTGGCGCGATCTTCCCATCAAGCTTCAAAAGGAGTATATGCAAAAAAGTTTTTACTTGGGTGGAGGAAAAACCGGAATGGCCAGACGGTTGAGTTGGGATGAACCCAGCCTTACGTTGACGTGTAGTCCTGCCCAGAAACAAACAGAGCGTTGTCATCCTGATGAGACCAGGCCGTTTACCGTAAGGGAGTATGCCCGGGTACAAACATTTCCGGATGAATGGAAGTTTGCCGGCTCAGTTCCAAGCCAATACAAACAAATTGGAAATGCTGTTCCAGTGAATCTTGGTAAAGAGTTGGGCTATTCGATCGTTAAATTTCTAAACAAAGTATACGAGGTGCATAATTTGGAGCGGTAGTATTTGCAATAGCTACCTCCTCAAAAAATAATTCAACTCTGCTCTTACCGCAAGCGCAAGCACCAACGGTATCAACATATAATTCAGTTGTTGTGGAAGAACATACCAAAACAAAACGGTTGCCCCGGCAATAACCCCTGCCACTAGAAAATATTTTGTTACCCATTTCCTGTTTCCAAACAAAGCAAAGGCCACAATCAAGTTAGTAGGGAATGCCCACAATAAATTAAAATTTTTGGCAGCAGCATTGTGGTCGGTGGCCGTCCACAGCAACAGCAGGAATATTCCAAGCAATCCGGTGATGCCAAATAAAACCGCATCAAACCAACGAGTTAACTTTTTTCGTTTCCAATCGCGATAGGAGATAAATGCGGTTAGTAAAAAAAACAGCGCAAACACGATCAGCGGATGTAGAAGTCCTGTGGATGTTTCTTCCGGTTGGGATTCGTATTTGATTAATTTTTCTTTTACTAAAGGCACCACGTTTCCATCTGCTTTTATAGAAGCATGATCAAAAGAAGATTCTACATAATCGGGCAGGAACATGTATTCATACGGGGATGCTTTTTTGTCCATCGGCAAACCCAGGCAAATATCAATTCCTAAATCGCCCCACGGTTGTTGTTCCAAATAAAGATCGGTTAAGTTTCTGATCGTGTAATCGGTTTTGATAAGCGATCCATCAAAAGTTACAGCGTCTCCAAAAACTTTTAGTATAACTTCAGGAATTTTGGTAGCACAGTTGTCGTAGAAATAATCGTAAAGGTAAAATTGATTTTCACCTTCAGAATTCCACATTAAGTAATCGAATAATTCCTGTTTTTGTGCATGTGTGAGGTTTAATATTTGTTCATGCACATATCGGTTGTAATACTGGTAAACATATTCGAATCGTTCGTAATCTTGAACGGCCAACCGGTATCGGTTGTGTCCACGCGCAAAATTTAGATAAAAATTTGGCTGCTCAAAATCGAAGACACCATAATTGAACGCAGCATTTATTTTATTGACCGGATCAAACACGCGGAAGGCGCTGTGACCAAATGCGGTAAATACAGCCTCTTGTCCTGGTCCACACGTAATCACCGAAATTTCTGCATGTTCTGATAAGGTGATATTGGATTGTCCAAAAGAAAGCGTAATGGAACAGATAAGAAGAAAAGCAATTAAAATCCGCATACTGTAATTTTATAGCTACGAAGATAATGGCAAACAGCCATTATTAATAACTTTACACGCTGCATGGTAGGAAGTATACAGGATGGATTGAATTTGGCTTCACGGTTGTCTTTAAAAAAGATGGCGAACGCTTCGCGTATCCTGTATTCGTACCAGAAATCACGTATCACCAAACAACCGGAAATCTCCGGGATGCCGATCAGCATTTCTTTCGAGCCGACTACTTCCTGCAATTTGCGTTGCCCGGAATGCCCGAGTGGTTTGCGCTCTTTTACACGCCCAACCGGAATGCTTGATCAGGATTTGTTCCGGAATACAATTGATCAGCTTGCCGAAACCCTGAATTATCTAACATTTTATTTCCAGGGCGAACCGTACCTGCATCCTCAATTTCTGGAGATGGTGAAGTATGCTTCCGCAAAAGGGGTTTATACCGCCACTTCTACCAATGCACATTATTTGAAAGATGAAACTTCAAAAGCTACTATTGGTTCGGGTTTGGACCGGTTGATCATTTCGATTGATGGTACAACACAAAGTAGTTATGCATCGTACCGGGTAGGAGGGCAGTTGGAAAAAGTGATTGAAGGAACAAAGAACATTATGGCGTGGAAGAAAAGGTTAAAATCAAAAACACCGCATACTGTTTTTCAATTTTTGGTCGTGAAACCAAATGAGCACCAGGTCCCTGAGGTTTACAAACTGGCAAAAGAATTAGGTGTTGACCAGGTTGTGTTGAAAACTGCACAGGTTTATGATTTTAAAAATGGATCGGATTTGATTCCTTCCATTGAAAAATATTCCCGCTATAAAAAACAACCCGATGGCAGTTATGCCATCAAAAATGAATTGCTCAATCAATGTTGGAAGATGTGGCACAGTTGCGTGATTACGTGGGATGGAAAAGTTGTTCCGTGTTGCTTTGATAAGGATGCGCAATTTGAAATGGGCGACCTTACTAAAAATACGTTTGAAGAAATTTGGTTTGGGAAAAAATACAAAGAATTCAGATCATCCCTACTGCAATCAAGAAGCGAAATAGAGATTTGTAAAAATTGTACAGAAGGGCTGAAAGTATTTGCGGAGGGTTAACTCTTGTCTAAATCATTGTTTTGTGTAGCTTTTAAAGCTACCATTAATATTTCGACCAGTTCCTTTGCTTCTAATTTCGATATCGTTTGTGCGAAATGTTTAGGGTTCTCCCAATAGTTAAAAAAAATCCGTCCACCGGAAAAACCATAAAGTCTACTCCACCAAGTTCCAATTTCTTTCTGTTCAATTTCAAATCTATCAATCAAATTAGTCTCATACTTTCTAGGGAAAGTCAAGAATGTCCCAAGTTTTTCAATTTTTAAAATTTCACTGTCCAAAGTTATTTTTTCCTTTCCTCTTACATGCCATAAAAATGTTTTCAAAACGATTAATCCTACAACCAGAAAAACCAGATTAAGGATTATGGCTTCCGTATCTATAAAAAGAAATCCGTCCCTGAATTGCAGATAAAAGCCGTAAAGTAGAAAAAGAAACCAGCAGCCTGTTAGAAGGATGATGAATAGATTTCCATTCCGGGGTATGATTATAATAGTCCGATTATTATCTTTTATTATCTCCATAGTCCAATGGATACAAAATTATTACTATAACGATAGATTAAAGGCTACGCGCTTTAATATCAGCTTCTATCTTCGCAATATCCAACGCACCACATTTTGAGCAGCCTGTCGCGCAGGCCTTTTTTGCAGTCAGGTTTTTATAGGCCAACCTTCCCACATAAAAGAGGGCTCCTAAAAAAATTATTCCGATAATGATCTCCTGAACCATACTGCAAATTTAATAAACCCGTCCGACCGCTCAAAGCGGTCGGACGGGTGCTTGAAATCCTATTTATCAGTTTCAGGATACAACACTACCTGAATGTAATTCTTTATATCGAAATACTTATTGGCGGCTTTCTTGATATCATCTGCTGTTACAGCCTGAACATCATCCAGATAGGTAAGGATGGCTTCTGAAGGTGTTCCATTCTCATCTGAGCCTTGCAGATGCCTTGCCCAGTAATTATTGTCCTTTATGCTTTCCAGGTATTTTTGTTTTAGGGTTTCTTTTACTTTTTCCAGGTCCTCTTTGGTTGGGCCAGATTTTTTCACTTTCTCAACTTCAGCCAAAGCCGCAGCAATTAGTTTGTCAACATTCTCCGGTCCACACGGCATCGCAATACTGGTGGTAAAACCACTGTAAGGGATTTTTGAAAGGTTGCCACTTACACCAGCACCATACACACCACTCATATCTTCACGGAGTGTTTCAATAACTTTGATATTGAGTACTTCAATTAAAAGTGAGAGGTTGGTTTCTTCCTTCAATGAATATGCGGTTTCCCCAGAGAACATCATCCGGATCATGCTCTTTTGTTCTGTGCCTTTGCGCACTTCTTTTTTAACAACTCCTTTCACCGGACGTAATCCAATGTCTTTAAAGTTGGATGTTTTTCCTGTGGTTGGCAAACTTCCCAAATAGGTTGCAATCAACGGTTTGATTTCATTGATATCAAAGCTTCCTACGATGTAAAAATGAAATCCATTCGCATTGCCAAAGCGTTCTCTATAAATCTCGTAAGAACGTTCCAAATTGATTTTGGCAAAATCATCAGGGCTAGGAAATTTCGGGCCGCGTGGGTTATTGTTATATGCGATTTTTAAAAATTCATTTTGAAAAACAGCATTCGGATCAGAAAGTATGTTTTGATACATCGCACTTTGCTTGCTCACAAATGAATTGAAGAGATCAGCATCTTTTCGCGGTTGTGTAAAGTACAGGTACGTCATTTGTAACAGTGCTTCAACATCTTTCGAACCGCTTTGCCCGCCTACCGCTTCACTGATGTTTCCAATCCTTGGATTTACCCCGACAGTTTTTCCTGCCAGTACTTTCCGCATATCGGTTGGCGAAAATTCACCGGCCCCCATTTGTGATACAATGGTAGAGGCATATTGTGCATTTAGTATATCGGCATCCCCATAAAGGTATTGTCCACCCGGACGGGTGGCAGTCATCACTATCTGGTCATTTTTAAAATCGGTAGGTTTTAAGGAGACTGTAACACCATTCCCAAGTTTCAAAACAGTGATGCCCAGTTTATCATTTTTTGTTTCGGATGTAATTTTTCCGGGGGCAGGTGCTTTCGCCATCAATGATGCAGCGACTGCCGCTTCTTCGTAAGCTGTTACTTCCATTTTTGAAGCTTTGTCTGCCATTGCAAGAAGCTCTTCACCTGATGGTATTGTAAATGGAGCTTTATCCGGCCCTGTCATGAGCACCAATTTACTTTTGTCTACTGAAGGAATTGTTTCTGCAGCATATTTATTCACTTCCGCCAGTGTTATTTCCTCCAGGAATTTTTGGTAGTATGCATATTCCTTTTCAATTCCGGGTATGGGTTCTTGCTCCAGAAATGCCCGGATGTATTCATCAGCAAAATTTGATGACTCTGTTTTTTCACGTTCATTGTAGGAACGTTCCATGTTTCGCAATAGCGATTTTTTTATGCGGTCGAATTCTGCATCTGTAAATCCATATTTGCGGGCACGCTCGTTTTCCTGAATGATCGCGTTCACAGCCGGTTCAACACCCGCTTGCGTCAATACAGCAAATGAACTGTACACCTCTGTTCCCCTTAGGAATCCTCCTAAGCTTGATGAACCAAAAATAAAAGGGGGCGAAGGTTTTTGTGTCAACTCTTGCATCCGCTGGCTTAGCATACTCGTAAACAATCGTTTCACTATGGATTCGCGATAATCACCAACCGTTGTTTCTGGTTTTGATTTCTCGGTTGAATAATAAATCTGTACGAAGAAATTGGTTGCTTCCGGATCCGTAACGACAACGCCTTCGGATGCTTTACGCGGAGGCAACTCAGCACTTATTCTTTTTCTTTCATTCGTGGGATTCTTTAATCCTTCGAAATGTTTTTTTATCATTTTCTCAACTTCGGCAGGCTCCACATCCCCAACAGCAACAACGGCCATCAGGTTGGGGCGGTACCAATCTTTATAGAATCGTTTGATTACATCGTACTTAAATGATTTAAGGATTTCGTCTTTTCCTATGGGGAGGCGTTGCTCATATTTTGAATCTGCCAATAATTTCGGAAGATAGACTTTGCGCATGCGATCATCAGCACCTTTTCCCAGTCGTGATTCTTCAAGGACAACTCCTCGTTCTTTGTCAATTTCAGCATCGTCAAATGCAACTGTACTGGCCCAGTCTTCCAAAATTTGAAATCCTTTTTCAAGATTGCCTGGTTTGTCTGTTGGGATTGGTAAGATATAAACGGTTTCATCAAAACTTGTGTAGGCGTTTAAATCCGCACCAAACTCCACACCTATTGATTGAAGGAACGAAACAAGTTCATTCTTTTGAAAATTCTTTGTTCCATTGAATGCCATGTGCTCGGTAAAGTGCGCCAACCCTTGTTGATCGTCATCTTCCAAAATCGATCCGGCATTGACCACCAGCCGTAATTCAATTTTATTTTCCGGCTTACTGTTTTTGCGGATGTAATACGTTAATCCATTGGAAAGTTTGCCAATTTTAACGTTCGGGTCAATGGGTAATTTTTCACTTAGCTCAGTTTGGGCATAGAGCGAACTTCCAAAAAGAAGGAATGAAAACACCAATGTCCATTTAGCCAACAAATTTTTAGATTGTTTTAATTGCATGTTTAAGGGTTTTAAAGGGTTATATAGTTAACGATTGTTGAAGATAGAAAAAATAGTTATTTCCACCAATGTTGTTGAATGACGGATAACATTTCTGGCTGAACGGAGCATCCAGCGCAGAGTTCCCCGCC
This sequence comes from uncultured Roseivirgaceae bacterium, assembly GCA_964398945.1. Classification (GTDB taxonomy): domain Bacteria; phylum Bacteroidota; class Bacteroidia; order Cytophagales; family Cyclobacteriaceae; genus JBGTGG01. The sequence goes on along the minus strand of CAYNOT010000006.1, from coordinate 180,079 downwards.
AAAAACGAAATTATTGCCACCTTTAAAATCGGTAACGATTCCGCCAGCTTGTTGCACCAGAAATGTTCCCGCGGCCACATCCCAGGAGTTTAGATTGTATTCAAAGAAGCCTTCCAGCCGCCCACATGAAACATACGCCAGGTCAATGGCTGCACTGCCCAACCTTCTGATACCATGTGTTTTGGTGAGGAAGTCTTTAATGATTTCCAGATAAGCATCACGTTTATCGAAGTAGTAGTACGGAAAACCTGTTGCAAAAAGGCTTTCATTCAATGTTTTTACTTTCGACACATTGATTGCAGCATCATTGCATTGCGCTTGCCGTCCTTTACTTGCGTGATAACATTCATTCCGGGTTACATCATGGATTACGCCCAACACCATTTCATCTTTATAGGAAAGGCCGACACTAATGGCGTAAACAGGAACACGGTGGATAAAATTGGTAGTACCATCCAACGGGTCGATGATCCAATTGTATTCTTCGCTTTTTTTTGAAATGGTTCCTTCTTCGGTGATAAACCCAGCCTGGGGAATTAATTGCTGAAGACGCTCGACAAGTTTTATTTCTGCTTGCTTATCAACATAGGAAACCAGGTTGTTGAAACCTTCCTTTTGTTCGATCGCTTCGGGTGTAAACCGCTCGCTTTCTTTTTGTATGAATGCACCTACTTCCAGGCAAAGTGCCACTACATCACGTTCTACTGATAAGAGGTCAATCATATCGATTTAAATAAGTTCAACGTTGTAACATCAATTACTCAAACATCATCTTTCACGAATTGTTCCTTTCCGCCCACAATAATTACAATTTCACCTTTTACTTCCTTGGCTTCAAAATGGGTCAGAACGGTTTCAATGCTGCCGTTCACAGTTTCTTCATAGATTTTTGTGAGCTCTCGTGAAACCGAAACGATTCGATTGACACCAAAGTATTCACCAAATTGTTTTAATGTTTTGGTGAGCCGATAAGGCGACTCGTAAAAAATCATCGTACGTTCCTCAGTCGCCAACTCTGTTAAACGCGTTTGCCTGCCTTTCTTTACAGGTAAGAACCCTTCAAATATAAACCGATCGGTTGGGAGCCCGGATTTTACAAGTGCAGGGATCAGCGCGGTAGGCCCCGGCAAGCATTCCAATTTTATGTTTGCTTTCACACACGCCCGGGTCAATAAAAACCCAGGGTCGCTGATTCCGGGTGTGCCGGCATCTGAAACGAGTGCCATTACTTCCCCATTTTTTAACCGCTCAATAATTCCCTGCAAGACTTTATGCTCATTAAAATTATGAAAGCTTTGAAGCGGTTTTTTGATTTGGAAATGCTTTAGAAGGATTCCTGAAGTGCGTGTATCTTCAGCTAAGATGGTATCAACCTGTTTCAATACCTCCAGTGACCTAAGGGTAATGTCATTTAAATTTCCAATGGGTGTCGGGACCAGGTAAAGTGACGTGTTTACTTCAGCATTCATCCGGCCAGTCGATCAATTTCTTTGGCCAACTGCCGATCTTTTTCAGTTACAATGTCACCGGCATCATGGGTTGACAATTCAAAATCAACCGTATTCCAGGTATTGGTCCAGGTAGGGTGGTGGTTTAATTTCTCGGCAACGATGGCTACACGCGTCATGAACCCGAACGCCTCGGAAAAATCCTTGAACGTAAAAGTTTTTGTTAGTTTATTGTCCTTTTCAATCCACATACAACACTACTAAGCTATTAAATCTTTTGCAGAATTGGTGATAAGGCTTGGGAGTAATTTGAAAATTTCAGCGCTCTACAGGGCTATCAACCCTTCGATGGTTGAAGCCTGGATATAGATATCGATCACCGACTGACTACTGGGCATCATCATTTCCACTGAGATACTTGTGTAGTTCCCTTTTTTGGAGGTTTTCTCCTGGATGGTATGATGTTGAAATATTTTTTTTACTTCCTCCCGTTGGGAATCGGGAACAATAAACTTAAACATGTACATGGATGGCCAGGCGTAATGGTTTTCTAGTTTTTCACGAAATGACTCTAACCAGCCAGCATCCATGTTTATAAGAAATAAAAATATGACAATCCGCAAAGATACCAATATCATAGCAAAGACCATTTACATGCAGTGAATATGCTTCACTTTTTGCACATCACTGTGTTTCTCTTGTCAATCAGAAGTAATAACCTTTGGGACACAAGGCCCATGTTTTACAGAGCATCATTTTTATGTGCGCCTACGCTCTATTTTGTGAAATGTGCTAATCCTTTCGCACATTATTTTGTGTACTTGCTGAGTACGGGAAGTGTCTGGCTAATTTTCTTTGGTTCTATCGGTAAGGAGTTGAATGTCATCCCAAATAAAAAAGTTCGTCAGGTTTCCCCAACGAACTTTTAGTTAAAATTTGATTCTAATAAAACTTGTACCGCTCATCAACGATGTCCGATTTCTCTTTGATTGCTTCACCAATGTTATACGATTGGTTTCTGGCGGTTTGAAGAAGTTGTGTTTTATAAACTGTAAAATCGGCAATGGTCGGTGCAGTGGTTTTGTTCAACATCTCTATGATAACAACGCCATTCTCTCCCGCAAAAGCTTTTGATTTGCTTCCACTTTCCAAAGAGAAAGCAACCCCAACTGATTTTGGATCAAACCCAACCGTGGGCATGGAGTTGGTATTCAATTTTAAACTGTTGTTTGTATATACAGCTGCATCGTCACCGAACTTAACGGCAACCTCATCCAATGATCCTTCAAGGCCTTTTAATTTTTCCGTTATGATTGCTGCTTTTTTCTCATTTTTAACAGCCGGGGTAATTTCTTCTTTTACCACCTCAAATGGTTTGTACCCTTTTTCCAATTCTCCGGTCATCACGGCAACAACGTATTGGTCATTTAAGTCGAACACATCCGATACTTTTCCTACCGATGCATTGCGGAACAACCATTGAACAATCTGGCGCGCCTCCCCCAAAGTACCAATTCTTCTGTCGGCAACACCAATGGTTTTTGCATCCATGGGGATCAAGCCTTCAGCTTTCGCTTTTTCTTTAAAAGCATTTACACCCTTCAGGTCAACAGAAAACAATTCCGCTTTGCGAAGTGCTTCATTGATGGAGGCGTCACTTGGTACAATTGCACGGTCAATTTCTGCAATGCTATAATAGGTATTGTCTTTCAACCCGGTAACATCAATGATATGGTATCCGTATTCGGTTTCAACTACATCATTTAACGGTCCGGTTTTGGTAGCCCCAAAAACAGCATCTTCAAATGATTTCACCATTCCACCAGAAGAAAACCAACCTAAGTCACCACCGCTTGAAGCAGTTCCGTCTGTGCCGTGTTCCCTTGCCATGGCAGCAAAATCAGCACCGGCTTTAATTTCAGCCAATACCTTCCTGGCTTCTTCCTTGGCTTCTTTCTTCGCTTCTTCACTTTCATCTGTCCAACGGAACAGGATATGGCTGGCTTTTGCATTGTAAATTGTATCCTTTCCTATTGCTGAAATCTTTACGACTTTATAGGACTCACCATCAATGAATGGGCCGATGATCGTTCCTTCAATCGAATTTGGCGAAATGTAGGTTGGAAGTTCCGCTGGGGACAATCTTTGAAAAGCATTTTCACGCGTGTCGGCATTCACAATCGCAAAGATTGAATCACTTTCGGCACGGCTTAGATCGTTGATCATATCAACAAGGTCTTGACGGATAGCAACTGAGTCCTCACGGGATGGAATAACCGGGAAGGCAACATAGCTTAATTCACGAACATGTTCTGTTTTGTATTTTTCTTTATTCTTGTTGTAATAATTTTTCAAGTCAGATTCAGAAACACTCACTGCTGAGTCTTTTACTGAATAATACGGAACGTACAGATACTTTACTTCTGCCACATCGGTTTGTAAGTGGTATTCCTTTTCCGCTTCAGCTTTGGTTACATAGTTGGTGGAAACCAACAAGTTTTCATACTTAAGGCGTTGACGGCCCGGGGCCAAATCGCGTTGGAACAATTCCCACCGAACACGTTGCTCAGATCCTGCAGGCATCATATTTATATTTTGCAAGTAGCTTACAACTTTGTCTTTGTCGAATTGACCGGTGGCATCATTCAAAAACAGCGGAGTAGACTTAAGGTTAGGATCAACATTTTTACCCTGGATCATATCCCACACTTCTTCGCTGGTTACTTCTACCCCAACACTTTTATATTGCTTTTCAATTGCATTGCGAACAATCAGCATTTCCCAGGCTTGTTGTTGCAACAAAGGGCGTTCGGCTTCACCAGCTTCCCGTCCAAAGTTCAAAAAGTAATTGGCTTCGCGCTCTTGTACCGCTGCCTGGTATTCTTCAAGGTTTATCGTGTTGCCTGCTATTTCGCCAACATTGTTGTCCTGCCCCAGGAGTATTGAGTTATTTCCAAGCAAGTCACTAAGTGTAAATGATGCAATTGCCAACCCCACAAAGATGATTACGCCAATCCCCATCTTATTTCGCAGCGTACCTATTAATGCCATAGTTATTTCTATTTATTTGATATAAAGGGGATTGAAATTGTTCAATTCGCCCATGTTAATTTTTTTTCAAGACCGCAAATTTAATCGGTATTGTCTATTTGAAAAACTGCATGGTCAAAATATGGTCGATTTTATTGGAGAGACTTCCAAAGGCTTTATTCTGTGGTATTTACCTCCAATTTGACCACATTTATCCGGTTGTCTTCGGTCGAGTGGATATTAAAGGTAAAGGGGGGTATGGAAAAGGTATCACCGGGCTTTGGTATATCTTCTGTATAGGATAGGATCAGGCCACCCAAGGTTTCGTATTCCCCAATAGGAAGCTCCCATTCGTACTTATCGTTCAGGTAATCGATTTCATGGCGGGCGCTTAGCAGATAGGTGTTTTCATTGATTTTGTACTCTACCAAATCATCTTCATCGTGCTCGTCTTCAATTTCCCCAAAAATCTCTTCAATTACGTCTTCCATGCTTACAATGCCGGAAGTACCTCCAAATTCATCGACTACAGCCGCCAGGCTTTTTCGTTCGTTGATGAACCGGATCATTAATTCATTTGCCAATGTGGTTTCCGGAACGGTAATAATGGGGGTCAGGATTTCTTCGATTTTGGAGGGTTTGTTGAACAATGCTGAAGAATGGCAATACCCGGTAATATCGTCAATAGTTTCTTTGTAGATAATGATTTTGGAGTGGCCCGAATCCACAAATGCAGCACGCAACGCATCAATGCCCTGGTTGATTTCCAGTGAAACGATTTCCGTTCGGGGGATCATGCATTCCCGCACTTTTACGGTTTTAAACTCGAGTGCATTATGAAATATTTTGGCGTCCAGTTCCACTTCATCATCTTCATGGCTGATGCGGTGCATGTTCTTGACAAAGTTGTTCAGGTCTGTTAAATCGAAAATTGGTTTTTCATCGGAGTACTCCAATCGAAGAATATAAACGATCACAAACTTTGAGAGGGTCACAATAAAATAAACGATGGGCGAAAGGAAGATCGAAACCAACATGAAGGGAATGGCAAATGCCGCCAACATTTGGTTCGGGTTGATCAAAAAGAGGCTCTTCGGCAGGAACTCTGCCGTGAAAAGTACCAACAGGGTGGAGATGATGGTTTGAAGCACAAGGATAGGGCCATCGCTCACCAGTATTTCCGGCAACCAGATGCGCAATTGCGGCTCGATCAACTGCGCCATAAAAATACCATACAACACCAAACTGATTGTGTTGCCAATGAGTGTAGTTCCGATAAAAAGGGAAGAGTTTTTGAAAAAGTAGGAAAAAATCCTGCCGTGCAATACACCTTGTTTTCCACGTAGTTCCACTTGGAGTTTGTTGGCCGATAAATAGGCGATTTCAATTCCTGAAAAAAAAGCTGAGGAAAGCAGTGTGGCAAGGATGAGCAGCAGGAGGTTTCCGTCCATATTATTTTCGCTTCCTTAAGGTATACAAGAAAAAGAAAACAATTGCAATCATGATGGCCCAGTATCCTTTTTCAAAACCTACCGTCATCACCTGATGAATTCCGATTATAATAAACCCTGCCGCCAGGGACAAGAGGACAATATCGAGGAGTTTCATATAGGGATCAAAAATACAGAAATAAAATGGATGCTTGGGGAAGGGGCTATTCCTTCATATCAAACTCCCCGAAAGGCTTGGTTATTTTATACAGGGATAAATCCTGCTTCGCATCAAGCCCTTCGCCAGATAACACTTGGTCTTCTTGCCGGATGGTAAGGAATTTTTCTGTGTAGATTTTTTCGTCTTTCGGGTTCCAGAACAATTCCTCCGTATTCAGTTGTTCGTTTTTCTGTATGTTTTTGACTTCTACATTTCCGCGTCCGCGCCAGAGATTATCTTTCTTAAAGTAATAGGCTTCGTTTGCACGGAGGGTTGATTCCATGTTTTCAAATTCATCATAAAATTCGAGGTACACACCTTTCGGAAATTCACGGTCACCGTTTTCGTATTCATACACCAGGGCGGCAATCATTTTCACTTTTACCCTTTCGCTCTCGCTATAGTAAAGTTCTACGTTCTCGGCTTCACTAAGCGGGCCTTCATACACAAGTGGTCCCTTCAGTTCATTTTTGGAACAAGCAGTTGATAAAAGCAGGAGTATGAATAAAATCCGGTTCATAAGAAACAAAAAGAGGCCATGATGGCCTCTTTTTTTAGTATTGTTTAGATTGGTTAATCACGTGTACGTAGGGTAACGGATTCATTTATCCAGCAACCAACTGTTTTGATGCTTCCGGCCTCATACCCCTGTGTAAAGAGTTCCTCTTTTGAAGGAAACTGTGCTTTGGCCCTGGCCATTCCAGCGCTGTCCCCTGCACGTTGGTACATGTCGTAGGCAGCTAAATACACCAGGCGATCATCAGCCCAGTTGTCTTGTTTTTTGCAGTCATCCAAACTAGAGTAGTATAAGTTCCCTATTTTCTCATAGGCATCTTTGTTTCCAGGATCGGCTGCAAGCGCTTCCTTGTATAAGTTTCGGGCTGATGCTTTGCTGCCTTTTTTTGCTTCAAGGCCACCTAGTGAAATCAGCATATCTGCCTTTTCAGAATTACCGGGTGCCACCTCCAATGCTTTCTTATAATACTGTTCAGCCTTGGCGTAATTTTCGGCTACTAAATAACGGATCGCAATATTTTTGGACAAACCAAAATCAGGCTCTTGGTCGTTCACTGTTTCTGCAGCCTTCAACCAGATCGGATCATCTGTACATTTCCCTTTGATCATGAAGTACACCATTTTCTTGGCAAGGCTCAAGTCACTTGGGTTTGCTTTGAACTTCGGTTCCATATTGGATTTCACAAGTTCACAGGTGATGGGCACAATGGTAACCAGGATATCTTCAATGGTTTTTTTATCATCCTCTAGTTTATCAACCGGTTTTCCTTCGCTCCGTGCTTTCTTGATTTTCGCATCGATGATTTCCATCAAATTGTCGTAGCGGGTAAGCACCTCATCATCGGTCAGATTTTTCTTTTTCAGTTTGTTCATGCGGACCGTTTGCCAGTAGGGCTGGTGCAATCCATCCGGAATATTCGCGCCATTTAGATTAAGGTCCGCATCCATGATTGCCAATAGTTGATCAATATCATCACCATTGATCATGTGCTTGTAAGCAAAAAAAGCCTTGCGGTTCATTACGGATTGTTCTTCACCACAATTGGTGATCCGCATATCATAAATCATTAAAAGCGAATCGATCAATTCTTTTTTGCGTGCAGGGTTCTTCTCGTTTGTGGCAAGCCCGTCAAAAACCTCTTCTCCATACACATAAACACTGGTGTGCAATTTTGGGGCGTTGGTTAAAATCCAATTAAGGGGAGCAACTGCCTGACGGAAATTCCCGTTGCTTTTGCTGTCTTTAACCAATACGATTGATTCTTCAGCTTTAGCCTTGTCTTCGGGCCATGTCCATTCATTGCACTGACCAAAAAGTGCGGTAACGTTTACCGTTAGAAAAACTACCACTGCACTGAGTAAAACGTTCTTTTTCATTTTCAATTTAGGTTTCTAATCAAACTTCCTTTTTATGAACCACTGGTCGTTAAAAGTGACACCAAAGAATATTTTAAAATAGTTCTCTTGTAAAATATTATCTGCTTTATTTCCTCTTACACCTGATTTAAAAGCCAGGTTTATATTGGATCGACCAGCAGGTAATGAGAGGCCAAAATTAATGCCAAAATCTTTAACCTGCTTACCGTTTGCCAAAAAAGGGTAAGTTTCCATGCTTACGCCTGTTCGGTACGTGACTCTTTTTAGATAAGAAACAGAGAGATAATCTGGTGTGAACTCCCCGCCAAGGGCATATTTTGAGTATTGGGTTGTTTCAATCTGATCGCTTTGATTAATGTAACTGAATTCCGTCCAATCTTGTAAAAAGATGTCTGCACCCACCGACCACTTGAGCCCGTTCGATATAGAAATACCTCCTCCAAATCCGGTAGGCAGCGTAATTTCACCTTTCCTTCCTGACATGTTATAGGCTTGAACGGTATCCCCTGAAAGCGTGAGCCTGCTGAATTTTGTATCAAGGGTTGTATTGACATCAGAGCCAATAGAAACAATGGCACCAGCGCTAAACCTGTAATCACCATTCCAGAGGGAATCTTTGCTATAGGAGATGCCACCCAAAAATGTAAAATCAGAAACAGCGGTCTTTTCTTCCCATACTACCTGGTAAGGAACAGGTTGTGATGGTACATCCACAATATTGGAATACGAGTTGGTAATCGAACTAAAGATATAGGTGACTTTTAACCCTAGTGATAAGTCGGGTGTTAACCGAACACCATTAGACCAGTATAATTGACTCAGTCCACCGGTTCCTTCCTCGGTAACGATAGCAGGTGTTGTCGATCCTTCAATATTATCAATATATTGTAATCTATAATTAACATTTGTGAGTGGCATGAGTCCTATTGAGGTAGTCCATTTGTTCCGTTTGATTGGAAATGCCATTACCAGGTAATTTAAGTTGCCACCTTTTGCTTTTTGGCTAATACTGTCACTCTTAATGGTTTTAGTTTCTGCAACAACACCAGCCTCAAAGGTGGTGAGCGAGTTGAAGACCAGCAAGGCCGGGTTTTGATTGTTGATGAACCAAAATTGTGGTTGACTGAATCCAACCCCGCCCATTCCTTCATTGTGGATAAGGGCATTTCCGTAATAATCCCCTAATCCGAGTGAGGAATATGTAGAAGTAGCTGCCTGTCCGGAGGCCCGGAAAGACAAAGAAACAAGACAAATAAAGAGGAGGAAATACTTATTAACGATCGACATTATGACTCAAAATGCTGTTTAACCCGATGAGGACTAGTTCAGGGATCGCAAATATGACCCCTTTCAATTTGTTTTCAAAAAAATGTGCATCCCCACCACACAAAATCACCCGTATATCCACGAATTTATCTTTATATGCGGAAATGATTCCTTCAATTTCTGCTTTGATTCCATTGATGACGCCACTTTGAATGTTTTCTTCTGTGGTTTTTCCAATTAATTCCGGATGGGCGGATGGTTTTACCAACGGCAATTTTGCGGTAAAAGTATTTACGGCCTTGAACCGCATCGTAAGGCCGGGGGAGATACTGCCACCATGGTATTGGCCTTTTTCATCCAAAAAATCGTAGGTAATACAGGACCCCATATCGATCACCAGGCATTTTTCATTTGGGAAAGAAGATTGTGCCCCGCACACAGCGGCAATCCGGTCGACACCCAATGTTTGCGGGGTGGAATACAGGTTTTTAATGGGTAGTGCCAAAGTGTGTGTTAGTATGAATTTGTTTTTTGACCGGGTTGCCCATGCCACAATTTTTTGAGGATCCTGACTCACCGAGCTAACAATTATATTTTCTGATGTGGATTTGGCCAATAAAGTTTGAAGTTCATCGGATGAAACCAGGCTAAATTTTTCGATCAGGTTTCGCTGGTCAAAAATCCCTACCTTGGCGGAGGAGTTACCATAATCGACAACTACATTCATATTTGCTTCTTTTTTACCTTTGAACCAATGGCAAAACTAGTGGATTCCCAGAAATATAAGGTGATCGGGCTGATGTCCGGTACTTCGCTTGATGGTGTTGATATTGCGTATTGCATTTTGCGGCTGCAAGAAGGAACCTGGAGCTTTTCAATTGAAGCGACTCAAACCGTAAAGTATTCATCAAGTTGGAAAAAGAAACTTTCGCGGGCGCACCTTCTTGATGGTAGTAATTTGCTGGAACTCCATTTTTCATACGGCAAATATCTCGGGTTATTGGTTGACGCTTTTATCATGAAGAACAGAATCAAAGGCGTTCAATACATTGCTTCCCATGGCCATACGGTTTTTCATCAACCCGAAAAAGGGTATACTTTTCAATTGGGCGATGGAAATGCAATTCATGCAGCCAGCGGGATACCGGTTATTTATGATTTTCGTTCCCTGGATGTAAAGCTCGGGGGGCAAGGTGCACCGCTGGTTCCGATAGGTGATAAGCTTTTGTTTGGCGAATATGATGCTTGTCTGAATTTAGGCGGAATAGCCAACCTTTCACTTGAAGTAAACCGGCAACGCAAGGCGTACGACATTTGCTTTGTGAACATGGGGTTAAACTATTTGGCGGGGCTGAATAATCTATCCTTTGATAAGAATGGAAAATTGGCTTCCGATGGAAAAATCAATCCAGCCATGTTGAAGGCACTACAAAAAGGATATGAAAAATTAGGCAAAGGCAGGCCTTCGTTAAGTAGGGAGATTTTTGAAAAACAGTTTCTCGAAATTTTTAATAAGGAAATTCCATTGGAAGATAAACTTTGCACCTTCACAGAATCAATTGCGCTTGAAATAGCAAAGGGTTTCCCGTCAGGAAAAAAGCTAAGTGTATTGTGTACAGGCGGAGGTTCTTTCAATTCTTTTTTAATGTACCGGCTCATCGAACATTGTAATAACGATGTGGTTTTAATCCTTCCGGATGAAGAAACTGTAAATTTCAAAGAAGCATTGATCTTTGCATTGCTTGGGGCCCTGCGCGTGAGAGGGGAAGTGAACTGCTTAAAAAGTGTTACGGGGGCCCGGCAAGACAATTGTGGTGGTGTGCTGGTCGGATAATCTGTTCCCTTCAATATTCTATTATCTTTGAGGTCCAAAAAGTAATTAAGAATTGCTATGCGCGAACTGCTCCAAAAGTTTGAAAATAAATCACCTGAAATTGTATTTGAGTGGAAGGATCCGGAAACCGAAGCCGAAGGTTGGGTGGTGATCAACTCGCTACGGGGAGGTGCAGCAGGTGGCGGGACACGCATGCGTGCAGGACTTGACAAGCGTGAAGTGGAGTCACTCGCCAAAACAATGGAAGTGAAGTTCACAGTTTCGGGGCCACCCATTGGTGGAGCAAAGTCTGGGATCAATTTCGATCCGAACGATCCGCGCAAAGCAGGTGTATTGCAACGTTGGTATGCGGCCGTAATGCCGTTGTTGAAATATTATTACGGAACAGGTGGGGATTTAAATGTGGATGAGATCCATGAAGTGATCCCCATCACTGAAGATGTTGGGATTTGGCATCCGCAAGAGGGCGTATTTACCGGGCACTACAAACCGACAGAAGCACAGAAAGTAAACCGTATCGGGCAGTTGCGGCAAGGTGTTATCAAAGTGATTGAAGATGAACACTACACACCTTCGCTTTCAAAAAAATATACCATTGCCGACATGTGCACCGGCTACGGTGTTGCGGAGGCAATCCGTCATTATTATGAATTGTGGGGAGGTAACTTGAAAGAAAAACGTGCAGTGGTACAAGGTTGGGGAAATGTTGGCGCTGCTGCCGGTTTTTATTTATCGCGGATGGGTGTGAAGATCGTAGGGATTATCAGCAGGGAAGGAGGAATGCTTTCCGCTGAAGGATTTAGCCATCAGGAAATTTGTAATCTGGTCGTGAACCGTATTGGGAACAAACTTCATTCAACGGATATACTTTCGTATGAAGAAGTCGAGAAAAAAATATGGGATATGGAATTTGAAGTTTTTGTTCCTGCAGCAGCATCCCGTTTAATTACACGCGATCAAGTCGATCGGATGATTGCTTCAAAGCTGGAAGTTTTTTCCTGCGGTGCCAATGTTCCTTTCTCCGATCCTGAAATATTTTTTGGCCCTACGGGTTTGTATGCCGATCAGAATTTTTCAGTGATCCCCGATTTTATTGCAAACTGCGGTATGGCCCGGGTGTTTGCTTACTTCATGGAAAACGAAGTGAGCATGGAAGACCATGCAATCTTTGATGATATTTCCATGACGATTCGAAAGGCACTTGAAAAAACATTCAACGAAAATCCACGACCAACTAAAATTGCCCAGGTTTCGTTTGAACAAGCATTAAAACAATTGGTTTAAAAAAACCTGCTTAATGATTCAATAAGGCATACTGCAAAAGATAAACAGCAGCGCCTGCAAAGTAACCCAATGCAGCAAGCAGTGTAATCTTTTTCACATACCAGATAAAATCAATCTTCACCATTCCCATTGCCGCAACACCTGCCGCAGACCCGATCACCAATAAACTTCCCCCCGTTCCGGCACAATAAGCAAGGTATTCCCAAATCATGTGGTCGGTAGGATAAACGGCCATATCGTACATGCCCATGCTCGCTGCCACTAATGGAACATTGTCAACAATGGCAGACAAGATTCCGATCAGTGTAATGATAATGCGGTTATCACCCAGCGTATGATTTAAGTAATCAGCAAAATTGTGCAGTGTTGTCATAGACTGTAGCGCACCAACGGCCAATAAAATCCCTAAAAAGAACAATACACTTGGCATGTCAATACGTGTGAGTGCATGGGCAGCAGTGTAATTTTTTTTCTGGGATTCATCTACATTGGGATTGATGAGTTCAGAGGCCACCCAAAGAACACCCAGGCCAAGCATCATGCCGAGGTAAGGGGGAAGGTGCGTTATGGTTTTAAATACAGGAACTGAAACAAGGGCAGCTACCCCCAAAAAAAGCATAAGCTTGCCATAGCCACTGCTTGGTTCTTCTTTTTTTGCTTCGGTTTCTTTACCAAGCTCACCTTTCATGGTAAAGCTGAGGTAGATAAGCGGCACTACCATGCAAACTACACTGGGCAAGAAGACACTTTTTATAATTCCGAAAGCGGTTATTTGCCCACCAATCCAAAGCATGGTTGTTGTAACATCGCCAATCGGTGACCATGCCCCACCGGCATTGGCAGCAACGATGATCATCCCGGCAAAAAACAAACGCATGTCTTTGCTTGGAATAATCTTGCGAATGAGTGAGACCATTACAATGGTTGTGGTCAGGTTATCAAGAATGGAAGAAAGGGCAAAGGTTACCCCGCACACAATCCAAAGCAAAACTTTTGCATTTTTGGTAGTGATACGGTCCGTGATGAATTTAAATCCTTGATGGGCATCGATCAATTCCACGATGGTCATGGCACCCATTAAAAAGAACAAAATTTGCGAGATTTCACTTAAATGTTCCGCGAGGGATTCAATTACAAACTCACGATGGATTTCACTTGCCGTAAGGGCAGCAAAATCGGGAACGTTGGATTTCAGCTTTTCCAGGAAGTCAATAAAATGCTGGCTGGATAAGAGCGAGGCTGTAGGATCAGAAAAAGCAAACAATGTCCAACATAAAACCCCCGTAAGCAGGGCGGTGGCAGTTTTATTAATGTGGATGGGATGTTCCAGGGCGATTAAAATATACCCTACAACAAAAACTGCAACAATCAACAACTCCATATATTGGCCGGTTTAGGAAAACAATTTATCAAATTCCGGCTAATAATAAGGTTTGTGAATTTCATCAGCAAATGAAAATATGGCAATGGGGCAACATTGCATCTTTTTCTTGTTCTTTCCGATAAAATTAATGTTTTGGTAATCTATTTTTTTTACGATAACCCAAATAAATCCTTGTTTAAGGAAATCAAAACCTGTTCTTTTAAGCGTGTATCAACCAATATGGATACGTTGTTGTAGCTTCCACCACACGAAACCATTCGGATTGGAATGTTTCCAAGGGAAGAAAATATCTTATCCAACACTCCTTTTTGTTGGGTGATTTTTTGACCAACAATACAAATGATGGTTTGATTTTTATCAACCTCGATTGTTCCGAATTTTCTCAATTCAGCTTCGATTTCGGGTAGCCGCGCATCATTATCAATCGTAATGGAAACAGCAACTTCTGAAGTGGTGATCATGTCGATCGGGGTTTTGTATTGTTCGAATATCTCGAACACCCTGCGCAAGAAACCATACGCCATCAACATGCGTGATGATTTTATTTTGATTGCGATGATGTTGTCTTTCGCGGCAACGGCTTTGAAAACACCTTCTGATTCGTTGCTGGTGATAATTGTTCCGGGTGCATGCTCATCCATCGTGTTTTTCAGCCGTACCGGAATGTTGTATTTCTGTGCCGGAACAATGGTGGATGGGTGAAGTATTTTTGCCCCGAAGTAGGCCAGCTCGGAAGCTTCGTCAAACGTCAAGGCAGCAATGGGAACGGTTTTCTTCACGATCCGCGGATCGTTGTTGTGCATGCCATCAATATCAGTCCAAATCTGGATTTCTTCGGCATCAATTGCGGCACCAATTAAAGAAGCTGTGTAATCACTTCCACCACGCCTCAGGTTATCAATTTCATTATGGCGATTTCTACAGATATACCCTTGCGTAATAATGATATCAATATTCGTTAACGATGAAACGAGTGGTTTCAACCGTTCCGAAATTTTCTCAAGTTCAGGTTCCAGGTTTTCATCGATGGACATGAAATGAAGTGCAGGTAAAAGACGTGCACTTATCTTTATTTCCTGAAGGTGCTGGTAAAACAATTCGGTGGAAATAAGTTCGCCCTGTGCGAGTAATTCCCGATATCCTTTATCATCGAACTGGCCAGCCGCCAAGAGCCGGATGAAAACAAAAAACCGGCTAATGGTTTCTTGTCCGATTGCCAAGAATGATTCGCTTGAGAATAAATCCTGAACAAAAGTATGGTAATGTTTCTCAAGTGCCGCAATTTCATCTTCTGCCCTGGAAGTCCGCTTCTCTAACAAGTGGTCACCAATCGAAACCAACGCATTGGTAGTTCCCGAAAGGGCGGACAATACAACAATCTTTTTCCCGGGAGTAGAAGAAACCAATGATGCAATCTTCTTCATCCGGTCAGGCTTGCCTACCGATGTACCTCCAAATTTAAGTACGAGCATAGTTGAAATATTTTTTTAAGCGCCCAAAGGTAATGAACTATAAAAAATAAAAAAGACCCTGGTTCAACATCAGGGTCTTTTCGAAACCAAAGTGGGGGCGGTTTCAATTTTCCAGATCAGACAAACGAATGTTTAGTTGTTCAACTTCTTTTGGAGACAGCGAAACATTTTTGTACGTACCCATTACAGACACCAACTCGCCATTCGAATCTTTCCGGGTAAATACAAGGTCGTAATTTGCAGGTGCTAAAAAGCCCAGGACGAAGGTTCCATCTTGTTTTACTTTAACACTTGAGGTGGCTTGGTTAAAGGCTGGTTGGTTTTCCGATCTTGAGTTTTCTTTGGTGCTATAGTTCCCGTGCTTGTAAGCATAGATCACAACACCAACAGGTGATTCTTCCATTGAAAACGAGCCTGCTATCGTGGCGGCAGTAGCATTGTCGACAATCCGAATGGAGGGATCCAGAAATAATTCTTTTGTTGTTGAAGGAAGGATGGATTTTCTTAAATCAAAGTCCAGTGTGTAGGAAGCGATACCATTGTCCGGCATTACCATGGGAAACTCGATTGATTTGTTTTGATTTTCCGCTGTTGCGAAAAGGGTTTGTTGTACCCCGGATTCCTTCACCATATTGCATCCCGGGCTTTTGATCAGCCCGCTTTCAGGTTCCTGTGCATTCAGGTTTAATCGCAAAGCAGAATATTTTCCGGCATCCACATATTGCTCTAAGATCAACATGGATTGGCCATGTTGCAAGCGCAAAAGGTCGATGGCTAACGGACGGTCAAAAGACTTAATGGTTTTCCATCCATGCACCCCTTTTAGTTCTACGCTATTAATTGCAATGAATACTGATTTAATTTCAGCACCATCGATGGGGGCGTCTGTGATGTAGAGGTTCAATCTCCCTCTGCTTCCATCTTCGCTCCCACACCCGGCAAAACATAAAAGGCCAACTACCAACCCGACAAAAATGTGCTTTTTGTACATCATGATTGCTTTATGATGCCTCAAGGTGGAGTATTGTAAGTGTGGAGCAGTACCATTTTTCGACCAATGCACACAAACAGGCACTAAAAAGTAAAGCCACCCTGTCGTTTGACGGGTGGCTTTGCATTCTGCGGGTTTTACCCCTTATTTATTGTTGTCCTTTACTTCTTCGTATTCAACATCAGAAACATTGTCACTTGAAGTACTATTGTCGGAGCCTTGTTCAGCAGCAGGCCCTGCAGTTGCACCCGATGCGTTTCCGGCATCCTGGTACATTTCAGCAGAAGCTGCCTGCCACGCGTTGTTGAGTTCTGCCATTGCAGTATCAATGCCTGCAACGTTTTGGCTCTTGTGCGCTTCTTTCAATTTTTCAAGGGCACTGTTGATAGCAGTTTTGTTTCCTTCAGAAAGCTTCTCACCAAACTCTTTCAATTGTTTTTCAGTTTGGAAAATCAATGAATCAGCTTGGTTGATTTTTTCAATCTGCTCTTTTGCTTTGTTGTCAGCATCGGCATTTGCTTTTGCTTCCTCTTTCATTTTATTGATCTCTTCTTCGGTCAATCCGGAAGAAGCTTCAATGCGGATTTTTTGCTCTTTGCCAGTTCCTTTATCCTTAGCGGAAACGTGGAGGATACCATTCGCATCGATATCAAAAGTTACTTCTACTTGTGGCACACCGCGTGGGGCTGGTGGAATTCCATCTAAGTGGAACCTTCCAATGGTACGATTATCCTTTGCCATTGGCCTTTCACCTTGCAACACATGGATCTCAACCGAAGGCTGGTTGTCCGCAGCAGTAGAGAAAGTCTCTGACTTCTTCGAAGGGATCGTTGTGTTGGATTCGATCAATCGGGTGAATACGCCACCCAGTGTTTCAATACCAAGCGATAATGGGGTAACATCCAAAAGCAGTACATCTTTTACCTCACCGGTCAATACACCACCTTGAATAGCAGCACCAATTGCTACCACCTCATCCGGGTTCACACCTTTAGAAGGTTTCTTGCCGAAGAATTTCTCCACTTCTTCCTGTATTCTTGGAATACGGGTTGATCCTCCAACCAAAATTACTTCGTCAATTTGTGAAGTGCTGAGGTTGGAATCCTGAACAGCCAACCGACAAGGCTCAAGTGTCCTTTTAATTAAATCGTCTACTAATTGTTCAAACTTTGCACGGCTAAGTTTCTTCACCAAATGTTTCGGAACACCGTCAATTGAAGTAATGTATGGAAGATTTACTTCCGTTTCTTGCGAGCTGGAAAGTTCAATCTTTGCTTTCTCGGCAGCTTCTTTCAAGCGTTGCAACGCCATTGGGTCTTTGCGCAGGTCAACATTCTCATCCGCTTTGAATTCGTCTGCCAGCCAGTTCATAATGCGCTGATCAAAATCATCGCCACCCAGGTGAACATCACCATTGGTGGATTTTACTTCGAAAACGCCATCCCCTAATTCAAGAATGGAAACGTCAAACGTTCCACCTCCCAAATCGTAGACTGCTATGCGCATGTCTTTGTTTTTCTTGTCCATGCCATACGCAAGCGCTGCTGCTGTAGGCTCATTGATAATCCTTTTTACCTCCAGGCCGGCAATTTGTCCTGCTTCTTTTGTTGCCTGGCGCTCCGCATCATTAAAGTAAGCGGGCACTGTGATTACAGCTTCTGTTACTGTTGTTCCCAGGTAGTCTTCAGCAGTGCTTTTCATTTTTTGAAGGATCATCGCTGAAATCTCCTGCGCGGTGTAAAGGCGATCGCCAATGCGCACACGTACAGTTTCATTGTTTCCTTTTTCTACTTGATAGGAAACCATTTTCTTCTCTTCGCTGATATCGCTAAAGGTTTTGCCCATAAAGCGCTTGATGGATGTCACCGTATTTTGTGGATTGGTGATGGCCTGGCGTTTTGCAGGATCCCCAACCTTACGCTCTCCTTTGCCATTATCAAGAAAACCAACGATGGAGGGAGTGGTCCTTCTTCCTTCGCTATTTGGGATTACAACCGGCTCATTACCCTCCATTACGGCTACACACGAGTTGGTAGTTCCCAAGTCAATTCCTATAATTTTTCCCATGATATTATTTTTGTTGTTTCTATTCAGTTCTGCACCGCTAGGTTATCAATGGTTGTGCCAACGGTATTTCTATGCCATTTGGTGACAGAATGACAGTAGAGACACATGATCTTCGACTTTATTGATCATAAATATCCGCCTCTTCTGTCCATGATTTAAGGTTTGATAGGTAAATGTATATTTGCGCAAATTTTTAAACAGAACCCCCAACCGTAGTGGCAATTCAGGAGGAAATCGCGAGAAGAAAGACATTTGGTATCATTAGTCACCCGGATGCCGGAAAAACCACGCTTACAGAAAAGCTTTTGCTTTTTGGTGGTGCTATCCAAAAGGCAGGTGCGGTAAAATCGAGCAAGATTAAAGACCACGCCCGCTCCGACTGGATGGAGATTGAGAAGCAACGGGGAATTTCCGTGGCAACTTCCGTAATGGGGTTCGAATACCACGACACAAAAATCAACTTGCTCGATACACCCGGTCACCAGGATTTTGCCGAAGATACCTACCGGACACTCACTGCGGTAGACAGCGTCATCATGGTGATCGATTGCGTGAAAGGTGTAGAGATCCAAACCGAAAAACTGATGGAAGTGTGCCGCATGCGCAACACACCCGTGATGTGTTTTATCAACAAGCTCGACCGTGAAGGGCGCGATCCTTTTGAATTATTGGATGAGATTGAAGAAAAACTTTCAATAAAGGTTCGTCCGTTGAGTTGGCCGATCAGCATGGGAAAATCTTTTAAGGGTGTCTACAGTTTGCACAAAAAAAGTTTGCTCCTATTCACGCCAAGTAAGACTACCCTTGGGGAAGGGATTGAGATCAAGGATTTATCAGACGAGGCATTGGACCAATATGTTGGTGAATCAAATGCGAAACAATTACGGGCAGATGTTGAGTTGATTGAAGGCGTCTATCCTGATTTTGATGTGCAGGAATATTTGGATGGAAAAGTTGCCCCCGTGTTTTTTGGGAGCGCTGTCAATAATTTTGGTGTGCGTGAGTTGCTGGATACATTTATCGAATTGGCCCCTTCCCCGTTGCCACGGGAAACCACAGAACGCGTTGTAATGCCGGATGAAAATAAGTTTACCGGTTTTGTTTTTAAGATCCACGCGAACATGGACCCACGCCACAGAAACCGGATTGCGTTCGTAAGGATTTGTTCCGGAAAATTTCAACGCGGCAGCAATTACCTGCATGTGCGAAACGACAAGAGCATCCGGTTCTCAAATGCTACTGCTTTTATGGCACAAGATCGTGAGACGGTAGAGGAGGCATGGCCTGGCGACATCGTTGGTATTTTTGATACCGGAAATTTAAAAATTGGTGATACCCTTACCGAAGGCGAAAAATTTCAGTATACAGGTATCCCGAGTTTCTCCCCTGAGATATTCAAAGAGGTTGTGAACATGGATGCCATGAAGACCAAGCAACTGGAGAAAGGGTTGCTGCAATTGATGGAAGAAGGTGTGGCACAAATGTTTTCGTATGAACTCGGAAGCAAGAAAGTAATTGGAACCGTAGGTGCGCTCCAGTTTGAAGTGATTCAATTCCGGTTGAAAAATGAATACGGTGCAACGGTAAGTTTCGTTCCTCAAAATATTTACAAAGCCTGCTGGATTTCCAGTAAGGACCCCAAAAAACTAGCAGACTTTATTGATTCGAAGCAACGCCACATCGCACGCGACAAAGATGATAAGCTCGTATTTATGGCGGAATCGCGGGCGTGGTTACAAATGGTGCAGGACAATTTTCCTGAAATCGAATTCCATTTCACATCCGAATTACAAGATTAGCATCAATGAAGACCAATGGGTTCACAGTGCTGTATGAAGACAATCATTTATTGATTGTGGATAAAGCGAGTGGCGTGTTGGTACAAGGCGATAGCACGGGTGATGTTCCGCTGGCAGAAAGATGCAAGGAATACATCAAAGAAAAATACCAAAAGCCAGGCGCTGTTTTTTTAGGTGTAGTACATCGACTTGATCGCCCGGTGAGTGGGGTAGTGGCATTGGCCCGTACTTCCAAAGCACTGAGTAGGATGAATGCTTTGTTCCGTGATCGAAAGACAGAAAAAATCTACTGGGCGTTGGTTTCCAGCAAGCCCACGGAAAATTCGGGTACGTTGGTGCATTGGTTATTGAAAGATGAAAAGAAAAATAAAGTAACGGCTTATACCAAAGAAACGAAAGACGCTTTACAATCTGAATTGAGTTATCGCGTACTCGGCAGTGTCAACGGTTTTTGGTTGTTGGAAGTAAACCCGAAAACAGGAAGGCCGCATCAAATACGTGTACAACTTGCCAGTATGGGATGCCCGATTGTTGGGGATTTAAAATATGGTTACCCCACGCCAAACCCCGATGCAAGTATTTGTTTGCATGCGAAGAGTTTAGCCTTTCAACATCCCGTAAAAGAAGGGTTTGTAAAATTTTCCACAAAACCACCCGCGAATGGTTTATGGGATAAATCTTATTCTTATTTTTCCGCATAATGGAGAACCCGAATTGGATCAATAAACTTCAAACGCGCTGGCAAGTCAACGCTTTTCAGGTGGTGATTATATTAATTGTTTTTGCGTGCACGGGTTTTAGTGTGTTGTTTTTGAAACCATACATTTTGCAATGGCTGGTTGGAGAAGAAGGGAAGACATGGATCGCCACGGTCTTGTATTATATTTTCATTCTTCCGTTATACAATTTGCTCCTGCTTTTTTATGGTTTCCTGTTCGGCCAGTTCAAGTTCTTCTGGGAATTTGAAAAGCGTTTCTTTAGCAGGATTTTTTTGAGGAGGAAATAACGTTTCAGGATAGTTTCCTTCTGCTATATTCTTTTTTAACCCTCCAGGATACGGATCAAATCATCATTTACGTAGTATATTTCACTGCCCTCCTTTTTGAGGCTAAGGATTTTTGCTTTGGTAAGCTCATCCATGTATTTCGAAATGGTAGTACGGGACTTTTTCCCTACCAAGTCACTTACAGTTTTTGCCCGGCTATAAGGTTGGCTGAATAAAATCTCATTTACTTCTTTGCCATACCATTTAATATGTTTTCTGCCATGATCCAGTGTTGCCTCCATTTGCTTCACGGTTTCGTTGATTAAGCGGTTGGTCAGCAGGGATGTTTTTTCTACCGCATCCAACATATAGAGTACCCATTCCTTCCAGGATTCTCTTTGTGTTACTGCGCTGAGGCTGAAATAATATTCATCCTTGTTGGCGATAATATACTTTGAAAGATAGAGTACTGGTTTGGACAACAATCCTTTGTTTACCAGGTATAACAAGTTAAGAATTCGTCCTGTCCTGCCGTTACCATCGGGGAATGGGTGAATGGCCTCAAACTGATAGTGGGCTACACACATTTTCAACAAGGGGTCTGCTGGATACTTTACATCATCATTGAGATATTCAATCAGATTATCCATCAATTTTTCAACTACATCCTCACCGCGTGGTGGTGTATAGACGATCTCCCCGGTCCTAAATTCGCTTTGTCCCTGCCTAATCACGATCTGTGCTTGTGGTGAACGTAAACCTGCCTGGGTAGATTTGATCTGCTGAAATATCTTGGTTATTAGATTTAACGTTATGTTCTTTTCCGTTTCCAATTGTCGGTTGCCTTCCCAAAGTGCTTCCCTGTACTTCAATACCTCTTTTGTGGCGGGATTGGCCTTCGCTTCATGTATGCTGTCAGATATAGCTTTGTAAAGCTCATCCTCAGTTGTAAAAATATTTTCAATTGCAGTAGAAGCTTTGGCCTCTTGAAGGGCAATTGTATTTACCAGCATATAAGGGTTCGGCAATCTTAACACATTACTGTCCACAGTGGCTAATGCTCTTGAAGCCGATACTAGTTTTTTCAATATTTCAGGGTCATCCTCAAACGCTGAGGCGGGGGGTAAGTGTGGGAGGTTATTATAAGGGATGTTTCTATCATGTTTTGCCATGGTGGATTGTCCATTTTTTAGGTAGAAACTGGACACGCCATAAATTTAGCGAAGAAAACTGGACAAAAATCACAGCATGTCCAGTTTTTAGCTAAAAACTGGACATGTATCGGAATCTGTCCATTTTTTTGCCACACCTGTCAATCAAATTGATAGACCTAGCATATAGCCCAGAATAGGACGGCACTTATCCTTGCAAGCGGGATAAAAATTTTTATGTTTTCGGTCTCCTGATTTAGATTGTTTGCCCCACCAAAATTCGGCAATCGCCAACGGTTTCATTCCGTGTTTGTATGCGTATTGAAGTAATTTTGGTGCTGCGCATTCGCCTGCTCCTGCGGCAGGTTTCTTCTTTCCGTATTCTTCAAAAATTGCGCACAGGCTTTTTGACTTCATCGCTTTGTTCAAAAAATAATACTGGTCAAAGAGCCCCTGTTGTAACAGGATGGATTTTGTCTTCCTTTCAATTTTCAGCTGTTCCATTTCCGACAAACCTGCTGGTTGGTTTTGAATTTTCAGTTCTTTAATTTGATTTCCAATTGCTGATAGTGCGAGCATGCCTTTGGTAATGAAATAATCATTCGTTGAAATATCAAACAGGGACGGTACAAAAATGGAGGGGTGTGAATTGCCCTGGAATTTACCGGAGAAGGTACAGATGTATCCGATTTCTTTGTCCGCGTTTTCTACAACTAAAACACCAAACATTTTCCCTTTTATTGTTTCTGTTTCACCAACGGGCAAAGCAAAATCATCTTGCCACTGTTGTTGGTTTTTTATCATCAGCTCTTGTAAGTCGATGGCCGCGAGTTTACAAATTTCAGGAACGACTGAACCAAAAGGATCGTTGAGTTCATCCGGAATCAATGAAAGTGGTTTTACAGAAAGGGGAATAAAACAGGTGTCCTTCATTGCTCAACAAAGATCGAATAAATCTCCCAAACCAAGGTCTGTGTCCTCACAGAACATTTACTGGTTTCGGTCTGTGGGACACAGGCCGAGGAGAGAGTTAATCCGGAATCAATGAAAGTGGTTTTACGTAAGGGGAATAAAAACAAGTGTCCTTCATTGTGGCGCGAAGATAGATAACTATCGCATCACGGTAATTAGGTGCCCTTAATTACTTGTCTGTTCTTAACGTCTTGCTAATCTGGCGAGCTTCATTAAGGATCTCAGGAGGGTAACCTGATATTTCCAATATCTTAATAGCATTCGTGGTTCTTAACTGACCTGATTTTATGCTATGGTCAAAATGAAGCTCATCACTTTCGATGGTTTCAGTGAAATGATATAAGTCGTATTCTTTCTCTAGCATAGTCGCTAACTCAATATCATGAGTTGACACCACAACAATATTGTTCTTTCGATTTAAATAAGAGAGTATTCCTTTTGCTGCTGCAATTCGCTCAACGGTGTTCGTGCCTTTAAAAACCTCATCCAGGAAAAATACATTTTGATGAGGAAGCTTAGCTTCTTCTATAAAAGAAGCTATTGTACTAACTTCTTGAAAATAATAACTCTTACCCTCAAAAAGATTGTCGTCAATTCGAATGGATGAAAATTGTTTTAAAACCGGGGAGCTATATTCAGCTGCGAAGCAAGTGTAAATTGTCTGTGCTAATATTGAATTAATCATCAAGGTTCTTAGAAAAGTAGATTTACCAGACATATTCGAGCCTGTAATTAAAATACTTTTGTTATTTATTGCCAAGCTATTCTCAACGCAATTCTTAATCAATGGGTGATAAATGTTTTTTACGATTACTTCTTTTTTTGCTTCCCTGAAAACAGGTTGACAAGTTTTTAATTCCCCGGCTCGAAGCGATGCTATTGAAATTGAAGCATCAATACTCCCAACATAGTTGAATAAAGTGATGATGGAAGAGCGTTTATCTTTTAGCTCTTTTACAATCTTGAAAACCATAAACACTTCAATAAGAAAGACAGCTTTTATAAGATCGAATGCATACTGAAAAATGTCAAAGTCTGAGAGGATTCCTCCATCTTCAAATCTTATTAGCTGAGCCTTCTTTTGGAATGACTTTAAATTGATTATGCTTTCCTCCACGGATCGGTTGTAAAGTTTTGCATCTTTTTTAAGCAATTCTTTCGATACGTTAATCAATATATTGAGTTGAGGGATTGATCTTACGAAATAAAAGGTATTGCTTTTATTCCACAGATGTAAAAAACTGTTGATGGTGATGGGTAAAAGGAGAATAATTAAAAGAATCGGATATTTGAAGGATAAAATAAGCAAGCCGGCTACAAGGATAATATCTAATGTCAGGAGCTTGAACCATTTCGGTTTTTCTATCGAGGCGTCATGTAACAATGACACAATAGTGTAGGCGTCATCATTATTTAGTTTACTAAGCTCAAGCTGAATTTTTTCTCGCAGCGCTGTATTTTCTGAAAATAATTTAATAGACTCTTCTAATGGGTGTTCTTTTTGGTTTGACGGTTCTATTCCCTTCTTATACAAAAATTGTTGTCCTACTTTACTTGTAGTTCTATCGATAAATTTAAAGAGTTTGTGAAAATCAATATCGTCTATGGTTTGAGCTGTTAGACGATGAAACGTTTCTTTGACCGTATCTGCATACTTTTCTATTCCAATAAAATTGAAATGACTCTTTGATTTGGGTTTGCCCCAATCCATACGAATTTTCTCGATGTCAGTTTTTAACCTCCCTTTGCTAAAGTACTGGACAAGAAGAAGTAAAATTATGATGCTGACGGATCCAAAAATAAAGTATTCCATTTTTTAATAGTCATCAATTTTATTAACCTATGCCAACAGTTATTAAATTTGGTTGGTTGTAACGATTGTGACTGCTAATCTAAGGAAGTATTTCGTTGGACAGAGATTCCCACACAAAAAAGCCCCTGAATTTCTCCAGAGGCTTCTCCTTATTTTCAATTAGCTAATCAACTAATCATCAAATTTTCAAATCAAACAACCCCGTCTGCCAATAAAATGGTTTTGTTGTTCAATACTTCTACCTGAAAATGCACCCGTTGAGTTTGTTTGTTTAGTAATATTTTATTTACTTGTACGAGGTTCCTTGACCCACCTGATCAATCTTGATCCCCGAGCCCACCTGGAATCCTAAAGGCAAAATTAATTTTAGTATTAAAATCGTTGGCATACGCATAGTGTTTCCATTGAAATGATTATGTGGTTGATGTAACAACTCTTTAATCATTATGTTTTAAATGAAGTTTACATTTTCTAAACAATTGGATCAAATGGACTGTGGCCCAACTTGCTTGCGTATGGTGGCTAAGCACTACGGTCGAAATTATCCCCTTTCTGAATTAAGGAATAAATCATTCCTCACCCGGGAGGGGGTTTCACTTTTGGGTATTAGCGATGCTGCTGAGGCAATAGGTTTCCGTACGATTGGAGTCAAAATCCCCTTTAATAAACTTGTGGAAGAGGCTGTTCTACCCTGTATTGTGCATTGGTATCAGCGCCATTTTGTTGTTGTTTACAAAATTGAAAAGAATAAAGTGTTTGTTGCCGATCCAGCTATTGGGCTGCTTACTTATACATTTGAAGAATTCAAAAAAGGTTGGCTTTCGGCCAAAGACAATGGACTTGAAACTGGTGTGGTCTTGCTCTTGGAAACTACGCCACATTTTTTTGAGCATGAACCGGAGGCCGAAGGAAACAAACGGAAGAGTTTGACATACCTTTTTGGGTATCTGAAAAATCAGCGTAAAATATTATTCCAACTTGTAATTGGCTTGCTCACAGGTAGCCTGATCCAACTCGCACTGCCCTTCCTTACCCAATCGATTGTAGATGTGGGTATCAATACACAGAATATCCAATTCATCTACCTGGTGTTAGGTGGGCAGATGATGCTTTTCATAAGCCGCACGGCTGTAGATTTTATTCGGAGGTGGATACTATTGCATTTAAGCACGCGTATTAATATCTCCATCATTTCGGATTTCTTGCTGAAGTTGTTCAGGTTGCCAATGCAATTTTTTGAAGGTAAAATGATTGGGGATATCTTAAGAAGGATTGAAGACCACACCCGGATTGAACGCTTTTTGAGCACCTCATCGCTTACGATCCTTTTCTCCTTTTTCAATCTGATCATCTTTGGGGTAGTTTTAGCCGTTTACAACATCCCAATTTTCCTGGTGTTTTTTGGTTTGAGTTCCCTATATATAGGATACGTGCTTTTGTTTTTAAAGCGCAGGGCTGAACTGGATTATAAGCGGTTTCAACAAATGTCCGATAACCAGACCAACCTGATTCAATCGGTGCAGGGGATGGGCGAAATCAAAATGAACAACTGCGAAACTCAAAAAAGATGGGAATGGGAGCGCATCCAGGCCAAACTCTTTCGCGTCAATGTAGAGTCTACTAAGTTGCAGCAATATCAAGATGCGGGAAGCCTTTTCTTAAATGAATCAAAGAACATGGTTATAACGGTGATGGCTGCATTGGCAGTAATCAATGGTGAAATGACGTTGGGTATGATGCTCGCTGTGCAATATATCATCGGCCAACTCAATGCACCTGTCAACGAATTTATTGCGTTCACTCGCGATTGGCAGGATGCCAAAATCAGCCTGGAGCGCATTGGTGAAATCCATGCACTTGAAAATGAGGAGCCAATTTCTGATTTCATGCCATCGGTTATAGGGGTGCCTGAAAACAAAACTATTCTCATTGAAAACCTTTCTTTTCAATACGAAGGCCCCCATTCACCTAAAGTATTATGCGATATTGACCTGATAATCCCAGAGGGAAAGATTACCGCCATTGTGGGCGCCAGTGGCAGTGGCAAAACTACCCTTTTGAAATTGTTATTGAAATTCTATCCACCGGTAGCTGGAAAAATTATAGTGGGAGGAACCCCATTCGGCCAGATTGCTGCCTCCGGTTGGCGACAACAATGTGGTGCAGTGATGCAGGATGGTTTTATTTTCTCAGATACCATTGCCAACAATATCGCATTAGGGGATGAGGCTGTGGATAGGGCCAGGTTGCTCCATGCTGTAAAGGTGGCCAATATTAAAGAACACATTGAATCCTTGCCACTTGGTTACAATACCAAAATAGGGACAAACGGCATTGGCTTAAGCCAAGGGCAAAAGCAACGCTTGCTTATTGCACGGGCTGTATATAAAGATCCGGAATTTATCTTTTTTGATGAAGCCACCAGTGCATTGGATGCCAACAATGAAAAAGTTATCATGGAAAATCTGGATGAGTTTTTTAATGGCAAAACGGTACTGGTGATTGCGCACCGATTGAGTACGGTAAAAAATGCCGATCAAATTGTGGTCTTAGAGAAAGGAAAAATTGTGGAAGTAGGCAACCACGAGATATTGACAAAAGTGAAAGGAAAATATTTTGAATTAGTAAAGAACCAATTAGAACTGGGGAATTAAAAAACTAAACGATTACTTATGAGTTTACTGAAATACATTCAGCGATTACAACGGATGCACGATTTGATCCGTAGAAAGGCAACTGGGACACCTGAGGAATTTGCTAAGCGGCTTGGTTTGGGGAAATCTGTGTTAATGGATGAGTTGCGGGAATTAAAGGAACTGGGGGCTGAAATAGCTTATTGTAGGGAACGCCAATCGTATTATTACCAAACCGAATTTATCTTAAAGATTGGCAAGTTGGATAGAGAAGGTCAACGTATATTAAAGGGAGGAAAAATAATTTTGAATAATTTTTATCAGTCCGATATTATCGGAATAAAGGAATATACCTTTAATATGTAAATATTTGAAGCTAGCAGAAAATTTACCGCGGATACTGAAAAGCGAATGAGTAAGAATAAAAAAATGAATTAAAATGGAAAATATTGAAGCACTTACAAAATTGCAAATGAAAGAAGTTGTAGGGGGTTATACTGCAACTCAAACCGAACACAGTCACCTTACTGGCGGGTGGTACTTTGCCTTGACAGGTACGACAGATGTTGAAAATTGTGGTGATTCGTATGCCGATGATTGTTGTGAATAATCTAAAAAATGAAAATATGAAAAATGAAATGGAAAACAGATTTAATCAATTTGAACTTTGTAAGTTGGATATGACTTTTACAATTGGAGGTCAGGGTCCAGCACCCTCCACGATGAATACGGAAAATGTGGATTGGACAGGTTCATGGTGGCAATTTCAGACACATGATGTTCATGGAGACTCTTATCCTGATGATTGCTGTGAATAAGTAATCCTTAAACAAAGGTTAAACAACCTTTGTTTAACCTTTGTTTATTAACTGGACTTACGCAAAACAATAAAAAGACCGTCATTGCGAGGGAGGAACAGCTTGCCCCGGTGTAAATCGGGGACCGAGCAATCCGTTTTTCGGCACAGAAACTGGGATTGCTTCGCTACCGCTCGCAATGACGTTACTGTTTTGCGTAACTCCAGTTATTAAACGCCTTCAAATAATTAATTTAGAAATGAAAAAAAAAATACTCGCAATTTTGCTCATATCTATTTTACTAATTCTTTCTTTTGTCTATTGGAGGATTTCAACCCAAAATTTATATAATCTCACAGAGCCTCCATTCTTCTTGGATAGCGGTTCGTTTAATGTATTAAATCAAGATAATGAGATCTTTAAGACGGGCCGTAGCTTTGTCTATCAAGTCTCATTTTTTGATAGTACAAATACAAGATATTTTATGTGCTTAGAACCGAAACTTGATGGCCCCTCAAGTAGGTTAATGACATTTAAAAAAAAATATTGTATTGATAAGGTTAATCTTATGGTTTACAAAAACAAGGGGGAGACTAGCTTAGGTGATACACAAACCATAATTAAATATGATTATTACGATGCAAATGATAGGGTATTTTATGGAGAGAAAACAGGGGTAATAGAGGATTCTTCACGTATATTCCTACACCCACCCAGAATTCATTTTTTTTCATACAATCAATTAAATCCTTTCCCTTACATAAAATTTCCATTGGAGAAAAATAAATACTGGGAATTGGAATTTGGTATTCCACAACATACCCTTGAGAAAATCCCTTGGTTAAACAATTCATCACTTCGGATTAATTATTCCTTTGTATCAAAGGATATATACAGTGGTCCGATGGATATTGATTCTGTCTATAAGTACGAAGCTTTTGGAATTAATGAACAAATTAAAACAAGGAGTGTATTTTATTTTAATGAAAAATTGGGCTTTGTTAGAATGGAATTCTTAACAGTTGAAGGAATCAAAATAGAAATGGTGCTAGATAAAATAGTTGAAGAATCAGAAAGCACTCGGTAAAATATGTATTTATGATTTTTATTTTTAGCAAAAGCAAATTTGAAGGGACTACAGATGAGGTGATCGATTGGCTTGTTTTTTTGGGTGGTAGTTTTGAAAGGGTGAATGGCATAGATTTTTTCAAGAAAACTTCTTTTGAAAGCAACAGTGGTCAAATGATCGAACGGATTGAACAAGCAAAAGCCTGCTGGTTTAGAAGATGGATGGATGATGATTTTTTTAAAGAATTGTTTAGAGGGGTCACTATTTCATATGAAAATAAACATACACTAGAAAATCATTTGCACAGAGAATTTAGTTTGTTAAGCAATGAACTATGGAGAAGATTGTCCAATAGAAAATGGATAACTAAACCTTCTGAAGTTGTACTAAAAAAAATTGAAGTTTTAAATGCTGCGTCAAATTGTAAGTTACTTGTGCCCCCCAGTATTGTAACAACCAACAAAAATGAATTGATCCTTTTTAAAAAAAGGAATGGCAGAATTATTTCCAAAACAATAGGTGATGTTCCAAATTTTCAAGATAAGGGTTTAGGTTTTTCCCTAAGAACGATTGAAATCCAAGATTCCTGTATTGATCAGTTAGCCAAAACGTTTTTTCCATCATTGTTTCAAGCCTTGATTGAGAAAGAATTTGAATTGCGTATTTTTTTTCTGTATGATAAGTTTTATACAATGGCAATCTTTTCTCAAAGTGATAAGCAAACCGAGTTGGATTTTAGGAATTACAACAGAGAAAAACCTAACAGAACAACTTGTTTTAAATTGCCAATTTTGCTTGAAAAAAAACTCCTGAAACTTGTCAAGTCCCTTGGATTGACAACTGGATCAATTGATATGATTCGACAACGTGGAACCGGGGATTTTTACTTTTTGGAGATTAATCCCGTGGGTCAAATAGGAATGACGTCCTACCCTTGTAATTATTATTTAGAAAGAGAAATAGCTAAACAATTGATTAACAATGATAGATGAAAAATTCACTTCTGAAATTCAAAAATTAAAGGGTAGACTTCCGATAATTTTTCAGTATTTAGTTCCGCTATCGATTGATAAAAAATATGTTATCAGAACGGACGAATTTTCATATTATAATTCTGCTAAAACCGTCTGTAAGGATTTTCATAGACCAATTTCAAAGATTCATGATGATGAGGGAAAAATTTAGACTTTTTTCAAATTGTATTATTGTAAAGGGAGTTAGGAGGTCAACAATCTGTGATCTTCAAAGAAATGAAGTCCATTTTATACCAAATAGACTTAGAGACATTATTGGTAGTTCATCAATTTACAAGGACACTGAATTATCAGAAGAAACAAAGACATGTATTCAGTATTTAATTGATAACGAACTAGGCCATTTTGCGTTTGATCACGAAAATTTTCCTGACTTAGATTTGGAATATTCATTCCCTGGAGAAATTTCCCATGCCATAATTGAAATATCTGAACAAAGTGATTTTCCTTGCTCTAATGCCTTTTTATTAGCAAGTAAATTGGGAGCAAAATTTATTGAGTTAAGAATAAAATATGACATTACTTATGGTTCATTAACAACAATTTTGAATGCAATCAAACCCACAAAAATTAGTAATGTTTCCATTTTAATGAGGAATTCCAATTGTTGGTCGACTTCAAAAGTTACGGAGCTATTAATTACATTTCAAAGGATTTCATCGATGACTCTGTATGCACGTCCAGAGGATGGAATTGAAAATATTGATGGTCGGATAGTATCATACTCTAAGACTGAATTTGAAAACAAAATGTGTGGTAAAATTCATACCCAATGCTTCTCGTGTAACATTAGAACTTTTACCGAGTCTCAGAGTTTTAATACTTGTCTTAATGGTAAATTATCAATTACCGAAGATGGATTAGTTAAGAACTGTCTTTCAATGCATGATTCTTTCGGTCACATTAACGGTGTAGGAATTGAAGCTATAATCAAGGGTGATTCTTTCCGTAAACTGTGGAGGATTAGTAAGGATAAAATTACAGTTTGCAAGGATTGTGAATTTCGTCACGTATGTACCGATTGCCGTGCCTTTCTTGAAGACCCAAGTGATTTGTATAGTAAGCCATTAAAATGTGGCTATGATCCATATACGGGAGATTGGAAAGATTGGTCCACTAACCCTTTGAAAGAGTTGTCGATTAAATATTATGGTCTAAAGTAATTTAGTTTACAAAAATTTACTAGGTAGATTTATTTTTTTGTTTTGTTAGTGCTATAATTTGATAGAAAAATCTCTCCAACAATCTCAAATCTTCGGTTATTATTTCTGTCGTTCCGGAAAGCTGTTGTTTAAAATCAATCAATTTGTGTTGTGAGGTGATCAGTTTTTCTGGGAGTTCAATAGTCAGGAAATATTTGTTTTCATTAGGTATTTCAGAGATGGATTCTATCCTTCCATGGAGCATACCAAACTGTTCAAAAGGATAATTATCCAATCGGATATTTACATTTTGCCCTACCTTTACTTTTCCTGACCCATTTATGGGTAGTTTAGCCCGCGCTGTTAACTTTCCTTTGTTTGGGATAATTGAAAATAATGATCGTCCAGCGTCAATAAACATATTGTTTTCCAGAAAACCAAAATGAGCTACATTTCCTTCCCCTGTTGCAATTAACAGGTATGTTTCTTTCCATTTTTTGATCTGGCTCGTAAGTTCATCTTTTGCATTTGCTACTGCCATTGATAGCTTTTGCTTTTGTTCCTCCTTTTGTAACAATAATTCCGCTACCTGCTTTTCAAGTTGATGTACTTGTAGTTCATTATTAAAAATTGTGGTTTCAATATTCTTAGCTGAACGTTGTTGTTGCAACCATGTACTTTTGGATTGACTGAAGTCCATTGCTGCTGTTACTTTTTGATTAAACAATAAAGAATCTGTTTGGAATTTGACCAGCGCCAATTGCAATTCTTGTTTTGTAAGTTTTTGTTGACTCCAAAGGGAGTTGTTTAATTCTTTATAGGTTTTAAGTTGTCGCCTCAACAAGACAACCTGCTTATCATAGAAATCAAGTTGGTTAAAAAGTGATGCAGCCATTTGTGAATTTATCAAGGCTGAGAAATAAGGTTGTAAATCCCCAAGGGGCCCTATTGAAATAATATCTTTGTCCTCTGTCAAAAGTTTTTTCTCCAAATCCAAAACAGCGGATACTTCTGCGTTTGATTGAATGAATGCAAGTAATTCATCTTCTTTGCAAGTTTGGTTATCTTGCTTTAGTAAGGTGATTTGTCCTCCTGTTCGTGCTACAAGATTTACCGGAGCTGGGCTGGTAGTTATCACAACCGGGGCGTTTAGAAGGTCAGGATACCCTATAAACCAAGTTACACCCAGTAGTGAAATAATAACAAAAAAAATTACGGTAAGTCCCCACCGGATTAATCCACTCGGTATGTGGCTAATAATTTCTTGAACTTCTTCACTTCGAATTTCGAACTTATCAATGTTATTTGATGACATAGATGTGGACTAACATTTCATGTGTTTATAATTTTAGACCAAGGTCAGATGCCTGCCTGGTCGGCAGACAGGGAATGGCCGAAATAATCATTCTCGGTTGGTGAAAAGTATTTACATGGCCATTTCATAGTAAGTTACTAAATGAATTGGTTGCATTTATAATTTTTTGCCACTTTTTGTCCGTTGGGAAATAAGCCGTGGAGATATAATACTATTTTTAAATTACTACTTCACTTCCAGTGCTATAGGAACAGTTTATGAATGGAAATGAACCCATTCGACAAACATTTTAAATAATTGATAAAAAAAGCCCCTGAATTTCTTCAGAGGCTTCTCCTTATTTTCAATTAGCAAATCCGCCAATCATCAAATTTTCAAATCAAACAACCCCGTCTGCCAATAAAATGGTTTTGTTGTTCAACACTTCAACAACACCACCCGTAATGGTGATGGCTTTAGCTCCTTCCTTCGATTTGTATTCCACCACTCCTTCTTTCAGTAAAGAAATAAGTGGGGCGTGTTGGTCCATGATCTGAAAGCCGCCATCAGCACCGGGAAAGGTGGCAATGGAAACTTCTCCTTCAAAGATCTTTTTTTCCGGGGTTAGGATTTCTAGAAGCATTATCAATTAATTTTTATGCGTTGGCTTCTGCCATCATTTTCTCTCCTTTCACTACTGCATCTTCGATGCTACCCACTAAGTTGAAGGCCATCTCTGGTAAATGGTCATACTCACCATCCATGATCGCATTAAAGCCTTTGATGGTATCTTTAATATCAACCAACACGCCTTTCAAACCGGTAAAGGCTTCCGCAACGTGGAACGGCTGCGACAAGAAACGTTGAACACGTCTTGCGCGGTGTACCACCTGCTTGTCTTCGTCAGACAATTCATCCATACCAAGAATGGCGATGATGTCTTGTAGTTCTTTGTAACGCTGTAAAATTTCTTTCACACGCTGTGCGCAATCGTAGTGCTCATCCCCAACAACCTCAGCACTCAAAATACGGGATGTTGAATCCAACGGATCCACTGCTGGATAGATACCAAGCTCTGCAATCTTACGAGAAAGTACAGTTGTAGCATCCAAGTGGGAGAATGTAGTTGCCGGGGCAGGGTCAGTCAAGTCATCGGCAGGTACGTAAACGGCCTGTACCGATGTGATTGAACCATTCTTTGTAGAAGTGATACGCTCTTGCATGGTACCCATCTCCGTTGCCAATGTAGGTTGGTAACCCACCGCTGAAGGCATACGACCCAAAAGGGCAGACACCTCAGAACCGGCTTGTGTAAAACGGAAGATGTTATCGATAAAGAAAAGAATGTCTTTTCCTTTTCCGGTGCCATCCCCATCGCGGAAATACTCAGCAACAGTAAGTCCTGACAAGGCAACACGTGCACGCGCCCCCGGAGGTTCATTCATTTGTCCGAATACGAATGTTGCTTTTGAATCTTTTAATTTTTCCTGGTCAACTTTGGAAAGATCCCATCCACCAGCATGAAGTGATTCCATGAATTCAGGACCGTAATCTACGATACCCGCTTCGATCATCTCGCGAAGCAAGTCGTTTCCTTCACGGGTCCTTTCACCAACTCCGGCAAATACAGAAAGACCAGAGTATGCTTTCGCGATGTTGTTGATCAATTCCTGGATCAATACGGTTTTTCCTACACCGGCACCACCAAACAATCCGATTTTACCTCCTTTTGCATACGGTTCAATCAAGTCGATTACTTTGATACCGGTATAAAGTACTTCCGTAGAAGTAGTAAGATCTTCGAATGCAGGGGCATTTCTATGGATAGGAAGCCTGCCTTTTCCTTGTGGTTGTGGAATACCATCGATAGCATCACCCACCACGTTGAAAAGCCTTCCTTTGATATCTTCGCCTGTAGGCATTTGGATTGGGGAACCCATATCCGTTACTTTCATGCCTCTTCTAAGCCCTTCTGTTCCTTCCATGGCAATGGTACGAACGCGTTCCTCACCAAGGTGTTGTTGACACTCGAGCACTACTTTGGTGCCGTCATCTTTCATTACAACAAGTGAGTCAAGGATATTTGGGATTTTAGCACCAGCTTCATCGAATGCAACGTCCACTACCGGACCGATGACCTGTGTAATTTTACCTGTATTTGCCATTGGGATTTTATTTTATAAAAGGTCAGAAAATCGACCGCAAAAGTAGTGGTAATATCGATCAATCCAAACCTGAATTGAATAGAATTTCGGCCTATTTACAAAGAAAAACGAGGGTTATTGCGGGTATAAAATATTATGTTGCGTTTAGTGCAATCCGAAAGGTTGTCCCCTGGTTTTCGTCCGAATGCTTCACAAAAATTTTCCCGTTATGGTAGGATTCAATAATTCGTTGGGCAAGTGTTAATCCCAGTCCCCAGCCGCGTTTTTTTGTAGTGAACCCGGGCCGGAAAACCGACTTTATTTTTGATCTCGGAATCCCCTTTCCGGTATCGGAAATATCAATGAATACTTTTCCTTCGCTTCCGCGGAGAATCTTGATGGCGATAGTGCCGGCATTCCCCATCGCATCCACTGCGTTTTTGCATAAGTTTTCAACAACCCACTCAAACAACGGGGCATGTACCTCCGCCATAATATTTTCTGAAAGTGTGAATACTTCCATCCGTATTTTGGCGGACACGCGTGGCCGCAGGTAGTTGACCACATTGTTGATAAGGGAAACCACATTCTCCGGTTTTAGCGTTGGGGCCGAGCCGATACTTGAAAAGCGCTCGGTAACAATATTTAATTTATGGATGTCTTTTTGAAGCTCCTCAACGATTCCGCGTTCCTTCAGCACGGGGTCATCCCGTAATACTTCCATCCATGCCATCAGGGAGGAAAGGGGGGTGCCTAATTGATGTGCGGTTTCTTTGGCAAGCCCCACCCACACACGGTTTTGTTCGGCTGCTTTTGAATAATTGAATGCGAGGTAACTTATAAACCCAAAAATCGCGATCACGAACAACTGAATGTAGGGATATGAAATAAGGAGTGTCAGCAAAAAAGAATTTTTGTAATAGACGTTCCCATAATTCTCAACTACCCCGTTATCATTGAGGTAGGTCATTTTAATGGGCTCGTAGAGTTCTTTCATCTCGATCAATTCTTTATCGAGCAGTTTTTTCTTTCTCTCCTCTGTCCAGTTTTCATTTAGTTCGATGTTGCGGTATTGGTATTCGCCATCATTGTTGATCCAGATAATGGGGATGGAATTGTTCTTATACAAAATCTCCTCTGAGATAAAGAGGATATTTTGATTGGATTCATCATTGATGGTATAGGCAAGGGCTTTTGCAAACAATTCGATTTGTTGCTTCTCGCGTTCCTTCAGTTGGTTGACCAGAATGTTGGTGTAGTAGATGGAGCCGATACTGATCAGCACAGAAACCCCCAACACAATCCATTTGAGTTTGGAATTGTCGTGATAGAAATCCGATATGCCGGGAACAGCTTTCGCCATGAAAACAGTTGATAGTTGTTAGTTGCTCGTTGTTAGCGTGAGCATAAAACTAACAACTAACAACCAACAACTAACAACTAATGATCAATTTTTCATCATGAACCACTTGGCCAATACCTTGTAGTTGATTTTGGTGCCGTGCATAAGAATGCCGACACGGTAAATCCTTCCGGCAATCCAGGTAGTGAAAATGAAACCACCTGCCAATAAAACTTGCGAAAGGAGAAGTTCATACCAGGGCACGCCAAAAGCTAAACGGCCCACCATCGCAATGGGTGAGGTAAACGGAATGACGGAAAACCAGAAACTTGCTGTGCTGTGCGGATCATTCAGGATAAAAACAAACAATCCGATGTAGCCAATGATGAGTGGCATTGTTATCGGCAATGTAAACTGTTGGGCTTCTTGTTGTGAATCCACAGCTGATCCTACCGCAGCGAAAAGTGATCCATAAAGCAAGTATCCCCCAAGGAAATAAAAAGCAAAATTAAAAATGATTGAAGCAAGCGGCAAAGAATCAATTGACTGTAACATTTCAACGATCTTAGAATCTTGTACTGCAGCTTGCGCCATTTCAGGATCATCCATTTGTTTCGATACTTGCTCCATGGCTTGTTGCTGAGGCGACATTTCCAATCCGAAATAGCTCATTACAGCAGAGCTCAGCACGCCAACCAGCACTACCCAAATCGTAAATTGCAATAGCCCAACAGTTGCAATCCCAAGGATTTTCCCCATCATGAGTTGGAATGGTTTCACGCTTGATACCAATACCTCTACGATCTTGCTTGTTTTTTCTTCAATAACACCGAGCATAATTTGCATTCCGTAAATCAATACAAACATGTAGATAAGGATACCCAATACAAACCCGAGGCCATATAGCATTCCGGTGTTGCTTGCCTTTTCTTCCCCTGTTTGGCTTAGATTAACAGACTTAAGTGAAACATTTGTTCGAAGTCCTTCCAGTGTTTCCTTGTCGATATTGAACTCTGCTAGTTTTAAATCTCGGATTTGGCGTTCCAACATTCTTTCCAAATCACCGATTTTATTGATGCTTGGGTTTTCTTTAGCGTACAGGGTTATCCCGGATGGTTTTTGTAAGTCAAATTTTGGGATAAAGAGAAGCCCGAAGTGCTTCGTTTCATTAAAGGCTTTCTTGGCGGATTCTAAATCGGTATCAATGGAAACGAATTCGAATTTTTCTGTATCCTCAAATTTGATTAGTCCACTTTGATCAACAACTTCAATTACTGCTGCTTTGGCATCTTTTTCTTGTTCGTATGCCACATAAATCAGCCCGCCAATAATTGCTGGGAAAATCAATGGGATTAAAATCGTTGCAATCAAAAATGATTTTTTCTGAACGCGGTTTAAAATCTCGCGTTGCATGATGAGCCAGATCTTATTCATCGCTGCCTCCTTTCACTAACGAGATGAAAATATCACTCATGCTTGGTATTTTTTCCACAAAAGAATGTACCTCGGTAAGGTTGATCAATTCTTTTATTAAGTCATTCGGGTTGCCGGTTCCGTTCATTTTAATAGTGGTCTGATGGAAGTCATCTTCCAAAGGTGTGTTGCTGATTAATGTATAAGCTGAAGGAACTGAGAAGTTGCCTTTGTGATCCACTACAAATGTGTTTGATCGATAGGTTTTCTTGATTTCTTTCTTTGGTCCTTCCAGTATTTTTTTCGATTTGTCAATCAATGCAATGTGGTCGCATAGCGACTCTACTGTTTCCATCCGGTGGGTAGAAAATATTATGGTACTTCCTTTCTCGCGAAGCTCCATAATTTCTTTTGTGATCAGTTGCGCATTGATCGGATCAAAACCC
Organism: uncultured Roseivirgaceae bacterium; assembly: GCA_964398945.1. GTDB lineage: Bacteria > Bacteroidota > Bacteroidia > Cytophagales > Cyclobacteriaceae > JBGTGG01. Next base: position 141,726 of record CAYNOT010000006.1, on the reverse strand, counting down.
GAGAATGGTTCATCGAGTATAATAAGCCGGGGCTCGTGCATCACCGTACTGATGAACTGGATTTTTTGGGCCATCCCTTTGCTAAGGTCTTCCACTTTTTTGTTCCACCAATCAGTGATTTCAAATTTTTTGATCCACGCTTTACTTTTATCAAGGGCTTCTTTGCGGCTTAAGCCTTTTAACTGTGCCAGGTAAATCAATTGCTCACCAACTTTCAGCTTCTTATAAAGGCCACGTTCTTCCGGTAAATAGCCAATCCAGGAAATATGTTTTTCCTGTAAAGGCTCACCGAAAATCTTCACACTGCCTTCATCGGAGTTGATGATCTGATTAATGATGCGAATGAGTGTTGTTTTTCCTGCTCCATTGGGACCGAGAAGCCCGTAAATACTTTTCTCGGGAATGGTGAGGCTTACCTGATCAAGTGCCAGGTGGTTGGTATACCGCTTGGTAACTTTTTCTGTTGAGAGCGCTTCCACAAATAGTTTAGTTTAATGACACGAATGAGTGTCAAAAGATAGGAAGGAATTACAGAAAAAGGAATGTTATGGATAAATCCTACTTCAGTAGACCGCTTGGAATGAGCCTGCGTTCTAATCCAATTTGTCTTTGAAGATGATGTTGCCCATGGATACATCAAGATTAAAGACCATTGCGTTTTTAGAATCGGCTGTGTACGCTGCGTTCGCGAAAGTATTTTCTTTGATTTTCTTTAAGCTTTTGGGAATGCTAACGCTGCAAAGCCATGAGTCCCTGATTTTTACCAACACAGGCACATCTTCTTGTGGCATAATGATAATGAGGTTTCCTGCCCCCACGCTCCCCTTGATTTCATTTCCTACCAATGGTTTGTTGCTGAAGTCGAGCAGCATATTGCCAAAGCCAACATCGGCTTTTACATATTTCGCACGTGCGAGGTTCATGTTTTTGATTTTTGCAGTACCGACATCCACTTTAATGTGGAAGGTATCCATGTCGATTTTGTTTTCCATTTCAGAGAAATAGCCAACATTTACGTCAGCGCTGCCCGTGTTGATTTTTAGGTTTTTGATAGAAAGGCCGGATAAATCCATGTTTGCGCTTCCTACTCCGTAAGAGAACTCCAAATAGTAGGGTTTAGAGTCTGTCAGGTACATTTTCCAAAACTTATCATTGGAATTACTCACGCCTGAACCAAATACCCGTGTGGAAATGGTCTGGCTAAACCCATCGGACCGTACTTCTTCAAGCCCCAGCTTGATGTAGCATACATTATCGATTATTTCCTTGGAAAATTTTTGCGAATACGAATCGATATCCTGATTGCTGTAAACCGTGAGTAAATCGTTGCTATGGGAGGGTTTTATGAAACAGTTTCCACTGTTTGCTTTGAGGACAAGCTTTACCTCTTCACATTTTTCCGGATTTTCAATTACGAATTGCTTCTTTATCTGGCCAGAGGCCAATGCAGCAACCATTACACCACTAAATGTCAACCAAAACTTCTTCTGCATGCTGTTTAGATACGGGTACTTAAACTATAAGTTACCTCTACGTAAGGTATTTTCGGGTTTTGTCCCAAAAAAACAAGTGTTTTCGCAATAAAAAAACTTTACACGTCTAAACAACCCAATACAGGGGGTTGGCTGCAAAGTATAGCCCCGGCCAGAATTGAACTCCTTAATGAAAGAATTCCTTCATTTTGTCAAAAAAACCTTTGTCTCCTTCGCTTGGGTTCGGTTGGAAGTTCGGGGAGTCTTTGAGTCCTTCCAGGATGGCCTTTTCTTCGGAAGAAAGCTTTTTAGGGGTCCAAACGTTTACGTACACCAATTGGTCACCGATTCCGTATCCGTTTACATCTTTGAGCCCTTTTCCTCTTAAGCGAAGTATTTTTCCGCTTTGTGTCCCCGGTTCGATTTTGATTTTCACTTTTCCGGTAACGGAAGGAACCTCAACCTGTGCCCCAAGGGCTGCATCCACGATGGTAATGTGCAGGTCATAAATCAGGTTGTTGCCATCTCTTTTTAATTGAGGATCTTCTTTTTCTTCAATTAAAATCAAAAGGTCGCCCGCTACTCCGCCGGGGGCCTCATTGCCTTTTCCTGACATGGAAAGTTGCATGCCTTCTGAAACACCTGCCGGGATTTTTACACTGAAAATTTCTTCTTTTGAAATCAATCCGGAGCTATCGACACCGGGCGGGCGCTTGTCAATCAGTTGCCCTGCTCCATTACAGGTAGGACAGGTTGTGGCAGACACCATTTGCCCCAGCATGGTATTGACCACGCGTTTGGTTTGCCCCGCACCATGACAGGTAGCGCATTGCTTAAAGGTGACACCATCTGCTTTAACAAGACGGTTTACTTTTATTTTCTTTTCAACACCATTGGCGATTTCTTCCAACGACAATTTTAGCTTTATACGAAGGTTCGAACCTTTCCTTCCTCTGCGGGATGTACTTCTTCCACCTCCACCACCAAAGAAACTATCGAACGGACTGCCACCACCGAAGATATCCCCAAACTGGCTGAAGATGTCTTCCATATTCATTTCGTGGCTGTAGCCACCACCCATTCCCGGGCGGTTATGGCCAAAGCGGTCATACTGCGCACGCTTGTCTGCATTGCTCAACACCTCATACGCTTCTGCCGCTTCTTTGAATTTTTCCTCAGCAGCTTTGTCGTCCGGGTTTTTATCCGGATGGAATTGGATCGCCACCTTGCGGTATGCTTTCTTTATTTCCTCAGCGGTAGCTGATTTGGTTACACCAAGGATTTCGTAATAGTCTCTCTTCGTTGACATTCTCTAAATTAATTTCCCACTACTACCTTGGCGTAGCGAATTACTTTTTCATTTAATAAATATCCCTTCTCAATTACGTCTACAACTTTGCCTTTGAGTTTTTCACTGGGCGCGGGTATTTGGGTAATGGCTTCATGTAAATCAGGATCGAAATCACTTCCCGCCCCTACCTTCATGGTTTTAACACCGTACTTTTCCATCGACTTGTTAAACTTGTCCTGGATGAGTTTGTACCCCTGGACATCCTGGGTTTCTTCACTGGCTTTTGATGCCCTTTCGAAATCATCTACAATAGGGAGCAGCGCTACCAATAATTGCTCGTTGGCATTTTGGATAAGGTCTAGTTTCTCTTTTGCGGTGCGTTTCCTGAAGTTGTCAAACTCAGAGTATAACCGTAGATATTTATCTTTAAATTCTGCCAATTCGTCTTTTAGTTTGTCAAGGTCTGATTTTTCAGGCTCTGAGATCCCGGATTCTTCTGCCTCATGGCCTTCTTCGGAATCTTCCTTTTCACCAGCTTCGGCTTGATTGGCGGGGGTTTCATCCAGGATTTCTTCCGGATTGATATTCTTATCGTCAGTTTTTGTCTCTTGCTTCATAATTAGGTAAACGTCAATAGAATTTTGAACTGTGGGTTTGTCAATAATATTGCCAACCGGTTTTTTGGTGTCAATATGGCACTACGCCTGGTTGAGGTTCTTCCAGATCATGTCTTTCAGCTCCGTGAGCCCTTGTTGGGCAACCGAGGATATAAATAAGGACGGGATGTTTGCGGGCAGCTCTTTTTTAAGGGCTTCTTTCAACTCGTCATCAAGCATATCCGATTTTGAAATGGCTAGTATCCGTTTCTTATCGAGCAATTCCGGATTATATTTCTTGAGTTCGTTTAGGAGAACTTCGTATTCCTTTTTTATATCGTTCGCATCCGCAGGCACCATGAACAAGAGCAGCGAGTTTCGTTCAATGTGTTTCAAAAAACGAATGCCAAGCCCTTTTCCTTCTGCTGCGCCTTCAATGATCCCCGGGATATCGGCAATCACAAACGAGCGGTCATTTCGATACGAAACAACACCGAGGTTGGGGGTTAAGGTTGTGAATGGATAGTCTCCAATTTTTGGTTTGGCGGCCGACATTACGGAAAGCAAGGTTGATTTTCCTGCATTGGGGAATCCAACAAGGCCCACATCGGCCAATATTTTGAGCTCAAGAATAACCCATTGCTCCTGGCCTGGTTCACCGGGCTGCGCGTATTGGGGGGCTTGCTTGGTTGGTGTTGTAAAAAAGGCATTCCCTTTTCCACCGCGTCCACCGGGTGTCAGGATTTCTTCCTGCCCGTCTTCAGAAATCTCGCAGATAATTTCATTGGTCTCTGCATCGCGGGCAACGGTACCCAAGGGTACTTCGAGGATTTCATGTTTGCCGGCAGCGCCCGAGCTATTCTTTGGCTCACCCGGGTTCCCGTTTTCTGCAATAACGTGCTTTCGGTATTTTAAATGAAGGAGCGTCCAGTGTTGGGCATTGCCGCGAAGGATTACGTGCCCGCCATGCCCACCATCACCGCCATCAGGGCCGCCTTTGTCGATATGCTTTTCGCGATGAAAATGCAGACAGCCGGCACCACCTGCACCTGACCGGGAACAGAATTTTACATAATCGATAAAATTAGCTCCCGCCATACGTTAGTTTGAATGTGCTTCGATTACTTCTGTGATAGACGTGAATATTGAATCCACATCACCTATTCCCTGTAATGTGTTTAAACGGTTTTGTTTTTCGTAATACGGAAGCACGTGAACTGTTTTTTGAAAATATTCATCGATGCGTTTGTTAAGTTTGTCATCCGCATCATCCGGACGGTTTTCAATGTTTCTGCGTTTTGCAATCCGGGTTCGCACTTCTTCTTCTGTTACATCCAATGCCACTACCACATGGATGGCAGTTCCGTTTTTTTCCATCAATCGATCAAGCGATTCTGCTTGTGGAACGGTACGCGGAAACCCATCAAATAAAAACCCATTTGCATCGGGGTTTTTGTGTACCTCTTCTTCCAACATGGCAATGGTAATTTCATCCGGGACAAGCACTCCGTTGTTGATGATCTCTTTTACCTTTTTACCAAGGGCGGTTTCGTTTTTGAGATGTGCTCTAAAGATGTCTCCTGTAGAGATGTGCACCATCCCGTATTTTTCAATAAGCTTTTCACTTTGCGTTCCTTTTCCGGCACCGGGCGGGCCAAAAATCACCATGTTAATCATTTGAATTCTTTAATTGATGGATAATTTCGTGGTTTTTTGAATTATTGGTTGGCCAATATACTAAAATTCGTCCTTCACCAAATTGGACTTGTTCTTCTTCACTTTATGAATGGATTTCAGGTTTCTGCCCAGGCCATCATAATCGAGGCCATAACCAACTACAAATTCATTTTCAATATCAAATCCTACATACTTTACATCAATGTTTTTTTCGCGGGCTTGTGCTTTTCTGAAAAGGGAAACAGCTTCCACGGATTTGGTCCCCAGTTCGCGCAAATCGTTAATGGTTTGCTGTAGTGAGATACCCGTGTCTACAATATCTTCAATGATGATGATATCCTGATTGAAGAGGCTTTCTTCATGGCCAATCAAGGTTTTTATCTGGCCCGTACTTTGCGTGCCCTGATACGATGCGATCTTCACAAATGAAACGCGGCATTGTAAATCGACTTCTTTTAGTAAATCCGAAGCAAACATAAACGATCCATTCAGGATCGGAAGAAAGCACGGTATGCGACCTTTGTAATCTTCGGAGATTTGCTTCGCAAGCAAAAGCACTTTCTTACGAATCTTATCTTCACTAATGAATTTTTCGAATGTTAAATCGTGGATGGTCATACAGCCCAACAAAAAATTGAGGCGCAAATATAGGGTTTTGTTTTAATCCAAAAATTTTGAATACGCACCTGGCCGTTTAAAGCGGCCTGACGCATTTGTTAGCCTTTGACGCGATTGAACGAAAGTGCCTTTAACATCCAATTGGGCAATGATTTTTTCGGGTCCCTTTTTCGCAGATCGAGATACCAACCAATTTTTTTGAGGATAGGAATACGGTGCGTTTCTACAAATTCGATCAATGTTCCATCCGGGTCTTCCACATAACTGAAATACCCGGCTGCTTCGCCCATATCAAAACTTCCGGAGCTATCAACAGTGAACGGATAGCCATTGCTTTCGCAAAGTTTTTTCATGTTGGCCATGCCATTGATATCGAAACACAAATGGATAAAACCACGATCGCCCCAATATCTGTTTTCATAAATTTTTCGTGGTGTTCTGTCCTGAACCGAAACTAATTCGAGCTTGCTGCTGCCCAACAATTTAGAGAAGCTACCCGCGCGTGGTTGTGAATGCTCAATTAAAACGCGTCTTACTTTAGCATCCCCACCGGGCAAACATTTCAAATCCTCAAACACGCCTTCTTTATCGTACAGCACTTTATCATATCCTAAAATGGTAGCGTAAAATTTCAAAGCTTTCTCTACATCGGTAACGCCAATCATACAGCCGCCCGGTCCGCCTGTATGCGAATTTGCATTGCCGAACCAATCGGTGGCCTCTACAACCTCAAAAATATTTCCGTATGGATCGCGTACAAAAAAATGGTCTGTGCCATCCGGGGCTTTACTGAGTTCGCCCAGTATTTCTGCTTTTGTGTTTTTTAAAAAATCGAATGTCCCTTTTACGTTCGAAGATTTCATGCGGGCAACAAAAATCCCGGTGTCACCAAGTTGTACTTCAAAGTCGGGGAGGACAGGTGTCCTGCTTTTGTATTGCCAGATTTCAAATCCGCCACCACCACGGATGTTCAAGGCGAGAATAGCGTGGCGTTTGTGTGGCATGCCACCCGTGTAGGGAAGCATTAAATTCGCTTCAGCTTCATCATCAAATACTTTGATGTCCATACCGAAGTGTTTGCGATACCAGGTAAAGGCTTCATTCACATCGGGGATTCCAATTCCTACTTGTTGTATTCCTGCAATAATGGGGTGCATATCTTCAAATCTAATCGAGGCGTAAAGTAATGGATAAAATTTAATTTATGTAATGATTTTTTAATTGGATGTTCTTCAAATAAGCCATGATCAATGTTCGACCCCTACAGGATCGATACATAATTTCGATAACCTATCTATAAACATTTAATCCCTCCGGGATTTTTTACAGTCCACCTCATGCAAGACTTATAAGATTTATTAATATGCATGGCTCCGAGGGACCAAATGTTTGTAGAGAATAAAATATCTTCTGTTTAATGTCTAACATCTAATGTCTTATGTCTAATCCATCTCAATAAGTGTCATCCAAGGCAAAATCATTTTTCCGATGCATCCATTTCCCATTTGTGAAATCCGGAAAATCCAATGTTTCGCCCCCCAGACGAATCGAGGTTTCTGAAAGCGGTGTGATCGCACTCCAGGTAACGGCATCATAAACATCTTGTGGTGGATTCACCTTTCTTTTTGCGGATTCGACAAAGGCATTCAATACGAACCAGTCCATACCTCCATGTCCGGCACCGGAAGCATCGTTGCCATATTTTTTCCAAAGCGGATGATCATATTTATCCAACCATGCTTTTGCATCTTCCCATTGATGTGATTTTGGGCTCTTGCCTTCAATGTAAATGGATTTGTTTAAGTCCATCCAAATTCCTTGTGTGCCTTGCACGCGGAAACCAATGGAGTAGGGCCGGGGAAGATTCGTATCATGTTGTAACAGGATCGTTTCACCGTTCGCGCACTTGATCATCGTGGTAACCACATCCCCTAATTTGAAATTTACTTTTGCGTTCGGATGGTTTTCACCGCCTGCTTTTACAACATGCTCGTGCAGCCCACGGGCTTTTGAAGAATAGGAAACAATTTCCGTAAAGCGATTGCCTCTGTTGATGTCAATCATTTCTGCGATTGGCCCTATACCGTGTGTTGGGTACAAATCGCCATCGCGATGTACAGAATGTGCTGTCCGCCATTGCGCTTCCGAAAAACCTTTCTCACCAAATTCCGCACCACCGCCATACGGATTTTTGCCATCGTTGAATTTTACTTCGCGTAAATCATGTTGATACCCGCCTTGTAAATGGATCAGTTCACCAAAAACATTTTGGCGCACCATGTTCAACACCGCCATTACATCACGCCTGTAACAAACATTTTCCAACATCATTAATGGCATGCCTGTTTCTTCTGAAGTACGCACAAGTTCCCAGCACTCTTCAATCGTAGTTCCTGTGATGACTTCACATCCTACATATTTTTTTGCTTTCATCGAATCGATGCACATCACGGTATGCCATTCCCACGGGGTGGAAATCACCACGGCATCGATGTCTTTGTTCTCCAGCATTTTCCGATAGCCATACGGGCCGTCCATAATAATGGTGGGCATTGGTTTTCCGGAAGCGGTTATCATTTTTTTGCACATGTCAATCATACGTTGTTGGATATCGCAGATCGCAATTACGGAAACATCATTTCTTTTAAGCGCCAGCTCCAAATGGTTTTGTCCGCGCAACCCTACACCAATAAACCCCAGTTTTAATTTTTCATCTTTGGATGCTGAGAAAACCGAGGAAGGAAGAATTGTAAATCCCAAGCTTGCGGCCGTGGTTGTCTTTATAAAATCCCGTCTTGTGTTTGACATGGTTTGGATATTTTGATTTATAGATCTTTCATTAAGTGGCTGTACAATTTAATCATCGCAGCAATGTCTTGTTTATGCACCTTTTCATGTGGTGTGTGCGGATTTTGAGAAGGCGCCCCTACAAAGCACCAATCAATTGGGTATGCCGAGTGTTGAATTTCGCGACCGTCACTGGAGCCACCACCTTCCACTTCCAGTTGAAATTTTACTTTGTGCTTTTCTGCAATGGCAATAATTTCATTCACAAATTTTCTTCGCGGAATGTTTTTATCACGCATAGAAATAGCAACTCCGCTTCCCGGAAAGACCCCATCGGTTACCCAGGTAATGTCTGCGATAAGTGCTTTCTGAATCTTCCACTGATCGTAAATGAATTTTGTCAGGAAGGAAACCGAACCACCACCGTGTTCTTCCCAACAACTAAAAACAATAATTCCATCTTTTAATTTTTCAGCTACTTGCAACGCAGTATAAATGCCAAGCCGATCATCCAAATACGCGGATTCGATAAAAGATTTTGACTCAGTAAAATTTATCTTATAATGTAAATCGGTTCCCCGTTCAATCGGTCTTCCAAATTTGTAATACGCGCGGTTTTCTTTATCAAATTCAAGTTCACATTCAATGGTGCCCAGTTTATCTTCCCCAACGAGTTTGGTTCCCACTTCCGCATCCGGACTTCCCACCGGGATCAATTGGTTGAAATAGCGCACGGTAAACCCAATCGAATCCATGTGCGCGAAAATGGCAGTGCGTGGTTTCCCAAATACCAATACGATTGAATCCTGGAAGCCATCGCCATGAAAAATTTGCGGTTCGGTGCTCCAATTTTTCTTTTCTTTTTTAATGTACTTGAGGAGAAAATCACTGACCTTTCCTTCATTTCCCGAAAGGCCCTGAATTTCACATAATTGTTTTAGCACCTTCATCATCGCGCTGTTTCTATTGTGTTTGAAAAATAGGAATTCTTTATACAACTTGAGTGCAATTGCATAAATAAGAATCAAAATGACCCTGTTCAACCTCAGCAATACAAATTCTGTCGGCAATCAATTTATGCACGAGTTGCGGGACAGGGGGATTCAAAAGGACCGGATGCGTTTTCGTAAAAACCTGGAACGGCTTGGTGAAATTATGGCATACGAGGTTTCGAAACAGTTGCACTATAAAAATGAGACCGTTACTACTTCGCTTGGGTCAGCTTCCATTAATACCCTGAAATCGCAACCCGTGCTCATTACTATCCTGCGTGCGGGGTTGCCGTTTCATCAGGGGTTTCTGAATTTTTTTGATCGTGCCGATAATGGTTTTGTTGGTGCTTACAGAAAAGAGGAAGGAGAAATTTCTGTTCAACTTGATTATGTTGCCTGCCCCTCATTAGAAGGAAGGGATGTTATTTTAATTGACCCCATGTTGGCCACCGGAAGATCGTTGGTGAAAGCACTTTCGGCATTGCTAACAAAAGGCACACCCCGTCATTTACACATTGCGAGTGTAGTTTCAGCGCCTGCGGGACTAAACTATATTAAAGAAAATATAAAGCTTCCCTATTCCGTTTGGGTGTGTGCGGAAGATGAAACACTCAATTCAAATTTCTATATTGTGCCCGGCCTCGGGGATGCAGGGGATTTGTCTTATGGTGCAAAGTAATTCGGTTGAAGTATGTGGGTGGAGGTTTTAAAAATAGCCGCGGTTTATTTTTGGTCAATGTTCAAGTTTTTTCTTGGGCCGATTACCGGCTATGCATCGGGCTTGAATTTGTTTACTACTATCCTGACTACCGTTGCGGGCTCAATGACCACTGTTTTGCTTCTCACTTTTTTTGGGGATTGGATTCGGGCGAAAATTTTGAACCGGTTTACGAAGAACAAGAAAAAATTCTCAAGCAAAAACAGGAAGGTGATTACCTTTTGGAGAAAGTATGGGTTGATTGGTGTGGCCGCATTGATGCCGATGTTGTTTACTCCTCCGGGTGCCACCCTGATTGCGGTAAGTTTTGGTACGCCCAAGGATAAAATTATTATTTCGATGTTTTTAAGTGCAGCTTTTTGGGCGGTGGTGATTTCGGTTGTAATCTATTTTTTTGGTGGACCGAAGGCGTTGCCGGAGGTGGTGTTGTGAAAGCCCGGGAAAAAGGTGCATTCTTAATAACTTTACGGAAAGATTCTTCGCTGACGCTCTGAATGACGCACGGATTTTAATTCAGCTCCCGATCATTAGTAATCAGCAAATCAACTCATCAGCAAATTTACTCACCCTTCTTTTCATCGGGCAAAATCTCAATATCATGGATCAACACACGCTTTGAAATTTTTTGCGCTGTTGGTGTAGCGGCTAATCCGCCAAGGGCGGTTTCTTTATAGCGGGTTTCCATGCTCGCGCCCACTTCGCCCATTGCTTCCACTACTTCATCAACGGGAATCACACTGCTTACATCGGCCAATGCAATTTGTGCAGAACTGTTGGCGATGGCTGCGGCACTGGCATTTCGTACTACACACGGTACTTCAACAAGTCCGGCAACCGGGTCACACACCAATCCCAACATGCATTGAATGGTGATGGCAACGGCATTAAAAATCATATCTGTATCGCCACCCAGGCAATATACAATTGCACCGGAGCCCATTGCTGCTGCGGTACCGGTTTCTGCCTGGCAACCACCCACGGCTCCGGAGATCGAAGCTTTTTGTTCCATGATCAATGCAATACCGGCAGCCAGCAACATCGCTTCAATTATTTTTTCATCTTTGATGTCGTGGATTTCTTGAAGCGTAAAAAGTACGCCCGGCATAATGCCACTGGCGCCAGCAGTTGGTGCAGCCACCACGCGTCCCATGCACGAGTTCACTTCTTTGGCAGCCAGTGCACGTGAAATTAGATTTTGAAATTCTTTTGATAGAACAGCTTTCGGATAGCGGTATACTTTCTTAGCGCCATTGTTGATCATGCCCGAACGGGATGTCATGTCTTCTTCCAATCCGGTATGCACCGCCTCTTTCATCACTTGCCACGCGTTCATCAAACCTGCGTTAATGGTTTCGCGGTCGCGGTTTTTTTGTTGTATTTCATATTCAATGACCACTTCGTGCAGCGAAAGTTTTTTTTCTTCGCTGTACTTTTTCCAACCTTCAAATGAACCGAATAAGAAAGACATAGTATGTTTGGATTCAAGTACAAAACTCTCTCAATATTATCGCATTTCAAACGTTTGTTGTAAGTATTTAAAAGATTTCGGGAAAAGAACGAACTTCTTTAAAGCAAGAATGCCTGGGTATTGCGATTTCGGACTTTATCCTTATCCATTTGTGTTGGGAAGAAGTCAGTTACATAAACAACATTCTTTCGTTTGTCAACGAAATAAATAATTTTTACCGTGTTTCTTGACGTGCTATTAAAAAGGAGATAACGGTGTTTCTTTTTTAGGTGTTGAAGCGTGATTTCAATACTTCCCCTTTCGGGGAGTGTTTTTAGCGATTCTACTATTTTGTCAAGTTCTTCTGCTTTTTTTGATGCACTTTCTTCCGAAGCGTAAGCATAAAAATATTCCAATACTTCAAAGTAATGGAGTTTAGCCTGTTCGGTTACTTCAACTTTATATTTTTCGATTGTTTCCAGGCTTTGATTTCTTTTTTGAATTTATTCAACGGTGTTGTTCTTCCTGCTTCTATATCCCTCATGGAGGATTTTGCACGATCAACTAAATCTTGCTCTGTATACTGACTGAATAGACTTTTATTTGAAGTATTCTTCAAGGTTTTGATTTCTTTAATGATAGCGGTATCGGTAAGGCCAGCAAGCCACTTGATCAATTGTAATTTCTCTGCTTGAATATCCATACCCATGAAAATTGGTTATCAAAGATAACGATTTCGGTTTCCCTAAATAAAGAACATACCCAATATTTTTTCCAGAATAACTATGGTTGTCATTACCAAAAAAATAATGGTAATACTTTTTGAAGAGAGTTTTTCCCCAAGAAAAACACCCAATGGTGATCCGATTACCACCCCGATCCCCAACGGGATAATCACCGGAAGGAGGATTAAACCAACTGTCCCTTCTATTCCGGAAGCGGGTTCGAGAAAAATATTATTGATCGATAGCAATAATGAGATTGCAAAAATGATCGCGAAAGAAATTGTTTTTGCTTTCTTGATATCAATCCGCATCCAAAGGTTTAGCAACGGAACGATCACTGTGCCCCCACCGAGGCCTGTTAGTGCGGCCACCAAACCTGCGGCCGTTCCGGTCACAATCATTTTTCCTTTCGTGATTTTTTCTGCCAATACATTTGAAAGTTTCAGTTTTCTAAACACCTGAACCACAATGGCAATGAGGTAAATAATGATGATGGTATTGAAAAGTGGTTTGGAATAGTACGGACTTTTTACAATCGTTTCGAACGCGATAAAAGCAACGGCCATCGCGGATAAGCTGATCCAAATCGTTTCTTTCTTATAAAACCCTTGTGGGCGAATAGAGCTAACCACATTGACGAGTGACGACATCATGGTGGCGAAAACGGTATTCGCGATCGTAAGGCTTACAAAATATGCTTCGGGAATATTATTGGCGCGCAACGCAAAGGGGATCACTGTCAACATAATGATGCCCGTGCCAATTCCCGTAAGTCCTGCCAAAAGACCGCTTATAAGTCCTGCCAACAATAATAGAATAAATTCGGTCAAACCAATGTGTTAATGTGAGGATGAGTTGATTGCAAATTAGGGAATTGTTCTGATTTGAGGATGGGTTAATTTGGGAATTGGTTGATTTGAGAATGAGTTAATTTAGTAGGGTGCGCTGTTCCGTTGTTGCTAAAATTCCGATTCCAATTTTATATGGTGTTCTTATTTTCATTAATGAAGGACAATACTGGAATATATTCAATCAAATTTATTCACATTAACACATTATCAAATTTACAAATCAACTAATCAACTAATCTTCAAATCAATACTCCAGTTCTCCGAGAAACTCCGCATTCTCCAGAACATAAATCATCTGGTCGGGATTTTTGTCGTTGAGTTTTAATATACCTTGGATTTCAACGGGGCGTTCTGTGTAGGTAATATCTTTTTTAAGAAAAACTTCCACCACTGTTTCAGGGCCACCAACGCCACAAAAGAAACACGCATTCAACGGAAGTGATGTGAGAATAAAATGGTTCCCTTTTATCCCTTCGGTAAACGGAACCATATATCCCGGTAAGGTTACTGATTTTCCGGCCAACGATTTAGTGGCAGTGCTAAATACGGGTTTGTCAAATTCTCCAAGTTTGTCCGTGCCTTTGACAAAGGAAATGTCGTACAGCTTCGGCCAGATCAGCGATGGAAATCCGGAATACTTGTTTTTTGATTGTGCCTGACTTCCAAGCACAATCAAAAAACAACACCCTGTTGTTAACAAGAATCTTGTCACGATACGGTTTCTTCTGTGAAGGCTTCAATCGGTAAACAGCTACAGATTAGATTTCTGTCGCCATACGCATCATCAATCCTGGAAACAGTAGGCCAGAATTTTGCATTTTTAACATACGGCAGTGGATAGGCTGCCCGTTGACGCGAGTAGGCATGTTCCCATACGTCAGCAGTAATAACAGATGCAGTATGGGGCGCATTTTTCAACACGTTATCTTCTTTGTCAGCGATTCCGTTTTCCACTTCTCTGATTTCATTTCTGATTTCAAGCAAGGCCTCACAAAAGCGATCAAGCTCATCTTTGGTTTCGCTTTCGGTTGGCTCGATCATCAACGTGCCTGCCACCGGGAAAGAAACAGTAGGTGCGTGAAATCCGTAATCCATCAGACGCTTTGCGATGTCAACAACTTCGACACCGAATTTTTTAAATTCTCTACAATCCACAATCATTTCGTGTGCACATCTTCCGTTCGCACCGGTGTATAGGATTTTGTATGCGGTGCTCAATCTTTCCTTTACGTAGTTGGCATTGAGGATGGCAAGCTTGGTTGCGTTGGTCAAGCCTTCACTTCCCATCATGGCAATGTAAGCGTACGAGATCGCAAGAATGCTGGCGCTTCCCCACGGTGCAGCCGATACTGCGGTGATTGCATTTTCTCCACCAGTTCTTACGAGCGGATGTCCGGGTAAGAATGGTTTGAGTTTATCATTCACACAAATGGGTCCCATGCCCGGGCCACCACCACCGTGTGGGATACAAAATGTTTTGTGAAGGTTTAAGTGGCAAACATCGGCACCAATGTTTGCGGGCGATGTTAATCCTACCTGTGCATTCATGTTGGCGCCATCCATGTATACCAGTCCGCCATTGGCATGAATGGTTTCACAAATTTCAATGATGGATTCTTCAAACACCCCGTGTGTGGATGGATAGGTCACCATCAAACACGAAAGTTTGTCTTTGTATTGTTCTGCTTTTCCTTTCAGATCTGCAACATCGATTTTTCCATGCTCATCAGATTTTACTACCACTACATTCATTCCGGCAAGGACAGCACTCGCAGGATTGGTCCCGTGTGCGGACGCTGGAATCAAGGCAACATTACGGTGTCCTTCATTTCTGTTTTCATGATATGCGCGAATCACCATCAGTCCGGCATACTCACCTTGTGCACCGCTGTTGGGTTGCAAGGATACGCCTGTGAACCCTGTAATTTCTTTCAACCAGTTTTCAAGGTTGGTGATCATTCCCTGATATCCTTTGGTTTGATCCGCAGGCGCGAATGGATGTATACCACCAAGTTCCGGCCACGTTACCGGAATCATTTCGGTGGTGGCATTTAGTTTCATCGTACACGATCCCAATGAGATCATGGAGTGTACCATCGATAAATCTTTGTTCTCCAGTTTTTTGATGTAGCGCAACATTTCATGCTCCGAATGGTTGGAGTTGAAAATGGGGTGCGTTAAGAAACTTGAAGTTCGAACTAAGGATGCTGATAGTTTTACCTGATCAGCAACACCTAAGTCAAGTGTTACACCATGACCGTTCTCTCCTTTGTAGTTCGAATGCTTGTCTTCTAAAAAAACACTTAATATTTCTTGCAATGATTTGATATTGGTTGTTTCATCCAATGCAATACCAATATGGTTATCCTCAAAATAGCGGAAGTTGATCCCTAACGATTCAGCTTTTTCCCGAATCTTGTTTTTATCTGTTACCTCAATTTTTAAGGTGTCGAAATAGTTTTCGTTTACTTGCTTTAATCCAAGTGCCGACAATCCATTTTCAAGCAATTGTGCCAAGCCATGTATCCTTCCTGCAATTTTTTTCAATCCTTCCGGACCGTGATAGACTGCATACATTCCGGCCATTACCGAAAGCAATACTTGCGCTGTACAAATATTTGAAGTTGCTTTCTCCCTGCGGATGTGTTGCTCACGGGTTTGCAACGCCATGCGATAGCCTGGATTTCCGGAAGCATCAAGTGAAGCTCCGATAATCCTTCCCGGCATTAATCTTTTAAACTCTTCTTTGGTAGCAAAGAACCCGGCATGTGGCCCACCGAAGCCCATCGGTACACCAAAACGTTGGGAGGTTCCCACCACTACATCGGCACCCATCTCGCCCGGTGATTTCATCAGCACCAAACCCATTAAATCTGAACCCACAATGACAAAGACTTCTTTCTCATGTGCAGCGGTGATGAAATCAGTATGATCGTGAATAGCGCCATCGTTGTTTGGGTTTTGAATGTAGATACCAAACAATTCCGGATCGGTAATGTCTTGCGTTTTTAAATCGCCAATTACCAACTCAATGCCCAGTGGCGTAGCCCGTGTTTTTAAAACGTCCAATGTTTGTGGGAATACCGATTGATCGACAAAAAACTTGTTGGCATTTTTCTTTTCGCCTTTGCGCGAACCGTGCAACATGTTCATCGCTTCCGCAGCGGCCGTGCCTTCATCCAACAACGAAGCATTGGCGATGGTCATTCCGGTAAGGTCGATGATCATCGTTTGGAAATTGATCAACGCTTCCAACCTGCCTTGTGCGATTTCGGCCTGGTAGGGAGTGTAGGCAGTGTACCATCCCGGGTTTTCTAAAATATTCCGTAAGATCACTCCGGGCGTGATACAGTTATAATATCCTGTTCCGATGTATGATTTCGCAATTTTGTTTTGCGACATCAACGTTTTGAATGTGTTTAAGAAATCATATTCTGATTGCGCATCAGGAAGGGTCAGTGATTTTTTTAACCGGATGTTGGCGGGTATGGTTTCGCTGATCAAATCATCTAGTGATTTTGCTTTTATCAGCGCGAGCATGTCCTCGATTTGTTGTTGATCGGGGCTGTTGTGACGGGATTCAAATTTTTCGGAGTACTGTGGATCGATTTGCATGAATTCTTTAAAATTTCAAGGTTTTTGCCAGGTTTAGAATTGATCGGTGACAACACCAACCGCATGCTAAACAACACCGGTCGCCTGTAGGTGCGGTTTGGCGTCACAAATGTAAAATATATTTTTGTCCTGCATAGGCTGTGATAGAAGAGATCAGCCGATCCTGTAATTTCTGTTCAAACCTTAACGTTTTATACTTTTTCCATGCCCGTAACCCCTTATATTTGAAGGCTTAATTATTAATCAAACTACAGTATGAAGAAGAATTTACTATTCATTGCCGGACTCTTTTTTGGGATTGTTGCCGTTGCGCAGAATCCTGAAATCGTGAAGTACGGCAACATGATTACACAAGAAGACCTGAAAGCGGATTTATCAATCCTTGCTTCCGATGCGATGGAAGGTCGTGAAACTGGTAAGCGCGGACAAAAAATGGCAGCAGCTTTTATCAAAGCACACTTTGAAGAATTGGGATTGGAAGGCCCTGTAAAAGGTGATTATTACCAACCTGTAAATTTGTATACAGAACTACCGGGCGATATTTATTTAAAATCAGCTGCCAACAAATTTTCCAATTTTGGTGAAGCCATCTTTTTAGGATCAGGAAGCAGTAAAGGGGAATTGTCGGCTCCGTTGGTTTTTATGGGCAATGGAACCGAAGCTGATTTTGCAACCATTGATGTAAAAGACAAAGCAGTTGCCATATTCGCAGAAGGCATGCGCCTCAACAACAACCCCGCAATAAAATTAGCGCGGGAAAAAGGTGCGAAGTTGATTTTGGTTTGCAATACAAAAACCAATGAAGAATTTCAGGAATTGGCCCTTCAGTTTAAAGGGTATTTGAGTGGGGGCCGACTGAGTGTCGACAAACCGGAATCAAAAGATGTAAGCGGGATGTTTTTCGTTTCGCCAGCGGCACTGGAAAAAATCACGGGCACAACAATAGACAAATTGCGGGCTGCAGCAGCAGAAACCGGAAAGAAAGGTGTGAAAAAAATCAAGCCGTCAACGATTCAATACAAAGTGACCAGCGATTTGAAAGTAGTGAAATCAGAGAACGTATTAGGCTACCTGGAAGGAACAGACAAGAAGGATGAAGTGATCGTCATTACCTCTCACTACGACCATATTGGCAAACTTGACAGTGGCGAAGGGGATTTGATCAACAACGGTGCAGATGATGATGGATCAGGAACCGTAGCCGTGATGGCGTTGGCAAAAGTTTTCACAAAAGCAAAAGCCGATGGCAAAGGGCCGCGCAGAAGTATTTTGTTCATGACCGTAACCGGTGAAGAGAAAGGTTTGTTGGGTTCGGATTACTATGCTAAGAATCCAATCTTTCCATTGGCCAATACAGTTGTTAACCTAAACATCGACATGGTTGGCAGAACGGATCCGGCACACGAAGGCAAAGACCCGTATGTGTACGTGATCGGATCAGATCGTTTGTCATCTGAGCTTCATAAAATCAGCGAGTCGATCAATCAGGAATACACCAAACTTGATTTTGATTATTTGTACAATGCAGAAGATCATCCGGACCGGATTTACTACCGCTCTGACCACTGGAACTTTGCGAAGAATGATATTCCAATCATTTTCTATTTCGATGGTATCCATGCCGACTACCATAAGCCAAGTGACGAAGTAGATAAAATTGAATTTGATAATCTTCAGAAGCGTGCACAGGTTGTGTTTTACACCGCCTGGGAATTAGCGAACCGCGACAAACGTATTGAAACAGATTTGAAAAAATAATTAATTGTTAAATTTTGAGAGAAAGGCTACCGGAAGGTGGCCTTTTTTGTTTTATGCCAACATGAAAAATTGGCAGGTATTGATTATACCCGAAATTCGATTTACCCTTTTTCAAAATGGATTTTCATTCCTTCGTGAGAAGCGGTAAATCCTAATTTTTCGTAAAAGCGAATCGCATCCGGTCGTTGCTTGTCAGTGGTGAGCTGTAGCAGATGGGCATTTCTTTCTTTGGCTCTTTCAATCGCCCATTCAAATATTTTTTGTCCGAGTCCTTCACCACGTAAATCTTCACGAACTCTTACCGCTTCGATTTGCGCCCGCACCCCGCCCTGATAGGTAAGGTATTGGATAAAACTCAATTGCAAAGTACCAACAATTTCTGCCTGATCGTTTTCGACAACTATTAATTCCTGGTTTGCATCTGTGTTGATGTTATCAAAGGCCTTATAATATTCTTCCGGTAACGGATCTTCATAGTGTTCACGTAACTGCCCGAGTTTATCGCTTGCCAGCAATTGTACAATGAATGGAATATCTTTTCGTAGGGCTTTTCGGAAGTTCATTTTCTTGTGTTCAATCAATATTTTCTATTACCACTTCTCCTTTTGCAAATCAGGCCAAATGTATTGGCTATAAATTGCTTTGATTGAGCTGAGTTGTGTTTCACTTAATTGAGAAAGATTGGCAGCCTGTAAGTTTGAGCCAACCTGCCCCGGATTGGAAGCACCGGGAATCACACAACTTACTTCATCAAACATTAAAATCCAGCGCAGTGCAACAGCTGCCAGGTTAGTATCCGGTGGAAATAGTTTTTTTAATTCTTCCACTGCTGCCAATCCTTTTTGATACGGAACCCCGGAGAAGGTTTCCCCTTTATCAAAAGCTTCCCCGTTACGGTTAAACGTGCGGTGATCGTCTTTTCCAAATTCAGTACTGGCTGAAAATTTTCCAGAGAGCAGTCCGCTGGCGAGGGGTACACGTGCAATGATACCAATGTTTTTCTTTTTGGCTTCTGCAAAGAAATCTTCAGCCGGGCGTTGCCGGAACATATTAAAAATAATCTGAACGGTTTCGACATTGTCATACTGAATCGCGCGTAAGGCTTCTTCTACACGTTCTACGCTGACGCCAAGGTGTTGGATTTTTCCTTCTTGTTGCAAGTTGGTGAACAACTCAAAAATTTCAGGGCGCTCATACGTTTCTGTTGGGGGACAATGCAATTGGATAAGGTCGATGGTTTCCAACCCCATGTTTTGCAAACTGTCTTCTACAAACTTTCGCAATGCACCAGATTGGTAGGCTTGATTAGTATGCGGAGAAAGCTTTCGTCCACATTTGGTGGCCACGTAGATTTTTTCCTTGCGTGAACGGATCAACCGTCCTACTGCTTTTTCACTTTCGCCTTCGCCATACACGTCTGCGGTGTCAATGAAATTAATTCCCTGATCGATGGCGGTTTTTAGAATAGTATCGGCAAGATGATGATCGAAGGGTTGTCCCCATTTGCCACCGACCTGCCACGTGCCTAAACTGATTTCAGATATTTCAATTCCTGTTTTCCCAAGTGTTCTTTTTTGCATGATTTAAAAATAAGAAATAAATGGAGGAATGGCATGAAAGTAAAGTGGTCTGTGAGGACACAGACCACTGAGAAAGAGAAAAGACACAGACCACTTGGAATTAATTAACCATGTAGTTTGAGATATTCTTATTTATAGTACGCATCAATCGTCTCTATCGAACCGTCTTCGTTATATGTAAGCTCGGCAACTTTTACACTGCGCAAATGGGTTTTGTCGCCCGACAACACACTGTCATGATAGAACAAATACCATTTTCCTTTTACTTCAACAATCGAATGGTGGTTCGTCCATCCCACAACAGGATTTAAAATCACACCCTGATAGGTAAACGGCCCGTATGGATTATCGCCTGTTGCATAGGCAATGAAGTGTGTATCGCCAGTTGAGTAGGAGAAGTAGTATTTTCCATTGTACTTGTGCACCCATGCCGCTTCAAAAAACCTTCTATCGTGATCGCCACCTAAAAGTTCGTTGCCTTCTTTATCTAAAATCTTAATTTCTTTTACAGGTTCTGCAAAACCCAACATGTCATTGCTCATCAGTGCAATGCGTGGGCTAATGGCGGGTAGGTTGTCTTGCTCCAAATCAGTTATCGATCCGGCTGAATCATATTGATCGTTTTTCCAACGTTGCAGTTGGCCGCCCCAAATGCCGCCAAAATACATATAGGATTTTCCATCTGTATCAGTAAAGACTGCTGGATCAATGCTGTAGCTTCCTTTGATGTAGTTGGGTTCTGCTTTGAAGGGCCCGGTCGGGGAGTTGCTGGTAGTTACACCAATATGGAATACGTCTTTTTTGTCTTTCGCAGGAAAGTATAAATAATACGTGCCGTTTTTATACGCTGCATCAGGCGCCCATAGTTGCCGTCCGGCCCAAGGCACATCTTTAATATCCAATGCCACACCATGATCGGTCACTTCGCCACCAATGCTATCCATCGAAAGGACGTGATAATCTTTCATATCAAAATGGCTGCCGAGGTCATCTTGTGGCACATCGGATTCAATATCATGTGATGGATAGATATAGATTCTACCATTGAATACGTGCGCAGACGGGTCAGCCGTGTAGATGTGCGTAACCAATGGTTCATTTTTAGGAGTGGGCAGGACTTGCACCACACTATCGGCAGCGGTATCAGCCGCTTCTGGTTCATTTTTTTTTGGTGTGCATGCAACGAGTGCAACACCGAGGATAAAAGTAGTTGTCTTGAAAAGGGTGGAAGATAATGTCATGAATTGTAGTGTTTGGTTTTGAGGTGAAATCGCGGAAATCTCCTTATAGTCACCATGACAACAAAGATGTAAAAGTTTACCACATCAGGCAACCCTTTACCGTTGATTTTTCAGACAACGTGGGCTGTTCTCATCGAATCATCACTTTTCTAAAAATTTAAGCACTGTATTCATTAGCGATACACGCTTGTTGGTGAACCCATGATCCGTTTGCCAAACCTGATAGTCGAAATAGGTGACGGTTTCTTTTTTCACCGCATCGACAATGTCTTTGTTATACGGATGTTCGTCCACCATAAGGATTTGTTTATTGGACAAGGCCTTTCCGTCATTTACTAAATTATAGAGCCCCGGGTTTTCAATAACAGGTTGAAAAAGAATCAAAATACAGTGATACATAATTATCACAATACTCACTTTTTTCCATTTTAGTGTTATTCTGTCCATAGGTAATCAGTTAAGTACTTTTTTGCTTGCCCACTAACCTCGGCTGGGTTTTTAGCAAAAAATTTTATTGGGGAAAAGAATTTTAAATAAAGCATTACTTTGTACCAAAGTCCTTTCGAAAGTATTTGTATTTCCTTAGTTATCATGGTTTACTTGTCGATAATAATATTACCTAACATTTCTATATCTGCAACTTGTTGATAATATCGTGTCTCAAATGTGTTCAATCGACAACGCTTAATATCGGTATCGGCTAACATCGTTTTTTATAGTTTAATTTATCAGTCAAGGTAATTAATTTTCAAATCCAGATAAACCTTTTAAAGGAATTTGTAAATTACTTCCTCGTACCTGCAACCTACACTATACTCATCTCGTCAAACCCACTAGTTAAAACCCAACCCATGAAAAAACCTTACACACTATTGCTGGTCTTTATATTTTCCTTCCTGTTTTCTTTCGGACAGGATGCCGCCATCACTATTGATTCCTATTTGAAAGAGAAATACCCTTCCAATGAACCGGGTGTCATTGCCCTGGTGATCAAAGATGGCAAAACCATTCTCCGCAAAGGCTATGGGATGGCAGACCTGGAAAACAACAAACCACAAACCCCGGAAATGATTTCCCGTATCGGATCGGTCAGTAAACAGTTTACATCCACAGCTATTTTAAAATTGATGGAAGAAGGGAAATTGAAACTGGATGATCCCATCACTAAGTTTCTTCCGGATTATCCTACACAAGGCAAAACCGTTACCATCTGGAACCTGCTTAACCACACTTCGGGGATAAAAAGCTATACCTCCATTGAGACCAACATGACGACCGAAAACAAAGCAAAGAACCTTTCGCATGCAGAACTGTTGGCCACGTTTCAAAATGTACCGTATGATTTTAATCCCGGTGATCGATGGCTGTACAATAACTCGGGATATTATTTGTTGGGAATGATCATCGGGAAAGTTTCGGGCATGAGTTGGGATGCATACCTCACCAAGAATTTTTTCAAACCATTAAAAATGAAATCCACCGTAACCGATGACACTAAATTGAAATCAGGTGAAGCGATTGGGTATCGTAAGGATGGCGACAACTATGTGGTAGCCGACTTCGTGCATCCGTCTATTCCGTATGCTGCCGGTTCAATTGCTTCAACAGTAGATGACTTGTGGAAGTGGAACAACGCCATTTTTAATTACAAAGTAGTTTCCCAAGCGTCATTGGAGAAAGCCTGGACACCAACAAAACTGAATGATGGTTCGTTGGAGAGTTATGGTTTTGGCTGGTCGGTTTCACGCGTTGGAAATCAAAAAGCAATTTCGCATGGTGGCGGAATTGATGGCTACTTGACGTATGTGCTTTATATTCCAGAATCAAAGGTTTTTGTGGCAATGCTGTCGAACAACAATAATAATGGCCCTACGGAATATGCGAACCATGTTGCCCTACTTGCAAGTGGCCAATCCGTGGAAAAACCAACAGCAATCACGTTGGATACTGCCGAATTGAAAGAGTATGTGGGTGTGTACAGCATCGATGCAACACAAGACCGTGTGATCAGGCTTGATGGTGACCGCCTGACTTCACAGCGTACCGGAAGTTCGGTGTTGTCGATTTATCCGTACGCAAAAGATAAATTTTATTTTGATGGATCACCTTCGCTGTTGTTCTTTGATCGCGATGATGCCGGCAAAATTAAATCGATGGAGTTGGTGGCAACGAGTTGGGTAAACAGTGTTGCAACGAAAACTGACAAACCCATACCTGATCCACATATTGAAATCGAAATGGACCCTGCTGAGTTTGATAAGTTTGTGGGTGAGTATGAGTTGGTTCCGGGCTTTGTGTTGACATTCCGTAGGGAAGGGGATAAATTGATGAGCCAGGCCACTGCCCAACAAGCGTTTCAGGTATTTCCGGAAAGTAAGACCAGATTCTTTTTAAAGGTTGTGGATGCACAAATCGAATTCAATAGTGATACAGATGGAAATGTTACCGGGCTTACTTTGTATCAGGGAGGAAGGGTTATGCCGGCTAAGAGGATAAAATAATTACTGATTAATAATTTTCTGATTTCTGATTCACTGAAGCACGCTCGTCACTCAGGGCCTGCCTGCGCGTAGCCGCTTCGGCAAAGGCAGGCGGTAGCGAAGAGTCTTTGGGAATCATTTTTTTTATTAATGATTTGCGATTGGTGATTAGTAAGTTGATCGTCAGACTGGTTAAATCGCTAATCTGAAATCACTACCCGCAAATCAAATTTGTGCATTTCAAATCGGAGCCCATGCCGGACCTGTTCCGGCATCTTTATCTTAATCAACCTTCAATACATAAATCAACGGCCAGTATTTGCCTGTAACCAAAAGCGTTTTGGTTGATTCGTGCCAGGCAATGCCATTCAACACATCTATATCCATTTTGATGAGTTGTGTTTGATTGAATAGACTTGTAAGGTCCAAAAACCCGACTACCTCCCCGGTCGTACTATCAATTTTAGCAATGCGATTGGTTTGCCAGATGTTGGCGTAGATAAATCCATTTACGTATTCCAACTCATTCAAATTCTTGATCGGTTGGCCTTTGTATTTAACAGCAAGTGTTTTGGTCGGTGAAAAATTTATGGTGTCGAGATAAGTAAGTTTATCAGTGCCATCACTCATGATCAGTGAAGTGCCATCGGTGGTGAGTCCCCAACCCTCTGCATTGCTGTACGTGAATTGATTTACTTCCTTGAATGTGCCGAGGTCATATACATATCCCGTTTTTTGTTTGTAGGTGAGATGGTACACTTTGTTGTTCAAAATTGTAATCCCTTCCCCAAAATGCTGTTGTCCAAACGTTACTTTTTTATCTGCGATCCCGGTGTTGATATCCACGATCCCGATCCAGGAAGCGCCATATTCCCCCGTGCTTTCATAGAGCTGTCCATTGTGGATCAACAATCCTTGCGTAAAAGCATGGATGTCGTGCGGCATCGAACGCAATACCGAATAGGAAATAATATCTTCTTCAACAGCTGTTTCTTTTTTCTTCTCTTTGCTACAAGAAACAATTATCAGGAGGAGTAAAAGTGAAATGTATCGCATTGTTTTTTTGATTTGCGAATAGTGATTTCAGATTAGTGATTTGCGAGTTAAATCATCAAATCAATCAATCATTAAATTTAAAAATGACATTAATCCATTGGTACATTCACATGCCGCTCGGCATGGTAGGAAGAACGCACCAACGGGCCCGACTCAACATAGCGTAGTCCGCGTTTCAACCCTTCTTCTTTATACAATTCAAACGTATCCGGATGGATAAACTCGATCACTTCATGATGGAGTTTGGTAGGTTGTAGATATTGCCCCAACGTTAGGATCAATAAACCATGCTCAACTAAATCGTCCATGGCTTTGAAAATTTCATCGTTGGTTTCGCCAAGCCCAAGCATGATGCCGGACTTGGTGCGCTTGCCAGCTTCACGTGTCATTTTTATTTGATCGAGGCTTCGTTGATAGCGTGCTTGCGGACGTACTCTCCGGTAAAGTCTTTCAACCGTTTCCATATTGTGTGAAACCACTTCTTGCCCGCCTTCAATCATCCGGTACAATGCATCCCAGTTTCCTTTTGTGTCGGGGATCAAGGTTTCAATGGTGGTATCCGGACTTAGTTTTTTTGTTTCTACTACTGTTTGGTACCAGATTTCGGCACCGCGGTCTTTTAGCTCATCACGGTTCACGGAAGTGATCACTGCGTGTTTTACCTGCATGAGATGAATGGCTTCCGCAACGCGTTTGGGTTCTTCCGTATCATATTCCGGAGGCCGGCCAGTTGCTACCGCGCAGAACGTACAACTACGGGTACACACATTTCCCAGGATCATAAACGTTGCTGTTCCTTCCCCCCAGCATTCGCCCATGTTGGGGCAATTACCACTTTCACAAATGGTATGCAGCTTATGGCTGTCCACCAGTTTGCGGACTTTGGCATATTCGGGCCCGGTGGGAAGTTTTACCCGAAGCCAATTCGGCTTGCGGGCTTTTTCCGGGGAAATAGTAGGAAGTTCAATCATTCAATCACGAATTTTTCTAGCGACACATTCTAACAACAAAATGGCGAAGCGGGTTCTTACTTTCCGATAAGTTCACCATACGCTTCTGCTGAAAGCAAGCTATCGGTACTGCCACTGATTTCGATTTTAATCATCCAGCCCTCACCATAAGCATCTGAATTTACTTTTTCAGGACTGCTATCCAGGTCACCATTCACTTCGATCACTTTTCCGGAAACGGGCATAAAAAGATCAGATACAGTTTTCACGGCTTCTACCGTTCCAAAGATCTCGCCTTCCGCTACTTCTTCCCCTGCGGTGGTGATGTCCACGTACACGATATCGCCCAATTCGCTTTGCGCGAAATCGGTGATACCAACGGTGGCAATGTTTCCTTCAATTTTGACCCACTCGTGGTCTTTGGTGTACTTTAATTCGCCAGGGATATTCATATAT
The DNA here is from genome assembly GCA_964398945.1 of uncultured Roseivirgaceae bacterium. Classification (GTDB taxonomy): domain Bacteria; phylum Bacteroidota; class Bacteroidia; order Cytophagales; family Cyclobacteriaceae; genus JBGTGG01. The sequence continues at coordinate 115,416 of CAYNOT010000006.1, read as the reverse complement.
GTTAATTATTTTTTAGTGGACATAACTCGTCCCCAAGCCTGTTAACATGCCAATGGGCGCACGAAGTGCATGGGGATTTCATATAATTTTTCAGGTTAGTGCCCCAAAAATAAGGGTATTTCTGAGAAAGTCCACCCCAAACAAGGAAGTGTTTATGGATTGCTATTGGGCAAGGCTAAACCGCACCTGAAAACCGAAACGTGTGGTGGACCTGCGGTAAGAATTGGAAACCAGCGGATTATTGATGGTCTGCTCATAATACATCTGAACATTCAGTTTTTGATTTACCACATAACTGATATTTGGACGCAGTTGGAAGTTGACATTTCCATTGGTAATGGTATTGAGTTGTTCGATTTTGCGCTGGATGGTTTTGTTGTCGGAGATGGTTGTGTTGAGACGAAAAGTCACATCATTTTTCAGGATGATGGTCCTGCCTTGGTTTTTGAAGGGCAACTTCATATTGTTTTTGGTGTAGCCCATTTCCATTACTATATCTTTGTTGTTTACTTCCGTGATTTGTGCATTGGAAATGTTGAGCGCCAGGTCACGTTTGGTTTTATATTCTACCCTCCCGGAAAATCGACCTTTCGTTCTTAGGTTTATTCCGATCAGTGGTTGAAAAGATTCCGAAACCATCACCTGACTGATAACATAAACAGGAATGGGTTGTCCGGTGTCTTCATTGATTTCTCTACCAAAATAAGTCCGATTGTAATCTTCAATTGGGATATTGATTCCAACCTGGTTGGGGTCATCGTAGCTCAATGAATTGGAGTAGTTGACTACCGAGTATGATGAGGCATAGGCGTGTGTTATCGTGAAGGATTGAAAAATATCTTTGAAGCCACTAAGCTTGATCAACCCGGTGTAGTCAATACGCCAGTTTGGCAAAGGTGTTATTGGGAAGGGGCTCAGGCTTACTGTATTTACATCTTTGTCAAGATAGGCAGATATGAATGCAGGGATTAGGACATCTTGAGAAATGGAGTCGTACTCGGTTCCTGTAAGTTGTGCGAAACGTGTTTTTATTGATTCAGTGTTCCTTTCAAACTGCTCAAACACCGAAGAAGTGGTTTTGTCATTGTCACCCCTGAACGCTGTTTTGATGGCGATGGTGGAAAGCCTGTAATTTCCACTTCTACTCGGGTTCAAAGATTCGTATCCGTTCATATCATCATCATACCTGTAAATTTCCTGAAAAGCTGTGCTGGCATCTTTCTTTACATCCAACCTGATTTTAAAGTCAGGGGTAGGCTCAATATTCCCGCTTAACGAAAGCCCTGTGGTTTTGATTTGGCTAAAGGGTGTGGTGAGTTGTGGTGATTGAACAAGCCAGTTATTTGCTGCTGCCTTTGTTCTGATTGCGGGATCTTGATCACCAAAAATAAATCCCCACCCGGGCGCATTGAAATCTTTGTCCATCCCCAATAACCATGGGGTTTTGTTGAAGCCGGGAAGGATCGTTCCTTCCGTTTCAGTAAATGTAAAAGTGATGGAGCGCAAGGACATCAGCAACTGGAAAAACCCTTTCACTGCTGCGGGGGTTTGTCTGGTCGTGTCCACCGGTTGTCTTGCCTGTTGTGTTCGACTTGGAGGCCGCGGGGGTGTGTTTATTTTCTTGAGGAATTTACTCTTGTTATAGAGCTTTACCATATCCAACCTTCCGCTTAGGTTTTGGTCGCGGCTGTTTTGAATGATGTTTCCAAAGTCAAATTCATCAGGAACATTGATTGGGCCTGCTTTCCAATTGTACCGAACCTGATACCGGTAATCCGCATTGATCCAATCGGTGATCGGAATTTTATCCAATGGGATTTTATAATTAGCAGTAATGCTTTGGTCGTACATCTTCATCCGCCCAAATTTTTTCACGTTATCCCATACAACCTGGCGTGCTGAATCGGTGTCGATATCGCCATCCGGTTCATCTACCACTGCGTTGACCAGTGCATTGTAATCAAGCGAAAGCCCTTTTGCGAGGTTCCACTTTAAATTATACTGCCGATTAAATAAAAAGTACTTCAGGTAGTTGGGCAAATCCGAACTTGATGTGCTGTTCCGATAAATATTTTTCTCAAAGGAACGATCGAGGTCAAGCCGGGCGCCTACGTTGGAAGGCAACAAACTAAAGTTGATGTCTTTGATCATTTTCAACCACGGTGAAGATAATCCTTTTGAATTTTTAAACGGCTCAAACCCTGTGGCTTTCGGGGAATAATTGTATGCAATCCCACCCCGGTATTGTTTCCGTTCGTACGATTGGATATTAAAATTTGAGCGCGTAGTAATACTATATGAATAGTTGAACCCAAAATTTTCAATATCCCACGGATGTATTCTGGCATCGGGGTTTACTTTTACCTTTCTCACATTGGTGAAGTTGATCCCCTTTCGAATGGTTTCATCACGAATCAATTTTACGTATGCATCCCGCTCTTCGTTTGTCTGAAAAGATTGTAAAGCGGCTTCCAGTTTTAAGTCCGGGTTGGCGGGATCATAATTGGGGTTGATGGTGGTGTTTTCATGGCTGACAAACATGGGCAATTTGATACCATGGTTTCCCGGAATGAGTTTGTCAAGGTTGAAATTCCCCGAGATATCATACCGCGTACTTTCTTCCCGTGTGCGCTCGCTTATTTTTGAACTTACTCCCCCAAAGCCATACGTGGTGTAACGAAAGGCTCCCTGAATGGTGGCGAAGTCGGCAAGCTTGGCGGCCATGGTAGCATTCACAGCCCAGCCTGGGGTTCTGTCAAAATCGGTAAGCCGCAATTCGTTTGCCCACAAACAAACCGAGTGTGCTTGTTGATCTGGTGATTTCGGGTTTTTCACACCGATCATAATTACCTGTACACTACTCAAATCGGGGCGACCAAAAATCCTTAACAGGTGCCGCCCTTCTTGTCTCGGTCCTGTAAGCGGATAGGATTGTGTCAACGGGAAATTTTCACGGTCGCGGGCAACTTTTAAGGCATACAAAGCATTGATGTCCAGATCAATTTCATTTTCTTCGGGCCAAATAAACCGTGGATCGCGATTGTTCGGATTGGTTGTCGGGGTGATTTTTAGCGGTATTTCAATTTCATAATAATTGTTTTCGAAGTCTGTTCCGAAGCGAATAAAAGCATGGAGATCATCATCATTGGATTGGCTGTTTCCATGGAAGTACATTTTTATTCTTCCGTAATTGAAAAAATCAAAGGAAACATTTTTATAAATGGCGCGGCCATCTCCATCCTCCAGATTGTCGACACACATTTGCACCGACTGTTCATTTAGTTGGCGGGCAATGGAAGAAGTGTTGTCGCGATCGCGCACCACACCGGGGGGTATCACATACGGTGACTTCACATCATTGCCTTCCCCGTTTTCTTCGAGGTTCACTACGGACAACGTAAATTTTTCAAAGTCAGGATCAGACGGTTCGATCAATCCCCCTTCTCGAATTTCGGAGAGGTACCGTCTCCACCGGCTTCCTACCATCCGGAAGTTGGCCATCCGCATGACAACCGGTGTTTGAAAATCGCTCATCAACATCCGCATATACCGGATGGATTTAAAACCATTGATACTGCCCACTTTATTATCGTATTGCCGGATGGGGATCCGAAACAAATACCAGTTCACATTTTCTTTTGCTACATTGTTGTTGGTGGTAATCTTATCTACGATATAGCCTTTACCTACCTCCATATCGGCTGGTGTAAGGTTAATGTTATATTCATAGTATTCTTCCTCAGTGGTAAGGGTATTGTCCCCATTGATATCTTCACTATCGGGGATAGGACTACTCGAAGGGGTAACCAAATCGTTGCCCGTGATGATGGGTGAGTTACCATCCTGGCCATTGAACCGTTTGTAGCGTTCGAGGATTTTTGCATTGGCCGCATCCAATTCATTTCCCAGGAAGTACTGGAAGTCATCTGCGGAAGGGTCAATCTTTTCAGCGTCTGGAAGCTCTGCTTGAGTTAGAAAGGGTTGAAAAGGATCGAAGTTGAATTCTTTTTCATTCGGGATACCATCAAGTCCAACATCTTGATTTGCACGCGCTGAGGAGGAGTTGTCAAATGCATTGGTCAGGTATTGTTGTGTGGTTACATACCCCCAGTTAGTATTCTCAACACCGCTGCTGGTTAAATCCCCGTTAGGAGGCAATCCGTTTTCAAAAGCGAACCGGCCATCCCGAATTACATCTTCCGAAACATTGCCCAATTGAAAAACCACTTTTCCCCCGGTTGTGTTGTTTTGATTTCTTTCACCATCTAACACTACTCCGTTAGCCCCGGTAATGAAAGGGTCCAACAACCAAAATTCAATATACTCGATGTTTGATTTATCAAAGTCGACTTCGGTACGAATAGCTGTTGTAACCCCGCCCCAGTTGGCGCGAGGTCTATCGATAAAATCTTGTTTAAGGTCGGTATTATAATTATATGGTCCCCGTTCTTGTGGGTAGAATGCAAAGTCCAAAATTGGTTCGAAGAAATTCCCTTGTGTGTAGTTCCTGTTAGGAAAAATTTCTTGCGGATCGACAGCGCGAACATAGTGGTTTTGTAAATCTCCATCCGTGATATTGGAAGGTTTAAAGTTTCCGCCACTTCTATAAAACTGGTTGTCAATCTGGTACCAGGCGAGTTTCGCACGCCTGAAGCCAGCTCGAATATCATTATTTCCTCCTTCAGTAAAAGGATCATATTCCGGTGTTGGAGGAATGGAGGATAATTTCCAACCGTTTGGATTCATTAAAGAATAAGGTGTTGCAGTTGTTTCAAAGTCATCAATATACCCGGTTCCCTCCCCATCAATCTGATTTGAAGTTCCCGGAAGGAGTTGGGCGAACTCACCATTGATATTGAAAGAAGATTTTTCTTTGGTTTGGATCAGCGGAAGTGCATCAACAAGTTTGGTCAACAAGCGGCTTTCTTTATTGATGTTGAAGTCTAAACCATATTGCATGTTGCGTGCAGGCTCTGTACCAATTACGTTCCTGCTGATTTGAGGTCGCTCGTTATAGTATAAAAATGTTCCTCCCAGGTTTACATCCTTGCTTAATTCATAATCGAACCGGGTTCCCAAAAGGGACCGGGTTTGAAATGCAAAGGGATCGGATTGTTCATATTGGATACTCAGGTTTTTATCCAGTACGCTTTCATCCAGAATGGTTACACGCCCGAATGTATAGTCTACAGTATATTGGCTTCCTTCCTGTAGCGGGATTCCACCAGCATATACACGCACCGATCCCGGGGAAACACCAAATCCGGGAATAATAATTTCTTTGGATGAGCCTGCTGTGTATTGCCCCACAATAAAAAATTTGTTTTTGGTAGCAAACAATTCAGCGTCTGCTTTTGTGGTACGGTACAACGTGTCGTACACATATTTTTGGACCAATACATCTTCCTGTGGTTCGCCCTGGAACGCCAAGCGTAACGCCCTGTCATACGGATGAAGGAACGGGAAAATAATCAATCCATTTTGTGAATTGATGGTAACGCCCTCTACATAGTCGAAGTTGCCATCTTTCTGCGGATCGTTCACAGGGTTTAGCCGGTCTAATCCAAAGATTTCAATTAACTGTTTATTTCGCACCGAAACCCCATCTTGCAATTGCGGATTGTCAATACCGGTCCTGTCATCGCGGTAGATTACGCGCAACTGAAATCCCTCCTGTGAAAGTTGATTTACATTTAAGCTATAAATATTTTTCATCATTAAATTCCAGGTAGGAATGATACTGCCGTTGCCATCTCTGATGTTGACTTGGCGGGGGCGAAGAAGTTTCATAAATATTACTTCCTCCTCTTTCAAGATCGAATAATCTTCGGATAATTCACCAACCTTAAAAACAGCTCCGTTGTATGTGTACTCATAAGAAACCGCTAGTGCTTCGTCATTCTGTAATTTTCGAGTTAGTGTGATGTACCCGAGTTGTGGATGCACTGTGAATTCTGTTGGCGACAATTTTCGGGCAGTTGTAATTTTCTCGTAGTCAGTTCCGCCTTGCAATGGTCCTATATCGGAATTATTTAATTCCCCAACGATGTCGTTAGCACTCCGATTCAGCGTTCTTACTTTACCGTATAGCGTATTAGCACCATTGTCATTAGTAGATCCCGTACTTGTTACCTTGTTGTTATAAATCACTCGAGGTTCCCCTAAGTCCATCAAACCAAGAATGTTCCGCGTTGTCTGTGTATCATTGTTTCGATTAAGGACATACACCTCCACACGCGTGATATTAACCCCTGAAATAATTTGTGGTGTATTGGCAACCCAGCTTTCATAATTGTCCCTGAAAAAATGGCCCAGGAAAAAGTGCCGGTTTTCATCATAATTGGAAGCAATAATCTCAAAAGGCCTGCCTTGTCCGTTGTTGCCACCCTGGATATCTATAGAAGAAGTTTTACCACGTTGCGTAGAGGCGAGTGCGGTTATGCTTAATTTTCCTAATTGAAATTGTGCCTTTAGGCCAAATAAATTTTGTGCGCCTTGAATAAGGGTATTGTTCAGTGGCAAGCTTACGTTTCCAATCTCAAATTTTCTTAAAATTTCTTCTTTGAAACCGGTGTACTCCACTTTCATATTGTTTTGAAAGTCGAAGGAGTTGTTGTTGTCAAAATTTGCCGTGACCGCCAGCTTCTCGCCAACTTTACCAACCACGCCCATGTTGATTTGTTGATCGAATTCAAAACCACCGTTGCGTTGTTGCCGGATGGGAATGGAGGGGTTGTTGATGCGTTGAAATGCTGCGCCAAAATCCAATGTGACAAACCCCGTTGGGATCAACTCCACGTAGCTGCCGCCAAAAATCCTGTCGAGTACCGGGCTTACATAAATCCGCGGAATAATACTTCGGCCACTGACCGCACTTTCGCCATCCGCAGCACGCGATTGGTTTTGCCAATATTCTTTTTTGATTTGCTGGTCTTGATAGCGGCTGAATTCCTCAAACGTCATAAATGTGGTAGGGCGATAATTAAAATCACCAAACCTTTCGTAGATCGTATAATTCAACCCCGTGTCAATTTCGACATCAAGTTTGTAAGGGCTTGGGTTGCTTAGGAAAAAGGGCGTTTGATAAGTGGTGCCGGAAAAGGGATCGCCATACCGGTCGGTCGGCACAAACGTGGGGCGTCTGCTTGGGGTATACGGTTGAACAATCGTATCCTTTTTTACGGTGTCTTGTTGAAAGGAAAAGGAACTGCTTTTTGCATAGCTTGATCCTGTGCAAACCGACAGCAGAATGCTAATGCAAATAAAAACCTGATTCTTCCGATTTGATAGAGTCAAACGTAACCTACGCGTTTTTGAGTGCTTGTTTTACTAAATCTTCTAAGGTAATGGTATTTCCTGATTTTTTCAGGACCGTGTCCACACTTTTCTCGGCCACATTTTTAGCTAAACCTAGCGTGACCAGAGCAGATAACGCCTCGCCCCGTATTGTATTGTGTGTGCCTCCCAAGTTTGGTAAGGCCGACTCCTCAAAGGATTCTTTTTTGATTTTGTCTTTCAATTCAATGATTACCCGCATGGCTGTTTTTCCACCCACACCTTTCACCGCCTGAAGTGTTGCGGCATCTTCCCGAACGATAGCGGTTTTCAATTCATCAACACTTAAATAGGACAACATGAGCAAAGCAGTATTGGGACCCACACCGTTGACAGAAACCAATAATTGAAAAAGTTTTTTTTCAGCGGGTTGACTAAACCCGAAAAGAATTTGAGCGTCTTCACGCACAATAAAATGCGTATGCAATAAAATATTTTCCTGTTCTTTTATTTCCCCGAAGGTGTGCAAAGAGATATTGACATGGTACCCCATCCCATTGACATCAATTACAACAAAAGTAGGGTCCTTATGAACCAGCCTTCCTTTTAAGTAGGAGATCATTGTTTTTGTTGTTGTTGTTGGGTTTGCGCATCCACTACAGCAATGGCCGCCATGTTTACAATTTCACGAATGCTGCTTCCCAATTGAAGAACATGTACAGGCTTTTTCATTCCCAACAGAATAGGGCCAATCGCTTCTGCACCACCGATCTCCATCAATAATTTATACGCAATGTTTCCGGAAGCGAGGTTCGGGAAGATAAGCGTGTTTGCACCTTTCTCGATTAAAGCACTAAAGGGATACATCTCTTTTTGCAATTCTGTATTCACGGCAACATTTGCCTGCAAATCCCCTTCAATAATAAGGTCGGGATAGATTTTTTTAGCAAGGTGCACAGCCTTCTTTATCTTGTCCGGGATTTCGCCTTTGGCTGAGCCAAAATTTGAGTAGGATAAAACAGCAACGCGCGGTTCAATGTCAAAAAATTTCACCCGCTCAGCAGTAAGGCCAATGATGTCGACCAATTCTTCTGCGGTAGGATCAACGTTTACGGTGGTATCCGCAAAAAAGAATGTTCCTTTTTTGTTTCGGATGATATACATTCCTGCCACGCGGTTAACGTTATCAGCCGTTCCGATAATTTGTAAAGAAGGGGAGATTGTTTTGGGATAGTCTTTTATTAACCCACTTACCAATGCATCGGCATCACCGTGTTCCACCATCATGGCACCGTAATAATTCCGGTCGGTCATTAGCTTTACGCAATCGGATCTTGTAATCCCTTTTCGTTGGCGCTTTTTATACAATGATTCAATGTACTCGTTGCACTGTCCTTTTTCATCGCGCGGATAAACAATTTTACAGCCGTCCAATTCAAGTTTGTGTTCTTCAATCAGCGCTTCGATTTCTTCCCGGTTTCCCAACAAAATAGGAATGGCAATGCCCTCGTCCAACAGCACTTGTGCTGCTTTCAAAATTTTTGGATGGTTGGCCTCTGCAAAAACAACGCGTTTCGGGTCTTTCTTCGCACGATCAATAATGCTCGACATTAATTTCTGATCGATACCAATGCGTTTTTCAAGATCTTGTTTGTATGCACCCCAATCGGTTATTGGCCGTGTGGCCACTCCGGATTCCATTGCTGCACGTGCTACTGCCGGGGAAATGGTGGTGATCAATCGCGGGTCAAGCGGTTTCGGGATCAGGTATTCAGGGCCGAAATTAATTTTATTTTGGCCGTATGCCTTCATTACCATATCCGGTACTGATTCTTTTGCGAGTTGGGCCAATGCGTATACGGCTGCGAGTTTCATTGCTTCATCTATTTCGGTAGCGCGTACATCCAGGGCGCCACGGAAAATATAGGGGAATCCGAGTACGTTGTTGACCTGGTTAGGATGGTCGGAGCGTCCGGTTGCCATGATCAAATCTTTACGGGTTTTCATGGCAAGCTCGTATGCGATTTCCGGATTAGGGTTTGCCAATGCAAACACAATGGGGTTGTTGTTCATGCCCAGCAAATCGTCTGGTGTAATAGAGTCTGCCACGGACAATCCCAAAAACACATCTGATCCTTTCATTGCTTCCGAAAGGGTGGTTAGATTTTTATCGGTGGCAAATTGTTTTTTAATGGTATCCAGGTTATCGCGATCTGTGCGGATAACACCTTTGCTATCGCACATGATTATGTTTTCTTTTTTCGCACCTAAACTCATGTATAGTTTAGTACAACTTACGGCTGCGGCACCTGCGCCATTGACAACAATCTGAATGTCACTGATTTTTTTATCAACAATTTCGAGTGCATTTAACAACGCAGCTGAAGAAATGATGGCCGTTCCATGTTGATCATCGTGCATAACGGGGATATTCATCTGGGCACGAAGCGCTTCTTCAATTTTAAAACATTCGGGTGCCTTGATGTCTTCCAGGTTTATCCCGCCAAAGGTCGGCTCCAATGACCTTACAATCTTGATAAATTCATCAGGGTCTTCTTCATTGATTTCAATATCGAACACATCGATACCTGCAAATTTTTTGAACAGGACACCTTTTCCTTCCATCACAGGTTTGGATGCTTCCGGGCCAATATTCCCCAGCCCAAGCACTGCGGTACCGTTGCTGATCACCCCGACCAGGTTGCCCTTCGCGGTGTATTTGTAAACGTCTTCTTTGTTGGCTGCGATTTCCTTGCACGGTTCGGCTACGCCCGGGGAATATGCCAATGCTAAATCCAATTGGGAGCTTAGCATTTTGGAAGGGACGACTTCTATTTTTCCTGCCGGTTCTTGTGAATGGTAATTAAGGGCATCTTGCTTTCGTATCTTGATATTCATGGAAGGGAATAACGTTGAACGCCAAAGATAGCAACTCAAGGCTATTAACGAATGCTTATAATGGACAAAATGCCCCTCTTTTTGAAAACTGTTTTATAGGTCTGTGCCTGTTCGGAAGAGTACGCTAGTTTTTGGGAGCGGTACTCTTAAAGGTTTCAAGAATGGCTTCCAATTCCCGGATTGTTTCACGCTGTTTTCTGGCCGGGCTAAACGTAAAACCCTCAACATAGTAAAGGACACCTTTCTGCTGATCAACAAATGCATGTGAAACAAATGGTCCGCCCATGGTTTTGTTATTGGTTTTCCAAAGCCCCTTTAGCTGCATCACAAAATTGTTGTTGATATTTATCTGCCTTGCTTTTACAGGGATAAAAGGAATGGTGGTTTCCGTGGTTACATAGCTTTCCGTATTGTCGGGGTCTTCAAACAAATATTTTTGGGCAATTTCATTGCGCCAGGCAATCAAACTATCGGGTAGCAATTGATATTCACTTTCATACGGTTTCCAGCTCACAAAAACACTGTTGTCGATTTCGGGTTGTATTAATCGTACCCACGCAAAGTCGGGCCGTTGGTCTGCTATGCGATACCCTACCGGTAAGCGCAATTCAAAACCATATTTTTCACTCAGTAGAGCAGTGATCCCAAGGGTGGATTTTGTTTTGTAGATCGCTGTCCGGGTACGTTCTTTTTCAATTTTGTTAAAAAAATCCTGGATTTTATCACCGTCTCGTTGCAGGTGTTTGATTAAATTTTCTTTGGTATCGCCAAAAAGATAAACTACTTCCTGTCCTCTTGAGAATTCATTCTGCGTGTTTACAAAATAAAAGGAAGTATCGCGTTCAATACGCTCCAATGTTTCGGGTGTAAACCCTTCCCGTAGGGTCCGGGTTCCGGATGAATTGTCATCCAGGGTAAAAATGTACACTAGCGTCCGTATTTGCCTCAACAGTTTTAAGCTTTTTTTAGGATGGATCCAGGTAACGTTGAACATGTTTTCGGGCCTTGGCAAACCCTCAACTTCTTCCATAAATATTTTCTTTACTTCTTTTCCCAGTTCAGTATTCCATTGAAGGGAATCCATCATGATGATCATGTCGCCTGATTTGCCTGTGGCGTTGGGCAAAAGCTCTACACGTTCTTTTTCGGAGACGGAGCAACTGAGCATGGAAGCACTCAATAGAATAAAAAGTAAAAGAGAACGGATCATGGGATTTGTAATTGATTAATCGGATAATGCAATTCAATCGAATTGGTCACAAAGGGGATGTTTAATCGCCAATAATCAGGGTTTGGCCAGCCTTTATTTTGTTGTCCTGCAAATTATTGAGATTCTTGATTCTTTCAATTGAAAGACCTTCAAACTTTCTGGAGATATCCCATAGTGTATCACCTTGCTGTACGATATAGGTTTTGGATCCCGGGATGGGTGCCGGAATAGCCGTTTTCGGATTTGTGTTTGAAGCTATTGGTTGGGTTTCCTGATAGGCACCCGGGCGTGTCCAGATCGTTAAGCGTTGCCCTATTTGGATTGTATTGCTATTTAAATTGTTCCATTTTTTGATATCGTTTACGCGTACGTTGTGCCGGATGGCAATCGAACCAAGCACATCCCCGCTTTTTACTTTATAGACAATCCGGTCACGTCCATCCGTATTCCCTACGGAATTTACAGCCAATGCCTGAACGGATTCTTTACCAACCTTTGATGCGGAATCAAGTATTGCAAGCCGGTTTGCGGCCAGTGGCTCCAATGAGAGCACAGGCACGTGAAAGATGTATGGTTTTTTGGAATCGGGAATAGCATTGTGCTGAATAGACGGATTCAATTTTTGAAGGTCTTCAATACACACCCCTGTTAACTCCGCGAAGGTTGGAAGGTATAGGAAATTGCTCACCAGTATCGTGTCTGCCGGCATCAATATTTCTTCCCCGTCTTCAATGAAGTTATGCTCGTCCAAATAATTCATGGTGTAGGTGATGGCTACAAACTGCGGAACATACGAGCGTGTTTCCCGGGGAACGAAATTGTAGATGTCCCAGAATGTTTTTTTGTAGCCTGATTTACGAATTGCTTTTTTTACATTGCCGGGCCCGGAGTTGTATGCAGCCAAGGCCAGTTCCCAGTCGTTGAACATTCTATATAAATCACGCAGGTAGCGACAGGCAGCATCGGTTGCTTTTTCAGGATCCATGCGTTCGTCTATATACCAATCTTGATTCAGGCCATAATATTTCCCTGTTGGTGACATAAACTGCCAAAGGCCCACTGCACGTGCGCGCGAAACTGCCCGCGTGTTTAGTCCTGATTCAATGATCGATAAGTATTTTAATTCATCGGGCAGCCCATACTTTGCCAGGTATTTTTCGAAAAGGGGAAAATAAAGGTTTTTTCTCCGCATCATCAAACGTGTATACTCCCGGTCTTTTACGGTGAAGTAGTTGATAAATGCATGTGTTTTATCGTTGTAGGTGAGTTGGATTTTGTTTTCGATGCACGCCAACCGATCGGCAATTACAGCCGGATCATCATTGCCCGGAATATATTCCAGTTCTGGGGGCAAGGCAAAGTACACAAAGTCGGCAGTGTCTTCTTTGAAAATAATTTCTTTTTCTGCAATCTCGATTTCGAGGGAGTCAAGAAATGCAAAAGTGGAGTCCTGCACTTCTTGTGCTGCCACAGGAAATGTTTGCACACCCGCCAATATGAACAATACTATGATGAAGGATATTTTTTTCATTCTTAGTTCAATTTCATTAACTGATTTGAAAAATCAAAAAGTTTGGATTCTTCAAAATCGTCTGCCATCACTTGAATGCCAATCGGCATTCCTTCATTGTCTTTTCCACCCGGTATAGAGATTGCCGGAATGCCGGCCACATTCGCTTGAACGGAAAACAAATCGGCCAAGTACATCTCTACCGGGTTTTCCCGATGTTCCCCTAACTTGAAAGCAGTGGTTGGTGTTGTGGGGGTGAGGATAAAATCGTATTCGGAAAAAATTTCTTTCGTTTTCTCGCGAATAAGCCTTCTCACTTTTTGCGCTTTCGTAAAGTATGCATCGTAGTACCCCGCACTTAACACAAATGTTCCCAAAAGAATTCGGTTTTGAACTTCCTTTCCAAATCCCTCTGCACGTGATTTTTTGTACATCGACTCCAGATTGGTGGTGTTTTTACTGCGGTATCCATAACGCACACCATCGTACCGTGAAAGGTTTGAGCTGGCCTCGGCTGTTGCCAGGATATAATACGTGGGCAATACGTATTCCAATAACGGAAAATCAATGGCCTCTACCTGATGGCCATTTTTCTTCAATACATCTATTTTTGATTGGATCGCTTGCTTTATTTCCGGTTGCAATCCTTTCGAATTTAATGTGCCTGCGATGTAGGCAATTTTATATTTTTTTCCGGAAGTTAAATGGGCAGAATAATCAGGTACTTCCCTTCTGGAAATGGTTCCGTCAAATTCATCAGCGCCTGCAATTACTTCCATTACCAAGGCAATGTCCTCAATGCAGGTCCCAAAAATGCCGATGCAATCAAATGATGATCCGTAAGCAGCCAACCCATGGCGCGACAATCGTGAGTAGGTTGGTTTTAATCCAACCACACCACAGAAAGCAGCAGGTTGACGAACAGAACCTCCGGTATCAGACCCCAGGGAAACCCTGCACATATCCGCCATTACGGCAACGGCAGAACCACCCGATGACCCGCCCGGAACACGGTTGTTATCGATCGCATTAAGTACCGGGCCGAATGCTGAATTCTCATTGGAAGACCCCATTGCGAATTCATCACAATTTTGACGGCCAATAATTATTGCATCCTCGTTTAGCAACCGTTCCACTACTGTGGCATTGAATTGCGAAACAAAACCATCAAGGATTTTACTGCTGGCTTGAAGGGGATGGTCTTGGTGGGCGATTACATCCTTTAACCCAACAATGAGCCCTGCAAGCTTTCCCGCAGTTCCGGATTTGATTTTTGCATCAATGGCTGTAGCACGTGCCAATGCCTCATCCTCATATACACTTAAGAATACATTGAGGTGGGCTTGGGATTGGATATGCCGAAGGTGGTGATGTACCAGATCGGTACAAGAAATATTTCCTGCCTTCAAATCGAGTTGGAGGTCGGGAAATGTTGAATACGATTTCACGGAGGGTTTACTCGTCTAGTTTGCCAACATCTTTGCCGGCACTATCGACTTCTTTTTTGACGTCTTTTACAGCATCCTTAAATTCACGAATACCTTTTCCCAGTCCTTTCGCAAACTCAGGGATTTTTTTGGCGCCAAAGAAAATAAGCACAACCATTCCAATTAAAATCCATTCCCCCATTCCGGGCATACCAAACAAAAGAATTGCTTCCATAACAAAATTGTTTTTAGGGAACAAAGATAGGGTATAATCATGGAACGAAAAAATGGACTTTGAAGACTGTATTCCGTGATTTTGCTCGTGGATCAGAGATTTTGGAGCCATGTTTGCGGATCGAGCGCAGTTGTGTTTTTCCGGATTTGGAAACGTAACTCCGGTACGCCCTCGGTATTTGCCTGGATCGATCCGATTTCCTGACGCGCTTTTACTTTGTCACCTTTTTTTACCTGGATATCTTTTAATCCGGCATAGACGGTATAGTATTCCCCGTGACTGATGATGATGGTGCCTCCAAACATTTGAACGTAAGCCACTTGCCGCACTTCCCCATCGAAGATACTACGTACTTTTTCCTGCTCTTTGCATTGAATATTGACCCCATCATTTTGAAGTACAATACCTTTTAAAACCGGGTGGTTTTGTTTTCCGAATTTTTGCGAAACAAACCCATTTACCGGCCAGGGGAATTTTGATTTATTTTCTGCGAATGATGATGACAATGCCACTGCATCCGAAGATTTAGTTTCCCGCGCAGCACGGGCCATTTCTTCCCTGATCAGGTCATTGATGAGTTTGTCCAATCGCGCAACTGCTTTCCTTGTTTCTTCCAGGTCTTTTTTAAGGGACCGCTCTTCTTTCGCGAGCGTCTGCACCAACGTATTTTGTTTTTGTTTGAGGTTTGCCAGGTTGTTGCTCTCCTTCAACCCCTCATTGAGCAGTATCGTTTTTTCATCACGTTTCACTTTTATCTCGCTTACCTGGGCAGTCAATTCAACCTGTACTTTGGTAATTTGTTCGGCTTGTATTTTTCGCGTTGCTGAATACTGCTCCATGTAGCGGAGCCGCATAATAAATTGATCAAAAGAAGCCGCGGAAAAAAGAAAGGTGAGCTTGGTTACACTATTGTTTGCCTTTTGTGCTGCATACAGCATGGCAGCATACTCTTTTTTTAATTCACCCAGGTCTTCTTCGAGGGCTTCAATGATATCGGTATTCTCTTTGATATCATTGTCCAGCAAATTCACTTCCCCCTGGATTGAGCTGATCAATTTTTCCTGGACGCGAATACGTTGGTTCAACGCATTCAGTTCACCGAGTGTGTTTTTTTTGCGTGCCGTTGTTTGGGAAAGGATACCCTCAACCTCTTTTATTTTGGTGAGATTCTTTTCTTTCTCCTTTTGCAACTGTGTTTTGGTTTGCGACCATACAGTTGTAAACGACAGGAGAAGAACGAAGAAGACGAGGAGGCACCTACCTGCGATCATATTTTTTAGGGATACTAAACGGAAACTTAAGTTCCTTATCGCCAATTTCGGCTTTGTTATACTCAAAAATAATGGTCGTGTTCAACAATCCGGCTTCCGTTTTATAAAAAAGGGAAATCGTTCCGTTATACGGAAACAGTTTTTCGCCCAGGGGTTGAAAGTTGGCATAATTGATAGAGAACGTATTGTGCGAGTTCTCTTCCTTTAGTTCTACTTTTTCAAGTTTCATAGTAGCGGCATTTACATAGTTGGAAACATCCACATCATTTTTTCCCTGTTTTAACAGAAACATAGACGTAAGGGACTCCACCAGATCGCTCTCCTGTCTTGGAATCAACAAGTTGCCCAACATTGCCGATTGGATTACCTGGTAATTGATTTCAAAATTATAGCGTTTGGAAAGTTCGTTGTATTCAAAAACGTAATATTCCTTGTCAACATTGCTGATGATGGTAATAGAATCTTTGTTGATCAGCACCCTTCCGCCTTGCACGCCAATAACCGTGAAATTCATCCAGATCACACTGTCCATTCGAAGCCGGATATTGGCTTTGACTTCCCGTTCTTTTGTGCCATCGCGGAGTGTCATTTTTGATTTGCCTTGCAAGTATTCAAAATCGATTTCCTGGACTTGGAGCGTGGTGCCCAAGGTAACGGGTGTTGTGATGGGAATTACTTTTTTACTACAGGCTTGAAATAGGAAGGGGACGCTGAGTGCCCAAAGTAGGATTCTTTTACTCATAGATTTTCCGGTTGGTAATCTTCTTTATCAGGATTTCGCTGTTGGCATTTAAACTACGTGCTTTTTCCCATTGCTGTACTGCACCATCCACATCCCCGAGCTGGAACAGGATATCACCATAGTGTTCAAAATGGGTTGAAGATGCACCACCTGTTTCAATGGCAGTTTCCATAACCTTCTTGGCTTCTTTATATTTTTTGCGTTCAAACAATACCCATGCGTAGGTATCAAGAAAGGTAGGATTGTTGGGGTGGCTTTTGATGAGCTGTGCCGACATTTTCTCTGCTTTCTCCAGGTTTTCTTTTCTAAGTGCCAGGTAATAACTGTAGTTATTTAAAACGGTTGGGTTGTTGGCGTTGTGTGCGAGCGCATCTTCAAATGCCCTATCGGATTTTGGATACTCTTTTGTCCCGTTGTACGCTTCACCCAGCATACTATTTATTTCCGCCACAAGCGTTGTATTGGAGAAGGATAATTTTTTTGCCTGCTCGAGGTTGATAGTTGCATCCTGGTACTTCTGCTTTCGCAGGTTGGCATATCCGTTAAAGTAATACAGCATAGCTTGATTTGGGAAAAGTTCAAGCGCTTCATCGGAATATTGGATCACCTTTTCAAACTGGTTCAGTTGGGTAAGCAGGTAAAGTACGTTTTGCCAAACTTCAAAGTTGGCTTCCCCGCTATCGACTGCTTTCAAATATTCTGCAACTGCTTCTTTATTCATTCCTGCGGCCAAATACAGGTCACCTCCCATGATGAATACATTGGGGTCGTCAGGATTTTGTGCGATGATAATTTCATAGAGCCTGAGGGCAAAGGTTATTTTATCTTCATCTTGCCGGTTGGCCGCTTTCGCGCGATTGATTTCTGTACTGTATGCACCGAGTATGATCAGCTTGCTCGTGAGATCAACCCTCGGGTCTTCAAAAATTCGCGGAAGGATTTCCCTGGCCTTGGCTTCTTGTCCGTTGTCACGATAGAGGCCTGCCAATAAAATTTTTGATTGACTGGTTTCAGGGTTTTCTTTGATGAACTGCTCAAGGTATTGGATGCCCAACGGTTGCAATTTTTGTTGGCTCAGCACTTCTGTGAAACCCATGATGTAACGTTCATCACCCGGAAAGGCAGCCAGTAACTTCTCACCTTCAGCAATTGCGGCTTTTTGGTTTCCTGCTTCAAAAAATAAGCGAAGCTTTTGAATGGAAGAAGTTTCGTTCACACCAAAAAAACGTTCAGCACGATCGTATGCTTTGATGGCTTCACCGCGTTGATTTCCAAACTCATAAATTTGTGCGAGTTCAAAAAGATACCCTTCACTACCTTCCACTTCGGTGATCAGTTGCTCATACATCTGCGCTGATTTATCAAAACGGGTCAGGTTATTAAAGATGTCAATGGCCAGCAGATAGAAGTACTTGTTTTTCTTTTCATACTTTATTGCTGTTTCAATGCTCAATGAGGCTTTTAAAACATCATCTTGTTTTGAGGTTGTATTGAGCACTTCTGCAATTTTATAATAGATGGTGGCATTGGTAGGGTTGAATTCCAGCGCTTTGTGATAATAATGAAGTGCTTTTGAATAATCTTCTAAAATGAAAAACTTCTCACCCTCTGTAAACAAGAACTCCGCTTCGCGTAATTTCTTGCTATCAAGTTCACTGCTCCCACGTTTGTTCTTTTGCGCAATCACATGTTGCGGGGTCAATGCAGCCAACAGGACCAGCAGGCAAAGGCAATATCGTGTTTGTGATTTCAAGTCTTGGTATTACGTGTTTGAATGAATGGCCTCAAATTGGCTGGTTGCCCACAAAAGTAACTAATTTAATTAAAATAATGGTTTTACCAGGGCTAATGCCGGAGTAGGGAAACCTTCGGATTTCACAGGATTTGCGTTTTTTGATCCAACCGCTATGGCGATTTCAGGTTTTTTCTTTCGATCAAATAAATCACAGAAACAAAAAGGATCATAATGGCAACATGTACCGATGTTGCAGCCCATTGTGTTGAAAAGGTGAGGGACCTTGTTCCATAAGCGATTATAAGTGTACTGCCGATATAAAGGATACTTTTTCCGATTGGATACGGTATCGGATAATATTTCTGACCAAGCCCATAACAAATGGCAGCCATAGACGCATACGTAACCAGTGTAACAATACTGCTCCCCATGTATCCTAAAACCGGAATGAGAATATAATTTCCGAGAACTGTGATGACTGCACCAATGATGGTGATCAGTGTGCCATAGTGGGTTTTATCGGTGAGTTTGTACCAAAACGAAAAATTAAAGTAGATTCCTAAAAACAAGTACCCTGTTAAAAGGATGGGGACGATGTTCAGCCCTTCCCAATAGGCTTCGCCCCCCAGAAAATATTTAAGGATGTCCATGTTGATGCTGACACTCAGCAAAACAAAGCAACCAACAATTACAAAGTAGTGGTTGACGCGCGCAAACAGTGTTGGTGAATTTTTGTCGGCAGCATTTGAAAAAAAGAAAGGTTCAGACGAAAAGCGAAACGCCTGAATGCCAAGGTTCATGATGGCAGCATATTTATAACACGCACCAAAAACACCGATTGCATAATTTGCACTTTTGCCCGGATAAAAGTTATCGGGCAACCACGCCAGTAACATAATGCGTGAAAACATTTCGTTGGTCATGCCCGCTAAACCAATAAACATCAACGGGTAAGCATACTGGAACATCGAAGCAAAAATTTCCTTATCGAAACGGGGCCGCCATTGGAGAAGTGATTTCGCAAAGTATAACAGGTAAAAACCATTTGCGATCAAGGTTGCCAAAAAGATATATCCAATTCCTACTGTTGGATCATAGTGGATGGTAAGAAAGTAAAAATTCAATGCCACCACCAGTACGATGTTCGTGATTTTTGCGATGGCAAATGAGATTGGTTTTTTCTCCAACCGTAAGCGGGCAAATGGCAATGCCACAATGGCATCGAAAGCAAGGATCAAAGACAACCATACGATGTATTGCGGCTGGTCGGGGATTTCCAAACTGCTGGCAATCGTATCGGCAAACAGAATGAAAAAAAGCGATAAGCTTATACTTATAAGAAAGACGAAGGTTTGAGCAATGTTAAAGATCCGGTTGATATCATTGGTCTTTGTGGCAAACCGGAAGAAAGCCGTTTCCATACCAAATGTGTAGACAATATTGAGGAACCCAACAAATGCATACAAGTAAGTGACAACGCCAAAATCATTTGGATCCTGAAAGATGCGGGTATGCAAGGGCACCAGGAAAAAATTAAAAAGCCGGGGGATGATCGTCCCCAAACCATAAAGCGCGGTTTCGCCTGCCAGACTTTTGAGTTTGCCCAATTTAGTTTCCCTTAAAAATTGCTTTTCTCTTTTCGATGAAAGCAGCGGTGCCTTCTTTAAAATCATTTGTGGCAGCGCACGCCCCGAAGTTTTTGGCTTCTGCATCATACCCCGCAGCTTCAAAGCCAAAACCTGCATTCACGCTTTTGATTACGTTGGCGATTGCAATGGGGCCTTTGGCAGAAATTTTCCCCATGATTTTATGTGCAAGTTCCATCAGTTCTTCTTGTGTATCCACAACATGGTTTACCAACCCTAACGTTTTTGCTTCCTGCGCATCGATTAAATCACCGGTCAACAATAATTCCAGTGCTTTGCCCCTTCCAACCAATTGTGTTAATCGTTGCGTTCCGCCATAACCCGGTATGGTTCCCAAGTTTACTTCCGGCTGGCCAAATTTTGCATTGGCTGTTGCGATGCGTATATGGCATGCCATGGCCATTTCACATCCGCCCCCAAGCGCAAAACCATTGACGGCAGCAATAACCGGCTTCGGGCAATCTTCAATCATTTTAAACAATGCCTGCCCATCACGGGCAAGCTTTTCAGCCTCCGTTTGGTTTAAAGCGGATAGCTCTTTAATATCCGCACCTGCAACAAAAGCTTTGTCACCTTCCCCGGTGAGGATTATTCCTTTAACTTCATTTGAATTCAGGGCGTGTAACATGGCTTTGCGCAGTTCGCTTAGGGTAGCTAAGTTGAGCGCATTGAGCGCCTGGGGCCTTGCCACTGTTACAGTCAGTATATTGTTTTCTTCATTGATTTGCAGGTTATGGAAATCGCTCATAGTGTGCCGGATTAACGATTGCAATATACTATTTACCGGGCTCTATGGTAAATCTTTGTTTCTTTCGTCCAGACCGTGATGGTAATGCGCAATTGATAAACTCTGCGTAAGGATTCGACATTGCAAACGTGTGCGGAATATAAATTCCGGATTTTTATTTTCTTTTATGCATTAAGAAATCACTACAAAGTGCCCCTGTTTTTAAATTCTTCAATATTTTCACGGAAAATTCCGTTT
This sequence comes from uncultured Roseivirgaceae bacterium, assembly GCA_964398945.1. GTDB lineage: Bacteria > Bacteroidota > Bacteroidia > Cytophagales > Cyclobacteriaceae > JBGTGG01. The sequence goes on along the minus strand of CAYNOT010000006.1, from coordinate 94,482 downwards.
ACTTATCGGGTTTTAAAAGCATTATAGCAGGGAAGTCTATCAGGTATGAAAAGAGTTGCAATGAAAATGGATTCAGTGAGTGTCAATTCGTCACATGTATTTTGGGGATTACGATTCTTAGCGATTTTCATTTCGCTCGTATTCTTGTTTGTCAATGTTGCCCATTCACAAATCACCTATGTCTCTGCCAACAATCATAACGGAAATTGGAACGATGTATCTACATGGACACGACTTCCGGTAAGTGAAACTTGGGCGCCTGCTACCCCTGGCAATCCAACAAACTCAAATGCTGATGCCATTAACATTTATGGCTATGTGCGTGTTGAAAGCGGTGGACTTACTATAAATAATGCCAATCCCGTGGTAACCGTTAATGATACCCTTTACATTGTGGGCAATGTTACCCTTGGCTCCGGGGCCTCTATGAATGTGCCCGCAGGTGGGATTTTGATCATTACAGGAAACCTGACCTTGCAAGGAAGTTTCAATATGGCGAATGGTGGCAATGTGGTTGTACAGGGAAACGTAAATGTTACCAATGGGCATATTGTCAATAATGCGAATTTCTATGTTTTCGGTACCACTTCTGCATCGGGTGGGGGAAGCATAGGTGGGTGTTTTCCTTGGCAGGCATGTTCACCGACCGATGCCGCGAACATTGGGAATGCAACAGACCTGGCCAATGAGAATCCTTCACTTTCTGATTTTGTTGATAACCTGGGTATCCTTCCAGTAGAACTGCTCCATTTTTATCTCGCAAAAAATGATAAGGAAGTAACCTTGCATTGGGCAACCGCTTCAGAATTAAACTTTGATCGCTTTGTGATTGAGAAAACCCGTGATGGGAAAACGTTTGTTGAAATTGGCGAGCGTGAAGGTGCCGGCATTAGTACTTCGAGAATCGATTATTCTTTTACGGATAAACAGCCCTTATTGGGAAGAACCTATTACCGGTTAAAAGCTATCGACTTTGATGGGTATACAGAATACTTTGGAGTTGTTACCGCAAATTTTGAAGGTGCTGAACAGCTTATTGTTGCTCCCAATCCTGCGGTTGGCAACGATGTGAAATTTCAATTGAATTATTCCGCTGAGGGTGCTTTGTATTGCAGGGTGTTAAATGCATCCGGTGCCGAGGTGTTTTCTTCTTTTATACAACCCAATGGATTTGATAGTGAATACACTATTGGTAAAACATTAACATCGGGTTTATATTTCCTGATCGTGCAACAAGGGCAAGAAAGAAAAACGGTGCGCTTTGTAGTAAACTAAACCAGCGCAGGCAAATTCGTAAGGATATCTTCCGTCATTTCTTTCAATCCGAATTTATTTTCCCAACCCCACTCTGCGCGCGCACACGAGTCGTCAATTGAGTTGGGCCAACTGTCTGCAATACCTTGTCGGAAATCGGGATTGTAGGTAATCTTAAAATCCGGAATGTGCTTTTTGATTTCAGCCGCAATCTCCTGTGGGCTAAAGCTCATTGCGGATACATTGTAACTCGAACGCACGTTGATTTTTTCTTTGGGTGCTTCCATCAAATCCAACGTAGCCTTTACCGCATCGTCCATGTACATCATGGGTAAATACGTATCAGCTTTTAAAAAGCATTCGTATTTTTTTTCTTGCAATGCCTTGAAAAAAATATCCACAGCATAATCCGTAGTGCCACCACCCGGCTTTGATTTGTAACCGATCAATCCCGGGTACCGGAGACTGCGTACATCCACACCTTTGTTTCTGAAATACCAATCGCACCACCGCTCGCCCGCTTGTTTGGAGATACCATAAACCGTGGTGGGGTCCATGGTGGTGTTTTGCGGTGTCATGTCCATCGGGGTGTTCGGGCCAAATACAGCAATCGAACTCGGCCAGTAGACTTTCTCGATGTTGAATTCAACAGCCGCATCCAATACATGGAGGAGCCCGTCCATATTGAGCTGCCAGGCAAATTTGGGGTTTTTCTCCCCGGTAGCGGAAAGCAATGCGGCCAGGTGGTAAACCTGGGTGATGTTGTTTTTTTGAATGAATTCGAAAAGGTTTTTTTGCTTGAGCACATCCAGGATTTCAAAATTCCCTTTGGCTAAAATGCCTTCAGGGTCTTTAACATCGGTGGCGATCACATTCTCCATTCCGTATAAATCCCACAACCCCTGCGTTAATTCCGACCCCAACTGGCCACTCGCTCCAATGATTAGAATTTTCTGTTTTTTCATTTGTTTAAAACCTTCAAATGGGGCTGAAAGTTAAAGAAATTTGAAGGGAATAATCGCACAATCGTATCGGCCAAAACCCTGAATGAAGATTTTGTCCCGCAAAGCAAAGTATTATAGCAATAATTGATAATTTTGGGAAAGACTCCATTTATTAATCATGCAAACGGTCATAATAGAACTGATAAACGCTAAAGCAATGAAAATTCTTCGTGGCCTCGAAGAATTAAAGCTGATCCGCTTGCACAAAGAAGAATCCCGTGATACCAAAATCCCGCTTAGGCCCTCTCAACTTCGGGGAAGCATTTCGAAAGCGACAACCAATCAATTGCTCCGGCATATTGAACAAAGTCGGCACGAATGGGAATGAAGTACTTATTAGACAGTAATGCTGCTATCCAATATGTCGGTAACTTATATCCAAAAGCAATTTTGGGTAAGTTGGATGTTATTATTGACAAAGAATTACTTTTATCGGTTATCACCAAAATAGAAGTGTTGGGCTTTAACGGAGATCCTGAAGATATGAAGAAATTGGAAACTTTTATAGGAACGGCAATCGTTTTGCCAGTATCTGGTGAGGTGGTTGAAAAGACAATTTCATTGCGCAAGGGTTATAAGATAAAAATACCGGATGCAATTATTGCAGCAACGGCAATTTTGCAGAAGGCTACCCTTATTACACGTAATACTTCTGATTTTTCGATAAATGGCCTTTCGGTAATCGACCCGTTAACCTTATGACCGCTTTGCCATTGTAGTTGTTAGGAAATAAACCAATTTGATCTTTATGTACTCAAAATTTCTGCCTGTTCTTCAAAAAGAACTTGAAGCCATCCGTGAAGCGGGCCTCTATAAAAAGGAACGCATTATCGTTACCCCGCAAGGAGCGGACATTAAAACGCAAGACGGAAAATCCGTTATAAACTTCTGCGCAAATAATTACCTGGGGCTTTCTTCCCACCCGCGGGTGGTTGAAGCTGCGAAGAAAGCAATTGATACGCATGGTTTTGGGATGTCGTCTGTGCGGTTTATCTGCGGGACACAGGATATCCACAAAGAACTGGAACAAAAGATTTCCGATTTTCTCGGAATGGAAGATACTATATTATATGCCGCAGCCTTTGATGCGAACGGTGGCGTGTTCGAACCATTGCTGGGCGCTGAGGATGCGATTATTTCGGATGAGCTAAACCACGCTTCCATTATTGATGGTGTTCGGTTGTGCAAAGCGATGCGCTATCGCTACAAGCACAACAACATGGAGGATTTAGAAACACAATTGAAAGATGCGCGCGCAAAAGGCGCCAAGCAGATTATGATTGTTACCGATGGTGCGTTCTCCATGGATGGAACGATTGCCCGCCTTGATTTGATTTGTGATTTGGCGGATAAATACGAAGCATTGGTAATGAGCGATGAATGCCACTCAACCGGGTTTCTGGGCAAGACCGGGAGGGGCGTGCATGAGTTCAGAAATGTAATGGGCCGTGTGGATATCATCACCGGAACATTAGGAAAAGCATTAGGCGGTGCATCCGGTGGCTTTACTTCCGCGAAAAAAGAAATCATTGAAATTTTGCGCCAGCGTTCGCGCCCGTATTTGTTTTCCAACACATTGGCACCTTCCATTACCGGGGCATCCATTGAAGTCTTCAACATGCTTTCAGAAGCAACAACCTTGCGCGACAAGCTGGAAGAAAACACAAAGTACTTCCGCACCGAAATGACGAAAGCAGGATTTGATATCAAGCCCGGTGAACACCCGATTGTCCCGATCATGCTGTATGAAGCACCGTTGGCACAACAGTTTGCCGACAAATTATTGGAAAAAGGAATTTATGTGATCGGGTTTTTCTTCCCGGTGGTAGCAAAAGGACAAGCGCGTATACGCGTTCAACTTTCAGCTGCACACGAGCGCCATCATTTGGATAAAGCGATTGCAGCGTTTACGGAAGTAGGGAAAGCGTTGGGGGTGTTGAAGTAAAAATTCCGTTCAGCGTTAATATGAGCAGGGCAAAAATCATTGATCATTACATCAAAAAAATTAATGATGAAAAAATTCCGGTTACCTCGAAAAACCAAGAAATCCTTAAAAGGAAGATTTTGGTTATACCCTGCAGATGAAAATGGAAATTCGTTGATGGCACATCCTGATCGGGATCAAGGGGATTTCCAGGCAATGAAAGAAGGAATCGTTAAGGATATGCTCATGCGGGAAAATAGGGAGGAGCGCAGAGCGTACAGACAGAAACTAAATAATCCCATTACTGTTACCGATGATACACTGAAAATGTATGTGGATGATGTATTCGGAAAGGACTTTCGATATTCGTCATACCAAACGTTGTTGGATGCCAAAAATGACCCCATCGCAATTCGTGCATACTATCATTTTATTAACGCATACCAATTAGCTGAAAATGATGATCATTTCTCCACGAACATTTGTTGCTTGGCTGTAGATGAAGCGCGTAGATTACTAAAAATGAAAAGGAAAAAGATTTAAGCTTTACCCGTCCGACCGCTCTAAGCGGTCGGACGGGTTTTAATCGAAATTTAATCCTCATAAAAATTTATTGGGTAAAAAAATCCACAATTTTGTGGACAAGCCCGCTCGCGGTCTACCCTATACGAAGCCTATTCCCTAAAACAAGTCGTTAAAAGAATGGCATGTACTTTTCTATGTATGTGTCGTTATTAAGAAAACTAAAGCTAAAAAATGATGCTAACTACCAGAAAATTTTCAGGATTGATTGTCCTCATTATTGTATTGAGCAGTGCCTTTGGCTGCAAAAGTAAAAAGAAAGCCATGGAGGCATCTGCGGCTGAGAAGGCCAGAATTGAACAAGCCGAAAAGAATCGAAAAGCAGAAGAATTGGCGAAAGAACAAGCCGCTGCAGCAGAACGGGCACGGCTTGAGGCGGAAGAGAAGTTAAGGCGGGAAAATGAAATGAAGGCCAACTCGCCTACCAATAAGCTTGGCCAATATTTTAATGCTATTGCGCAGGCTGGTAATACAACTTCGGCCAACACCAGTATCAACGAAGCACTCACCATGTTTGCCTCGCCCAATACTCCCGTGTTGATTGTAATCAGTGAGGAGGGGGGCATTAAGGATTATGATAAGCCCACTACTATAAAAGATTATCTCAACTACTTGAAGGATCAAAAGAAAAGTATAAATGCCATCTCCGATATCAAAACGGATGGCACCGGTAAAATCACCGAACTTGAATTGCGAAAAAATTGATCACAACTATTAAAGTCATCAACCTTATTAAGAACTTATGAAACTGTTAAGTAAATACATTTCCTTATTAATCGTAACAATTTTTATTTCCGCTGGCGCTTTTGCCCAATCGGCTGAAATAAGTCCGAAAAGAAAACAAGCCATTGACTCGCTTGCGCTTGAAAAAGTGAGGGATTTAAGTAAGTACATCAGCATTATTGGCAATAAAAAAACTGCATACGCGGAAGCTACCCGGGTGATGGACCGTGCTGAAGAGCTTTTCTCACCGGATAGCGAGATGGGTGTTTCGTCACTGACCAGCAAAGAAGTAAACTATTATAAAGTACGTAAATATTTTGAGCGTTTAATGGCACTTAACTATGATCGTGTCACCATCAAATGGTATGACATTCATTATATCAGCGATCTGCAAAGACAACCGGACGGACGCTATGTTGGTGTGATCACGATCTATCAACGCTTTGAAGGTGAATCGGAAGATGGCTTGCAATACAAGGACACTACTAAAAAGGATATTACGATTTATGTAGAACGGAAGAAAACGCAAGTTGCGGGTCGTACCATAGAATTTTGGGATGTAATGCTGGGCGATATCCGTGTAACCGAAACGGATGTTTAAACTTTTCTTTGTGCGGAAATATTCCATTGCTTTACTGTTGATGCTCATCGTGTCGCCACTTGTTGCGCAAGTGGTAGACGGTATGCAAGATGAAAGTAAATTGTATACGGAGTCCAAACAGGTCAACCAATTCTTCAGAAGGTTTAATGGTGAAGAAGATGAAAAAGGTGAACGGTATTATCCGGGCGATAAACAATACCACAGTGAGAAGTTGAGAAAGCGCTATTTGTCGATGTTGTTTGATGAAAGCAACACGGGGATCAACCCCGCACTCAAAGTCGATTTCGCAAAGCATGTGCTTGAAAAAAATGAGTCCACCATTTTAAATTTCAATGGAGCGAATTGGTTTTCTGAAGTCCAGGCCCATTTTACAATGAATGGCAAGGAACAACCTGTAGTGCTGTATATGCAGTTGGAAAAAGATCATCTTGGCTACAAGTGGGTGATCACACATGCACATGCCGATATGTTTGATCCATACTTTCAACATGACACTACCAGGGTGGGGAAATTCCTCCATCCCATGAGCCATGAACTGGAGTTTATGAATTTGAGAAAAGCATTTTCGAACAAAGATTCGGTAGCACAATATGCATCAAAGAAATTCAAGCCTGACCATCTATCGGTTTTCCTGTATGAAATGAAAAAGGGAAATCTTAAGTTTAAATCGGTTGAGCAGGTGAAGTTTCATTTTTTTCAATTGGACGGATGGTATTTTGAGCTTTCGCAATTTAACAGGCGTGGCTATAATACCGGCTGGTTGATTTCGAACTTGGTTAAAATCAACAGCGAAGCGGAGAAGCAACTTTTGTTGAGGTATTTATATAATTAAAACACTCATGTCCTCTATTTTTTTTCACGCAAAGACGCAAAGAAATGTGCTAAGGCCACAAAGGGTTATCGCGTGGGTAGGATTATTGGTGCTGCTCTCTTTTTCAGTTATCACTCAAGCTCAGAAGAAAAAGCCCGCAAACAAACCTGTTCAAAAAACCGAGGTACAAAAAAAGGAGACCACCCCAGCGGAAGATGAGAAGCGTGTAAAAGATATTGTTGCTTTCTTGCAGTACTTACTGAACACATTGGGAAGTAGCAGCACCTCCACACGAGATAAAGAAGTAGTAGTAAAGCAAAGTTATGCAAAGATATTTCGTGATGGAAAGGTGCAAGTAGAAGACGATCTGGATACGGAACGAATCGTGATCACCAATAAAGATGTGGTGGCATATTTGAAAGATGTGGATTTCTTTTTCAACGATGTGAAATTTGATTTTGCAATTGAAGATATTAAAATCAGCACGCTGACCAGTGGAGAACTTTTTTATAAAGTTACTGCCAGGCGAACGCTTACCGGCACTACATCGGAAGGCGAAAAAATAACGAACACCATTCCCCGGTATATTGAGATAAACTACGATCCCGCAAGCCAGGACTTACAAATAGTAAGTGTGTACACAAATGAAATCAATCAAGCTGCTGTGCTGGCCAATTGGTGGAAGGATTTATCGCTTGAGTGGCGCACACTATTGCTGGCGAAGCAGTTCCCTGGTTTCAATCCGATGGATAGTTTATCGTTGGACAATATCAGGAAAATCATTGCGGTAGAAGATCTTGATTTAAGTAAAAACAACTATATCCAAAGCCTTGATCCGCTTGACCGGCTTCACAAGCTGAAGTTTCTCAATTTATCGCGCACAAATATTTCAAACCTTACGCCACTCCGCAACCTAACAGAACTGGAAACACTTGATCTTTCCAACACAAAAATTTCGGACCTTTCCCCATTAAAGTACTCCAACAAGATGATTAACCTCGATATCAGCAATACACTGGTGAGCGATATTGGGGTGTTGGAGAATATGAAACTCCTGCAAAATTTTTATGCAAGGAATATCCCTGTACAGGATTTTTCCCCGCTTGCTAGTCTTGATTCCTTAAAAGAAATAGATATTGCCAACACCAGGCTTACAGGCCTTTCTTCAATCGAGAACCTCGCGCATGTTTCCATCTTAACTATTTCGGGCACCAATGTGAAAGACTTGGCACCTTTAAAGAATTGGCAAGCATTGAAAGTACTCAGTATTGACAGTACGCAGGTAGCCAATCTTGAACCGCTTAGCAATGCAACAAACCTTGAGGTGTTGCGCGCCAATTACACGCACATTGCTGATTTGTTGCCCCTGCAGAAAACTGGTTCTTTAAAAACCATTTATGCCGACTATACCAATATTGACCGAAAGGCAGCAGACCGGTTGATTGCTGTAAATCCAAAAGTGAGGATTATTTTTGATTCAGATAATTTGCATTCGTGGTGGAATGCACTATCACCGGAATGGAAAAATATTTTTGCCAAAACCATTGTTGCTACACTTCCCCCAACAAAAGAGGACCTTTTCAGTATTTCTCGACTCGACTCGATTAACATTACCGGGATTAGCCATCTTACTACTTTAGAACCGCTACGAAAATTAACCAACCTTGAGGTGGTCATTGTTAGTGGCACGGCAATTACGGATTTGCTGCCAATTCAAGAACATGAGAAGATTTCCTATTTAGATATTAGCGGAACAGCTGTGCATGATATTTCCATGCTTGCCGGATTTACCACGCTTAAAACCCTCCACGCTGACAACAGCAAAATAGAAAACCTGGAAACACTGATCTTGCCATCACTACAAAGGGTTTATGCAGATGAAACTGTGATTCATGATATTACTGCCCGTGAATTTCTAAGCAAAAACCCGGATTGCCTTCTGGTTTATAAAACCATTCACGTGAAGCGTTGGTGGGATGGATTATCCGAAAATTGGAGAGATGTTTTTAAAGCACATCTTTCGGACACCACACGCGAAAGTTTTCATCGTCTTGTTGAACAAACCAAATTTCAATTCAAAGACGTCCGCGTAGCTGACTTGAATGCTTTTTCTGAATTTGTTCGCTTAAAAGAACTTTCCTTTTCAGGAACCGCCATCACCACCATTCCCTGGCTGGGGAATTTTCAATCACTTGTTTCACTGCAAGCAACGAACAGCCCAATTCAATATATAGAATCACAGGGGTTGCCGGAGTCACTTCAGCATCTTGATCTTTCCAATACAGCCATCAAAGATTTGCGCAACCTCGGACAACTACCCAATCTAAAAACCTTTAATTGTTCGGGCACGCCTATCAAAAAACTCAACAACCTTGAAAACTTTAAAAGCCTGGAACATCTTGACTGTTCCAATACCAACGTAAAGAAACTTAGCCCGGTGGAGGGTCTTTCGCTACAATCATTGAACGGTTACAATACAAAAATTTCTATCCGTACTGTAGAAAAGTTCAAAGCATTACATCCTGAGTGTAAAGTTGTGCACTACTGATTTTTAGTACTATTTCCAGACAACGGAGTTCTGTAGGATAGGAACAATTTATTTCCATAGTTCGCTGATAAATAGTGTGTAGCTTTGTGCATGGCGAACCCAAGCAAAAATCAAAAATCGATCTTAGAGAAATTAGGCATTGCACAACTCAATGAAATGCAGGAGAAAACCATCGCCACCATTCGGTCTTCCGATGAAGTTGTGTTGTTATCACCAACCGGAACGGGAAAAACGCTCGCATTTTTATTGCCTGTTGTAGAGTTGTTGGATGAGGCTTGCAAAGAAGTACAGGCGCTGATCGTTGTCCCCACGCGTGAATTGGCCATTCAGATAGAACAGGTGGCACGTACAATGGGAAGTGGTTTCAAAACCAATGCCGTGTACGGTGGAAGGGTCGGATCACAGGATAAAATTGATTTAAAACACCGGCCAGCTATTTTGGTTGGAACACCCGGTCGAATTGCAGACCATTTACGAAAGGGATCATTTCCTGTTGATGATATCAAAGCGTTGGTGTTGGATGAGTTTGATAAATCGCTGGAGATAGGTTTTGAAAAAGAGATGACTGAAATCCTCAAGGCGATACCTCAGGTTCAGAAAAAAATCCTGACGTCTGCATCGCAAGGGGTTAAGATTCCTGTTTTTGTAGGATTAAAAAATCAGCTTGTACTTAATTATTTAGCAGCGGTAGAATCCCAACTTAAAATAAAGGCAATTTCAGCATCGAATAAATTGGAAACACTTGTCGCTGCACTTTGCCATATTGGGGACCACCCCGGAATTGTGTTTTGCAATTTTAAAGATACCATTGCCGAGGTAAGTGAGCATCTCAGCGATAAGAATATTGATCATGGTTGCTTTTATGGAGGGATGGAGCAACGCGATCGGGAGCAGGCGCTGATAAAATTCCGGAATGGAACGTATCGGTTATTGTTGGCAACCGATTTGGCAGCGCGTGGAATTGATGTTCCGGAAATCCGCTTTATCATTCATTTTCAACTTCCCAATAAAGAGCATGAATTTGTCCATCGAAATGGCCGGACAGCCCGGATGAAACGCGATGGAACGGCTTATATTTTGAAAGAAAAAAACAATGATATTCCGGATTATATTGATGATGTTGAAGTTGAAAAGCTTAAGGAAGGTGGTTGGCCGACACCATCAAAATGGAGGACATTATATATTGGCGGAGGCCGCAGGGATAAAATTTCAAAAGGGGATATTGCAGGGTTATTGATGAAGCAGGGTAAACTCACGAAAGACGAATTAAGTGTTATCGAAATCCAACAGGATTGTGCGTATGTCGGTGTGCTGGGTTCCAAAATATCCAATGTTATAAAGCTTGTGAACAATACAAAATTAAAAACAAAGAAAGTGCGCGTTAGTGAAATTTAGATTTTTTCACATCAGCGTGACCTAAATCCCCATTAAATGCTGAGCAAATTCAGCCAGTTCATTTACCAGGATTTTATTTAACACTATCTTTCTGATAACTTAACCAACTATGTATAAAATATTAGCCTTACTCCAAAGTGTTATTTTTTTGACACTGGCAATCATTCATTTTAATTGGGTAGCGGGAAATAAATGGGGGTTTGATAAAGCCTTGCCCACCAACGAGCGTGGGGAGCGTGTGCTTAACCCAAAGAAAATCGATAGCGCCATAGTGGGTTTTGGCCTTCTTCTGTTTTGTGTTTTTTATTTTATTAAAAGTTCATTTTTTGAACTTCACCTTCCCGCGCTTGTTCACGATTTTGCCGGATGGGTCATTAGTGCAATTTTTATTGTTCGTTCCATTGGGGACTTTAATTACATCGGATTTTTCAAGAAAGTGAAGCAGACTCCTTTTGCACAGATGGATACAAAGGTTTATTCACCTTTATGTTTGTTTTTAGGGGGAGTGGGGATATTTCTTGAGCTCAAAGACCTCATTTAAATTGCTTAGTTTTACAAGAAATAATTTATCATGATTGCTGTAGGACAGTATAACGAATTGAGGATTTTACGCGAAACCAGTGTTGGTCTGTACTTAGGTGATGATGCGGGTGAAGATGTTTTACTGCCGAACAAATATTGTCCCAAGAAATTTGCATTGGATGAAAAACTAACGGTCTTTGTCTATCGTGACCATGAAGACCGAAAGGTTGCCACCAACATTGCCCCTAAAATTTTGTTGAACAAATTTGCATTCCTTCGGGTAACGGATGTTTCGTATGTGGGTGCCTTTATGGATTGGGGGATGGAAAAGGAATTGCTTGTTCCCAACAACGAGCAGCGCCAAAAGATGGAAGTTGATCGATGGTATATGGTGTACATGATGTTGGATGCTGAAACAGACCGGCTGTATGCGAGCAATAAAATTGAAAAGCATTTGGACAATGAAAACCTGACCGTTGGAGAAGGTGATGCTGTGGAGTTGTTGGTGATGCAAAAAACGGATCTGGGATATTCTGTGATTGTCAACAACCTGCATAAAGGATTGGTATTTGAAAACGAGATATTCAAACCATTGAATATTGGGGATAAGCTTCCCGGATATGTGAAGAATATACGTGAGGATAATAAACTGGACATTTCCCTTCAACCGATTGGATATGAAAATTTCATTGACGGAACTTCACAAGAAGTATTTGCGATACTACAGCATAACAATGGATTTATGCCCGTTTCGGATAAGAGTTCGCCAGAAGAAATCTATTCAAAATTTGGAATGAGCAAAAAGGTTTTTAAAAAGGCAATTGGGTCTTTATACAAAGAAAAGAAGATTTCCATTTCACCGGAAGGAATTAAAATTGTGTAGTGTTGTTCCAAAACTATTTTAAGACGAGCAGTGTTTTCAGAACTCAACGAATAGAATTGTTATGAATGAAAGTATAATAGATGTAACCCCATTGGGGTTTCCATGGAAAACACAAGATCCGTTTTTGTTTTGCGTACATCATCGTGATGAATTTCCAAAAGGCAATGACTATATGGGGCCTGCGGTTTCGCTTGCCGGTAGAAATATAGGGCAGGATTTTACCATTAAAGATGGGTGGCGCATGTACCACGGTGAGACGATGCCCGGATTTCCGTACCATCCACATCGCGGGTTTGAAACCGTTACGATTTGTAAAGAGGGTTTTGTTGACCATACTGATTCGCTAGGAGCAGCCGGACGATTTAGTAAAGATGATGTACAATGGATGACCGCGGGTAAAGGCGTGCAGCATTCTGAAATGTTCCCGCTTATATATAAAGACAAACCCAATCCATTCGAAATATTTCAAATATGGTTGAATTTGCCAAAAGCATCCAAGTTTGTGGAGCCACATTTCAAAATGTTGTGGGGGGATTCGATTCCGGTTATAAAGGAGCAGGATGAAAACGGGAAAACCGTTCAGGTGGAAGTGGTTGCCGGAAAAGTTGGCAATGTTAGGGCATTGGACCCAACACCGGATTCCTGGGCGGCCAATCCTGAAAACCATGTTTTGATTTTGACCATTAAACTCGATGCGGGTGCAACCTGGACATTACCGAAAGGGGAGAAGGGCGTGAATCGGTCACTCTACTTTTATAAGGGCAATTCAATAAAGCTGGATGGGAAAGAAATCCCATCAAATCACGCAGCTCAAATCAGACCAGAAATGGATATTAGATTAGAAGCTGGAGTGGAAGATTGTTATTTGTTGGTGTTGCAAGGGAGACCAATCAATGAGCCAGTGGCACAGCACGGACCTTTTGTGATGAACACGCAGGCTGAGATTTATGAAGCTTTCGAAGAATATCAACGTACACAATTTGGCGGTTGGCCGTGGCCGGAACGTGAACAAGCGCATCCACGCGATAAAGGGAGGTTTGCTTTATATGCCGATGGAAGAGAGGAAATAAAAAGCTAACGGCTTTTCAAAGGTGGACAAAGTGCACAATGGCACTGGAGTAAAATTTTTAATATGTTATTTCTTATGAGTGGTACGGTGTCTTAATGCTATTTGATATATTTTCACCCGTCACGAATTGCCAATAATGAAAATACATTTGATCTGGATATTGTTGCTACCAACTTCGTGGTTATCTGCGCAAACGTATTTGGCGGATTCAAGCTTTGTGTCAGTGGCAGCGCTCAATGCGGAGGCTATCTACAAAGACAAGATCAAAGACAATATCCATTTATTTGAAGGAACTGACTACCGCCCTTATCACAAGGGCAATGATCAACACCCTTATTTTAAGGAGGATTGGTTGGTTGGGTCGGTTTTCTACAATGGAAGTTTTTATACGAATGAAGAAATGCTGTATGATATATTTAAGGACAAAGTGATTATCCAGGATTACTTTGGAGGAAATTCCATTCAATTGGTGTCAGAAAAAGTAGGTTATTTTTTATTGGATGGCCATACATTTGTTTGGCTGCCAAACGCTGTACTTAAACCAGGGTTTTATGATTTGCTTGTTGATGGTGAGATCAAGTTCTATGCAAGAAGAAGCAAGGAATTTAAGGAAGTGATTTCTTCCAGCACCATCGAAGAAGAGTTTAATGAAAAGAATAAGTATTACTTGTTTCGTAACAATACTTTTTACCCGATTAAGAGCAAGCGGTCTGTTCGTTTGGTGTTAAGCGATTTTGAAGACAACGTCAATCAAATCCTTCGCGAACAACCTCTTCCATTCCGAAAAGACTTTGAAAGATCAGTTATCAGAATAATAAAGTCGTGTAATGCATTGTAAAAATTTACTTAAGAAAGTCATTACATCACTTTTGTTGGCAGTTTCCTGTAGTGGATGGGTGTATGCACAGAATTATCAAACGATTTCGGGTCGGTATGAATCGGTTTCATTTGATGAATTTGTTGAGGCGGTAGAAGGCCAGACGAAATATCACTTTTATTACAAGACAGAGGTAACCGATAGCATACGCATTTCATTTGAAGGAAATAAAATTCCGATTGATTCGGCTTTGAACCAGGCGCTTCAGGCCACACCACTTTTATATACCATTGCTGGTACGTCAGTCTTCATTACACATAATCGGAAAGTGTTGGCACAATTGCCTATTGGATTCTTTGACGGTAGCCAGGCGGACGGGGCTCAAACAGCATTTGATTATTCGGATTTTGATGGAAAAGAGAAAGTAAAAAAAATAGCGGAAGAAAAACTTTATATCATCGGAAGGAAAACGAATGACCTTATGGGATCAGCTACTATTACAGGTGTTATACGCGATAGCAAGTCCGGAGAATCAGTCATTGGTGGCTCCCTTTATATTAAGGCATCATCAATGGGCACCTCAACAAATCAATTTGGTTATTTTTCGCTGACCATTCCAAAAGGCCAACATGAAATTACTGTTCAAAGTATTGGAATGAAAACCACCACCCGGCAGGTGATGTTATATGGTGACGGAAAAATTGATATTGAAATGGAAGAAGACATTACGCCACTAAAGGAAGTGTTAGTGGAATCGGAGCGTGGCGCAATGGTGACGAGCATGGAGATGGGTGTTGAAAAATTGGACATTAAAACCATGAAGCAGTTGCCGTTGGTAATGGGGGAAACGGATATTATGAAAGTGATGCTTACTTTGCCGGGAGTTCAAACAGTTGGTGAAGGGACCACCGGGATAAATGTTCGGGGTGGGGCAACCAACCAAAACCTGATACTTTTTAACGATGCCACGGTTTATAACCCTTCGCATTTGTTCGGGTTCTTTTCTACATTTAACCCGGATGTTTTAAAAAGTGTTGAACTTTATAAAAGTGGGATCAATGCTGAATATGGCGGGAGATTATCATCGGTGTTGGATGTAAGTACACGCGAAGGAAATTCAAAAAAAATAAGTGGATCAGGAGGGATTAGCCCGATTACCGCCAGGCTTTCGTTGGAGGGGCCGATCATCAAAGACAAAACTACCTTCCTGCTTGGATTTCGCTCTACCTATTCAGATTGGATACTCAGAAGACTAGATGCAAAAGAATTGCAGAATAGCACCGGTTCTTTTTATGATCTGAATGCAAGCGTCAACCACATCATTGATGACAACAACAATTTATTTTTCTCCGCATACGTGAGTAAAGATAAATTCACGTTGAATAGCGATACGTTGTATAGCTATGGTGATTGGAATGGATCCGTTAAATGGAAGCATGTTTTTAATAAAAAATTATACGGTGTGTTTACAGGAGCTGTAAATCAGTATAGGTACTCCGTTGAAAGCGACATCAATCCTGTGAATGCTGCATCCTTGGATTTTTCAATCCAACAATGGAATGCAAAAGCGGACATGAGTTATTTTTTAAACGCACAGCATACGATAACTGCGGGTGCCAGTATTGTACGTTATGGAATAGAGCCCGGCAATTATAATCCTATCGGAAATCAATCGGAGGTAACCCCAAATTTAATCCAGCACGAACAAGGGATTGAGAGTGCTATTTATATTGGTGAAAATTATGAAGTGAATTCGAAGCTTTCGGTATATGGTGGCTTACGCTATTCATTTTATACTAGTCTTGGGCCACGGGATGTGTATGTCTATGGAGCAGGAGCCGCCAGGAGTGAGTCAACAATTCAGGATACTATCCGCTACTCGGCAGGCAAATCAATAGCAAATTATGGTGGCCTGGAACCGCGCCTATCTTTGCGATATTCTATTTCTAACAACTCTTCTGTAAAATTCAGTTATAACAGAATGCGACAGTACATTCAGATGTTATCCAACACTACTGCCATTGCCCCCACGGATATTTGGAAGCTGAGCGACTCCTACGTTGGGCCGCAAATCGGGGATCAGTTCTCAGTGGGATATTATAAAAATTTGAAAGGTACCACCATCGAAATGTCTGTCGAAGCCTATTATAAAATTATGTCGAACACACTTGATTTTAAAGATGGTGCAATTTTGCTGAACAACAATCATTTGGAGACTGAGGTATTGGACTCCGAGGGAAAAGCGTATGGAGTTGAGTTTCTTCTAAAGAAATCGCTCGGGAAATTAAATGGTTGGATCAGTTATACATATTCCCGTTCATTTTTAAGAACCCAGGGGGAGTATTCAACCGAGACTATAAACGATGGTGACTATTACCCGAGTAGCTATGACAAACCACATGCTTTTAATTTTATTGGAAATTATAAGGTCAGCAGACGTTTTAATTTTTCTTTGAATGTAACGTATAGCACAGGCCGACCGATTACCTTGCCGATTGCGAAATATGAATTGGGTGGCACACAGCGCGTTTATTATTCCGACAGGAATGCCTACCGGATACCCGATTATTTCAGGACAGATTTTTCAATCAACATTGAAGGCAACCATAAAATCAAAAAACTTGCGCACAGTTCATGGACGTTTTCAGTCTATAACCTTACAGGCAGGGCAAATGCCTACTCTGTTTATTTTACCTCAGAAAATGGAGTGATAAAAGGATACAAGCTTTCAATTTTTGCACGCCCCATTCCAACTATTACTTATAATTTTAAATTTTAGCGAAATGAAAATTGAGTACATATTGATTTTCTTTCTAACGCTAACAAGCATTGGCTGCATTGAAGAATATCCGCCACCGGTAGCAAATGAGCAGGTTGATTTTCTGGTTGTGGATGGATCAATCGATGGTTCATCCGGTGTTGTTGAAGTAAAGCTTTCACGCGCCATTCCATTGGCATCTGACGACACACCTCCGCCTGAACTAAATGCACACCTCCAAATTGAAGATGCTGACGGAATTGTATTTCCAATGAGCCATCAAGGCAATGGTATATATCGAAACGATAACATAACGATAAGCAATAATAAGCAATATCGACTTTCAATCAAGCGGCAGGATGGCCGGGAGTATTATTCGGAATATGTTTCCATGAAACCTACCCCACCTATTGATAGTGTGGTGTGGAGGCCTAATCAATTTCGTGATGGAATTCAAATCCTTGTCAATACCCATGATGATACGAACAACACCCGCTATTATCAATGGATGTTTGAAGAAACGTATGAGTATACCTCCGCGTTTTGGTCTATCTATAAATATGAAAATGGTGAGGTGGTTGGTATTCCTACTTCAGAGTATTTGAATCGTTGTTGGCAAACTGTACAGTCAAAAAAAATAATCATTGGATCATCAGGAGAATTAAACTCCGATATCATTTCCAATTTCATTGTTAATGAGGTGTCAATTTCATCCCCAAAGTTAGTAGTCAAGTATAGTATCCTGGTAAGGCAACGTGCGCTTACAAAAGAAGCCTATACCTATTGGTTGAACTTGCAGAAAACGACAGAGAATTTGGGAGGACTATTTGATCCACAACCAGGCAGGGTGAATGGTAATATTTCGAATGTAAATAATCTGGGAGAACCTGTTATTGGATACTTTGATATAGGTGCTATTCAGGAAAAGCGGATTTTTATTGAAAACAGGGAGCTACCAGAAGGTATGCGGCCATGGAAAAATTTGATGGGGTGCAAAGTTGATTCTGTTTCGGTCCAAGACGCTGGAAGTATCGGACAAGTAGCAGGGCTATCATTCGTAAATGCTATAGTCGAAGGTATTACTACTATTGGCTATACGTACAGTACTAATTTTTGCACAGACTGCCGCCTTCAAGGTGGCACTTTAACCAAACCATTGTTTTGGGAGTGAGCATGAAGAGCGTAAAGAAATTAATATTTCTACTATTGTTATTGGTCTCATCTTGGGGATACTCCCAGGATCAAAAAATCAATAGCCTTGTTCATGCATTCGATGAATATCGAAAAGGTAATTACGAAGAGAAAATCTATCTCCATCTTGACAGGCCATCTTATCTTACAGGTGAAACCATGTGGTTTAAAATCTATTTGGTTGATGCAAGCTTCCACACACCAGGCATGCTCAGCAAAGTGGTGTATGTAGAGATACTGGATCAAGATTCAAAACCGGTTATACAAATCAAAGTTGAAGTAAACGAAGGGAAAGGAAATGGTTCTCTTTTTATTCCGGCAACCATGGGTACAGGAAATTACCAGGTTCGAGCCTATACCAATTGGATGAAGAATTATAGTCCTGAATTTTATTTCCACAAAGAGGTCTCCATCATTAACCCTTTTATGAGTGACACAAAGGATAAGCAACAAGCCAAAGCGGAATTCAATATTCAGTTTTTCCCGGAAGGTGGCAATTTGGTTGAAGGGATAAAAAGTAAAGTTGCCTTTCAGGTACTCGATAATACAGGAAGAGGTAATAACAGAAACGGAATGGTGGTTGACGAGAACATGGACATTGTCGTGTCTTTTTCTCCCGATCATTTAGGAATCGGTCATTTTTATTTCACCCCGGAAGCAAATAAAAAGTATAAAGCATTTCTTCAGCAGGAAAAAGAAACATTTTTTGAATTGCCTGATGTTGCACCTGTTGGGTATGCATTGGAAGTATCCGAACAAACTGAGGGTAATCAAATCAATATCCGCGTACGAACCAACGCTGATGCTTTATCGCGACAAGCGGTTTATTTGTTTGTTCACGCCAGGAATAAAACCATTATGGCGCAATCCGGAATGTTCAACAACAACGTTGTTCAGTTTGATATGGACATCCAGACATTGCCAGAAGGGATTTCGCATATAACTATTTTTGACGTGATGATGAAACCCGTTTGTGAGCGATTATTTTTCAAACAACCAACTCAAGTAAATGGTATTTCCATCACTTCTGATCAGGCCCGCTATTTAACACGCGGTCGCGTAAAAATTGATTTGAATCTAATATCACACAAGAACGTAAGTCCGTACGATTTATCTGTGTCAATTTATAAAATGGATTCCTTTTCTTCTTCAAGCGCAAATATCCAAAACTACTTGTTGTTAACTTCTGATTTGAAGGGGGAGATCGAATCGCCTGATTTTTATTTTGGTGACTCACCAACGGCAAAAATTGCAGCCGATAACCTGATGCTGACCCACGGCTGGCGTAGATTTCACTGGGACCGGGTTTTTGATACCATTGCAAACCCACAAATTTTTATCCCTGAGGTTCGGGGCCATATCGTAACGGCTACAGTCACACGACCGGACAACACTACAGCGGCAGGGGTGTTGAGTTATCTCTCTTCACCCGGAAAAATAATACGGTTGTACCCTTCCCGAAGTGGAATGGATGGTAGACAGTATTTTGAAATGCTAAATTTTTATGGCAAAGCAAAAATTATTGTCCAGAAAAATTCCAGTGAAGACAGTACCCTGAATGTGAAAGTGAATCCTCCATTCTCAGAACAGTATACAGATCGGGTCTATCATGCATTAATACTGCCCGAGTCCTGGAAGGATCAGCTTATTGAAAGAAGTGTGGCGATGCAGGCTGAAGATATTTATAAAGGTAGTGCTCAATTTTTAACTCCCAGTGGTATCGACTCAACAGCTTTTTACGGTAAACCGGATGCAACTTATTTGTTGGATGACTTTACACGGTTTCCTGTCATGGAAGAAGTATTACGCGAATATGTCCCTGGTGTTTTTGTTCGAAAGCGAAAGGATGGATTTCAGTTTATGGTAGTGGATAAGGGGGCAAACGCAACGTTTAAAGTGTCCCCCTTAATTCTTCTAGATGGTGTCCCGATTTTTGATGAAGATGAAATAATGGACATTGACCCCAAAAAGATAAAACGGTTGGATGTTGTGCAGCATCGGTGGCTTCAGGGCCCCGTAAGTTTTTTTGGGATCGTGAGTTTCAGCACATACGATGGTGATATGGCTGGATTTGAGTTAAATCCCAATGCCATCACATTGGATTATGAAGGCCTTCAGTTGCAACGCGAGTTTTATGTTCCTAAATATGAAAGTAAAAAACAGCGTGAAAGCAGATTGCCGGATCAGCGTACTCAATTGTATTGGAATCCTATGGTGATTACCGACAGTAATGGGCATGCGGCTTTTGAATTCTATACTTCCGATTTGCCCGGTGATTATAAAGTGGTAGTGGAGGGTATGAACAAAGAAGGGAAGTTGGTAACTTCTTCTACAAATTTAACGGTGAAAGAATCCAATCAATAATGTTTTTACTGGAAGATCAGGAAACTGCCCGTATCCGTTTCAGAAAAATCCAACATACCGATTTTGATTTCTGGTTGCCATTTTTTAAAGACCCGTCTTCATTTTTACATTGGAAGCAGGAGTTGGAACCGCCTGAAATTGAATGCGGGAAATGGTACACCAATCAATTGAATCGTTATCAGGAAAATCGTGGTGGAATGAACGCATTGGTCAGCAATGATACAGGTGAACTCATTGGTCATTGTGGATTGCTCGTTCAAGAGGTGGATGGGATTACTGAATTGGAGATTGGCTACTCCTTGTTGCCCTGCTTCAGAGGGCATGGATACGCTACAGAGGCAGCAAGGAAGTGTAGGGATTTTGCATTTGATAATGATTTTTCCGGTTCATTGATTTCAATTATTAGCCTTAGCAACACTCCATCCATCCACGTTGCCATAAAAAATGGAATGGTTGCTGAAAAGCAGACTGTTTATAAGGGGAATGATGTTACAATTTTCCGCATTCAAAAGGCTGATTGGGATTCAATTCGTTAAATTGTGTTCCGTATGGAAATATCAACCGTTAAAATTGGTGTGCTATTGATCCGTTTTGCTGCTGGCGGAAATCTATTAATACATGGTATCGCCCGATTAGGAAATGGAACGGTAGCTGATTTTGATGTATACCTGAGTTCAATTGGATTCCCCCCCTTTACTGCCTGGGCAATCACAATTTTTGAAATTGGGGCTTCCATAATTTTTATTTACGGAAAATGGATCATCCCCATCGCTATAATTTTTTGCCTGGAATTATTAATGGGCATTATCCTGGTCCATTACCCTGCGGGCTGGTTTGTTGTGGGTGCCGGAAGAAACGGCATGGAATACAGCGTGTTATTGATTATTTGTTTTATGTGCTCCGGTCTCTTTGCCATGAGAAAGTAAATCCTTATTCATAGCGCAGTGCCTTTACAGGATTGGCTTTTGCCGAGCGTAGTGTATGGAAACTAATGGTGATCAACGCAATCGCCAGTGCAAGGAAACCACCCAATAGAAATACCAATGGATTTATTGCTATGCGGAATGCAAAGTTGGAAAGCCATTGTTCCAATAGGAGATAAGTAACCGGGCTTACCAGAACAAACGACAACAGGATGAGCCACATAAAATTTCTGGACAGCAACACCGTAATCTGTGTTTCAGTGGCACCAACGGCTTTGCGGATCCCGATTTCTTTTGTCTTTTTCTCAGTTGTGATTGCGGCCAACCCGAACAATCCCATACACGAAATTAAAATTGCAAGGCTTGCCATAATGGTAACGACCGTTCCCATTTGTTTGTCAGATCGGTACAAGATTTCAAAATGCTCATCCAAAAATGAATAATCAAAAGGAAAAGATGATATATGCTGATCCCAGGTTTCTTTTACGAAGGCAATCGCTTCGTCCGGATTTTTACCACTGATTTTAACAGACATTTCATCAAAGCCCCAATCCATGTGCAAGGAAATTGCCAGCGTATTGATTTTATAATGCAACGAGTTAAAATTAAAATCTTTTACAACACCGATAATCGTCCCCAATGAATCGTTGTGATAATTACTATGGCCAACCGGTGTACCGATAATATCTTTAATACCCAGTTCTTTCGCCAATGACTCGTTAACAATAAAAGCAAAATTATTGTCGGTAGCATGGTCTTTGGAAAAATCCCTGCCTTCTTTTATTTCCATACCATATACAGAAAGGTAATCGTAATCAGCAAAAACATTCGAGGGTGTAATGTTGAAAACGCCTGTGTCGGATTTAACTTTAAACCCCCACTGATGAAAATTGTTTCCCAATCGTTGTCCACTGGCCGTTACGCCTTCAACCAATGGGTTGGCCAACAATTCTTGCTTAAGCGTTTCGAATTTCTCATTGGCCTCACCGTTCATATCAATCAACAAAATTTGGTCTTTATTGAAACCAATGTCTTTCTTTTTCATAAAAGAGAGTTGTTGTACTACGATGAGTGTGCTCACAATCATCGCTAAGGCTAGCCCAAATTGTACAACCACCAGGCTGCTGCGAAATAGTGATTTTCCTTCTCCCTTGGTGCCTCCTTTTAATATCCGGGAAAGATTGAAAGATGTCATGTAAAAGGCGGGATAAATTCCGGTAAGGATCCCCAACAGCACAGTTCCCGTAATTACAATCAAAAGGTTTCCGTAATTAGTGAACAACCCTGAAAACGAAAGTTGCCTTTCAATCAACGTATTTAACAACGGAATAAAAATGAGATCAAAAAGAAACGCTAATGCTAATGCAAACACGGCAAGAATCATTGATTCAAAAATAAACTGGCCGAGAAGTTGCCACTTTTTTGCACCAATTGTTTTGCGCACACCAATTTCTTTCCATCGGTGGGAGGAGCGTGCAGTGGTGAGGTTCATAAAATTCACACTGGCAATCAATAGAATAAACCCAGCGATGATATAAAAAAGGTTAAGATAAGTGCCGTTGAATTTTCTGTAGTTGTTATAATCGTGTTCGATATCCATCGAAGCAAGGTGTATATCGCGAAGGGGTTGAAGGAACAACTTGTAATACTCGTTGATATCCGGGTTGTCCATGTGGCGCGACAAAAATGCCGGAAATTTTTCTTCCATCGCTTTGATATCGGCATTGGGATTAAGGACAAAATAGGTGTTGAGAAAATTTGAACCCCAGCGATCATTGAATTCTTTGTTTTCGCTGGTGATGGTGGTCATTGAAATGAGGCCATCAAATTGCAGATGGGAATTTTCAGGAGCGTTTTTTAATATGCCTGTGATCTTGTACTCTTTATCTCCATACATAAGTGAGTTGGAAAGTGCTTCATTGGCGGTGGGAAAAAATTTAAGGGCTGTTTCTTCTGTAATAAGTATTGAATTCGGGTTATCAAGACAGCTTGCCCGATCCCCCTGTATTAATTCGTAATCAAAAATTTCCAGAAAGGTGCTATCAACAAAAGCCAGGTTTTGTAAAATAAAGCGGTCCTCCCCATTAATAACCAACGGGTTGTTCCTGTCCATGTATCGGGTATAGTTTTCCACCTCCGGGAATTCCTTCAAAATATTTGGCCCCATTCCCGGCATTGACAACGCCACCTTCTGTTCATTTGTACCGGGAAAATTCTGTACCTCATCTAACCGATAGATGGATTTGTTTTTCGTATGAAATGTGTCAAAGCTTTTTTCATCTTCTATAAACAGGTAGATCACCATGCAGGCTGCCAAACCTATGGCCAGGCTAAAAATGTTAATGAACGAGTAAAGTGGATTTTGACGAATGTTCCGGATCGCGATGTTTAGGTAATTTTTGAGCATCAGTAGAAAGGTTTATTGATAAGATACTCAGTGCTTGCGAAATAGTTTCAATTGCCGATAAGTATTTTATTTTTTCCTGAAACTTCGTTCGATTACGGACAGTAGCTATAAAATAGAACATCGGTGTTTAATCATTGCAATAAAAAAAGAACGCAATCCCATCGATGATCTGACAGGATTGCGCTCACCCTTCCCTTATGTAATCAAGGATTAATCTGTAGTGGTTGCGTCTTTTACTGTAGAAGCAACTGAAACAGTAGAACCTTTTTTCGCATATAAGCGGAAGAAGTATTCTGTTTCAGCTGTTAGGCCTGTTACAACAAAGGAGGTGCCTGTTACTTCTTTTTTTGAGAAACCAGTAACCGTTGTTGCAAAATCATCCTCAAGCGATACATCCAGTAAATATTTATCGGCACCAGTTACTGCTGTCCAATTTACTTTAAAGGATTCATCTGTGATCTCCGTTGCTTCACCAAGTGTTGGTGCCGCTAAGGGAGTCGGATCATCATCATCTTTGCATGCACTTACAAGCACAAGTAACATAAATGCAAACGGGAGCATAACGGATAACTTTTTACTTTTTTCAAAGATTTTCATTGGTTTAAAAAATTTTAGTGAAACATTGATTTAATACACGCCTTTGACCCGCCAATTTTTGAAATGGTTGGAATGAAATTTTGAAATAGGAAGAAATATTTTTTACAAAAAAATTCGAGGCGTGTATACAATATCATTCACGATACACGTTATACTACATTTTATAAATTGTGTAATTTATTTACTGGTTTTTGATAAGCCTTTCTAAAATTTCAGCTTTCTTGTCGCGGCTGATGGGGAGTTTTTTGTTGGCGATAATAATTTGATTTCCATCAATGGCGGCAATGGCTTTTACGGAGGCAATATATGATTTGTGAATACGGATAAATTGTGCAGCGGGCAAGGTCTCTTCAACCGATTTCATTCTGAGAAGCGTTACATACTTTTGTGATGCGGTATGAACCACTACATAATTTTCCATTCCTTCTACATATAGAATATCCTCAAAGCGGATTTTTTCATACCGGAAATCTACTTTCACGAAAAAATAGTCCGGTGCGGGTGCTACTTCCGCTGATCCCGTTTTCGATTTTAGAAGAAAATAGTCTCTCGCTTTGTTCACAGACTTCAGAAAGCGATCAAACGGAAATGGTTTTACCAGATAATCAATGACGTCCAACTCATACCCTTGCAAGGCGAAATTTGGATACGCTGTGGTCATAATCACCATGGGTGGTTCTTTTAGTGATTTCAGAAAATCGATACCGCTAAGTTTTGGCATGTGGATATCCAAAAACATTAAATCAATTGAAGTTGATGCAAGTATTTTGTTTCCTTCCAATGCGTCTTCACATACCGCTACTACTTCGAGAAAATCAATATCCTTGATAAACATCAAGAGGCCTTCACGCGCCAGTGGTTCGTCTTCAACAATCATGGTTTTGATTTTCAGGCTCATGATATGGGAATGGTCAATGTTGTACGATAGTAATCGTTGTTTTTCTCCACAGTCAATACATGCGCATCGGGGTATATAATATCCAATCTTCTTTTTAGGTTTTTAAGCCCGATTCCGCCAATATTTGAAGTGGGTCCGTCATCTATTGTATTGAAGAACGAAGCTTTCAATTGGCCATTCCCGCATGTAAGGTCAACTTCGATTTTGTTATTGTCGTGATGGGAAACATGCTTGAATGTATTTTCCAACAAGGGCATGAGCAGAAATGGTGCTATTTGAAATCCTTTCAGGTTGCTGCCTAGCGATAATTCAAATTTTACTTTTTCGCCTTTTCTCAATTTCTCAAGTTCAATGTAGTTTTTAATATAGTCGAGTTCTTTTTCAATGGATATAAGGTTGTCGGATGTTTCGTACAATTGAAAGCGGAGTAAATCCGAAAGCTTAATTAATGTTTCCGCGGCTTTTTCAGGATCCTTTCGGATAAGGATGTAAACACTATTAATGGTATTGAAAAGAAAGTGCGGGTTGACTTGGGCTTTTAAGTATTGTAGTTCGGATTCAAGACGCTGTTGTTCCAAAACCTTTGCCTGCCGGTCGGCACGGATTTTATCAACAAAAAACTTTGCCCCACACAGCAAGCCCGTCATCATGGTAATGGACATAAATGCCATCCAAAAATACCCGGCAGCCCCTATTGATATAGCCTCTGGTATATTTTTGAAGGTGAAGTATAAACTAAGGGCGAGGCCAATGCTCAACAGCACCATACTGCCAATTGACAGACCGCCAAACTGCATATATTTTCTTTTGAGGAGAAAATTGGGAATGAGATAATAGACGGTTAGATAAAAGGCAATTGCATTAAATACAAAATATTGAAAGATAACCCATACCAACATTTTAAACGGGTACACATTGTAATAAGGAATCATCCAAAATCCAAAGTATCCAATCCAAAAGAGGATGTGGTGGGCTTTATAATGATAGAGTTTATTCCAAAGGCTAGCGGACTGATTCATACGCACTAAAAGTAACGCGAAAGTGGGGTTTATTCAATAGTCATTGACCAATGGTAATGGTTTATTGATGAAATGAAAATCCTGTCATCGTTTTACCAGGAAAAGATAAACGATGAAGTATTTGTGCAGTTGATCAACTTCTTTATGCCGTTGGTCAATATAATTATTGATGCCGGCATTCATCCATCACTTTTGAGGCATGTTTAATTCAAATCGAAAGAAATTATGAAAAGACTATTCTCATTACCGGCAATCGGATTATTGGCCACCATGTTATTCATATATGGTGTGGCGGGCGCACAAACGTTTTTTACAGTAGAAGTAAAAGGCAAAGGCCAACCCATGATTTTGATTCACGGATTATTTTGTTCAGGTGAAGTATGGAAAGAAACAGTGGAGCATTACCAGCGTAAGTATGAGTGCCACATTATTACGGTTGCGGGCTTTGGCGGGAATGCCCCCAGGCTTTCTGAAAATTTCCTCGAACAAGTGAAGGATGATGTGATCAACTATTCAAAAACCAAAAAACTCAAACGACCTGTTATTATGGGGCATAGTATGGGAGGGTTTATTTCTTTTTGGGCAGCGGCAAGTGCCCCTGATCTTTTCGAAAAGGTGATTGTTGTAGATGGGTTGCCGTTTATGCCCGAAATTCAAATGCCCGGGGCAACATCGGAATCGATGAAAGGCATGGCGGAAGGGATTCGGTCACAAATGAAAAACCAAACCCCTGAACAAACGAGGCAAAACCAAGGTGCGTATTTACAAAACATGATTGTTTCGAAAGAACGCATTGAACAGGTTACCGAAATTGCGGTTACAGCAGATGTTGCAACACAAGCTGAAGTGATGTATGAATTGTTTACCGTTGACTTGCGGGAGGAAATTTCCGCAATAAAAAGCCCGGTCCTTCTTTTGGGCGCTTGGATTGCGTATAGCCAATATGGAGTTACGCACGATACCGCCATGGCCGGCTACTCCCGACAAGTAAAAAATATTTCAGATTGTGAAGTAGCATTGAATGACACGGCCAGGCACTTTATTTTTTATGATGATCCTGAATGGTTTTACAATAAAGTTGATACGTTCTTAAATAAGGAGATGTAAGCCAGGTGATTTTGGTTTATGGAAATAGCCCGCAAAATATTTTGTGGGCTATTTATGGTTCGAGAGGACGAAGAAATATTTCACAAAGGTGTAACCCTCGTCCGCAAACGGACAATCAAAATGAACGTGTTCGTAATGGATAGTTTATTATAATGGAGATGGTTATCTTTAGGATCTTTAAAATGATACACTATGAATAAACTTTTCCTTGCTTCCATTTACCTTCTTGTTTGTTCTGTGGCCGTAGCCCAAACTGGAAAAGTATTTGATAACCTGACGTTGAAAAGCACCATCTTGAAAAGCGACCGCAAGTTTGCAATTTATTTGCCTCCGGATTATGAAACTTCCCAACGCAGCTATCCGGTGTTATACTTATTGCATGGTGCGGGCGATGACCAAACCGGGTGGGTACAATTTGGCGAAGTGTTGCGCATTACGGATCAAGCCATTAAAGATGGAACGGCCACACCGATGATTATTGTAATGCCCGATGCCAATACCGGTAAACGCGGATATTTTAATGACATCAGTGGGAAGTGGCGTTATGAAGATTTCTTTTTCGAAGAACTCATGCCGTATGTCGAAAAGACGTATCGTATCAAAGGGGAAAAACGCTTTCGCGCGATTGCCGGACTTTCCATGGGTGGCGGAGGAAGTTTTATGTATGCATTGCACCATCCCGAATTATTTTCTTCTGCCTGTCCGCTAAGTGCATACATCGGCCCGCTTACCGTGGATGATTTTACCGCCATGTTAAAAAGGGGAGGTGAGGTATATGATGAGAAGGCAGTTCAACCGTATTTTGAAAAACACAATGCACTCTCATTGATTAATAGCATGGATGCAAAAGACATCAAATCCGTGCGGTGGTTTATCGATTGTGGCGATGATGATTTTCTGTATGAAGGAAACAGCTTGGTACACATTGCTTTAAAGAAGAAAGAAGTACCACACGAATTCCGAATTCGTGATGGCGCCCACAACTGGACATACTGGCGGGAATCCTTGCCGGTTGTACTGGGGTTTGTGTCCGATGCTTTTCATCAGTATTGATAGGTGGGAGTTAATCAATAATGAAAAATTGTAATTTTAAAAAAGTGTAACTTTCTTGGCTTTTTAGGTCAAATAAAACGTATTTGGACTTAAGGTATATAATGGAAATTATAAGTAATACACATGCTCAGCCATTGGGCGAAATGTTTTTTGAGACATGACAGACAACTATTCAATAAAAGTAAATTTGACCCGAGTTACATTTATGTTGCTGGTAATGACTTGTTGGATTTTGTACCAGTACGACCTTGCGGACTATATTTTATTGATTTCAATAATAATAGCCTTTGGTGGAATATT
Source organism: uncultured Roseivirgaceae bacterium (assembly GCA_964398945.1). Taxonomy (GTDB): domain Bacteria; phylum Bacteroidota; class Bacteroidia; order Cytophagales; family Cyclobacteriaceae; genus JBGTGG01. The sequence continues at coordinate 65,732 of CAYNOT010000006.1, read as the reverse complement.
TACAACATCAACAGTGGACTTGACTCCAAGAGAAGTTAAGATTAAGAAAAGTTATTTTTGGGGACTTTTTACCATTAGGAGAAAAGTGACGTATGACCAAATACTTTCCATACGGACAAAGGAGTATGAGATTGAGACTCACGAGGACATTGGAATATTTACTGAAAGCATATTCAGCTTTTTGACTTTAGAGTTTCTTAAGCCAAAGGTTATCTGGCTGACAACTAAACTTTCTTATTTGGACAATGGAAAAAATACAGATATTGAATTAAAAGTCACAAAGAACAATTTTAAGAACATTGAGAAAGAAATAATAACTAAGGACGAATATCAAAATTTAGGTAGGAGAAGAAAACACAGAGCCCAACAAAATGCATAGTCAATGGCAGGGTTCAGTGCAAATTTGTAGTTTAGTTTTCAACTTACGTTTGGTTTCGTGGGACAGTGACGCGCTTCGAAATCCCACCACTGCTTATGCACTCACGTTGGGTACAAGGCAGTGCTACGAAAAAAAGATTGAATAGATTTTAAAGAGCATTCCGACCTTTTGACAAAAACGTGTCTAAGTGAGAAATAAAACTTAAAGACAAGTCCCATTAAAAGATTTTTCATTTTAATTATAATCAGTTTGATAATCTTCGGTTGTTCAGACGACAATGAAACAAGTAAAAGTGAAATAGCCGACAATGATTACAACCTCAATATTCCACGCTATGTAGATACTTTTGAAGAGGAAGAAGCGATTGACATTCAGGCTGTGATGCGTGAAATAAAAGAACTGGAAGCGAAGCGGGCAGATTTAGATAAAGAGATTGATGTGTACTTTAAGGAATTAGGACTTGTTTTTTAGCTATGAGTTATGAATGTAAAAATTGAAACAATGAAAAAAGACATATCAAAACAAGGATTATCGCTGTTTGAACAGATTAAACAGACAGATGAAAATGGAAATGAATTTTGGCTAGCGAGGCTGCTTGCCAAAACGCTTGATTACACAGATTTTAGAAATTTTTTGGGTGTAATAGAAAAAGCGAGAGAAGCCTGTATTAATAGTAACCAGCCTGTAAACAACCATATCGTTGAAGCCAACGAGATGGTACAAATTGGCTCGGGAGCAGAAAGAGAAATGCCAAGTTATAAACTTTCACGCTATGCCTGTTACCTGATTGTACAAAATGCCGACCCGTCTAAAAGAAGTGGTGGCATTGGGACAAAGCTATTTTGCCGTGCAAACAAGGTTGCAGGAGATTACACAGATGGAAGCCTACAACCGTTTGAGTACCGAAGACGAAAAACGTATTTTCCTGCGTAATGAAATGGCGAAGCACAACACACATTTAGCCGCTGCCGCCAAAAATGCAGGTGTAATAAGCTCGCTTGATTATGCCATTTTTCAAAACCATGGCTATATGGGTTTGTACGGAGGGTTGGATGCCAAAGGCGTACACAAAAGAAAAGGGCTTGCCAAAAACCAACAGATACTCGACCACATGGGCAGTACCGAACTGGCGGCTAACCTTTTTCGGGCAACGCAGACTGAGGAAAAACTCCGCAGGGAAAACATAAAAGGTAAGCAGAACGCCAACCAAACTCGTTTTGAAGTAGGGAAGAAAGTGCGCAAAACGATACACGAATTAGGCGGTACGATGCCCGAGAACTTGCCTGCTGCCGAAGATGTTTGAATTTACTGATGAATGGGAATCAAAGAAGTTGGGAGAGATTGCAAATATTTCCTCAGGCGGAACACCAAGCAGAGCCAATCTTTTGTATTGGAATGGCAACATTCCTTGGGTTTCGACATCTCTTATTGATTTTAATACGATTAATGATACGGAGGAAAAAATAACAAAGAAGGGATTAACAAATTCTTCCGCAAAAATATTTCCCAAGGGTAGTTTACTAATGGCTATGTACGGTCAAGGAAAAACAAGAGGTAAAGTTGCAATGTTGGGAATAGAAGCAACAACGAATCAAGCTTGTGCTTCAATTGTAACAAATAATGAAATATTAAACTCTTTATTTCTATTTCAGAATTTATCGAAGCGATATGATGAAATTAGGGATTTGAGTAATCAAGGTGGACAACAAAACCTTAGCGAGACTATAATTAAAGGAATAGAAATAAGATTCCCTTCACTTCCTGAGCAAGAGAAAATCGCATCATTTCTATCGCTAATTGACCAAAGAATCCAAACCCAAATCAAAATAATTGAGGAATTGAAATTGCTAAAGACTGTAGTTAGCAAGAAGATATTTTCTCGGCAATTGAGATTTAAGGATGATAAGGGAAAAGAATTTCCAAATTGGGAGACAAAGAAATTAGAGGAAATCTGTGAAAAGAAATCTTCTAATATTTCAGCAAATAAAATAGAGGACAATTTCGGAGAGTACGTTATTTACGGTGCTTCAGGAATACGATCCCGCATATTTATTTCAAAGATTTATAAAAGTGAAGATTATGGTATTCCTTGCATTGAAGAACAGACTAAAATAGCTGATTTTCTTTCTGCTTTAGACAACAAGATTGCCACTGAGATAAGTCTATTGCAACAATTGGAAAATCAAAAGAAGTATCTCTTACAGAACCTGTTTATATAAAGCCACCTAACCTTTTCATCAAGTCGGCAAGCGAAACTGCATCAATCCCTTTGCTCATCGCCCAACTATCGGAAGAAGGTGTTACCACAAAACTGTGTTTGGGTTGAATGTCGTTAATGGCAATATGGTTGCCTTTTGAGAGTGTGGGCGAGTAGGATGCTTTACATTCTATGGCTATTATCTGGTTGTTGAGCTGTACAACAAAATCAATTTCGGCACCGCCCGCGGTACGGTAATACGAAACTTCCGCATCAGGAAACGTGCCGCGCAAATTGGCAAGCACCACCGTTTCCCAAACAGAACCAAAAGCCGGATGTCCTGACAATTCAGCAAAAGAACGTATGCCCAGCAGAGCTGCAACAATGCCCGAATCTGAAATATAAACTTTTGGCGCTTTTACCAGGCGTTTGCCCAAATTAGAAACGTAAGGTTCCACCACATCCACCATATAGGTGCTTTTCAGCAAATCGATATAGTTCTTTACCGTCTGGTTGCTTACGCCCAAAGAGTTGCCAAGATTTGAATAATTGACCGTTTGCCCGTTAACGTGTGCCAGCATTTGCCACAAACGCCTCATGGTGGCGGGTGTGAAATTAACCCATTGCAAAAGGTCGCGCTCCAAAAACGTGCTTATAAAACTGGTTCGCCAGTCAAACGAAATCTTATCGTTTGCGGCCAATATGCTTCGGGGGAAGCCTCCCCTTTCAAAATATTTTTCTATACCCGTATCGTGTAGTTCCGACCACAAAAAAGGCGTTAACTGTTTATAAACAATTCGTCCGGCCAGCGATTCGGAGCTTTGCATCAGCAAATCGCGGGAAGCCGAACCGAGTACCACAAAACAGCCCGGTCTGTTCCATTCGTCCACCAAACTTCTGATAAGGGGAAACAAATCGGGCTTCCGCTGGATTTCATCTATACATATAAGTTTGTCGTTTTGGCTAGTAAAAAACCATTCAGCATCGTTTAGCTTTTCCAAATCAGAAGGGCGCTCCAAATCCAGGTACAGTGTTTCGGAAGGATGATTTTGCATCAGATGCTTTACCAATGTGGATTTTCCACATTGGCGAGGGCCGATGACAGCCGTTACTGGAAAGTGCCGTATTGCTGAGGCAATATCATTTTCGGCTGTTCTCTGTAAATACATTTTACGGGATTATGAGTAAGGCACAAAGGTAATAAATCTAATATTAACTATGCAAATCTCAAAGTTAATTTGAGATTTGCATAGTTGTAATTAGGTGTTGTCTGGAATATTGTTCTTTCAAACAAAGGAGAATTACCCCCATTCCTTGCCGGTAGCTTAGTTTATTTTAGATAAATAATTGTTGCAGCAAATATCTTTTCTGATTTTCATATTGCGATAAAATCTTCTTTTCTGCTTCTATTTTTTCATCAATGGAAGTAAGGAAATTGGCGATAAGAATTTGTTCTTGAACAGATGGAGTTCTTAATTGAATTTTTTCAATAGTACTCTTAGATAAACTTGGAACACCAGAGGCTTCGTTATACTCTAACCAATTTATTGACTGAAAAATGTAAAAGATAAATTTTGGTACACAATTTACTTACCTACACAATCGCTGCCATATCAATCGGCAATTTCCGGATACGCTTTCCTGTCAAATCAAAAATAGCATTGGCAAGCGCAGGCGCAACGGTTGGTAAACCCGCTTCACCTGCCCCGTCAGGTGCTGCTTCGCTATCGAGAATAAACGTTTCAATTTCCGGGCATTGATTGATCTTGAGTAATTGATATTTATCAAAGTTCTTTTCTGCAACTGCACCATCTTTTATGGTAAGCCCTGCATAGACTGCCCCCAACCCCATCACAATCGATCCTTCAGTTTGCGCTTTCACTGTATCCGGATTAATACAAATCCCCAAATCAAGTACGGTCGTGATTTTCGTAGGGACAATTACATTTCCTTTTTGTTCCACTTCAACCACCATTGCAAAGTAAGCGCCTGATCGCTCAACCGCAGCAACCCCTCTTCCAATCCCTTTTTTCTTTGGACTGTTCCAGTTTGTTTTTTCCGCAACGCCCTCCAACACTCTTCTATAGCGTGGATGATCCAACATATCCAACCGGAATGCAATCGGGTCTTTTTTCGCATGGTGTGCGAGCTCATCGATGAAACATTCGTGCGCAAATGGGTTTGTTGAATGATAGACTGCGCGCCAATACGAAATGGGAATGTGTCGCTTACGAAGGATTCCTTTTACCGAAAGGTTCGGGATCAGTAAATCAGTATTGATGCCGCCCATCAACTGCCGCCCGGCTTTCATATTACCGCCTGTTTGGTTTTGGATTTCCTGTGCAATCACTTTGTGTTCGAGTGCAATTACTTTTCCATTTTCTAAAACCCCTCTGCAAACATTCACACTACACGCACGAAACGGTCCTTGTGTTTGGTCATCTTCACGCGACCAGATCACTTTTACCGGAACGCCTGCTTTCTTCGAAAGATCGGCTGCTTCTTCTGCTACATCGGTCATCGACCTTCTTCCAAACCCACCACCCATAAAGGTGTAATTTATTTTTACGGCCTCTTCCGGTAAATTATATTTCTTGGAAAGAAAGGAGCGGATACCGTTTGGATTTTGTGTTGAGCCCCAAAATTCAGCTTCATTTTCCTTTACACTGACAATGGCATTCATAGGTTCCATCGGAACGTGCGCCTGGTAGGGGGTTTCGTAAGAAGCTTCTATGATGTTCTTTGAAGCACTAAAAATTTTATTGACATCACCTTTTCCGAACAATTCATCGCCATCTGTTTTGGAAACTTCATACGAATCCTTCAAGATAGTTTCATCCGAAATTTTTTCAAGGCCTTTCGTATCCCATTCTACTTTCAAGGCTTTTCTTCCCTGAATGGAATTCCAATAGGTGTCTGCCAGCACGGCAACACCTTCACGTTCATGGCCGAAGACTTCACGTGAAGTTTGAAAAGCATGAAGGACCCCGGGTACTTTTAGGACTTCTTCTTTGTTAAAACTTTTTACCTTGCCAAGAAAAACGGGAGAACGTTCAATGGATGCATACACCATTCCCGGAACAGAAATATCAATTCCAAATACCGCGAAGCCATTTGTTTTTAATGGGATGTCTTCCCGCGCAATAGAAGTGCCGATAATTTTAAAGTCCCCTGGGTTCTTTAATGGAGGATTTGATGATGGCTTAATTTTGCTTGCTTCCTCAACTAATTCTGCATAGGTAAATCTTTTTCCTGTTTCGTTAACGACCGTCCCTTTTGTGGCTTTGCATATATCGATGCTAATGCCCCACTTGTTTGCAGCAGCTTGTTTAAATACTTCGCGTGTCGCTGCGCCCATTTTTCTAAGCTTGTCAAATTCGGTTTGGATGCTTCTGCTCCCCACCACCATTTGGCTTCCGTATAGTTTACTGCTTGCAATGGATTGTCGGATTTCAATCTGTTCCATGGTAACTTCCAATTCTTCCGCTAAAATCATGGGAATAGATTGGAATGTTCCCTGCCCCATTTCAGGTCGATGATTAAACAGTACGATGCTTCCATCTTTACCAATGGAGATGAATTGGTTGAGGTCGATCTTTGAAGGATCACCTGTTAAACCGGAAATCAATTTCTCTTTTCCATCTACGGTTGGAACAAATCCGATTGCCAAAAATGCACCGGTTACGGACGAGAGTTGAATAAATTTTCTTCTGCTGATCGTTTCCATAATTACATTTTTGAAGCTTCCTTAATTGCTTTTCGTATTCTCGGATAGGTCCCACAGCGACACAACACCGGGCTCATTGCTGCATCGATGTCTTCATCTGTTGGATTAGGATTCCTTTTTAGCAAGGCAGCCGCACTCATAATTTGTCCGGATTGACAATAGCCACATTGAGGTACTTGTTCGGCAATCCAGGCAAGTTGTACCGCATGATCATTGTTTTTTGAGAGGCCTTCAATGGTTGTGATTTTTTTTCCGGCAGCAACAGAAGTTGGGATCACACATGACCGAATTGGATTCCCGTCCATGTGAACGGTACAGGCACCACATTGCGCAATACCACATCCGAACTTTGTGCCTGTGAGTCCGAGGTAATCGCGGAGTGACCAGAGTAAAGGCATTTGCGGATCTACATCAATTTCTTTTGATTCTCCATTAACAGTAAGGGTGAGCTTGGCCATGGTTGAATTATTTAAGAACGCTTTCTAAGATAGGAATTTGAAAGACCGGATACAACAAGAAATTGACGACAGGAAGGTATGGACTATGTATGGTTCATGAAATTTGTTAGCTTGTGATACGATGCAACGTTTCCTTTTTTTGATTCCGGTTATTTTATTGGCCTGCGGTGATAGGCAAAGTCGATTTGTTATCGATGATGCCTATCGGGCACAATTCCCGATTGAGCGATTGGTGAAAGACAGGGAAGCCTATCTTCAGTTGGCGGGTCTTTTTGAATTGAATCCGGAAGCGCAAAATCCCTTTGGTTCAGGTGCTGCTAATAATTTCGTTATTCCAATTGAGGGCCTGCCTGTAACGGTTGGCACGATCACCATTCTGGGGGATTCAATTGTGTTTGATGCAGATGAAAATATTTATGTTTTAAACGAGAGGGATTCACTCATTGATGTAAAAGCAATCCAACCCGGTGAAATGTTGCACTACAAAAGATGGCGGTGGATGGTGATCGAACGCGTTGGAAAATATTTTCTACGTGTCTGGGACAATGAAAACCCTGCCGTTAAGGATTTTATGGAATATGAGCGCTACCCTTTGACTACGAAATTTATTTTTGAAGGTCAGTTCAACTACTATCCGGAGCCAAAGAAAGAAAAGGTACAATCCGTATTGGGTGAAGAGGAAGTTGAGTTTATAGGAAATGTTGTTTTTGAATTTGAAAGAAAGCCCTATTCCCTGAAAGTTGGCAAAGATGGCTTTACTATGATTGGCGATAAAACCAGCGCTATTGAAACGTACGGTGGTGGGAGGTACATGTATATTGCCCTGCCTTCACAAGATGGTTTAGTAGTTGTTGATTTTAATTTTTGTTACAATCCTCCGTGTGCTTTCTCTGAATTTACTACCTGTTTATTTCCGCCTAAGCAAAATGTTTTGCCGTTTGAAATTTTAGCTGGCGAAAAATATTCAGGAGATCACTAGATTGCCAATGTTAAAAAATTTAAGCCGGTTCAAATGAAGTTACCGTACTTTTTATTGTTGTTTGGTTTTGTTGCATGTTCGGTACCGAAGCCACCGCAAACCGAACAAGACCGTTGGCAAGCGCAGGCTGCTGCCATTGAAATTATTCGCGATGATTTTGGGGTTCCGCATATCTATGGAAAAACAGATGCGGATGCGGTGTTTGGTTTATTGTATGCACAATGTGAAGATGATTTTAACCGCGTTGAGCAAAATTACATTTGGGCAATTGGAAGGTTGGCGGAAGTGGAAGGGGAGGAAGCGATCTACAGCGACCTTCGTGCACGGTTGTTCATGACCACAGAAGAAGCAATCGATCATTATGAAAATAGTCCGGAGTGGTTGAAAAAATTATGTGATGCGTTTGCTGACGGAATCAATTATTATTTGTACACCCATCCTGAAGTAAAACCAAAACTGTTGACACGCTTTGAGCCCTGGATGCCGATGTTTTTTAGTGAAGGTTCTATTGGCGGGGATATCGAACAAATATCGACACGGAAAATAAAAGAATTTTATGATTCGATAAATCCAATTGCAGCGAACAAAATTCCTGTGAATGTATCGGGCCTTGCTGATGATGAACCACGAGGATCAAATGGCATTGCCATATCCGGTGTGTTGACCGAATCAGGAAATACCATGTTGTTGATCAATCCGCATACTTCTTTTTTCTTTCGTGGGGAAGTGCATGTAGTGAGCGGAGAGGGGTTGAATGTTTATGGTGCCGTTACGTGGGGACAGTTTTTTGTGTACCAGGGTTTTAATGAAAAAGCAGGTTGGATGCACACTTCTGTTTATACCGATCGGATTGATGAATTCAAAGAGACCATCGTAAATACAGATGAAGGAATGAAGTATCAATACGGAGATGAATTGCGTCCGGTTGAAGAATTGGAAGTAACATTAAAGTATAAAGATGGTGGGAAAGTAAATGAAAAAACTTTTCCGGTGTACCGTACCCATCATGGACCGATTACACAAAAAGCAGGGAATCAATGGGTGGCCACCTCCATGATGTGGGCACCGATTGATGCACTCATTCAATCGTTCACCCGAACGAAGCAACGTGATTACAAAGGCTTTCGGGAGATGATGGACATTCGTGCAAACTCATCCAACAATACCGTGTATGCAGATGCCGATGGAAACATCGCGTATTTCCATGGAAATTTTATGCCGGTCAAAAATCTGGATGTAGATTATAGTAATCCCGTTGATGGAAGTGATCCTTCTACCGATTGGCAAGGCCTGCACACTGTTGATGAGATGATCACACTTTTCAATCCGCCAAACGGCTGGATTCAAAATTGTAACTCGACACCGTATACCAGTGCCGCTGAGAATAGCCCAAAGATGGGCGACTACCCACATTACATGTCCATCAATCAAGAAAATTACAGGGGCGTGCATGCCGTCAAATTATTGAAGGAAGCGAACGCTTTAACACTTGATAAATTAATTGCACTGGGATACGATCCATACTTGCCAGCGTTTGAAGCGATCATCCCGGGGTTGGTACAAGCCTTTGACCAACATCCGGATGAATCATTGCAAGTACCGATTGAAGTGTTAAGGAATTGGAATTATAAAGTTTCGGAAGAATCGATAGCCATGTCGCTGGCACATTTTTACGGGATCAACTATTTGCGCGAAGGAACCATTCCGGATACACTTACCGGGATGGAAAGAATAGTGTACATCGGGAAAAATTCACCAGAACAAGAGCGCCTTGCTGTGTTGAAAAAAACAGTTGATCAGCTAACCCGGGATTTTGGAAATTGGAGAACACAATGGGGAGAGATCAATCGCTATCAACGCATCACCGGTGACATACGCCAAAATTTTAATGATAGTTTGCCGAGCATTGCTGTAGGGTTGGCTTCGGGCAACTGGGGGGCATTGGCTTCTTTTGGTGCGCGCGCTTATGACACAAAAAGAATTTATGGAACATCGGGAAATAGTTTTGTTGCCGTAGTGGAATTTGGTGATAAGGTAAAAGCAAAATCATTGTTGGCAGGTGGCCAAAGTGGTGATCCAACTTCACCACACTTTGATGACCAGGCACAACGCTATGCGGATGTTAAATTTAAAGACGTTGCATATTATCGTGAGGATGTTGAGAAAAGAGCAAAAGCAAAGTATCATCCGGGAAAAAGTAATCGTTAAAACCTACTGGTAGACAATGTAGATTTTTAGCTCATTTTGCAGTTGTTCTGTGTCAAATTTGTCGATTGGTATTTCCTTCGATGCACTTCCAATGATTAACCCAAGTAGTCCTCCTGCCATGGCGCCTACTACTGCACCACCCAGGACATCATATTGCGGACCATAGTCGAGACATAAAAATGCCCCGGAACAATCTACAGGCTCATAACTTGCAAATCCAACAATGGCTCCTATAAACGCGCCACAGGATGTGCCAATGAGCACGCCTTTTACAAGAGCTTTTCTATCACGGACTTTTATTTTTGATATAACCTGATAAGCTATTACTTCGGTATTTGTTTTGACTAGGGTAGGTGAAAGAGCCAGCGTGGAGTCATTCAGCTCCATCAGATAGCCTTTCTTCGTTTGACCGTCTTTCGTTTGGATGCGCAGTTTATAGACTTTGTTTTTTGGTTGTGCAAATGAATAACTAGTCGCAACCAACAGGAGGAGCAATGATAAACGATTCATAAATGATTTATTTTACGCGAAGGTTGGAACAATCACTTACTTCTTCATTTGGTTTATTGCAAATAGAGAATAATTAATTTGCACAAAATGAGATAGTGTAAGAACTAGTTTCTCTTTTGGAGAGAATAGTCTATTGGATTTGGGGAAAGGTAAAACGCTGGAATGCCATTGCAAATAAGTATTATGATGCTGATACTATCAAGCGAATTATGTGACTTCCTATTTTTCCACAACAGCATGGTTCACAATTTCCTCATAGCGATTGAAAAACCCGTCCCATTTTGTAGCGTAGATGGCATTGGTTAAAATGATGCAAACCATGTTGCGTTTCGGGTCAACCCAAAAACGAGTTTGCCAAAATCCATCCCACCCAAAGCGTCCTTTCTTTTGACCCAACGCACCATCGTTCATGTATACCGAACCACCATATCCGAATTGAGAATTTCCACCCACATATAAAACGTTAATTTGGTTGGTCATCATTTGCTTTACCGTTTCTTCTTTGAGGATCCTGTTTCCATTGCCTTCACCTTTGTTGAGAAGCGAGCTTGCAAACTTTAAATAATCAGTAGCAGTAGAACTTAACCCGCCACCACCACTAAAATAAGTTTTAAAACCCTGAACAGGATAATCATCACGGTTGATTTCCGGAAAACCCGAAGGGTCAAAGTCCTTCGTATACCACACATCCACCAATCGCCCCGCTTTTTCTTCCGGCAAATAAAAGTAAGTGTCCGTCATGTTGAGTGGTGTAAAAATTTTTTCCTGCAGGTATTGGTCAAGCGGTATTCCTGAAACGACTTCCACAACGTATCCCAATACATCAATACTAATTCCGTAGGTAAATTTTGTTCCGGGATCATGTAGGAGCGGAAGCTTGCCCATTTTTGGTACGTTGGTTTTTAAATGCACGGAGTCTTTCGTCCACGCTTCTGCAATTCCGAAAGGAGCATACACGGCTCCGACCATGGGATCAAATGCACCATAACCAAGTCCGGAAGTATGTGTAAGTAAATGATGGATCGTAATTTCACGAACAGCGGGACGTGTGGTGTACGTGGAATTGTTGGGGTTGAAATTTTCAAAAACCTGTGGGTTCTTAAATTCCGGGATGTACTTTGAAACCGGATCTGCGGGATTTATTTTTCCTTGCTCAACCAATTGCATGATGGCCACGGACACAATTGGCTTGGTCATGGAAGCCATTCTGAAAATATGGTCAACGGAAAGCAGTTCACTTTTCTCACGGTCTGCAAAACCAATTGCTTTTTGGTAAATGATTTTATTGTCTTTGGCGATCAACGCCACACCACCTGCAATAAACTGGCTGTCGATTGCCCATTGTAGGTGTTCATCGATCAATGCAAGCGAATCAGCAAGCATTCCTACTAAAGCAGCTTCTGCTGTTGGAAATTCAGTTTCGGATTTTGTATCTGCGGGGGGAGTACAAGCGAAAGCTGTGAAAAGAAGGAGTACCAATAAAATATTTTTCATTTTTTATTATCCGTGATTGAGCAATATACTGTTAATTTCTCAAAAAATTTTTCAACGATAGTTTTGAGACTTTAACACAGGAAGCGTAACTTTCGTCAACTTAAAACGCTTACGATTATGTCAAAAGGAAAAGACGCCAAAAAGGACAAAAAGAAAGAGCCGCAGAAAACAGCTAAGGAAAAGAAAGAAGCGAAACGCGAGAAGAAAGCGAGTAAACGGTAAGGTATTTTAACAGACTTTTTCACCAACGTATTTTACAAATGTTTAAATACGTTGGTGTTTTTATTTCAACCCTATTATATGAATACATTGAAATTTACAAATGGTGATAGGATGCCGGCATTGGGCTTGGGCACATGGAAGTCGAAGCCCGGTGAAGTATTTGATGCAGTACTTTCCGCTATCAACATCGGGTATCGACATATTGATTGTGCTCCGATTTATGGAAATGAAAAAGAAATTGGCGAGGCATTGAAAAAATGTTTTGATGATGAAATCGTGAAGCGCGAAGATATATGGATTACTTCCAAGCTATGGAATGACCAACACCATCAAGATGACGTTGTCCCTGCACTGAAAAATACACTGCGGGATTTACAACTCGATTACCTGGATTTGTTTTTGATTCACTGGCCTGTAGCTGTTAAGAAAGGCCTGTACCGGCCCGGTGATGCTGATGGATTTATTTCGTTAGGGGAATTGCCAATTGCAGAAACGTGGGTTGGAATGGAAAGCGCCCTGGAAAAAGGACTTGCCCTACATATTGGGGTTTCTAATTTTAGTATTAGGAAGTTGGAAGCGCTCGTTGCTGTTGCGAAAGTAAAACCGGAGATGAACCAGATTGAAATGCATCCCTATTTATCCCAACCGGATATGGTTTCATATTGCAAAGAAAATGGCATTCACCTCACGGCCTATTCACCATTGGGTTCTTTCGATCGTTCGCCCAAAGCAAAGCGAAATGATGAACCCGTTTTGATGAACGATCCCACTCTTTCTGCAATTGCAAAAGAACAGGGTTGTACAACAGCACAAGTGTTGATAGCGTGGGCGATGACGCGAGGCACTGCGGTGATCCCCAAATCCGTTAGCCCCGCGCGATTGAAACAAAATTTTGACGCGACCCACGTTGCGCTTACAGCTGCCAACATGGAAGAGATCAATAAGCTCAACAAGCATTACCGCTACATCGATGGAACTTTTTGGACACCGGAGGGCAGTCCGTACACAATTTCCAATCTTTGGGATGAATGAGGAATTGTGTGTCAAGTGTGTGTTGTGCAAAGCAGTTGGAGTAGATTTTTTTTATGATCTTTGAAGGGATGATGGTCTCCATACATACCAAAATAACATTGCTGGTGCTTTTAGTTTTCAAACTATCAAGTTCGCAATTTTTATACGCTCAAACATTTACTTCCTCCAATCTGCCCATTGTTGTGATCAACACTTCCGGTCAAACTATTTTGGATGAACCCAAGATCACAGCCTCCATGGGCATCATTGATAATGGGATTGGAAATCGAAACAATGTTACCGATCCGTTTAATAATTATGATGGAAAAATCGGGATAGAAATCCGGGGATCGTCTTCACAGATGTTTCCGAAAAAGCAATTTGGTATTGAACTTCGAAACGATGCGGGTGAGGGAATTAATTGGGCGCTTTTAGGAATGCCCGCAGAAGAAGACTGGGTATTGTTTGCCCCCTATAATGATAAAAGTTTGATGCGTGATGCACTGGCGTATGAAATTGCACGTAGTTTAGGCAGCTACGCCCCACGAACACATTTCTGTGAGGTAATTATAAATGGCGAATACGAGGGTGTTTATGTGTTGATTGAAAAAATCAAGCGTGACAAAAACCGTGTCGATGTCAGTAAACTGGACACGGATGAGATTTCAGGTGATGATGTAACCGGTGGGTACATTATTAAGATTGATAAGGAAACCGGCAGCGGAAATGGAGGCTGGACATCTTCCTATACACCTCCGGGCCGGAATGGATCACAAACAATTTTTTATCAATACGATTACCCAAAAGCAACCGAAATCCCTACTGCACAAAAAAATTATATACGAAATTTTATGGCCGAGTTTGAAGCGGCACTCAATGGCCCAAATTACAACCACCCTGACATTGGTTATTCAAAATACATTGATGTTGAGTCGTTCATTGATTTTTTTATCGTGAATGAAGTCAGTAAGAATGTAGATGGTTATCGCCTAAGTACGTATCTCCACAAGGACAAAGCTTCAAAAGGTGGCAAACTGCACATGGGGCCTGTTTGGGATTTTAATTTAGGTTTTGGAAATGCCGACTATTGTACAAGTGGAAACCCGGAAGGTTGGGTAACCAATTTCAATTCAATTTGTAGCGGTGATCATTGGCTGATCCCTTTTTGGTGGAACAGGTTGATGCAGGATGGAGCTTACCGAAATAAACTGGCGGCACGCTGGCAAGAACTACGTGCGGATCAATTAAAGAGGGAAACGATATTTGCGTATGTCGATTCTGTTTATTCGGTTTTAAACCTTGAAGCACAGCAACGAAATTTTCAAAAGTGGCCGGTGCTAGGAGAATATGTTTGGCCAAATTATTATGTGGGCAATACCTATTTGCAAGAAGTGGACTGGTTAAAGTCGTGGATCACAAACCGCCTGAATTGGTTGGATGCCAACATGCCAACGCTCATTACCGGGAGTGAAGAAAATATCCTGGATATGAGTGTCTCTGTTTTCCCTAATCCATTCACAAACGAAATCACGTTTTCCTATACGCTTGCCCTTCCGGGGGATTTTGCTGTAGAGCTTTTGGATGGTATGGGCAAACGCGTTGCCCGTGTAAGGGATAATCATGAACAACCAGGTTCGTATGAGGTTAACATCCCTACGGATAAATTGCCACAGGGGATGTATTTATTTAAAGCCCAGGGTAGCAATGGTCTGGTGGTTACAGGGAAAGTTGTGAAATAATCCACTTATTGAGAACACAAAATCAATCAGTCGATAAATTTCAAATCGGGGCACCAGCCACCTTTTAAAATTTTCAGATGCCGGAACAGGTCCGGCATTGGGTCCTGTCGTTTAATATGCAAGCACCACGTAAAATTATTTTCTCAATTTACGGGAACATAAAATTCGAATTACTTGATGAACTACGTTCTGGCTACACTCCACCCCGGATTTTATTCCGGGGTCTTTTCTGGTGTGGAACCGGATTAGTGCATACAACGCTAAGGTAAAGTTTTCGCTACACCAGGCATTTTGTAAGTGCAATCGATATCACCGACAATCCAACATTGTGTTGGTGACAGACAGTGATGGAGGAAAGTCGATGGTGCTTAAGTGTAAGCTGGAATTCTGATTTGGTTTTCATCTTTTCAGGTGTTATTCTTGAGAATAAATTATCGTATTGTTGGCATGAATTGGTTATTGGATAGGGAAAATAGGGTACCATTAATTGGATTATTCGTATGGAGTTTATTATCGTTTGCTGTAATAAATATCGCCATACAATTATTTCAGGATTTTTTTAGTGCTGTATTGGTTGGCGGATTCATTTGCTCGTTATTGAATTCTTTTTTTTTAATGGCCTACTATAGATTTCGAATAGGAATGTACAAGGTTTTATGTTTTACTTTGATTTACGTTGTATTTTTTCTCCTTTTTCAAAGAATATTTGATTCAACAATTGTTTTAAATGGGCTGGTAATCGTTGGGAAGTACTTCATATTTGGATTTACGCTATTGTTTTGGAATATTTCCATTAGCTTAATAATGAAATTTCTAAGCAATGCTAAAGGATAATTTATATGTATATGTTTTAGCTGTTTATTTTCTGGTAATTGGGCTCGATGTGATCAAATTGATCCGGCTCATAAGAAAGCCACCTTTGAATTTTAACATTGGTAGGTATTTTTTAAGAATTCACTTAATTGTTCTCTTTTGTGGAGTCGTGTTGTGTATAGTATTAGTAGCATTTGAGGTTAATATTTTTAAGTATTCTGCTCCTATTGAGTACGCTCGTTATAAGGAAATCTCTTTAAATAATTTTGATGGCTTTAAGATTCCCGGGCAAAAACTACAGGGGGATAATCGATTTGCTTTTATTACAACGAATATCGAGCAACGCATTGAAGGAGATCAGTTAGTGGTTACATCTTTTTTTCATCCAGCAAGATCATATGTATATATCGATAATCTCCAAAATGCGAGTTTACTTAGGCATGAGATCTATCATTTTCATATAACAGAAGTTTGGGCACGGGAATTTAGAAAGAAAATTATGGGCCTTGGAGGAATTCCCAGTGACGAAGAATTGGATTTTATCTATGCAGGACTAATTCAAAGTTTAAATAAAATGCAAAGAGAATACGATTATGATACTGATCATGGCTATTTATTAGGTAAGCAAATCAAGTGGCAGGAAACGGTTGATAGTCTGCTAAACATTCTTGAACCATACAAAGAACCAGTTATCCAATTTTGATATATTTGACCGTAAAAAAATACAATTATGAATTTGCGATTTATTGCCCTTATAACCTCAGGCTTACTGCTTACCAACTGCTCAAGTAGTTACGATTCCAGATTTCCAATGGAAAAGAGATTCTGGACTCCCGAGGACTATGATGAAGTAACCCTACAAATTCAGTATTATACCCCGGAAGGGCAGCGATTTCCTGAAATCAGCAATCCTGAAACAGAGCATATATTCAAGAAAATGATTGATAGACAGAACTTCCTTGTTGTGCTCGAAGATGATCAGTTGGGAGTGAAACACAAAAATGAAGTTGCAGGGAAATTTTTTGATGAGTATCGTGACATGGTGAAAATTTATTATCAAACGGATCGTCAAGATAAGTTTGTATATGGAATGGAATTAATTGAACTTTTAAAATTTGGCCTTGAATTGCAGCTACACTATTTCAGGCTGGGAAATGAGGAGATATTAATGGATGCTGATGATCCAAAAGCCTCGAGAATCCGGAGCATCATAAATTCAAACGAGGATACGGCATTTGGGAATTTCAACAATTACCTTGACTTAGTCAATAACGAAAGCGCTTTTGAAGGAAGCGAATTGGATTCTTTTGTTGATGGAATTGATACCTATTTTCCCAGATTGTTTGAAACATTCCATGATGGTAATTTAAATATAACCAAGAAGAAGACCGATTTAATGCTAAAGAAGGCAAAGAGTCCAGACGTTCAAAGATCACTTCAAAATCTACTCTCTTTAATTGAAAGATTAACGTCAGAAAAATCAACGAACACCAATTAATAAAATCTAGATTAATTCTTTTTGTACAACCAACAGAGTGGAAAGGCCAGGTATTATCCTGGCCTTTCCTGTGTTCGACTGAAATACAAGTGCATTTAGTCAATCACATTTCCGTCTTTGTCAAACTTTACAGTTATAACCTCTGTACCTTGTTTGAGCTCTACCTCAAAATTCTCTTTCAATGTGTACTTATAGGCTACACTGATTTCCCATCCCTGATAACCTTCCCTGATAGCTATTTTTACAGCTTCAGGCAATTCCTCAGGTTTGATTTTCACTTTCTCTTCTTGATTCTTCATGAAAACAGCCTTGGTATCAGGAGCATCCATTGTGTTGGCACTAACCATCCCACTTGCTACAAGTGCTATACAGGCAAACATTATTTTTTTCATTTTTCTAAAATTTATTTGAACGATAGTTTTATGACTCACTTCATTCAATCGATATGCCAGTAATGCTCAAAAATGTAACGTGTTGTTTTTCAAAAATTTAGTTGCATAAAGTTTGAACAGCGTGTTTCTAAGTGTGGAGTGATTTCCTGTTTTGAGGTGTGGAAGTGGGGTTACATGTTCCCATAGAGGTTTATAGCACATTTAGTAGTATTTAATTTCCGCATCAAGCTGAACGGTGAGTTGAGTTCATCTCTTCAAGGCCTTTGTTTATAGACTTGCTGTCCAGAAGCATTACACAATTGTATACATCTATAGGTGCAGAAACTATCGCGTTTTTTCACTTTAGAATGAATGGTAAAGAAGCTTTAGTCTCTTTACTCATTCTCAATCACCAACGGAAAATCATGCCCGCGTGAAAAGGTGTACGGATATTGGGGTTTACCTTTTAACTTCCGTGTCATCTCCGGCATCTGATCATCGAGATAGGATTTTAGTTCATAGATCGTAACCTTGCCGTCTTGGGGTGCGCCATCTGCGGCACCTTGCAGTGCCTGGATCAATACGTATGTAAAAAGCCCGTGGCCCAGTTGTTCAAACTCGGTCGCAAACTGTTCACTTCCCGCAGATGCCATTACATGTATTCCTGCACTGCGTGAAAGTTGCGCAATTGCTTTTTCCTCAGCCGCCCCGCGTGTCGCGAGTAGCTCAACCGATCCACCCGATTGGCATGCATCCATAATGATGAGTTGTTTCAATGCCAAAATATTTTTGAATTTATCCTGGATTACAGATGCTTCAATCGCTTCTTTCTGTAACGACTTCGCATCGTAAAGCCTGCTACCTTCGGTGGGCACAAAATAAAATTGATTGTCGACCATGCTACCGTGCCCGGCATAGTAAAAAATAAAAACATCGTTAGAGGCAATTTTCGAAGCAAGTTCATCCAGCTTGCTTAATATTTTTTCTCGTGAAGCATCTTCATTGTAAAGGGTATGGATTTCCATATTCTTAAAAAGTGCCGTGCCTTTATCGTTCATCATTTTACCAAAGGATTCTGCATCAGGTTTTGCATAGTTCAAACTGAGTTTTGGGTTTTTGTACGTATTGATCCCTACAGAAAGAATGTAACAGGTAGAGCTTTTCGCACTGTGGTCTGCAAATACTTCAATGGTGTGTGGATCGGATTCAATATTGTCATCGTTGGAAGCGGAGGCAGAGAATGTATTGGTGCCGCCAATCAGATTAATGGTTTGTTTGTAAACCGAGGAGCTTCCTTTTTTGGCGGGTGCCTCCAATTTCGTTTTATCAATGGCGATGTTTTTTCCGTTGTGGAATAGTTTAAGGTTCTTGACCCCCGACCCGTTGTTGGTCATTTTAACATACACATCCACCAGCAACGGATCCGTGTTTGGAATCGTAGCGATTTTTATAGTGGGTGGTGGTGAGGATTTCAGTTTTCCTTGCAACCCCGGATTTGTTTTTGATTCACCACGATTTTTAAAAAGTGTTGGCAACAATTCCGGACGGTAGTATTCATTGAAAAACTGGTCTACCGAATAGGTTTTCATTCCGCTCACATAATGAATGGATTTTCGTGCGCCATCCGTTCCGGTAAAATATCCTTCCGGGGTTTTGGCCATCCAATCACGTTCCCCAATTTGAATGTGTTCAAAAAATTCTTTCCCGGTTTCCAAATCCCAAAACTTGGTGACGCCATCGGTAGCATGGGTGATCAACATTTTCCCATCCTTGCTTAATAAAATAGAAGTGACTTCGGCCTGATGGCCCGCAAAAGTTTTAATCACTTTCGAACTGTTCACACCCCACATCCTTACCGTCCGGTCAATTCCGCCACTGAAAATATTTTTGTTTTCATGGTCAAAGATGGCAATGTGTACAGCCCCCTGATGGCCGTTGAATTTTTTATCCATCAGCCCGGTGGAAACATTCCACAACCGAATGGAACCATCCCAACTGCTGCTCAATAATTTTGATCCATCATTATTTAATCGAATGGAAGATATGATGTCGGTATGCCCAACAAAGTCACGCACGATCGTCTTTGTATCAATTTCCCGCATCGACAAGGTTTTGCCAAGTTGACCGGAAAAAATATACAGGTCGTTTGGACTAAACAGCAAACTAAAAGCGGAAGAATTTTCCAGATCGATGTAGGCTGTTCTTTCACCTGTCTTGAGGTCATGGATTTTCATCGTCCCATCCCAACTTCCGGTGAGTACTTTTGATTCATCGCTGGTAAGTTGAATATCGAAGATCGGTTCACGATGTGCTTTTATAGAGAATAACGAATCCCCACTTTCCACATCCCATACAATTATTTTTCCATCACCGCCACCACTGATCATTTTTTTTCCATCAGCAGACAACACATAACACAATGCAGCTTTTTCATGGCCAACATACTCCATCTCGGTTTGACCGGAGGCAATGTCCCAGCGTTTTAGTTTGGTTCCAAATTTTCCCTTGATCAGGGATTTTCCATCATTTGTCAACAGCAAACTATTTTTTAACCGGATGTACTTGGCAATGTGCGATTCCCAATAATTGTTCGGATCGTAGTTGATGTTTCCTTTGTCACGCTCGTTAAGGATACCGCTAAGGGAACTTTCTGTTTTCTTTGATGCAATATCCCACACCACGGTGATGTTGTTATCACATGCCATTAAAATTTTGGTTCCCGTTACTGACAGGCAAGCATCGTTCACGTCTGTGTTGAGGTTGGTTTTGATTTTCTCGATTTCTGCCCCGGAAGCGTTGTCCCAAAAAGTGATTTCATCTTTTGTGATGGCAATGATTTGTTTTTCATCTTTACTGAATTGAAGCCCTGCCAACTCTTCAACTTTATCGGTGTATTGTGTAAGGGGTTTCCCTGATGCCAAATCATATTTTTTAACCGGTCCTTTATTGGAAGCCATCAACACAGATTTACTGTCGGATGAAAAAATTGCCCGGGTAGCACACCCTCCGCACCATCCCTCTTCTTTTTTAAAAGTGTTGTGCGTCTCCCAGTTTGTAGTGTTATAGATTGTTGCCGTATAATTGTCTTCACCAATCGCCAGCCATTTGCTGTCGGGCGAAAAAGATAAATGGATTCCATATCCAGCGCCTTGATCGGCATTTACTTTTAATTTGGTAATTATTTTTTTGGTTGACCAGGAATAAACGGTTGCTTCATCATTATACCCGGCCACTACAAAGTATTTCATATCGGGGCTAATGGCAACTTCAGTCAGGAGTTTTGTTGTCGGTTCGGTTGTGAAAACATTTTTCCCCGTCTCCACTTCCCAAATCTTCGCGGTCATATCACTGCAACTGGTCAGGATAAATTTCCCATCGCTGGAAAATGCAATTCCATTAATACTTCCATCATGGCCGAGGAAGTTTCGCACTTCACGTCCTGTGCTAAGTTCCCATAGCTTCACGGTACGGTCGCGGCTTCCGGTTGCAACATAATTGCTATCCGGGCTAACGGCCACGGCCAGCACACGTTGATCGTGCCCTTTTTGGATAATCGTTTCCAGGTTCTGGCCAAACAGATTAAAAGACAATAGAAGAAAAATAGCTGAAGGAAGTGATCTTAAATTCATACCTAAAAGTACGAATCCCCGATCATTGAATGAAAAAAACTACGGATTTACAGTTTGTACTTCGGATTCATCATCAACGACTTCTTCCCAATTATCAGGTTCATCCTTATGGAGGTATTGCAGGATCTTTTGTTCTACCTGTTTCATTTTAAGCGCTTTCAGGTATTTGCCATTACGTGCGAGAATCAACCTTCCTGTTTCTTCGGAGATGGCCATAATGAGCGTATCAGTATTTTCAGACATACCGATTGCTGCCCGATGGCGAAGTCCAAATTGTGGAGGCAGGTGATCGTTTTCACTTACCGGCAAAACGCAACGGGCAGCTTTTATTTTTCCTTTGTAAATTATTACTGCACCATCGTGCAATGGGCTCGTTTTGTTGAAGATGGAAATCAGCAAGCGCTTACTTACTACCGAGTCGATAGAGTCACCGGTTTCTGCATAAAATTTTAACTCTGTGTCGCGCGAAAAGACAATGAGGCCACCGGTTTTTGTGGCTTTTAAATTTTTGGCAGCTTCAATTACTTCGCTTACATCGAGGTCATCGTGATAGCCGTTGCGCCAATTCGTCAATGTTTTCATTAAGTTCTCCCGAAACTCGGTACCCCTTCCAATGACGAGCAGGAATTTTCGTATTTCCGGCTGGAACAAAATGATCATCGCCAACACACCGACCCCCATAAACTGGCCAAGTATGGTGGCCAGTAATTCCATTTGGGCCGCACGCACAATAAGATAGAGAAGGTAGAGAGCGAGGATGCCTAAAAAGATATTGACGGCAATACTTCCACGGATCAGTTTGTAGACTTGATAAAGCAACACGCTGACCAGTGCAATGTCGATAACGTCAATGCGACTGACTTCCAGGAACCCTATTTTAAAGAGGAACAGCATCTCTGTAAAGGTATAAACTTATGGAGGGAATGAGCAATCCCACTCCGTAAACGGTAAAAAAAGATTTTGGAAATCAACAGGTTGATAGTTGATCGAAAAGCCGGAGGACTTCATTTGCTTCTTTCACATCATGAACGCGGAGAATATTCGCTCCTTTCAGTAACGCAATGGTGTGCAACGAAGTGGTTCCGTTCAATGCTTCTTCGGGTGAAGATTCCAGTGTTTTCCATATCATGGATTTTCGGGAGAGGCCAACAAGAAGAGGCCGATCCAGGTGTTGAAAGTATTCCAGGTGGTTCAATAATTCAAAATTTTGTGCAATGGTTTTAGCGAATCCGAACCCCGGATCGAGGATGATATCCGGAATGTTGTGGCTATTCAGTGCATTTAATTTCTGATGAAAATAATCAGCGACTTCTTTAACAAGATTTTTATAATCCGTTTGGGAAGTCATGGTTTCCGGATTTCCACGCATGTGCATGAGGATATAAGGGACACGAAGCTGCGCAACCGTTTCAAGCATTTTTGGATCAAGGGCACCTCCTGAAATATCGTTTATCATCACAGCACCTTCTGCTGTTGCAACTTTTGCTATTTCACTCCGGAAGGTATCAATTGAAATCAGCGTTTCCGGAAAGGCTTTAAGGATGGGCCGAATCGCACCAAGAATTCGTTTTCTTTCTTCTGTTTCCGGGATTTCCGTGGCTCCCGGTCGTGTTGAGTAGCCGCCAACATCCACGAAAGTGGTGCCTGCTGTTACCATTTTTTCAACCTGCAAAAGGATTTCTTTTTCATTTCGGTACCGGTTTCCATCAAAAAAGCTATCGGGTGTTACGTTGAGAATACCCATGATGGCAGGCTTCTGAAGGGATACCAACCGTCCACCAAGGTTTAATGTTTTGTTTGTCAAAAATGCCTTATTTTGCACGCCTTAGATGTTATGATTGAAAAAACCGCATCCGAATATAGACAGGTAATTGCCGCCTGCAAAGCCCTTTTCGAAAAGAAGACAAAGGATTATGGAACGGCCTGGCGAATTCTTCGCATCCCTTCCATTACCGATCAGATATTTATTAAAGCACAACGGATTAGGAGCATTCAGGAAAAAGGGGTTCAAAAAGTTGGTGACCCCGTGGTGGATGAATTTATTGGGATCATTAATTATTGCATTCTGGCAATCATTCAATTAGAACTTCAGGATTCGGATAAGCTGGAGATGAGCTATGAAGAATTGGAACCGCTGTATACAAAAGCCGTTCTTGAAACTGAAGATTTGTTGAACAATAAAAACCATGACTATGGCGAGGCATGGCGCGAGATGCGGGTTTCGAGCATCACGGATATTATTTTGATGAAGTTGCTGCGCGTGAAGCAGATTGAAAACAATGCCGGAAAAACATTGGTGAGTGAAGGTGTGAAAGCGAATTATCAGGATATGATCAATTACGCAGTTTTTGCAATGATTTTATTAAACAAAGAAGCATGAAATGGCCACTGACTGTCTATTAGGATAATTTAGCAACTCAGGCCATTCCATCTGACCATAACTAAAAATGATTAACAGATGAAAAAATACATCGACTGGTTTTCAAGGATTTTTGTTGGCGGATTGTTCATCTTTTCGGGATTGATAAAACTAAACGACCCGATTGGAACGAAAATCAAGTTGGAAGAATACTTCGAAGTATTCGCGCACGACTTTGGTTCTTTCTTCGGGTGGTTCGTTCCGTATGCCCTGGAGATCGGGTTGGTGTTGGTGGTGTTGGAGGTGGTGCTGGGCATTGCGGTGTTGATCAATTATAAAATGAGAATCTCTACCAAAGTGTTGCTTGGTTTGATTGTCTTCTTTACGTTTTTAACATTTTACTCCGCTTACTTTAATAAAGTTACAGACTGCGGTTGCTTTGGTGATGCCATTAAATTGACACCGTGGGAAAGTTTTACCAAGGATATCATCTTGCTGGTTTTTGTGTTGCATTTATTTTGGTACCGCAATTCGTATGAACCGATGTTGCGCACAAGGGAAGGGCATGCTGTGGTTTTAGTAGTTACGCTTGTGTGTTTCTATTTGGGAATCCATGCCATCAACCATTTGCCGTTTATTGATTTTCGCGCCTATAAAATTGGGAATAATATTCCTGATGAAATGATTCCGGAAGAACAGCCCCGGTTTGAATATGTTTTCGAACAGTTGGACAACGGGGAGATGATTACTTCAGAAAAATATTTAATGGATACTGTTAAGTATAAATATAAAAGTATCCGCCAAACCAATGAAGATAAGACACAAGCAAAAATTACGGACTATTCCGTATCGGATGATAATGGAAACGATGTAACCCAACGTACCTTCGAAGGCGCAAAATTGTTTTTTGTTATTTACAATGTGCACGAAGCTTCAGCTAAGAATCTTGATAAAATTAAAGCACTTATAAAAGGCGTAGAGGGCAACGCAGAGGTGATGGCATTAACAGCATCAATGGGGGCCGACTTTGAAGCCTTCCGACATGAGCATCAATTGGCGATACCGTATTATTTTGCGGATGCTACTGTATTGAAAACCATTGTACGGGCAAACCCGGGGATTACACTATGGGTAAATGGAACGGTGAAAGGAATGTGGCACCACAACGACACCCCAACCCCGGAAGAGGTGCTGGAATTATTGCAATGAAGATTTTTTTGATAGGAATGCCAGGCTCCGGCAAGTCAGTGATAGGAAAACAACTTGCCTTGCATTTTGATTTGCCATTTATTGATCTGGATAGTGCTATTGAAGAAGCAGCGGGTAAATCTGTTCAGGAAATTTTCAAAGCAGATGGAGAAGCTTACTTCCGGCAGAAAGAGGCAGAACAGTTGAGGGAAAAATCAAGTTCTATGCTTGGGTTTGTGATGGCCACAGGTGGAGGGGCACCTTGTTTTCATAATGGGATGGAAGTGATCCATCAGGTTGGTGTAAGTATTTATCTGGATGTACCGTTGGATGAACTTGTAAAAAGAAACAGTAACAATTCATCGCGTCCCTTGCTTCAGGAAGGTGGCTTGGAAACGAAACTTTCAGCGTTGCTTTCATCGCGCGAAGCAATCTATAAACGTGCTACATTTTCAGTTGCTGGAAATCAAATCACTGTAAAGGATATCATTGCACTGCTTAAAAAGCAGCGCCTACAGTAAGAATAAAATTCGTGGTGTTGGAGTTGAGACTGGCGACCGGTGTTGGAAAATCGGGTGTTGAGTAAGGCGAGCGGGTTCCTTTTTGGTTTCGTAACACCACAGCCACATCAGCAAAAAAATGTTTTGTTTTAATACCCGCACCTCCGGAATAAGAGTTGATGTTGCGCTTAAACCCATCACTAGTTTCATAAGGATCGCCCATGAACCCATAGCCTGCGCGAAAGCGAAAAATATCCTGTCTTAATTCCCCGCCAATTCTAAAATTAACTACCGTTTTATAGATATCGCGAATATCCTCATTGTCTTGATCGTACGATATGCCATAGATATTGGAGGAGTATTTTCCTTTGCCATAGTTAACAAACTCAACATCTGTGCTAATGAAACCTATTTTCGAAATGTACGTGCCGCCAAGTGAAAACTTTCCCGGTGTAGAGAAATTGTATTCGGAGATAAGGGGTTCGTCAAATTCTTCAGAAACTGCATTCAGTATTACTGAGCCATCATCATAGTAATCGAAACCATTCCATTGGCTTTCTAACCTTGCCATATAAGTATCCGTGAGCAAATAGTTGGTCCTGGTCACATAGGACAAACCCAATTGGAGATTGTCCATGGGGCGTACGATTAATCCAAGCGTAAGGTTGATTCCCGACCCTTCGATTTCAAGGTCTTCCCTCATTTCAAAATAATTTAATGGCTGATAGGAAGGATCTTCACTAAAGGAGAAGTTTGATTCACGATAGAACTGGGACAGTTTATAACGGAGCGTGGTAATACCAATCCCTCCACCCAGGAAAATTTTGTCACTGAAGTTAGCACCATACGAGAAGGAATATTGGTATTGTGATCCTTGACGGTTAATTGTTTCTGTTTGTTTGACAGTTCTAATCTCTGAATCGAGGGGCGATAACAATGAAAAGTATTCATACGCTTCCCCGGGAACATGCTCCATGTCTTCCGTCAGGTAGTTATTATATGCGAGGGCACTCAATGAAGTAAAATACGAACCTCCGTAAAGCATTTGTTGTGGGTTAATGCCGTACGAATCGTAAATAAAATAATCAATTATTGAGCTGTTGTTGTTTTCACCCGTATATGAATAATTCAAATTCAAGTCATTGGTCCGTGTTGCGGAAAAACCAAAACTTCCTCCTATGAAATCCCCTTCGTGCACAGCGGGTTTGTGGAATATTATACTAGCCCCGGGTATGTAAAATTTTGATTCGGAACTTTTGGTTTGGGTACCGAAATAGGAAGCGGACACACCCGATAAGGTATAGCCGGGTGAAAAAGTAATTTCCGTCCGGTTGTACATCCCCAGGCCAGCCGGGTTTGATAATGCGGAACTATAATCCCCGCCCAATGAAATCTGTGTGCCTCCAATTGCCTGGATACGTGCGCTACCTCCCGGTGAGGTTTGGCTAAAAAGCAAAGCATTGTCAACAAAGCTCTGCGACCAGCCACCGAGAGAAATGAGCATAAGTATAGCGGTGAAGGTTTTCTTCATGGTATTATGACGAAAAATTAGCTGTTATTAATTATTTCCGCGCGATGACCTTGATCCGGAAGAAGATGATCCGCTACTTCCAGAGCTACTGCTTCCTCCGCTTCTACTTCCCGAATTACTGTTTCCAGTGTTAAATGAATTTTGGGAAGAGTTTCCTCCAGTATTATAGGAGGAACCGGATGATCTGGAGTTTGTACCACTGCTATATCCGGATGAGGAGGAAGAACGGTTGGTGGTTCCAGTACTATTTGAATAACTGGAATTATTGGATACGTTCTCAGCATCCCTTCTCCACGAACGGTTGTAATATACAGGTTGGCTGCTTGAACCTGTTGAAGTAGTTGAAACGCTTCTACCTGTTGCTGGAGTGGTAGTAGTGGTGCGTCCACCTCCATAGGTTCCTTTATTGCTGTTATCGCTTACGTATGTGTTTCTACTTCTTGATGTATTGGTCGCAGTTGAAGTGGCACTGCTACTACGCGTATTTCTCTTTCCGTAATTAGGGGTATTGTAATCCCCATTATTAACGATGACTACCATTGGCCTGTAACCGAAGCCATATCCTCCGTAACCACCATATCCATATGATGGACACCAGGCATTGTTCCAATACGGATTACCATACATGGATCCCATGCCCATGCCCATTCCCATGTTTGCGCCCCAACCATAATTCCAGGATGATCCCCAATGGTAACTAAATGAACTTGACCATCCGGAGCGATAATATGGATCTACCCATGGATTAGGGTTACGAAACGAGCTATAAAAAGGATCGTAATACGGATTATAATAGGGACTGTTCCAACTATTGATAAATGGGGAAAAATAGGCGGTATTGTACCAATTGTTTCCATACCAGGAGTTAAAACCTGTATTGAATGAATTCAAATTATTGTAAACCGGGTTTACATATTGATAATTGCTGACAAAGTATTCATCGCTTGCCTGGCCTTCGTTCGAATTCGCACGCGCGACATACTCCGGGTTTAAATTTCTGGCGGAATAACTGTCAGTAGGATTTACGTAAGCAGTCTGTGATGCTTTTTTCTTTTTTGAATAATCACTATTGTACGCATATACATCCTCTTTTTTCACCTCTTTCGCCTTTTTTTGGCGGTCTTTGCCCGTAAAATACATATCGTCATACTCGGATTGAGCATAACCAATAGTTAGCGTTCCTGCTAAAACAAAAAAGGTGGTAATGATTTTAATGGTTTTCATAACGATGCTTTAAAAGGTAAAACGTACAAAAGCTTGTTCAAGGTACAAAAATTTTACAGAGACTGTAAATTTTTAATTCAATCCTGTTGACGCCACACCATTCGGCTATATTTGCAACTTAACTAGTTATAAAAGAAACAATTATCATACCAAAATGGCCAAAGAATTACCAAGCCGAAAAGAGGATTACTCCCTGTGGTACAATGAGTTAGTAAAAAAAGCGGATCTGGCTGAACACTCCGATGTGCGGGGCTGCATGGTGATCAAACCATACGGGTACAGCATTTGGGAAAAAATGCAGCAAGCACTGGATGTGATGTTCAAAGAAACAGGCCACGTCAATGCGTATTTTCCGCTTTTTGTCCCCAAATCTTTTTTGGCCAGGGAAGCAAGCCACGTGGAAGGTTTTGCGAAAGAATGTGCCATCGTAACACATTATCGTTTAAAAAATGCGGAAGATGGAAGCGGGATCATTGTTGATCCGGAAGCTAAACTGGAGGAAGAATTGATTGTACGGCCAACATCCGAAACAGTAATTTGGAATACCTATAAAAAGTGGATTCAATCCTATCGGGACTTGCCGTTGTTAATAAATCAGTGGGCAAACGTAGTGCGTTGGGAAATGCGCACGCGGTTGTTTTTGCGCACCACCGAGTTTTTATGGCAGGAAGGCCATACCGCGCATGCTACATCGCAAGAGGCAGTTGATGAGACCCTTCAGATGTTAGGCGTGTATGCCCAGTTTGCCGAGGAGTTCATGGCCATGCCGGTTTATCAGGGAAAAAAAACCGAAAGTGAGAAATTTCCGGGAGCAGTAGATACGTATTGTATTGAGGCGATGATGCAGGATGGCAAGGCGTTACAAGCCGGTACCTCGCATTTCCTGGGACAAAATTTCGCGAAAGCCTTTGAAGTTCAATTTGCCAATAGGGAAGGAAAACTCGAGCATGTTTGGGGAACATCCTGGGGTGTAAGTACCCGCTTGATGGGTGCGTTGATCATGGCGCATTCTGATGATGATGGTTTAGTGCTTCCTCCAAAATTGGCCCCGATCCACGTGGTGATTGTTCCAATTTTTAGGAGCGGGGATGAATTAGAAGCGATTTCCGAAAAGGCGGATCAAATAAAATCTGCCCTAAAAAAATCAGGGTACACTGTAAAATTTGACAACCGTGATACGCATAAGCCGGGGTTTAAATTCGCGGAGTATGAATTAAAAGGTGTGCCGGTCCGAATAGCTATCGGCCCGCGCGATTTGGAAAACGGAACCGTTGAGGTTGCCAGGCGTGATACAAAAGAAAAGAAATTGATTTCCTTTGATGCTATTGCAACCGATATTCCTGCTTTGTTGGAAGACATTCAACAGAATATTTATACGAAGGCACTATCTTTTAGAAAAGAGATGACCACGCAAGTAGATTCATTTGAAGAATTTGAAAAAGTGTTGGAAGAAAAGGGCGGATTTTTATCTGCGCATTGGGATGGCACCACCGAAACAGAGGAAAAAATAAAAGAGAAAACCAAGGCCACTATTCGTTGTATCCCAAATGATGTAAAAGAGGAGAGCGGGACATGCGTATTCTCCGGAAAACCATCTTTAAGGAGGGTCCTTTTTGCAAGGGCATACTAATCGACTTTTGCAAGTGTAAAGTGTGTCAAATCTGTCAAAGTCATCGTGAATATGGTTGCAAATCCTTAGCTTTAGGGTTCTTATGGAATGGATAACGGTATTACTTTTTGTTCTGGTCGGCATTGTGCTGGTGGTGTTGGAGATTATTGTCATCCCCGGAACCACCATTGTTGGGATTCTGGGACTTATCCTGGCAATTATCGGGATCGTGCTTGGCTTCAATTATTTCGGGCCGCATACTGGTTGGATAATATTTGGAATGACAGGGGTGACATTTGGTGGACTGCTATATTGGGTCTTGCGAGGGGATACATGGGACAGGTTTTCGTTAAAGAGTGTGATTGATGGAAAGGTGAATGAGGACTCCCTGCAGGGGCTTTCAATTGGCCAGGAAGGGATTGCCACCTCTGCCCTCCGGCCCATGGGGAAAGCAGAATTGGATGGGAGATTGGTAGAGGTTTCATCACGAGGGATGTTCGTTGATGTAGGAACCCGGATAAAAATCATTAATATTACTTCAAATCATATTTTAGTAGAACCAATAAACTAATCATTACTTATGGACGGTATTTTATACATCGGGGGATTTATCATATTCATAATTGCATTCTTTACTTTTTTTTACTTCGTGCCGGTTGGCCTGTGGATTACCGCAAGGTTTGCAAGCGTTAAAGTAACGATTGGTGAGTTGATCGGAATGCGGATACGGAAAGTGCCACCTGGCGTTGTTGTCAATTCTTTGATTACTGCTATCAAAGCAGGGTTGCAAGTAACAACCCGGGAGTTGGAAACCCACTACCTGGCAGGCGGTGATGTTCAAAACGTGATCCGGGCGTTGATATCTGCTGATAAGGCAAATATCACATTGACTTTTAAACAAGCTACTGCCATTAACCTGGCTGGTCGTGATGTGTTTGAAGCGGTACAAATTTCTGTAAACCCAAAAGTGATCACTACCCCCAGGGTTGCTGCTGTGGCAGCCGATGGGATTCAATTGATTGCAGTGGCCCGTGTAACAGTTCGTGCCAGCCTGGCACAATTGGTTGGGGGCGCTGGTGAAGATACTATTCTTGCCCGTGTGGGTGAAGGTATTGTGTCATCGATTGGTTCGGCCAAATCGCACAAAGACGTGTTGGAAAGCCCTGATAAAATTTCAAAACTTGTATTGTCTCGCGGATTGGATGCCGGTACTGCGTTTGAAATCCTTTCGATTGATATTGCCGATGTAGATGTAGGCACAAACATTGGTGCGAAACTTCAAATCGACCAGGCTACAGCCGATTTAAAAGTTGCAGAAGCAAAAGCAGAGGAAAGAAGGGCAATGGCGGTTGCATTGGAACAAGAAATGAAGGCCAGGGCACAGGAAGCCAAAGCCAATGTTATTCAGGCAGAAGCAGAAATCCCGAAAGCAATTTCACAAGCCTTCGCTAGTGGCAACCTTGGTGTGATGGATTATTACCGCATGCAAAACATTCAATCGGATACCGATATGCGCACGTCAGTTTCCAATTCGGGGGGGAAAGGAAGTAGTGGGAAGCCACTGGGCAAGTAACCAACGTTAAAAAGCCCTCCGATTTATCGGAGGGCTTTTTTAATTGACATCAGGGAGTAGTTTTCCTCCAATCTGATTTCTCCAATCCGAAGTACCGGTTATTGATAGCATCGAAGGAAAGATGGTCATAGATTAGCGGGATGGTACTTACACCGTGGATGGTCATCAACCCATACTTCCCATCTTTATTGATAATAACAAAACCATTGTCCAAATCTTCAAGGCTGTCAAACTTTGGTTGAATGATTAAATCCCCATTCTTATCAACAAGGCCCATAAGGTTTTCTTTTGTGGCTAAAAACCTTCCTGAAGAAAGGGGGATAAGGGATTCAAATGTTGGTGCAATCAAAACTTTTCCGGTGATATCGATCATTCCTGATTTTCCTTTCAGTTTTATAATCGAGGCTCCTTTATCGAAAGGTGTTACACTTTCATAAACCGGCTGGATGATTATTTTTTCTGCGTGGTCAATAAACCCCCATTTGTTCAGGATTTGTATTGCAGCTAATTTTTCGGAATAAGGTTTTACGTTTTCATAGCGGTTTGCAATACGCAACCGGCCACGGTCATCGATAAACCCATAGCGTCCGTTTTTTTTAATGGCGCGCAATCCTTCTGTTTCAGAAAACAATTTTTCGTACGGTGAATCAGGCGGGAGCTGACGGTAAATAATTTGTCCATCGTAATTAATCCGCCACATACTTCCGTTCGAAATTTTCTCTTCAAGAAAATCCTCCTTTGCATCAATGGGGTTTTCTGTGAAATAGATCACTCTGCCGGTGAAAGATTTTAAGTAAGTGTTGTTTCCTTTCGTTTGCAGATAGCGATCGGTATACACTACCATCAACTGGTCAGGTTGTGGAATGACACGCCAATTTTCTTCCATGTCAATCACCCCGTATTGATTGTGGAATCCCACCACCACATACGGAGCTTCTATTTGAATAAGGGAATCAAAAACACAGGAGATAATTTCTTTGCCTTCTGCATTCATAGCGCCCCAGTAGCCTCTTTTCTTTACCGGATAAAAATTTCCATTGTAGGGCAGTATTTTGTCATACGTTTTTTGGTTGATTTTTTTTCCTTCAATGTTTATAACCGACCATTGATCAATACCGCTTTCAGTATGCATTGAAATGAAATGTGTTCGGTCCTGGATCAAGAGATCGTACGTGGGTGCCAATAAAATTTCCCCATTTAAATTGATAAGCCCAAATTGCCCATCTTGTTTGACGATTGCATGTTCATCCTGAAAAGGAAGGATTAAAGAAAAAGATTGGTTTGAAAGGGGTTTAAAGTCACCATCTACCAGTGAAACGCTGTCTGTGCTTTTTAGCGCATACCGGTTGACAGCAAGTATCTTGATTGAGTCAACAGCAAGTTCTTGCAAAATCCTGTTATCCGAATTCATGATTTTCCATCCATTTGGTTTTCGGATACTGACAGTTCCGTCTTCTTCAATTTTTATTTCCTGGTTGGCAAGGGGCACACGAATGGTTCCGCTTCGATCAATCAACCCTTGTTTGTTCCCATCATAAAGAATGGCATAGTCTTTTTTGAACGGGGTAATTTTGTCGATTGTAAAATCAGTCAATTTTTTCCCCTGATCAGAGAATAATGCTTTTTTTCCTTCTGGGTCCTCAACAGCAAAGCGCAAGTTGCCAATGGGAAGGATGCTTCGATATTGAATGGGGATCAGGATTTCGTTTTTTAAATTAATGACCCCAAATTGAATTTTGTTTTGATTTCGATTGTAGACAATGGCTCGCATTCCATGTAGTTCGATGCCGTCATATTGAAAAGGGATGATGGTTTTCCCGGAGATATCGATACAACCTGCTTTAACAAGAAACGATTGCTTTTCTTTTGTACTGGCAATTATCTGATCGCCAGTTGTAGGTGCAAGGATGGCGAATTGTGGCTCGGTAATTATTTTATTTTGAACGGAGATCAGCCCCCACAGATTCCCTTTCCGGTAGCCAATCACTCCTTTGTGTATAAAGAAATTTTGATCAGGCCAGCCCAAGGCCTCGTATTGTGCAGGAATAAGAATATTGCCTTGCTGGTTTTTTAACCCCACTTTGCCATTCTCTTCGAAGAGATCAAAGGAGTTTGCTTGCGCTTGTACCTGACTAAAAAATAAAATCGTACACCAAAAAATCAATCGCATGTTGCAAAGATAGGAATGTTCAAATGAATTAATATTTACTCCAGCTGCTTATGAAAGAACAATCGATATTCGGGAAGTAGTGTTGGGTAGGCAATCTTGACCAGGTCTTTTAAAATAATATCCGGTCGCAAGTAACCCAATTCCAAAAATTCGCTTCCGCCAGTGGCGCCAATACGTGCATTGTACGTGTACACCTCTTTTGTTTTGAAAGCTTTAAGATTTGTATAGCGATGATCTGCACGGGCAATCTCATCAAGGGTTTTATACGAGGCAACGCCAATCCAGAGATCAACATCAATTGCATCGTTGTACACTGATTCAAAACTTAGTTCAAGGAACCCGCTGGTTGAATCGTTTTTGTAGAGATAATTACATCCCGCATCATAAAGGATTTTAGCTGCATAATTTTGGCCTCCCGGTAAAAACCAGGCATCGCCATATACAATTCCGCTAATCACTGTTGGTTTTGATTCCACATTCTTTACAAGGTCAGCGGTTTTTGTGTATTCCGATTCAATGCTGTTAAAAATAGAATCGGCTTCTTTTTCTTTGTTGAAGAACAGGGCCATAAACTTGATCCACTCGGCCCTTCCGAGTGGATGTTTCTCTAAATATTCGGCATTGATTACTACGGGTGATCCAAGTTCTTCCACCTTTTTGAATTGGCCAAAGTCGCTGCTCATGGTGTAGCCCATTACCACTGATGGTTGAAGCGCGGCCAATACCTCTAAGTTCATCCCCTTGTCTACACCCAATTCCTGAACAAGCCCTTTATCTATTCGCTTTCGCATGGTTGGTGAACTTATATACTCGCGCGAAGGAAATCCGATAAGTCGATCCGTCTCTCCAAGATAGTCCAGCAAGGGAATGTGTGTAGTGGAAGTGCAAACAATTGTTTCTATCGGAATTGTTATCACACGTGTGGCGGCATCATGTTCCGGTATGGGTTGGTTTTTTTCTACAAGCAGGTATGAGTAACCGGATGCTGCCCCTTGAAACGGATAGGTAACATCCACCCACTTTGCCCCATCACGATAGGCAACAGTAAAACCTGTGGCATACTTGATGGTTGTTAAGGAAGGTTGGCCTTCGCTTTCATTTTTTTTCTCTTTTGTTGTTGAACCACATCCAACACAAAAAATACAAACCGATATTATCAGGAACCGCATAGTGCAATATTAGAAAATAAGTTGTTATGTTTGCAGCAGACTATTTTGGTTTCCTCATGCCGGTAAAGCCTGAGGGATTAAAAGGGAATTCGGTGCATTTCCTTAGGGAAATAAATCCGAAGCTGTCCCCGCAACTGTAATTCACGATTTGAATTGCTGAACCCTAACGCCACTGTTCTGTCAAGGATGGGAAGGCATCAGCAATGTGAAGAGCCAGGAGACCTGCCTTAAGATGTCCAAAACTGTATCACAGCTTTCGGGTGAAAGGCGTTACGGGAGAAGGATTATTTCAACACTTCTTGCTTAACACTTTCCCGGGCTATGAATTATCAATTCATGAGCAAGGGAATTATTTTTATTGTTTTCTACTTTTCACTCCTGATCGGATTTGCTCAGGAGAAAAGGGACTCTGTACACAGGCTGGAAGAAGTTTATGTATACGGGCAATCAGTTTCACGATATGCGGTTGGCGCTACAACACGTAAAATCGATACACAATCTTCCGCGTCCTTGGCAGGGGCACTTGCCAAATCCCCTTCTATTTATTTTAAGATGTATGGAAACGATCAGCTTTCAACGATTTCTTTCCGTGGCACATCCGCATCTCAAACGGCCGTATTATGGCATGGGGTCAATATCAATTCGCCCACATTAGGGCAAACAGATTTTTCCCTGTTGCCAACTTTTCTTCTTGATGAGATAGCCTTGCAGCCGGGGCCCTCCAGCAGCCAATATGGCTCTGATGCTTTGGGCGGAAGCGTATTACTTTCAAACCGGTTGCCTGAATTTGATAATGGTGAGCAGTATGTTGTCGAACAGAAAATTGGAAGCTTCTCGAATTACACAACTGGTTTTAAGTCTTCATTGTCTTTTAAAAGAATTCTTTTTCGGACCAAAATCCTTTTCCATGATATCAAAAATGATTTTCGTTACACTTCACCTGCAAACGGCTTCGAAAAGAAGCAAAACAATGCCGCTGTACGACAATTTGGGTTTGATCAACAAGTTTATTTTAAAGTCAATGACAATGGTTTTTTAGGACTTGATGCTTTATATACAGCTACGGACAGGCACATTCAACCTACCGTCACCGATACTAATTCCACTGATGAGTTATCGGAAACAAACTGGAGGTTCAATGTAAACTATTCATCGAATCAAAAGTGGGGAAAGGTTTATAACGCCATCGGTTTCATTAACAACAACCAAATTTATAATGCCAACGCCCCTGTAATTTCGCGTCAATTATTTGCGATCACACAGATAGACCAATCGATCGGGCCGGCAATCGATGTGCGGTATGGATTTAATTCAACACAGTTTTTTACGGATGTTGAAAGTTATGCAAGCAACTTATCTGAAAACAGGACTGATTTTTTCGGTTCCTTCAATTATTTGATTTCAAGAAAATGGAAAGCAGGCTTTAATGTAAGACAGGGGTTTTATGCAGAAAAAATTGCCCCGTTTACACCTTCGTTGGGGTTTGAGTTTTATGCGAAGCAGGATCAAAATCAAGTGTTGCAATTTAATGTGCAAGGTGGAAGGGCTTATCGCGTTCCTACATTAAATGACAGGTATTGGCAACCCGGTGGAAATCCCGGGTTAAAACCGGAAGAAGGTGTCAATGGCGAACTTGGTGTTGCCTGGGGATTAAAAAAGCACGAGACTAATTTTGACTTAAGCGGAAATATTTTTTTTCAATCCATCTCAAATTGGATTTCATGGTTCCCCACACCACAGGGATATTGGTCCCCACAGAACCTTGCAAACGTAAACGCTTATGGTGCAGAGGTAATTTCCAACCTGGAAAAAGCGACAACTTGGGGCAAGCTCAATTTCAATTTCAATTATAGTTACAATCGGTCTGTAAACCTTGACAACCTTTCGCCCAATGACCGTTTTGCAGGAAGTCAAATCCCGTATGTGCCGATCCATCTGTCAAATGTGGGGGCAAAAGCTTTTTTAAAGTACTGGACTTTTACTTCTGACTTTTGCTATCGTGGAGAAGTATTTACAAGCCTTGATAATCTAAACAGGTTATCGCCATACCTGTTGGTGAACATGGGCACTTCAAGGTTGTGGGAGTGGGAGCCATTCACACTGGTGACACAGCTTGAGATCAAGAACCTCACCAATCAATATTTTGAAAATTACGAGAACCGGGCAATGCCGGGCATCAATTTTCTAGTCACTTTAAATTTTACTTTTCGAAAACTAAAACCAATTAACCCCAATTAAAAATGAAAATATTCAGATTTTCCAGTTGTATAATTCTCATAGCAGCCGTGTTCCTTCAGTCATGTTCAGATGATGAAGTAAAAGTGCCAACGTATGAGAATGGAGTCTTTGTTGTGAACGAAGGAAATTTTGGGCCTGGAAATGGAACCATCAGTTTCTATGACCCTGTTTCGGGTGAAGTTGTTTTTGATTTGTTTGGTAAAGCCAATAAGGGCAAAGCCCTTGGCGATGTTGTACAATCCATGTATGTAGAAGATGAAGTCGCTTATATTGTGGTGAACAACGACAAGAAAATCGAAGTGGTTGACGCTACTACTTTTCAGTCGATAAAAACCATTGGCAACCTTCAGCTTCCCCGGTATTTTACAACTGCCGGAGGCAAGGGATATTTTACCGAATGGGTAAATTTTTCAGATCCGGGCCGGGTTTCTGTATTGAATTTAACGACCTATGAAGTTGAAGAAACCATTACCACCGATTATGGTGCTGAAAATTTAATTGCTTCGAATGGTAAATTATATGTTTCCAATAACTTTTCGTCCACGGTGACAATAATCGATATCAGTACAGCATCGATTATTGAAACCATTGAGGTTGGTTCTGCCCCCGGGCAACTTGTGGTAGACAGTGATGGTGATGTGTGGGTGATTTGTGGTGGCGGAAGTGACACTGATTGGAACCCGCTTAACAATGGTGTACTGGTTGAGATTGATGCAGATGATGATGCGGTGAAAAATACGGTGGAATTGCAAATGAATGTTC
The DNA here is from genome assembly GCA_964398945.1 of uncultured Roseivirgaceae bacterium. GTDB lineage: Bacteria > Bacteroidota > Bacteroidia > Cytophagales > Cyclobacteriaceae > JBGTGG01. The sequence continues at coordinate 28,174 of CAYNOT010000006.1, read as the reverse complement.
CGGTGAAACTGGTAAACAATTCTGATGTACTTTATTTTATAAAGGGCAATTCCATTTATCAATACACTATCGCGGATGATACATTTGATATATTGCACACGATCACAACTTCTTCCGGTTTGTACGGAATTGGATATAATGAAGATGAAAACTTGATTTATGCAAGTGACGCGAATGGTTTTTTAGGAGCAGGAACGGTTTATCGTATGCAAACAGATGGCACTGAAATAAATAATTTTTCATCGGGTATTGGCCCGAATTCCTTTTACTTCTTGACCAATTGAGCAAGAAAAGGAAAAAGGATAAAGAAGAAAAACCCATGTTTTACATGGAGAACGGCTTTGTTGTTTTTACAAAAGAATTTTTATTGAAGCGTGGCTATTGTTGCGGGAGCGGATGCCGGCATTGCCCGTACGGGTTTACCCCTCGCGAATAATCTGATGATATTGACGGAGCAATTGTTGGGCAGCAACGTAAGGTGAAACTTCTTTGCTGCCCACTTTTCTTTCCAACCTTTCCAATTCCTTTTGGAGAACAGGAAGCTTTTGAAAATCGTTTTTCAAAAGTTGGTCGAAATATTCATGTAGCCAGCTTTTGGCTTGTGATGAACGTTGCCTTTCAAAATAATCTGAGCTTTTGGTTTGCGCTGTGTACTGTTGGGTCATATCCAATACACTTTCAATCCCTGTTCCGTTGGAAGAAGAACAAGTAAGCACAGGGGTTGCCCAACCGGATTCAGCAGGGGGAAAGAGATGGAGTGCTTGCTGATATTCAGCTTTCGCTTGATTTGCTTTTTTAATGTTGTCACCATCGGCTTTGTTGATCACCAGGCCATCGGCCATTTCCATGATGCCTTTTTTTATCCCTTGCAGTTCATCGCCTGCCCCCGGCAACATCAACAACAAGAAAAAGTCAACCATATTTCTAACCGCCACTTCGGATTGTCCGACACCAACCGTTTCCACAATTATAAAATCAAAGCCGGAAGCTTCGCACAGCATGATGGATTCACGTGTTCGGGACGCGACACCGCCCAGTGTTCCTCCCGATGCGGTGGGCCGGATAAATGCATTTGGGTCTTTTGCCAAGTCCTCCATTCGTGTTTTATCACCCAGTATACTTCCTTTTGTTCGTGTACTGGTGGGGTCGATTGTAAGGACGGCCAATTTATATCCTTTACTGGTAATGAGTTTTCCGAATGCTTCAATAAAAGTACTCTTGCCGACACCCGGCACACCGGTAATGCCAACGCGAATGCTTTTCCCCGTTTTGTCAATAATTGCATTGAGCAATTCCCCTGCCTGTACTTGATCTTCTGAGCGTGTACTTTCAATGAGGGTAATGGCTTTGCTGAGAATGATCCGGTCACCACGATGAATCCCATCGAGGAGTTCTTGGGTTGCCAACTTTTGTTGCTTTATTTCCAATGCTTTACTCAAAATATCCAATTTAGAAAAGTAGGCTTAAATTTTATAAATTTAAAGGATGCAAACCCTTATCTTGATAATCCATGAAGAAGTTTTGGCTTGATTGCCTCTATGCAACTTTGTTTGTATTTGGTGCCATGTGGGGCATCTATAAAGTGACACAATTTGATGTTTTTAATGCCTTTGATCCTCTTGGAAAAGCGTTGGCAGACATGGAGATCACCGATATCACATTCTCGACATTGCGGTTGGAAGTGCCACCGACCGATGAGGATATCGTGATCGTGAACATCGGCTATCTTTCGCGCCCTCAAATCGCACAGCAGATTAGAATGCTAAGCGCGTTGAACCCGAAAGTAATCGGACTCGACAGTTTCTTTGATTGTCCTGATGGAAGACGGGATTCTATTAGCTGTCCAGAGGCATATGATACTTTAGGGAATTTGATCCTGGCCAATGCCATTGAAGAAGCTGGAAATGTGGTGATGGTGACAAAGCTATTGCAGACTAAAAAACTGTTTGAAGAGGTAGGTGATGAGGAGAGGTTTGATTCCCTTGAATACTCTGATCCCATATTCATGGAATACGCATACGAGGGATATGCAAATCTTGATACGGATGCTGAACACCAGGAAGATATAAAAACTTGTCGTGCGTTTAATCCAACAATAACAATGGAGGACGGTACGGTGCAAAGGGCATTTTCGGTTCAGGTTGCCATGTTATACGATTCTGTTAAAACCAAGAAATTTCTCGAACGGGGAAAAGATCTTGAGGTTATTAATTTCAGGGGAAATATCCCTGATTATCATGGGGCTTCAGACCCTCAGTTTGGAAACCGGTATACTTATCTTGAATGGGATCAACCATTTGACCCATCAAGCTATCTTCCTTCCATTGTTGAAGGGAAAATAGTATTAATGGGTTTTTGTGGTGCCAATATTGAAGACACATCCTGGGATGATAAATTTATTACACCCCTTAATAAACATTTTGCAGGAAAAACCCGCCCGGATATGTATGGTGTGGCCGTGCATGCGAATATTATCTCCATGATATTGGAAGGCTCTTATATAAACGAGCTGGCAGAATGGCAGGAGTTTGCAGTGGCGTTTATTATATGTTTATTGAATACAGCGTTGTTCTCCCTTATTAATACGAGAATCCCGCTTTGGTTTGATGGCCTATCTGTATTGATCCAGTTAATCCAAATCGTCCTTTTTACTTTTGTGATGATGTATACCATGTTACTGTTTGAGTTTAAACTGAATTTAACGGTTACGATGTTGGCAATTGCTTTGGTTGGCACATGTTTTGAGATTTACGTAAATGTGATCAAAGTATTGGCAAGGAGGTACGGCAACAAGAAATGGCTTACCAAAAGGAGTACTGAAGTATTAAATCCCTAAAACGCTGAAAATTGTTATTTTTACCCTTTAAACCACGAAAAATAGCAGAACCCAAAATTGTGCACACGACAAAGGAAAGTGGTGATAACTCCGAAATTGGGATTTAAAGATTTATTAAATCAAAAAATTTTAATAATGAAAACTAATAAGAAAACCCTCTTCATTGTATTCAGCCTGTGTTCACTCGTTTCGCATGGCCAGGATTATGCATTTAAGGTATTGGCAAACAAGGGAGCGAATGAAGTAAAATCAGGCTCGGAATGGCACGCAGTAAAAACGGGCGAGGCCCTTAAAAAGGAAGATAAAATTAAAGTCTCTGAGAACTCCTATATGGGGTTAGTCCATGTAAGTGGCAAACCTGTTGAAATCAAAAAAGCCGGGGATTATAGTGTCGCGGAACTAGCTGCAGGTGTGGGTGAAGGGGCAAGCGTGCTCAACAAATACACTGATTTCATCCTTAGCAGCAACTCAGCAGAAGCCAAGAAGAATAGATTGAGCGCTACCGGGGCGGTACACCGCGGGGACGCAAGTGCAATTCGTGTTTTACTTCCCGAAAATCATCACTCAGGTATTTATAACCAATCAGCTGTTATTAATTGGGATAAAAGCAAAGTATCAGGACCTTATATTGTGACGATCAAAAGCATGTTTGATGAAGAACTTTTCAAGTTTGAAACTTCCGAAAATAGCGTGCAAATAGATTTGAGTGATCCAAAACTGAAGGAGGAAACCGCGGTACTGGTTGAGATCAGTTCAAAGGCGGATCCAAGCCAGGCATCTAAACAGCATCTTATTAAAAAATTAACACCCGAAGAGCAAAAAAATGTAAAGCACTCCCTTGATGAAATTTTAGGCCAGGTGCGTGAGCAAACGGCTTTGAATAAGTTTATCCTTGCGGGCTTTTATGAAGAAAACCATCTGTTCATCGATGCAATTGCTGCTTATGAAGATGCCATTAAATTGGCACCTGATGTACCAACCTATCAAGAGGCGTATGATGAGTTCTTGCTGCGGCATGGAATGAACCGGTAACATTTGAAATTTTCAAAATGCATTGCAGGCATGTAGGCCTTCATTTTCAAAAAAGTTTGGCGTATCTTTAAATTGCTCTTGGTTTTCCGATTAGGGTAAGGTTTTAACACCTTGGCCTGAGGAGTGTGATAGTGCAATGGAACTGTAAAACAAAATCATTACTAAAATGAAAACCCTCAATTCTTTTCTACTAATTTTCTTGGTTGGCCTCGCTTCACCAACCTTAGCACAGAACTATACCTTTAAGGTAATGGTAAACAAAGGCAATTCTGAAGTAAAGACGGGCTCGAAATGGGAGCCGGTAAAAACAGGCATGGCGCTTAATTCAGGTGATGAACTTAAGGTTCCGGTAAATGCGTATTTAGGCTTGGTGCATGTTAGCGGAAAGCCCATGGAGATCAAAGAAGATGGCCCATACAAGATTGCTGATTTAGCAGCGAAGATCAGCGGAGGGACAACTGTTTTAAATAAGTACACCGATTTTATTTTAAGTGCCAACACGGAAAAGGGAAACCGGCTTCAAGCTACCGGGGCGGTTCACCGGGGTCTTGGGATAATAAAAGTATATCTGCCAACACCAGAAAATTCCACGGTATTTGAGGATAATTTAATTATCCCGTGGGACACCGAAAAGATAAAAGGGCCATACAAGGTTGAGTTCAATAGCATGTTTGGTGATGAACTTGCGAAAATGGAAACCGCTGAAGGATTTGTGAAAGTGAACTTGAACGACAGCAAATTTAAAATAGAGGATAATATATATGTTGTAGTATCCTCTCTTTCAGATGCAACCAAAGTTTCAGATCGGTTCATTATCAAAAGATTGTCCAAAGGGGATAAGGAGCGAATCAAAGTGGCACTCAATCAGATTGAAGGGGTAACTTCGGAAGAGAATGCTTTAGGCCTTTATATTTTGGCTGGTTTTTATGAGAGCAACCTGCTTTTAATTGATGCGATTACGTGTTATCAAAAAGCAATTGCTTTAGAACCCGATGCGTACAAAGACAGCTTTAAAGAGTTCCTCATTCGAAATGCACTCGTGGAAACAAAAAAATAGGAAGTAGGGCCGCGGATGCGGCCCTCTTGTTTTTGCACCTTTGGTCACTAGGTTAATTCTTCTATTTTTGTGGGGTATTAAATCCAGCATTCATGAGTGTATTAGTTAATAAGGATTCCCGCGTAATTGTTCAGGGGTTCACAGGTTCAGAAGGTACTTTCCACGCAGGCCAAATGATCGAGTACGGCACCAATGTGGTGGGAGGGGTAACCCCCGGAAAAGGCGGAACGGAACACTTGGGAAGGCCGGTATTTAATACCGTAAAAGATGCTGTTGAGAAAACCGGTGCAGATGTTACCATCATTTTCGTTCCTCCGGCATTTGCTGCCGATGCGATTATGGAAGCTGCCGATGCTGGTGTGAAAGTGATCATCACGATCACGGAAGGCATTCCTGTAAAGGATATGATGGTTGCCAAGAAATACATCCAGGATAAAAAAGTTGTTCTTGTAGGGCCCAATTGCCCTGGCGTGATCACACCGGGTGAAGCAAAAGTTGGCATTATGCCAGGGTTTGTTTTCAAAAAAGGAAGGATAGGAATTGTTTCGAAATCAGGTACACTTACATACGAAGCTGCCGACCAGGTAGTAAAAGCTGGTTTGGGCATTTCAACTGCGATTGGAATTGGTGGGGATCCGATTATTGGCACCCCAACAAAAGAAGCCGTGGAACTCCTGATGAATGATCCTGAAACCGATGCCATTGTGATGATTGGTGAGATCGGTGGAAACTACGAGGCTTTGGCTGCAAATTGGATTAAAGAAACCGGAAATAAGAAACCCGTTGTTGGATTTATTGCAGGCCAGACCGCCCCTCCGGGTAGGAGAATGGGCCATGCAGGTGCCATTATTGGTGGTTCGGATGATACCGCTGAAGCGAAAATGACTATTATGCGCTCCTGTGGAATCTACGTGGTTGAATCCCCAGCTGAAATCGGGGAGACCATGCTAAAAGCTTTGGGGAAGTAAAACCTACTTGTTTCAAAAAGTAGCTCTAAATTCGTTTTCAAGGTATTGATTCAGGTTTTTTAGCCCGGGAATCAATTTTACTTGTTCAGCATCATTTTCGGGTGTATCACTCTTGTAAAAAACCTCTACAAAAAGGTCTTTTACCATATAGAGGTACACTTTTCTACCATCTTTATGGCGGGTTCCGATCATTACCCCTTTTGTTTTAAGGTAATCAATTTGCCTGGATACTGAGAAGTGCTTGAAAAAGAGTCTTAAAAACATGATATCTGAATTTTTATACATTTAATTCAGATATCAGGCCATAATTGGAATGTGCCTAATTTGGCTTTAATTCATAATTATTATTGGAAAAAATCCAATTTTGGGAATTATAAATCCAAATATGTTAAAGAAGATCATTTGCGAGGTTGGCCAACTCTGATCGTTCCCCTTTTTCCAATGTAATGTGTGAGTACAAATCGTGGTCTTTTAACCGATCGATCAGTGTGGACAGCCCGTTACTTTGTGAGTCCAGATAAGGGGTATCAATTTGATGGATATCTCCGGTAAAAATGATTTTTGTATTCTCGCCCGCCCGCGTGATAATCGTCTTCACCTCATGAGGTGTTAAATTCTGGGCTTCATCCACAATAAAGCAAATATTGGAAAGGCTTCTTCCACGGATATAGGCCAACGGGGTGATTACCAATTTTTCCATGTTCACCATTTCGGAGATTTTAGAAAACTCTTTGTCCGTTTCCGTGTATTGGTTTTGGATGAATTTCAAATTGTCCCAAAGGGGTTCCATGTAGGGATTGATTTTTGATTTAATGTCCCCGGGCAAAAACCCGATGTCTTTATTGCTAAGCGGAACGATAGGTCGTGCAAGATAGATTTGTTTGAATTCCCTTTTTTGCTCCAACGCAGCCGCCAATGCAATAAGTGTTTTTCCGGTTCCGGCCACGCCCTGAATGGAAACAAGTTTTATTTCCGGGCGCATAATGGCATGCATTGCAAAAGTTTGTTCGGCATTGCGGGCTTTAATTCCATATACGGCACGTTTTTCAACATGCTCAATCATTCCGTTCAACGGGTTATAAAAGCCGAGTGCAGATTTTTTACCACTACGACAGATGTAATAATGATTTTTTATAGGCTCAACTTTTCCGAGAATATCCTTGGGAACGCAATATCCTTTTTCGTAGAGCAAGTCGATCATGTCAGAAGCTACATTTTCGACAATGGTTTTGCCGGAATAAAGGGATGAAATGTTCTGGACCTTTCCGGTTGTATAATCTTCGGCCATCAGCCCCAATGCCTTTGCTTTGAGCCTGAGGTTTACATCTTTCGAAACGAGGATTACTTTTTTGCCTTTCGATTCTTGTTGTAGCTGAAGGGCAGAATTCAGGATTTGATGGTCTGGCTTGTTTTCATTGAAAACTTTATTGGCATCTACCGAACTGCTGGTGTTCATCAAGACCTTAAAGTGGCCTTTTGTTTTCCCGTTAAGGGGGTTCCAATCATGGAGCATGTGCCCCTTCGCCAGTTTATCGATTAGCCGTATAAATTCACGGGCCTCAAAATTTTTGGTATCGTTTCCTTTTTTGAAATTATCCAGTTCCTCTAAAACTGTTATCGGAATACCGATATCATGTTCTGCAAAATTGAGGATGGAATTGTGTTCATAAATAATTACTGAAGTATCGAGTACGAAGATCTTCTTTTCCTTCTTAGTCTTGGACATGCTTCACAAAGAACTTGGTTTTTGAAATGTAGCAAAAGCTAATGAAAGTACATTCGTTTCCATAATTTTTTTTTGAGGCTAGTGGAAATATTTAATGCATCGAAAACCAGCAAGCGTATTGACCATTATACTATTCCTCCACGTGCATCATCCTCTTCACCCTCTTCGTCCGTTGGATTGAGGGTAAACATACTGCTCAATAAATCCTTGAACTGAAGGCCGGACGTTAAATTATGTTTGCTAATCATGCTGTATTCGGAAAGCCCGTGCAGTGCAAATTCCATCAGGAACAATTGGAGTTCCTTACTTGCCGTTGGTTGAGATTCTTTTATCAACGCACTAAGCCCGGGTATCGAATGGATTTGCTTTTCAAATTCTTTCTGCTCCATATTGTGCAGCAAATCGAGCGTGTTTCCATTCCCAAACCATTCGGATATTTTTTTATAGGGATTTTTATCTTTTTGTTTTCGTACTTTATCCGGATCGGGAAAATAGGTGATGAACAAAGTTCGGACAGCTTTTCCAATCAGGTTTTGTGCTACAATCCCGGGGCCTTCTTGTTCGCCTTCGTAGACCAATTCTACCTTTCCGGTAATCGCGGGAACAACACCAACAAAATCCAGCACACGGATGGTTGTGTTTCTTTCATTGTTGATTAGCGTTCTTCTTTCGGCAGCGGCAACAAGGTTTTCCAATGCGGAAATGGTAAGCCTCGCGGAAACGCCACTTTTAGCGTCCACGAACTCACTCCTCCGCGCTTCAACAGCTATCTGTTCAATTAAATCCTGTGCAATTTCCAGCACGGAAATATTTTCTTTTTGAGCGGGTTTAAGTTTTGCTTCCTGCCTGGTAATAATCTTTCCGATGGCAATTGTTTTGGGGTAGTGGGTTATAATCTGACTATCAATTCTATCTTTCAAGGGTGTCACAATGCTTCCACGGTTTGTATAATCTTCCGGATTGGCCGTGAATACAAATTGGATTTCAAGCGGAAGCCGGATTTTAAATCCACGGATCTGAACATCCCCTTCTTGTAAAATATTGAACAGCGCAACCTGGATCCTCGCCTGTAAATCGGGAAGCTCATTGATTACGAAAATGCACCGATGTGATCGTGGAATCAACCCGAAATGGATAACACGCTCATCTGAGTAGGGAAGTTTTAAGGTTGCTGCTTTTATCGGATCGACATCACCAATTAGATCAGCAATGGAAACATCCGGTGTTGCCAGTTTTTCGGTATAGCGTTCAGAACGGTGGAGCCATTGAACAGGGGTGGCATCGCCCAACACATCTATTTTGTCTTTCCCGAAGCGTGAAATGGGATTTAACGGATCATCATTCAATTCCGATCCTTCAATATAGGGGATATACTCATCCAGCAAGTTTACCATCAATCGTGCAAGCCTGGTTTTTGCCTGGCCGCGCAACCCGAGTAAATTTATATTATGGCCAGCAAGAATGGCACGCTCCATATCTGGAATTACAGTCTCTTCATAGCCATGGATACCTTCAAATACAGATTGCTTGTTTTTTAATTTCTTGATCAGATTCTCACGCAATTCATCTTTGATTGATTTTGAATGATAGCCCGCTGCGATTAATTCTCCTCGTGTCCTTATGTTAGTATGGTCCATTCTATAATTATAAATTCTTTCTTCTGTTCTTCTTAAAATCTTCAAATACAAGGTGACCTAAACCTTGCAAACTACTGTAGTATGCATTTCCATTATTGGCTTTTGTAAACTCACGGACAAATGCTTTTAGATAAGGATCGGTAGCAATCATAAACGTGGTCACAGGGATAGACAATTTTCGCAGTTGACCTGCCAGGTTCAATGTTTTAGCAAGGATCACGCGATCCAATCCAAAAGCATTTTTATAATATTTAATTCCTTGTTTGATGCACGTGGGTTTCCCATCCGTGATCATAAAGATTTGTTTGTTGGGATTTTTCCTTCTCCGCAGTAAATCCATCGCCAGTTCAAGCCCGGCTACGGTATTGGTGTGGTACGGGCCCACTTTCAGATACGGAAGGTCCTTGATCTCAATTTGCCAGGCATCGTTTCCAAAGACAATAACATCCAATGTGTCTTTTGGATATTTTTTTAAAATCAATTCCGACAAGGCCATGGCTACTTTTTTTGCTGGCGTGATCCGGTCTTCACCATACAAGATCATGGAATGTGAGATATCGATCATCAAAACGGTTGAGGTCTGGGTCTTGAATTCGGTTTCCACCACTTCCAGGTCACGTTCCGTCATGAAGAAATTTTCCACCCCATGGTTGATCTGTGCATTCCTCAAAGAATCCGTCATTGAAATTTGCTCCAGCATGTCACCAAATTCATACGCACGGCTGTCGGTGGTTTGTTCGTCACCCCTGCCGGAGTGAACCGAATTGTGGTCTCCATTCCGTGATTTCTTGAGCTTCCCAAATATTTCTTCCAATGCTGAGGTTCGAAGCCGTTGTTCACTTTTGGTGCTCAGGGTAAATTCGCCACCGGGGGTTTTTTCGGTGATATACCCTTCCTTTTTTAGTTGGTCAAGGAAATCGCCAATACCCATGTTGCCGTTTGTTAAGTTGTATTGTTTGTCAACTTCCGTCAACCATTGCAACGCCTCCCCCACATCTCCCGAGGTGATGAGCAGCAATTCCATAAAAATTTTAAGCAGTTTATCAAAGTCGCTTTTCGCGTCTTCTGGTGGAGGGGTGTATTTCGTAAAACGATATCCAAGCATGCTTTTTGTTACCTTTTGGTATTTAACCCGGAAATGCCGCAATCAGTTTAATATCCGGAAATTTAATTTTATTATAAATATAAAGCCTATGTAAGGATTGGGGAATATCCAGCATATTTTGTTCATCGATTGAATCTACTTTTGAACCACCAAAACAACCTAATTAAATAAAATTATGAAATGGCCATGTAAATACTTTTCGCCAACCGAAATGATTATTTCGGCCATTCCATGTGACCGTAAAAATAAACATATACCCATGAAAAAGTCCGTACTGGTTTTAATCGTTTTAGTATCCCTGTTAGCTTCATGCTCAAGCTACACGTGTGCAACCTATGCAAAGAAGCCTGCGCATCATCCCAAAACCGAAAACAAAATCTAAGGAACTTCCTTATTTTTTAGGTACACTTCCGAAGACATAGTCCCACACAGGTGAGCTGACCCCATATAAAATATGCTCATCTTCTTTGTAGTGATGGATGCTGTGGTTCAGCCAAAGTAGTTTTAGGGAATTTTTTGGAGGCTGAAAGGCATGCACCATGTAATGAATGGTTAGATAGAAGGAATATCCCGTTATAAAACCAGGGAGAAAGGAAAAGGCATAATTAGTTTTTCTAAAACAGGGTTCCTGAATAGTTCCTTGCTCCCTTTGTTTTTTGGTTGATATGCTTGCGCCATTTCAAAAAATCAATGATGCAAATTTCTTAAAAAATAAAATTGAAGGCAAAACCGGCCAACCACTACAATACTGCGCTCATTTTAACAGAATCAATTACTTTTTTATAGTACGATTCATACAATGGCAATATTTTTTTGATATCAAATTCTTGTGCCCGTTTCAGTGCGTTCGCTTTAAAGGTTGGTAAATTATTTTTATCCAATACAAAAAGCGCTTTTTGCGACATATCTTCTACATCGCCCACAGCGCTTAGGAAACCTGTTATGCCTTGTAAATTCAATTCGGGGACACCGCCTACATTAGAAGATACAACAGGGACTTCACACGCCATTGCTTCCAGCGCGGCAAGCCCGAAGCTTTCTTTTTCAGAAGGCATCAAAAATAAATCGGCAACGGAAAGAACCTCTTCCACAGCTTCCAACTTTCCGAGGAAGCGGATATCATCACATGTATTCAACTCACGGCAAAGGGTTTCGGTATTGTTTCGTTCGGGGCCATCGCCAATCATCAATAGCTTGGCAGGGATTTCCTTACGGATATTGGAGAATATTTTTACAACATCCTGTACGCGTTTTACTTTGCGGAAATTAGAGATATGCACCACCAACATTTCACCCCCCGGACAAATTGCTTTTTTGAAATGCTCCTTCTTTTGTTTTTTGAATTTTTCCAAATCAATGAAGTTAGGGATGACTTCAATCTCTTTTGTGATGTTGAAATATTTAAAGGTTTCTGTGCGGAGGTCATTCGATACAGCAGTAATACCATCTGATTGATTGATACTAAAGGTTACTACTGGTTCGTATGAAGCGTCTTTTCCCACCAATGTTATATCGGTTCCGTGCAGCGTAGTCACTACGGGCATAGTGATCCCTTGTTGTAGAAGGATTTCTTTGGCCATGTGTGCTGCCGAAGCATGCGGTATGGCGTAATGCACATGCATGAGGTCCAGTCCTTCATTTTTTACAACGCTTACCATTTTGCTGGCAAGGGCAGTTTCGTAAGGAGGATACTCAAACAATGGATAGGTATGGAAATCCACCTCGTGGTAAAATAAATTCTCGTTCAGAAAGTCAAGCCGGCTGGGTTGTGAATAGGTAATAAAATGGATTTGATGCCCTTTTTTCGCAAGCCCCTTTCCTAACTCGGTTGCCACAACGCCACTACCACCAAAAGTCGGGTAACACACAATACCAATTTTCATATGTTAATAATTGTTTTTTAGTGGACACATGGAATCGCATGCCTGATTATCATCGCTTTGGGTGAACTTAGTGCATGACGATTTCATCTGCCAATATTTTTGTTTAGTGGTCGTATAACCACAGTTGGTTTAAGTTAGGGTCTAATTACTGTCGTCCGATATCGTTCCATACTGTGAATAACTAAATATGGCCTGATAAATCGTACTCTGAATCCGTGAACGGATATTTTGATTAATAAGTTTATTATTGTTCATGTCCGGGTATACCCGGTTGGACAAGAAAATATAGACCAAATCAAATTCCGGATCAACCCAAATACACGTTCCGGTAAAACCGGTGTGCCCAAAGGTTTTGGGTGAAGCAAACGTGGAAGTAGGACTTGCCCAGGAACTCTGCAAAGGCTTGTCCCAGCCCAATCCTCTTCTGCTGGTTTCATATTGCTTTTGGGTAAACATGTCTACTGTTTCGGCTTTATAATACCGATATCCTCCATATTCACCTTTTTGTAATAACATCTGGCCAATTTTTGCCAGATCATTAGCGGTCCCAAACAACCCGGCATGCCCCGCCACGCCACCGTGCATGGCTGCTCCCTGATCGTGCACATACCCGGTCAATAAGCTTCTTCGAAATAAGATATCAAACTCGGTAGGTGCGATTTGATCTTTAGGAAATTTGTTGAGCGGCAGAAATCCCATGCGGTTAGCGCCCAGTGGCTCATATAAATTCTGTTCCAAAAAATCCTCCATTGGCTGGTTTAACTTTTTTTCTGCTAAATGGTGCAGGATGTAAAACCCCATATCACTATACCGGTAATCATACGGTGTGCGTTTGGGTTTCTCCCTGATCTTCGCTTTAATGATCCATTGCCATAGGCTGTCTTTCATTGCTTTGGATGCATATAGGTTCTCTGAGACTTCCCACGGATACATTTCATTTTTTAAGTTACTGTAATACTCGGGCATATATACAGTATTTTTGAGTGTTTGCGCCCAGAAGGGGAGGAAAGGCCAAAGTCCCGCCTGATGGGTAAGGATATCTTTTAACGTGATATCTTTTTTATTGGAATTCTTTAGTTCTGGTAAATAATAAGATGCTTTTTTATTGATATCGATCTGGTCGCGGTCGGCCAAAAACATAATTGATTGCAGGGTTGCCAGGGTTTTTGTTACCGAAGCCAGGTCATAAATGGTTTCATCGTTTACTGCAATCTTGTTTTCAAAAGTCTGCCAGCCGAAAGCTTTTTCATAAATTACTTTTCCGTTTTTTGCCACCAACACATAGCATCCTGGCGTTGCCCGTGTATGGATCCCTTCATACGCAATGTCTTTGATTTTAGAAAGCACCCGGCTGTCAACACCTACGTCTTCGGGAACGGAATATGCCAGGCGGTCTAATTTTGCGGTGCTAACCCCCGTTCCCATTGTCAATGATTTGGAAATGGAAATGGGCAATTTCCCGGAAACTTCAACCGCTCCGAATAAAATTTGAGGAACTGTTTTTGGTGTTGAGAAATCAATGGAATGGCCCAATAATACTGTCGGGAATTCAGCAAACATAGCCACCGATTCCACAGCACCAAATGAACAAATGATCACTTCTGATTTTTTTTGCAGTTCCTTTAAAAACGGAATGAGTTGATGTTGCCATTGCTGTGCAAACGGGAATACCCCCACCAACACAACATCTTTTTGTTGAAGGTCTTTTTTCACAAGGAGGGTATCACCGGGAAGGCGAATTTCCAAAGAAGCAGCCCCAACGTAGCGTGACACATACCGGCTAAACTCATTCGCGCTTTCTTTTCCAATAGATAAAGTAGCAAATGTTTTGCCTTCCAACGACTTTATAGGAATTGCCCGATGGTCATTTTTTAAAAGGATGATAGCGTTTGCCATCAACCGTTGACGAAGCACAAACGCTTCTGGTGGGGTCAACCGCTGTACCAGGTTATCGGTTTCAATCACTTCGCGCGTGGCGAGGCCTGCATCATACTTGGCGGCCAGTATTTTTTTGACACTTATCTCCAGTTGATCCTTTAGGTCCTTGTTTCGATTTACTTCCCTTTTGATTTTTTTTATGGCCGGGCCAACATCCAGGGGAAACATCAACACATCATTTCCTGCCTGGAAGGCGAATAATTCTGCTTCCCCTTCACGGTATTTTTGGGTTGTTTTCCGCATGTCCGGCACATTGGCGAAAATCAATCCTTGATACTTTAATTGTTTTTTTATCCAGTCGCCAGTAAAAAGTGAAGTGAGGGTGGAAGTTGAGTAAGGGTTTTGCTTTGCAACTTTTATGTCCTCATAGAACAAGGGAAAGTCAATTGTGGCTGGAATTATTCCGGTGATATTGTTTGAGATGAGTTGCAAATAGGGATAAACTTCCGTAGAATCAATTTGGTGTTTTAAAACCGGGAAATCTTTTTCAAGGGCCTGGACGGTAATTCCTTTCACAGGGAAATTTTTAGCACACGAAAGGATATTGGCACTTTGCAATCCACGCATGTAAGCAATTGATTTATTGGCGACATTGATTTTGTCACTTCCAAAAGAACGATAAAGGGTATCGGCATTTATTGATTTTGATAAAACAGGAAGTGGGGCAAAGTTGAGGTTCAACCCGAGTACTTTCATTTGCCTTCCGATTTCGCCCCCCATTTCATAAATCAACCCATCATTGGTGATTGATCCGAGGGTCAATGCTTTTGGAAATAGCATGGTGCTATCCAATGTTTTTCCAACGCCCCACTCGGCATCAATGCCTGTCAACAAAGGCACCTTGGAGCGGTCCTGCAATTGATTGATCAATGCAGCGGTTGTTACCGGCCCGCCCCCGGTTAAAATTATGCCCCCGATATCGTGACTTTTTACCAATCCCTTGATTTTATCGATAGCCTCATTATCAGTAGCGGAAACAGGCACCATTATCAGTTGTCCAATTTTCCCTTCGGTTTTTAAGGTTTGAAAAACGCTATCAACCCATTGGCTTTTACTGAGTTGTCCAAATGACAACGAATAAAGGCAGATTTGAAAGAAAATACAGAAAACAACTTTTTTCAACATCGGGTTGTTATGTTTTTGTAATTAACATTATATAAGGGCATTTTTGTGTGCCTCAAGTTATAAAATTCAATTCAGTTTAGTACTTGCAATGAAATTCTTATCTGTTTTTACAAAAGCACCTTCGAACAAAAAGTTCAGTTTTACCCCCCGGTATTTTGACGATCAGGAGGAGGAAAGAAAAGAACGTGAGGAAAGGATCAGGAGGGAACTTGAGAAGGAGGAAGGGAAGGAAGTTAAAATTGATCCCGGTTATCGAACACGGATTGTGGGTTCATTTCGGACCAAAAAAAAAGCAATCACACCCCGTGTCGATCCTTCTGTAAATATCTTGCGGCTGATAATTTTGTTGGTGTTGGTAACATTTATCATTGCGTATTTACAATTTGGAAATAACGTGGTGTATGGTTTAGTTGTAATCGTTCCGCTTTATCTTTACGTAAGGTTAAGGAACGCGAAACGCAGCTAATCGAATTTGAACACACCTTCCAAAATGTCCGACATCATTCAGCTATTGCCCGATTCCATTGCCAACCAGATTGCTGCGGGTGAAGTAGTACAACGCCCCGCTTCCGCGGTGAAGGAATTATTGGAAAATGCAATTGATGCTCATGCCACGCACATCACCCTCATTATTAAAGACGCTGGAAAATCCTTGCTACAAGTAATAGACAATGGCAATGGGATGTCGGAAACGGACACACGCCTAAGCATTGAGCGGCATGCAACTTCCAAAATAAGAAAGGCAGAAGATTTATTCACCCTTCAGACGATGGGGTTTCGTGGTGAAGCGCTTGCTTCCATCGCGGCCATTGCGCAGGTGGAAATGAAAACGCGACAAGAAAACCAGGAGTTGGGAACCATATTGGTGGTGGAAGGATCTGAAGTTAAGAAGCAAGAGCCAATTGCGTGTGAAGTGGGCACTAGTATTTGTGTCAAAAATTTATTTTTTAATATCCCGGCACGGAGAAATTTTTTGAAATCCAACTCTGTGGAGTTCCGCCATATTATGGATGAGTTTCATCGTGTTGCGTTGGCGTGCCCTCAAATAGCGTTCACCTTTATGAATGGTGATGAACTCGAGCTTGAATTGCCGGCCTCCAAGCTGAGCCAACGGATTGTTTCGATTTTCGGAAAAAATTACCAGCAACAGTTGGCACCCTGTTCGGAAGAAACAGAACGCATTCGCATTACCGGATATATTGGAAAGCCGGAATCAGCCAAACGTACCCGTGGCGAACAGTTTATTTTTGTGAACAACAGGTTTATCAAAAACAATTATCTCAACCACGCAATCGCGAGTGCGTATGCCGGGCTATTGCCGGAAGGTAGTTTTCCGTTCTATGTACTTTATATAGAAATCGACCCGAAACATATTGATGTAAATGTGCATCCCACCAAAACGGAAATCAAATTTGATGATGAACGTTCCATTTATGGAATTGTGCTTGCAGCAGTACGGCAGGCATTGGGCGCGCATAGTTTAATGCCTGTGTTGGATTTTCAGGCGGATGTAAATATTGTTTCCAAACTCAAGCAATCATCCGGTGATGATTATTTTGATGAACGTTTTCAGCGTTCCAATCTTCAAAATTGGGAAAAGCTGATGGAAGGAAATTCGGAGACACGCTTACGCGATGTTTCAAGCCCCGTGCATGCGATACGTTTTGATAGCCGGGTGAACCAGTCGGAAGAGGAGGAAGCAATTCAACCTGTAGAAAAAGTATTGTCACAATTGTTTGATCGGTATATCCTTAAACAAGTTCGTTCGGGAATGATGATCGTTGATCAACAATTGGCACACGAACGTATTTTATTTGAACGCTACCTTGCACAATTACGAAGCAAACATGGGGAAAGCCAGCAATGCTTGTTTCCACAAACCATTTCTTTTTCAGCGTCCGACTTTGCGATGGTGATGGAGATGGAGCAGGAAATCCATGCATTGGGTTTCCGGCTCGATGTGTTTGGTAAGAATACGCTGGTGGTGAATGGCATTCCGGCAAACTTACCGGGCGGCAATGAAAAGGAGTTAGTGGAAGGGTTGATAGAACAATTTAAGAGCAATCAGAAAGAATTGTCTGTTCCGATACAAGAAAACCTGGCGCGTGCATTGGCCAAGCGAAGCGCTAATAAGGCTGGGAAGCGATTGGCTATAGAAGAAATGTCTGCTTTGTTGGGTTCACTTTTTTCGTGTAAAAGCCCAAATTATTCCCCCGATGGTAAACCAACTTTCTTTATTTTTGAGCTTGGTAAAATTGAAAGTTATTTTAACCGTCTGTAACAAAAAGACGTTTACACCCTTTGAATGTTTAAATAGTTCCCCATGCTGAGACTTACCCCGGTAGTAAAAAATATTGTCATGATCAATGTAATGGTGTATATCATGCAAATGGTATTTCCATCGTTGGAAAGTTGGTTGGCACTTTCAAATGTTTCCACTCCCTTTTTCAAACCATACCAGTTGTTTACGTATATGTTCGCGCATGGGGGACTTTTCCATATTTTCTTCAACATGTTGGCATTAAGTTTTTTGGGGCCTATGCTGGAATCTTTTTGGGGGCCTAAAAGGTTTTTATTGTTTTATTTAATCACAGGCATTGGGGCAGGGGCTTTCAATATTTTGATTGATTTATTTTTCGGAGTAGGAAGCTTTAGCAGTATGGTAGGGGCTTCCGGTGCTGTTTATGGAGTGTTAACAGCATTTGGTGTTTTGTTTCCAAACCTTGAGTTGATGTTGTTGTTCCCCCCCATTCCGATTAAAGCAAAATATTTGGTAATGATTTTGGGAGGAATTGCCATCTACTCAGGGTTTGCGGCCAGTCCCGGGGATAACACAGCCCACTTTGCCCACTTGGGTGGAATTGTTGTGGCCTTCATTTTGTTGCAGTTTTGGCGCGGAAGAGGAAACTAGGAATTTATGCTGGACGAATTTAAAAATGCTTTTAATAAACCCCGGAATGCACATGTGCAGCTGATCATCATCAATGTGGTGGTCTTTGTGGTGTTTGCTATTATCATGGTTCCAGCTTCATTTTTGGAAGGGGAAACCTTTTTTCAGATAATTCACAATCAGTTTAGTATCCCGGCAAGCTTTACTGAGTTTCTTAGTCGGCCCTGGACGATCATTACCTATGCGTTCATGCACAACCTGCGGGATATTTGGCATATTGTTTTCAATATGGTAGTGCTCTACTGGTTTGGGAGGTTGTTTGTTGAGTATTTAGGGAGCGACAAATTAATAGCCGTTTACGTGCTGGGGGCGATTAGCGGGGCCATTGCTTTTTTACTTGCCTACAACACGATTCCGGTTTTTACTAATCAGGTGGCGCTTGGTAGCATTGGTGGAATGGTAGGTGCTTCTGCTGCAGTAGACGCGATTGTTGTTGCCGCGGCTACTCTGTTACCCAACTTTACCTTCCATCTTTTGTTGTTGGGACCAGTACGGATCAAATATATTGCGATCGTGACAGTTTTTCTTTCTTATCTGGGAACGATAGGTTCGAATCCCGGTGGAAATTTCGCACACCTCGGGGGCGCACTTATCGGATTTATTTACATCAAGCAATTACAAGCCGGGGTAAATTGGGGAGCCTGGGTTACTGCTACATTGGATTGGATTAAAAGCCTTTTTGAAAATAAACCGAAAGTAAAAGTCAGTTACCGCAAAGCCGATGAGCCGCAAGCGAAAGCAACTTCATCGGGCAAGGCAAAAGCAAGCCAGGAAGAAATCGATGCGATACTTGATAAAATCTCGGATCATGGGTACGATAGCCTTTCTAAAGCCGAGAAGGAAAAGCTTTTCAATGCAAGCAAGAAGTGATTGATGATTAGCTGATGTGCTAATTTGCTGATTAGTCAATTTGAACACTGATGATGCGGATTTTCAATTGGTTTCTTTGAACGCTGATAAAACGGATACTTCGTATCGCTGATTTTTACGGGTTTTGTATCCGTGATTATCTGTGTTCTATTGATTGATTTACCTATTTGTTGCTTTTTTTGAACGCGGCATATACTGCACTGTTGAAATAAATTTTGTTTGATGGAATTTTCCAACCATCAATCAATAAATCTTCAATCCTCAAATTACTTCGGGGCATTATTGAGGAAGAAGTTGTCCAGCGTATTCACCAACTCTTCAGCAGTAAGCGTATACATAAACCCACTATTCCGCTCATTGAATTTGGTCAGGATATCATAATAGCCCTTTTCAGAAAGGTTGTATTTTTTCATCAAGGATTGTATCACATCAGGATCGCTCACCACACGCGTGTATGTTGATGCTTGTTCATTCTCTTCACGCAACTTCACTGCTTTTCTTTTTTCGCTTTCACCTTTTGAGAAAATAGAAAGCGGTATGCCTATCCCGGGACCAAAGGTAGGGACCATTCCGGGGGCAGTGTTTTCTGGGTTATAGGTATTGTTTTGCCAGATTCTTTTTTTCTCTATTTCCGGAACCGGTATCTCAATAGTGCCATGCACCATCACCTGGTTGAGGAGAATGGATTCTTCCGCAAGCCGCACAATGGATTCATATCGCAATTCAGCAATGGAGTATTCTACAGCTTTAAACCCGACCAATGTAAATTGCAATGTATCTGTTGGCTCAACTACCAACATGAAATTTCCTTTTGCATCCGTAAAGGTGCCCCGTTGTGAGTTTTTAATGGAAACGTGCACATCGGGCAGGGAAATAAAAGTAGCTGAATCCACCACAATTCCTTTCATAACTTTTTGGCCATAGCCAGCAATGCTAACCAGCAAGAAAGCAACAAGAATGAAAAGTGGTTTAGTTTTGGTCACGATTGCTTTTAGATGAACACTACATTAAAAAGGTTCTGCTTTAAAGTACTTGTTTAGAAAACATATTTTTTTTTGGTTTAAGACCTCCGGAATAAAATCCGGGTGGAGTGTGTGGTCAGTAAATTCAATCTATTGTTTTTCGAAACATCACTTGATTATTTGTCGAAGTAGGATCCATGCCGGACCTGTTCCGGCATCTTACCATACACTGACAAAGTTCCTTGGCTTAGATATAAAAACGTTGTCAGTGTATCAGTTTTTATTCGCCAACTGCCCACAGGCAGCATCGATATCTTTTCCCCGGCTTACGCGGATGCGGGCTACCACGCCATTGTTTTCAAGCAGTTGCTGGTACATCTGCACCGCCTGATCACTGGCTTGCTGGAACATTCCCGCATCAATCGGATTGTATTGGATCAGGTTTACTTTGCTTGGAATTATTTTGGCAAACTTCAACAACGCTTGTGCATCCTCCAGCTTATCATTGATCCCATCCCAGACAACGTATTCATACGTTACCCTTCTTTTTGTTTTTTTATACCAATACCGCAGGGCATCGGCCAACTCATCCAATGGATTGGAATTGGTAATGGGCATGAAGGCAGCACGCTTGTCATTGATGGCGCTGTGCAATGAAACTGCAAGGTTGAATTTCACTTCATCATCCGCCATTTTAACAATCATCTTGGCAACGCCCACCGTAGAAAGTGTAATGCGTTTGGAAGCCATGTTCAATCCATCCGGAGAAGTAATTTTATCAATAGCTGCTATCACATTTGAATAGTTGAGCAGCGGTTCGCCCATACCCATAAACACAATGTTGGTCAGTGGCCGGTTAAAAAACAATTCACTTTGTTGTTTGATGGCCACAACCTGATCGTAAATTTCATCCGGGTTTAAATTGCGCTGTCTTTTCAATTGGGCAGTAGCACAAAATTTACAATCGAGGCTACAGCCTACTTGCGAAGAAACACAGGCAGTAACTCTTTTTTCGGTGGGTATCAACACCGATTCCACCACCATTCCATCATGGAGCTGCACAGCATTTTTAATAGTACCATCCGAACTGCGTTGCATGGTATCTACACGAATGTGGTTGATGGAAAAGTGGCCTTTCAAAAGTTTACGCACCTCCAACGAAAGGTTGGTCATTGCATCAAAATCTTTGAGCGATTTTTTCCAGAGCCACTCATATACCTGCGTGGCACGAAAAGGTTTTTCGTTATGCTCAAGAAAGAAGGTTTTTAACTCTTCCAACGAAAGTTTTCGAATATCACGCTTTTCTGTCCCTACCATGGGGCAAAGGTACGAACATTGGGTTTATTGTTTGCAGCTTATTGTTTGGCCAAGGCCACAATTATTAGCAGGGATCCATTCAAATCGGCCAGTTCATGATTACTGAATGAATAGGAATTGGCTTTGGCCGTTTCTTAAAAAACATCAGTTTTGTTGGCTTCAGCCAAACTGTTTGAAGCGTTGATTATTTTAACCGTACAAACACTTTTGTTTCGCATGGCCGGGAAGCATTTGAATAGATCAGCGAATCCGTGGAAATCAGGTCGATGATGTAGGCCGCGCTAATGGTTTGTGATTTTTTATCGAGGATATAAAGATTGTCGCCATCGAATTTGAAAAGAAAGGATTTGTATTTCGATTGTTTTTTTGAGTTAATGGTGTGCAGGTTTTCTGTACCGCTATTGTTGTCCTTGAATGCGATCGTCAGCGGAATATCGCGGTTCGACATGGAGGCCATTTCCTGGAGAAGCACTTCCTCTTCTTCGTCAGTAGGAAGTTGATCGCCCATGCAATTGCTTTGTTTGGTGAGCTGCCACGTGCCAACAATGGATTGAGAGAAAATTGAGGAGGCTGAAAAAACCAATGCTACAAGAATGATGAATGTCTTCATGGCTCAATTTGTTTGGTCTATTCAAATTTAATCAAATTAACACCAGGAATTAGTTGGCCGGTGAATTTGCGAACACTATTTTTATTGAAACCTAATTTACAATGAAAACTACCATTATTTTATTCCTTTTCATACTTGGTTTTGCTTTTGAATCCTGTAGATCAAAAAGGGATATAAAAACCTTAAACGAACAAATCACAGCTGAACTTGCAAAAAGCGATGGGGTTTTTGCGGTGGCATTCAAGGATCTTTCCACAGGTGAAACTCTTTTTATTAATGAAAAGACAAACTTTCATGCGGCCAGTACCATGAAAACACCGGTAATGATTGAAGTTTATAAACAGGCAACAGCAGGCAAATTTTCGCTGACCGATTCTATTGAAGTTAAAAATGAATTCAAAAGCATTGTAGATGGAAGTTTGTATAGTTTATCAGCCGATGACGACAGCGAACAAGATTTGTATATCCACGTGGGCACAAAGCGAACGGTGGCTGATTTGGTTTACGATATGATTATTGTGAGCAGTAACCTGGCTACCAATATTGTGATAGAATTGGTGGATGCAAAAAAGGTAACGCAAACCATGCGGTCGCTGGGTGCGAGCGACATACACGTATTGCGTGGTGTGGAGGATCAGAAAGCTTACAATCAGGGATTGAGCAACACCACCACGGCTTACGATTTGATGGTGATTTTTGAAGCCCTTGCAAAAGGTGAAGTGGTAAGCACACAAGCTTCTGATGATATGATTGAAATACTACTCGATCAAAGGTTCAATGACATCATCCCAGCGCAGTTGCCAAGGGAAGTAAAAGTTGCACATAAGACCGGTTCGATTACGGGTGTCCACCACGATTCGGGTATTGTGATATTGCCTGATGGGAGGAAGTATGTGTTGGTTCTCTTGTCGAAGGAGTTGGCAGACTTTGATTCGGGAACTGCTTCCCTGGCCAACGTTTCCAAACTGATCTATTCCTACGTAACACAGGAAGCCCGTTAGTATAATTAGCAATTATTGTACAGTTTGTCGGCCACAACCATTTTGAAATGTGGTTGATTATTCGCGAATTTTCGGCCTTTACTAAATCACTATGGAAAAGAAGAATGCAATTGTAATTACCGGGGGCTTTTTGGATGGCAATAGTGCCAAAACAGCCCACGGACTTATTCGTGGAACCGAACGGTTCAACATCGTTGGGATTATTGATGAAAAATTTGCCGGCAAAGATGCCGGGGAAGTGCTGGATGGAAAGCATCGGGACATCCCTATTTATAGTTCAATTAGTGATTTCGCACAGCAGATATCGCAACCCGTTACCTATTGTATTGTGGGGGTAGCCACAAAGGGTGGCGTTATTCCTGAAGCCATGCGCAATTTGTTGACGCAGGCATTGGAGCATGGCTATGGAATTGTAAACGGTTTGCACGAATACGTTTCGGACATTCCAGAACTTGCCAATCTTGCCGAAGAAAAAGGACTCGAAGTAATTGACGTTCGAAAAACAAAGAAGTTTAAAGACCTGCATTTCTGGACGGGAAAAATCAAGGAAGTAAAATGCCTGAAGGTTGCGGTGTTGGGAACGGACTGTGCCTTGGGAAAAAGGACCACTACACGGTTTTTAATGCAGGCGATGCGCGAAGCCGGCTATAAAGCCGAAATGATTTACACCGGGCAAACCGGGTGGATGCAAGGTGCGAAGTATGGGTTTGTATTTGACTCTACGCTTAATGATTTTATTTCAGGCGAGTTGGAGCATGCCGTACACACCTGTTACAAAGAAACGAATCCGGATATTATTTTTATTGAAGGGCAATCGTCTTTACGTAACCCAAGTGGTCCCGCTGGGGCGGAATGGATTGTTTCCGCGGATGCGGATGCTGTGATCTTGCAACACAATCCGGCACGCAAGCAATACAAAGACATGGAATATTATCCTGCCTATATCGCAAGCCCGAAAGAGGAGGTGGAATTGATTAAAATTTATGGAGCACCAACTGTTGCGCTTACGTTGAATACCGCGAAGATGACAACTGAAGAAGCGCGTCAGTATGCAAAAGAATATGAGGCGGAGTTGAATATCCCTGTCGTACTTCCGTTGGAAGATGGCCTGGACCGGATTGTTCCGTTGTTGGTTGAGTTGATTAAAAAGCAAGGGGCCTAGCAAGTCACAAGTACCCGTCATTCAGAGGGAGGTACGACCGAGGAATCTTTCTGATAGCAATGCCTTTCCGTTAAATTAAAAATTGAAAATATGAAAATCAAAAACATTGAAGTCTGGTCGGCTGACCTGGGAAATACAAAACCCTACACCATCGCTTTTAAAACAGTAGACGAAGTACGTAATGCCTTTGTTGAAATCACATTGGAGAATGGCATGACCGGGCTTGGTTCGGGAAACCCCAGCGAGTATGTGGTAGGCGAAAACCTCAATCAATGTTTGGAGGCATTACAGGAGAATAATTTGGAGTTTTTAATCGGGCGCGATATCCGTTGCTTTCATCAGCTCACGTATGAAGTATGGGAGAAGTTTCCAAGGAATCCTTCGGCACGTGCCGCGTTGGATATTGCGTTGCACGATGTATTTACAAAATATCTGGATGTTCCGTTGGTGAAATTCCTGGGAAGGAAAATCAAAAGCATGCCGACTTCCAATACGATCGGGATCAAGAATGTTGAAGAAACGTTGAAAGAAGCAGAGGATTTTAAAAAGCAAGGTTTCACCATTCTGAAAGTAAAGTTGGGCAAAGATTTGGAGGAAGACATTGAGCGCATGGCGAAGTTGCGTGAGAAGTATGGAAATTATTTTAAAATCAGGATAGACGCGAACCAGGGATACGATGTAGCGCAGACGATTGATTTTTATGAACGCACCAAAAAATACAATATTGAATTGATCGAGCAACCGCTGCCGGCCAAAGCCATTGCAGAAATGAAAAGCTTGCCCGACCACATTAAAAAAATTGTGGCTGCAGATGAATCGTTGATTTCCCCAATCCATGCGATGGAATTGGTGAAGCCACCATTTGCTTCCGGGATTTTTAACATCAAGTTGATGAAGTGCGGGGGCGTAAGCCAGGGATTAAAGATTGCCGACATTGCACAGCACGAAGGAGTGGATTTATTCTGGGGCTGCAACGATGAAAGTATTGTGAGCATTACTGCAGCTTTACATGCAGCATTCTCTTCTACCCAAACCAAATACATCGATCTGGATGGAAGTTTGGATTTAGCGCAGGACATTGCGAAGGGCGGGTTTATTCTGAAAGATGGTGTGATGTCATGCTCGGATAAACCGGGGCTGGGGTTGGAGCGGATGTGATGGAGTATAGTTAATAGCTATGTTTGGGTGTTGGCGGTAATTTAATATAGACAAAAAATGTAAAGCAAATATAGATTATGACGAAAAAGAATTTAACCGCATTAATGGGTTTAATAATTTCGTTTTGTTCTTTTGGACAAGAGAGTCAATATTTTTCAATGTACTTTCAAGCTAAAGTGAATGAGAAATCACCTTATCGAAGGATTTATGAAAGGGATAACAATAAATTTTTAACAAAGGACTTGCAAAATGACTCACTTCAATTATCCGGAATAATTACTGGAACAAATGATATTGAAGAAATAAATTATTTTCTCATGTATATAAAAACTAATGGTCAAGAGAATTTATATCAACCTTCGTTTAAAAGATTAAATGGAGAGTTCATTGAATACTATAAAACTGGTAAACCGAACATTCAAATTCTTTACCGACACAACAATATTCTTTACTCTCAAGTCTGGGATGAAGACGGAAAAGAGCAATTAATCAATGGCTCGGGTATATAAAAATGTTTTTCCGAGGATAACGACATAGACGTTTATCAAGAATATAAAGACTCTATTTTGGTTTCGGCTTATTCATATAGACGGTTAAAAGGTGATACGATATATTTAAAAGTTGACAAAAGTGCAGAACCGAAAGACGGAATAAATTCTTTTTATCAAGACTTAGTTGGTGTGTTAAAATATCCGACAGTTGCTCGGTTTGTTGGAAAGGAAGGAAGGGTATATATTGAATTTATAGTTGATGAAACTGGAAAGCTTACAGAGTTTACTCCTAAAACAAAACAAGGATATAAATTTGAAACAAAGGTCATCAAACAACTAACTAAATTTCCAAACTGGAAACCTGCTGTTTATAGGAACAGATTTGTGAAACAAAGATTTATTTTGCCGATTAATTACAAATTGAAAAATTAAAACTGCGCCCAACATAGGTGGCTGTTGCGCTACCAAGAAATCAATCATTTGAGGAAAAATAACCTTTGAAATTTGAATAGATTTGGAGCTAGTGACATGAACAAACATAGAAATAGTAGTTATGCAACAAGCACAAAATGTATGTGCCATTGCTGGGCGTAGTTTAAATTTGTAGTTTGGTTTTCCAAATTACATTTGGTTTCGTGAGACAGTGACGCGCTTCGAAAACCCTGCTACGTCACATGCGCTCACGTTACAGCCAATGCGAAAGGACGACCAGACGACAAACAGACTCACAATAATTAAAGACTAGCATGGAGAATAAAATGCACACGAATTTCATTAAATCATCAAACCTCATTTTTATAACCTTTGGACTTGGACTGATCAACTTATTCATGACAAGAAGTGAATTGGTGACGGGGACTCATAAGGCAATTGCAATAACGACAATGTTGTTTGTACTGGGACTTGGTTACTTAGTCCGACAAGGATTTGGCTGGGTTAAATATTTACTGCTTGTTCTGACAATCCTTGGACTGATAAGTATTCCCGTGACAATAGTGAGCTTAGGACAGAGACCGATTGTCGGACTTATTAATGTTGCTCAGACTGTGTTACAAGTTTGGGCAATGATTATTTTGTTTAAAATACCTAAGACAACTGACACGAAACCTCTTGAGACAAAAATGGAATAGACGGAGCCAGTTTATTTCAAAAAAATTCATGGTCGACACAAACGGTCGACAAAAGAACGCCAAGGCCCTTGCTCCCTGTTGCTGACGAAAGTAGAAAATGCTACTTTCGGATTTTTATAGGCAGCGTCAGCGTATGGCTTTTTACATTGGCGTTGGCGGTTACCCATAGACAACACCACACCGAGAAGAAATCAGAGAAAATATTATCGGAAAATGTCGCTTAAAAGAGAACTGATATATATTGACGAAAAAGATGAAACTGATAGAATTGCTCGGTATTCGTATAAAGGCGATAAATGTGTTATTGTTTTCAAAAATAGTAGCAAGGAATTTTCTTATGGTAAAAACAGAGCAAGAATTGTCAGGACAGCAGTAAGCAGCGACAAAGCATTTAATGTTTTTAATTATCTACAAGAAATTGCTGACACTGTTGGACTAAAAACAGAAGAAGGCGACAACATACTTTCAAGGAGTTATAATAGCATTTCTCAAATATCCGAAGATTGTATTCTTGCGAGTTTTTTAAATGGTTCTTTACCTGCAAGAAATGGTAATTCTACAAATCCTGATTTTTTTCCTTTTGGTTTTAATCTAAGCCAGAGAAATGCAGTAAAAACTGCATTCACTCATAATTTGAGTGTAATTGAAGGGCCACCGGGAACAGGAAAAACTCAAACTATACTGAACATTATTGCTAATGCCGTTTTAAATGGACAAAGTGTTGCTGTTGTTTCAAGCAACAACTCTGCGACAAAAAATGTTTATGAAAAACTTGAAAAGAATGGCGTTGAATTTATAGCCGCTCTTCTTGAGAACTCACAAAACAAAAAAGAGTTTATCGGCTCTCAAAAAGAAATTCCCGATTTATCAAAATTCAACTTAACCAATGCTCAAAAAACAGAAATAAAAGTAAAGACAGCAACGCTTGTTACTCAACTTTCTGAAAACCTTGACAAGAAAAATGAATTGGCATTATTGAAATTACAAATTGATAACATCAAAACAGAATATCAACATTTTCAAGACACATATAAAAGTCAAACAGATAAAACCGTAGAACTAAAAAAAAACATCACAGCCGAAAAAATACTTGAGTTATGGATTTCTATTGAAGCCCTTGCAAAAAGACAAAAAGAAATAGGATTTATTAGAAAGCTTATTGACAGTGCCTTACAAACTGTGTAAGTGCTAGGTAACGACAAATTAACTGCGTAAA
>CAYNOT010000005.1:0-238987 GCA_964398945.1 uncultured Roseivirgaceae bacterium | reverse complement strand
AACCGGATAAGTGAATTGATACCTGGCAAGATGTAGTTTATCGGACGGTTACGTTGTAAAAGAAAAGCGAATAATCAGGGTGGTAGAAACCACTTGATTATTCGCTAGATACAATTCTTGTAATAAAAGGCTAAAGCAGATTTTGTGGCAATAAAATCAATCCATGATATCGCTCTGTGGTTCCGTCAGCATTCAATTGACCAATTTTAATCAATTTTTCGTTTGCTATATCGACTTGTCCCAGGTAGGTGTTTCCATTATTGGAACTGTATACAGTGGCGTAAATTTTACCAGTGGAGTTTTTAACCATATTTTGAATAGCATAATGGTCTGGATCTATGGTATCAAACCCATCGGGTGTTAATGCGGTATGAAATGTGATATTGCCTTGCAAATCGGATTTATAGATTTCGATATCATCGGATGCGATAAAGAGTTCATTGTTGTTTGATCCATAAACCATTCCCATGCCACAACAGATATTATCGTCAGAGAAAAGAATTGAATCGTAGCCGGTGCCATTCGCATTTACGATTAAAAGTCCGGGCCCATATCCAACGTTTGAATCATCCTGAAACCATAGCGTTCCTATGATTCTGTTTTCCGCGGTCATTAATAAATCTGCAACACCAAATACATGATTATCTTCATTAGCATTGATAACCGTAGCGACCCAGGTTTTAGGTTCAATGGAGTAAAAGGAGCCACCACCATCACTTGTTCCAGAAGAAAATAATTTATTGGCAGCTTTACTATAAATCAGGCCACGAATATTCGATACTCCATTTCCGTCAGCATTTTTAATTTGACCGACTTCTGTTTTTGCAGCAGTGGCGATGTCAACAGTAAATAGTTTACCTGTAGAACGTTCTGATACAAGCATTACAGTAGGAATTGGATCGTCATCCTTACAAGATTGAATACCTATCAGGGCAACAGTAAAAAATAGGACGATTAAACTTAATTGAAACAATTTCTTCATAATGCAAGGGTTAGTCATTTTATATTAAATATTCCCTCGAAGTTAGTCAAATTATCGATTTGCTAGCGGCCAACCATGGCCAGGAAAATGAAACTTCCTTTTCTTTTTTTTTTTGCTCTTCCCGTTTTTTTGATTTTCGATTGCTTGCAGTTTCGACTTGTTCGATAAAAATAGTCTGGAGTCTCCTTAAGCTGGTTTGGGCGAAAATTATTATTTTAAATTTGGGCTATTGGTAGTTCTCAAATAAGGTTTTATCGTTTTGAAACCAGGAAATCGCTTTTCGGCTTCTTCATTGCTCACCGATGGTGATATCACGACATCCTCCCCATTCTTCCAATCGGCAGGAGTAGCAAGCTGGTGGTTAGCTGTAAGCTGAAGACTGTCAATGACTCGAATCAACTCATCGAAATTTCTTCCTGTTGAAGGCGGATAGGTTAGTGTAAGTTTGATTTTCTTGTCAGTTCCAATAACAAAAACAGAACGCACAGTTGCTTTTTCTGAAGCATTGGGATGGATCATATCATACGCCTCAGCTACCTTTCTGTCATGATCGGCAATGATGGGGAAATTCACAGTGGTATTTTGTGTTTCATTGATGTCCTTAACCCACTCTTGGTGACTACCCAAGGGGTCAACACTCAACGCTATTACTTTTACACCCCGCTTATCAAATTCATCTTTGAGTTTGGCGGTTCTTCCCAGCTCAGTTGTACATACCGGGGTGAAATCAGCAGGATGCGAAAACAATATCCCCCAGCTTCCACCAAGCCATTCGTAAAAATTGATTTTTCCTTCGGTTGTTTCTGCGTTAAAGTCGGGAGCAGTATCCCCTAATCTTAAATGTGCCATAATTTTGAAATTTATAGTAAGATGTTTAAAAAGATTTAATGAGTGTTAAAGAAGAGACAAGAATGATTAATATTCCAATCACAATCATCATGGGTTTGTGGGGAATCCTTTTGGTTATAAAAGCACCCAGAGGAGCTGCTAATGTTCCTCCAATGATAAGTCCTAATATAATTTGCCAACTTTGAATACCCGTAAAGTAGAGCAATATCCCTGCACTACAAAATGTCACAAAAAACTCCACAGTGTTAACTGTTCCAATCACAACATTTGGGGTATTCCCCTGTCGAATCAGGTTTGAAGTTACAATTGGTCCCCAGCCACCACCGCCTATAGCATCCAAAAATCCACCCGCTAAAGCGAAATAGGATGCGTGTTTTAGATTTTCCTTGGTTTTAACTTTTTTCTTAAATGCCTTAACAAGAATTAATACCCCCAGCGCTACAAGATAAGCACTGACAAAAGGTTTAATGGTTTTTCCATCAATAACAGAACCAAGTAAAAAAGCACCAATTGAAGCAGCTGCCACCCCCGGTATTAATAGTTTCAAAAACAATTTTTTATCAAAATTGCCAAATCGAATGTGAGACAATCCGGATACACCGGTTGTAAAAACCTCTGCTGTATGAACCGCAGCTGACGCCAATCTCGGAGATAAGCCAAAGCTTAATAAAATAGAGTTTGAGGTTACCCCATAAGCCATACCTAAAGAACCATCTACTAATTGAGCTAAAAAGCCAGCTAATAAAAACCAGAAAAAAGTACTATCAAAAAGTAAATCACTTTCAGTGGCCTGAGGTAAGAAAAGATATAAAACACTCGCAATCAATATGATTTTAAGTAGAACAATAATGACTGATATGTGGACTGTTGTAATTTTACCCATAGTCTTTGTTTGCAAAATCAAAGTATTATAAATGTTAGCCTTCATAATATGGTGATTTTAAAATCTACTAAATGATTTTAGCTGTTAATGCCAATTAAAAATTATATTTCAAAGTGACCCCATAAATTCTTGGGTCGTCAGACACAGTAGCTAATGCCTCGCATTTCCATCTGCCGTATAGGGTTGTTTAAAATAGTTTGGTTTTGCAAGGTGCAAGTATACAAAAACTATAAATCCCACCAAATAAGTATGATATAAAAAAAATTGTAAATAGTTTCTTCAACATTGGTATCTATTATAATTATTGAAGTCTCGAGCGGATTCGACCGCCTTCATCGTCCCTGCATTCTTCACTTTCCTTGGGCTTGAATTCTGGATTGCCTGGAGAATCGGAAAAGCTTCCCACTTTAATTATGAATCGTCAGTCGCCAACATTTCTGTCGGCATAGCAGAACGACTGTTGAACCTTTTTATAACCGGAAGCTTTTATGGTTTCTATTATTATCTCTATGAAAATTTTGGCCTGTTCCAGATTCCAAACCATTGGGCAGTGTGGATATTGCTTCTATTGACAACAGACTTTATCTGGTATTGGTATCATCGCCTTGGTCATGAAATCAACCTGTTTTGGGGGGCACATATTGTGCATCACCAAAGCGAGGAATTCAACTACACTGTTTCTGCCAGGATAACAACCCTCCAAGCCATAATAAGAAATGTTTTCTGGTGCCTTCTTCCACTTGCGGGGTTTCATCCGGGAATGGTAATCGCAATCCTTGTTGTTCACGGTACTTACTCCTTTTTTACGCACACACAGGTTATTGGAAAACTCGGTTGGCTTGAGCATATCCTTATTACGCCATCTCATCACGGGGTCCACCACGCCTCAAACGAAAAGTACCTGAATAAAAACTACGGAGACATATTCATCATTTGGGATAAACTATTTGGAACGTTTCAGTGTGAGGAAGAGAAGCCTGTTTATGGACTAACACACCCGTTAAAAAGTTATAGTTTCCTTTGGCAGCATTTCCACTATTATGCCGAACTTTGGCTGGCCTGTAAACGCAGCAGAAGTTTCAGCAAATCCATCCGCATTATCTTCGGCAGACCTGAGGAACTAGATCAGGATATACGTAGGGAACTGGAGGTGCTCCTTTTGCCAAAGAGGGTTAAACCTCGATCGAGGTTTAGGCTACGTGTTTACGTCAATGTTCAGTTGGTAGCTTCCGTAGTAGGATTGTTCGTATTCACGATCCTCCTTGATCAGTTATCCCTTGGTGAGGTGATCGTAGGCGTAATGTTATTGCTATTGACGTTGATTAATTGCGGTGCGTTAATGGAACAACAGCGATGGATCTATTATCTGGAGATTATACGCGTGATGTTACTGGTGACATTGGCAAGCATTCAAGCAGAAAGCATCGGCTTGTTCATGGTGGGCCTTATTTCAATAATTATAATGGCCAAGCAACAAATTTTTGTAAATGCTTATTTCCGGTTTGTATATGGTTTAAGAATAGTTCGGAACTAAACACTTGTAAAAACTCAGTGTCATTGGGGGTTGAAGTCTTTGCCAACCCTTGCTTTCATTGTTGCACCTACACCACTAAATTCACAATCTTTCCCTGAACGATAATCACTTTCTTAGGGGCTTTTCCTTCCGTCCATTTTTGGACAACCTCGGCAGCGAGTACTTGCTTTTCGATATCGTCTTTTGGCATGTCCAATGCGAAGCTCATTTTGGCGCGCACTTTTCCGTTTACCGAAATCGGATACTCAAACGTGTTTTCGGTTAAGTATTGTTCATCCACTGTTGGATAGGTTGCTTGTGATATTGTTGTTGAATGTCCCAACAATTCCCACAACTCTTCTGCCACATGGGGGGCAAAAGGGGAGAGGGCAATCACCAACGGCTCTAAGATCGCACGCTTGTTGCATTTCAATCCACCCAATGCGTTGGTACATATCATAAACTCACTCACAGACGTATTGAAAGAGAAGTTGGCAATATCTTCTTCAATTTTCTTTAGCGTCTTGTGCAATACTTTTAATTCATCGCGGGTGGGTTCCGCATCCGACACTGAAAAATTTCCGGTGCCATCATGGAAGAGGTTCCAGAATTTTCGAATGAATTTATACACACCATCGATACCGTTTGTGTTCCACGGTTTGGATTGCTCCAACGGTCCTAAAAACATTTCATACATGCGCAATGTGTCGGCTCCGTATTTTTCAACGATGTCGTCCGGGTTCACCACGTTGTGCTTCGATTTCGACATCTTTTCTACTTCGCTTCCGCAGATGTATTTGCCATTTTCTAAAATGAATTCAGCATTTGCATAATCTTCGCGCCACTTTTTAAACCCTTCAACATCCAACACATCATTGTCTACAAGGTTGACATCCGTATGAAGCGCAGTTACATCATAGTCTTTCCGTAAACCATGCGAAACAAATTTGTTCGTGCCATTGATTCGATAAACCAATTTTGACATGCCCTGAATATGCCCCTGGTTGATCAACTTCTTAAACGGCTCGTCCGCTTCCACAAATCCTAAATCTTTCAGCGCCTTGCACCAGAACCGAGAATACAACAAATGCCCGGTGGCATGTTCCGATCCGCCTAAGTACAAGTCCACATCTTTCCAGTATTGCTCGTTTTCTTTACTGCAAAATTCTTTTTCGTTTTTGGCATCCATGTAGCGGAACCAATACCAACTGCTTCCGGCCCAACCGGGCATCGTTGTTAATTCGAAAGGATAGGTTGTCTCATTTGTTTCTTCCTGGATACCACCTTTTGTTTTTGAATAGCCCCAATTTTTTGCCCTACCCAACGGAGGCTCTCCTGTTTCGGTAGGTTTGTATGCATCTACTTTAGGCAACACAATCGGAAGATGTTTTTCCGCAACCAGTTTTGGTAAACCATTTTCAAAATATACAGGAAAGGGCTCTCCCCAATACCGTTGCCTGCCGAAGATGGCATCGCGGATTCTATAATTTGTTTTGCCTTTTCCGGTTCCCCATTCCTCAACTTTTTTAATTCCTGCAAGAATGGCTTCGGAAACAGTCATGCCATTCATGAAACCGGAGTTTATAATTTTTGCATCCCAACTGACAAACGCTTCTTCCTGCACATCGGGCCCATCGACAACTTGTATGATCGGTAAGCCAAATTGTTTGGCGAAACGGTGGTCGCGTTCATCGTGGCCCGGTACTGCCATCACTGCCCCGGTGCCATAACCCGCCAACACATAATCGGCAATCCACACCGGAATTTTTTCGTTGTTGAACGGATTGATGGCATACGCCCCGGTAAACGCCCCGGTAACGCGTTTTACTTCACTCATGCGCTCGCGTTCCGAACGGTTCTTGGCAACGTCTACATACGCTTCTACTTCTTTGCGTTGATCGTCAGTTGTAATTTTTTCAACCAGCTCATGTTCCGGTGCGATCACCATAAAGGTGGCTCCATAAATCGTATCAATGCGTGTGGTAAAAACTTTGATCACGCCTTCTCCATTTTCCATGGCAAAGTCGAGTTCGGTACCGATACTCTTTCCGATCCAGTTGCGCTGCATTTCTTTTACAGCGGTAGGCCAGTCGATTGTATCCAGCCCATTCAATAACCTTTCAGCGTACGCGCTGATGCGCATGCTCCACTGCAACATTTTCAACCGCTCTACCGGGTGGCCACCGCGTTCGCTGACACCATCTTTCACTTCATCATTTGATAAAACTGTTCCCAAAGCAGGGCACCAGTTCACCATCGTTTCCGATAAGTAGGCAATGCGATAGTGTTGTAAGTAATTTTCTTTGCCTGCTTCGTCCAATGTGTTCCATTCTGCTGCACTGATGGCAGGTGTGTCTTCGTTGCACGCAGCGTTGATAGGCGCACTGCCTGATTTTTCAAGCACAGCAATCAACGTTTGAACCGGTTCTGTTTTATCGTTGCTTTGGTTGTACCAGCTATTGAAGAGCTGCATGAAAATCCACTGCGTCCATTTATAAAAATCAGGATTGCTGGTGCGTACCTCACGGTCCCAGTCGAAGGAGAAGCCGAGGTTTTTCAATTGCCCGATATAGCGCTTGATGTTTTGCTCTGTGGTGATCGCAGGATCTTGTCCCGTTTGGATGGCATATTGTTCTGCCGGAAGGCCGAACGAGTCGAAGCCCATCGGGTGCAATACGTTAAAACCTTTGATCCGCTTATAGCGGGAAACGATATCGGAAGCGATGTAGCCGAGGGGGTGGCCTACGTGCAATCCTGCCCCGGACGGGTAGGGGAACATGTCCAACACATAGTATTTTGGTTTGGAAGGGTCGCGCCCGACTTTGTAAACGGCATCCTGTTCCCATTTTTGCTGCCACTTCTTTTCAATTTCACGGATGGTCTGGTTGCTGTATTCGGCCATGGTATTGGTAATTCCTTATTTGATTGATCGATTTGGTGGCAAAAATAAGGAATATGGTGAATAGGCATGAAGGATGAAGTGACTTTATAAAATTTGGTTTTTGTGGGTGTTTGTCAGCGGGGATATTAGCTTTGGCAAAGAGGTGGGTGAAGGAGTTTCGGTCTGTTTCGGTCTGTGGGGACACAGACCGAGGGGAGGGAGAAGTAAAAACGAAGAACGATAGTTTAATTGTAAAATTCCGTTACGATGGAATGGGCAACCGGATAGAGAAACGCGTAGAGAAGCACGATACAACATTGGTTACGAGATATGTTAGAGATGCCAGCGGAAACGTGATGACCATTTACAAAGATACCACGGTATTGGAGCAACCCATTTATGGAAGTACTCGTCTTGGAATGAAATCACAAGTGGTTTCAGAGGGATCACAGGTTCTTGGTAAACGTAACTATGAGTTGAGTAATCACCTTGGCAATGTACTAACCGTGATTACCGATAACATTAATATGCAGAGTGACTCTGTCTGGACAAATGTTGTTAGCACAAGTGACTATTATCCATTTGGTTTAGATATGGAAGGTAGGAGTTGGAGGGATACAACATTGTTGACTTTCAGATATGGGTTTTCAGGTTTAGAACGGGATGACGAAGTAAAAGGCTCTGGAAATCATTATAGTTTTGGTGATTATGGTTATGACCCCCGCACTGGCAGACGTTGGAATGTTGACCCTAAATTTAATGAGATTGCAGGGCTTTCGCCTTATGCTTATTCACTCAACAATCCAATAGTTTACAAAGACCCTGACGGAGAACTCCCAATACTTCCGCTACTGTTAAAAGCAGGTGCAGCAGGTGCAGCCGATATGTTGGCACAGGCAGCAATGGCATATTATTTTGACCCTAAAGTTGAAAGTGTCGGGCAAGCATTTGAAACAGTAAATTATTATCAGGTTGCACGTTCAGCGGCAGAAGGTTTAATACCTTGGAGAGTTCCAGGCGGAAGAATTGGAAAAGCAGCCGCCACAGCTTCGGGAGATGTTTTAGTAAATGCAATCAATGCAGGTTCTGACTATTCACAAAACCAAGCATTGCAAGATTTTGCGACAGGATTTATTGGAGACCTTGCAGGGGGTGGATTGGGTGAATTAGTTGCTAAATATGGAAGTAAGGGCGTAGCAAATGGCTTGCTTAAAATGGGCTTCGATACTAAATTCATTAGAGAAACAACAGGCGGTCTAAATAATAAAGAGGTTCGGTCTTGGTATAGCGAACAGGTTAAAGGAATAAATATAAAACTTGACCCGACAGAAGCTAATGCAAGAATGGTTGTAGGTCAAAGAAATTCTTTGAAGCAACAGGCGAGAGATTTAATGTCAGATAGAAAAGCCGCAGCTGATTTGGATATATCAGACCCTATTAGGGATTTTGATTATTACAATAAAAAGTATGACGGAGATTATTCCAGAATAATGCAGGGCGGTACAAAACCAAATGCAGACGTAAATAAAAAATTGGGAGTTGACTAATGAAAGCAATTGAAAATTTATTGGTTCAAGAATTAAAATGGGAGCCAATTCCTGAAAGCGAGAGAGATTTTGTAAGTGACGCTTATAAAATTGATGAGTGCTATTTAAGAATGAACAACTTTCCCGAAGAACCACTTTGGACACTCTTCTATAAAAATGAGAGTATAGATTTTGACGATACTCCAACCAAGTGGAAAGTAAAGTATCGTAGTGAAATGTAGATTACGTATAGAGAATGGAATGCCCCGCAAGTCGGGGCTTTTTTTGCCGGGGCAGTTCCACAGTAATTTTACAACAAACTGTCCCGATTAAGAGACACTCTACGAAAGTAGAAAAAGGCCATTTAAAAAGGAAGTTCCTCAGATTGGAACACCATCAGAATTGAGGGCAACAGAAAATATCTATATTCAAAATAATTTTGAAGCCGAAGAGGGCAATGTATTTGCAGCTTACATTCCTGAAGATGGTCCATTTGTTTATGATGCCATAGGTAATTTGATTGCCGACCAGGAAGAAGGTTCGAAGATAAGTTGGACTCTTTATGGTAAGGTAAAAGAAGTAAAAACGAAGAACGATAGTGTAGTTGTAAAATTCCGTTACGATGGAATGGGCAACCGGATAGAGAAACGCGTAGAGAAGCACGATACAACATTGGTTACGAGATATGTTAGAGATGCCAGCGGAAACGTGATGACCATTTACAAAGATACCACGGTATTGGAGCAACCCATTTACGGAAGCGCAAGGCTAGGTATGAAAGTAAATGTAGTAGCTGAAGGAACACAGATACTAGGTAAACGCAACTATGAACTAAGTAACCATCTCGGCAATGTGTTGAGTGTTATTACCGACAACATCAACATGCAAAGTGATAGTGTGTGGGCAAACGTAGTGAGCACCAGTGATTACTATCCGTTTGGCTTGGATATGCAGGAGAGAAGTTGGGCAGATACAACTAGTTTGATTTCAAGATATGGGTTTAATGGGAAAGAGAAAGACAGTAGTGGTGAGTGGGGCAACACATCGTATGACTATGGGTTTAGGATCTATAATCCTGCGATAGCAAAGTTTTTGAGTGTTGATCCGTTGACGAAATCTTATCCGATGTTGACACCTTATCAGTTTGCTTCAAATACTCCAATAATGGCGATTGACTTAGATGGACTTGAAGCATTTGTCACTATTCAGCAACAAAGTAAAGAAGGAAGTTATACTCAAGTTTTTACGACTGTTTATGAATCAGATGTTGAGATTGAAAATCGGACTATACATAACCTTAAAATGGAGTTTCCTCAAGCCTTTAGCAACATAAGGGATGTGGATGGTGTTAATATTCTAGTAGATTCAGATTGGAAATATATAGGAACTAAAAAAGTAGATGGAATTGTTTTTGAGCAAGATAAGTATGGAGCAGTTGATATATTGACAAATAGAATCGCTTTTGCTGAATGGTTAGAAAAGAAGGTTGGAAATCCAGTAGATGAATTTGTAGATGGGATCAACCAGACCGATATTGGTGTTGAAGGTAAAGTAGGAATTCCTTCACTTAACGCTAGTGGTAAATTAGGTAGTTATAGTACCTCCGAAACAAACGCTGGTTATTTTGCCGAAGGGTCAGCCAATGCAGATATTAACAACATAACATTATCTGAAAAACCTTTTGGTTTTATATTAAACGCGGAGTTCTTTGTTCACTTAAAAACTGTAAAGAACGATGAAGGCACTTCTAATTTACTAACAGGAAAGATTAAAACATCTTATAATTTGGGTATAATAAAATACACATCTTATGATGATGGCAGCAAGAAATTTAGTTTTGGATTGAAAATAAAAGCAGGTGATGTTAAATTTAGTCACGGAGCAGAAGGTAAAGCAGGAAAGCGAATTCAAAGTGGAACACACGAAGTGGGTAATTAAATAATGGAGAACAAGAATTATATTCTATTAGTTGTTACAGTTGTAATAACTTCGGTATTGTTGGTACTGGAGCTCTTGTCTTTCTATGGAAATTTAATGGATTTTATAGAGTTGGAAAGAAATGGGGAGTACACAACTGGGATAATTAAATCTGTAGTTGATAAACCCAATAAAAGGGAAATATATTATAAAGTAGACACTTATAAAGATTCCTTAATGATTCTTCCTGAATTCAGTGTTGAAAGTTATGAGGTGGGTAAAAAAGTAGTTATAATTTATTCTAAAAAAAATCCCCAAATTGCTAGGGTATTCACATATCGAGAGTACAAATTTGGTCTTTTTTTAGATGGTATTCTAACATTGTTGCTTTTAACAGCCTTGGTTATAGCTATTTTTAAGAGGAAATGGATTTTAGATCAGCCTGGCGGAATGTGGCCTACCTAGATTATTTCTAGATAAGTTCTTTGCTAGTGAGCTAAAAAAGTCAGAGATGGGATTCAATTGATAATGTTAGCATTACACGGTATATTCGTGATGCCAGTGGAAATGTGATGACCATTTACAAAGACACGATTGTAGCCGAACAACCCATTTATGGAAGCAGCCGCTTGGGGCATTTTAATGGAACACGTACAGAAGGATATCAAACATTGGGGGCACGTAAATATGAATTGTCCAATCACCTCGGCAATGTGCTTTCCATCATTACAGATAATGCCGATATAGGAACAGACAGTACGTGGGCGAAGGCAACAAGCACAAGTGATTACTACCCTTTCGGTTTGGAAATGCAAGGAAGGGTGTGGAGCGATACTACTTCTACATACCGTTATGGGTTTAATGGTAAGGAGAAGGATGATAGTGGTGAGTTTGGAAATACGCATTATGATTATGGGTTTAGGATTTATAATCCTGCTATTGCGAAGTTCTTGAGTGTGGATCCGTTGACAAAAAGTTATCCTTGGTATACACCTTACCAGTTTTCGGGAAATACCCCCATACAAGCTATTGACTTGGATGGGTTGGAACCATTATTTGTTATTACGGGTGTAACAGTTGCAAAGTCTCAAACGGGTCAGACAGGACACTCAAGAGGACAATACTTTCTATACAGAGTTGAGATATATGAAAATATGACCCCTGATGAATACAAGAATGCTTACAATTCTGGTCTATTAAGGAAGCCGGACGCAACAACAGTAATAGGTAGAGATGCTTGGAACGATGAGCCCAGAACCAATGTGAGATATTCAACTAATAACGAAGCACCTCCTGGTGAAGGTTATATTAATTACTGGCCAACTGGTTCACCTGGAAGTTTTAAACTATATTTTGGAATAGAAATAAAAGGCTCAACGAATACGACAGAAGGTCTAAATCCTGCCTATAAAAATGATAGAGTTATTATTGGCCCTAATGGTCCTAGAGGTGGAGTTGCTATTCATAAGTGGAGTCCCCATGACTCAGGGATGCAATACAACAGGAAGTAATCTAGAACAGTCTGTTCAAGACTTGATTGACCTTAGCCCAGGACTCATTGAGCATGAGTATGCGTTTTATATCAACATGGAACGAAACGCTGTTTATGATGAAGAAAATAATATATGGAAAGGAACCTGGAACAAAAAAATGCCAAAGCCTGAATTCATTAGTAATTTTGAGAATCAAACACTGCCTAAACAAGATAATGTTAAAGTTGAAACGAAAAAACAAATAACAAATGACGAATAATTGTTTTCCATCTTTGCTAATTCTTTTAGGTGCATTTTTTTCAAGCTGCACTAAGGATTCCAAAAAAGACACTAGGCAGAATGTAGAAACTGTACCTAAAAAAGAAGTTATCGAAACACCTATTAAAAGCACCTTTGTTGATTGGCAGATTGTTCCAGTTGATTCAACTTTAGATTTTTACTCTAGAATTGAATATTTAGTCATTAACAAAAAAAATCGAAGCCTGATAAACAGTTTGGGTATGTTTGAAAATCTTGTTGGTTTAGATTTTTCTGGGCAAGGAGTGGAAGTGTTACCCCAAGCCATTTCTAAACTCACCAATCTGGAAATAGTAATAGCTCATAATAATTCAATTAAAGAGATACCAGATTGGTTTTGTCAATTAAAGAATTTGCGAGAAGTTTATTTTGAAAATAATAAACTAAAATCTTTTCCTGATTGCATTACCGAACTTCAACAATTAGAATGTTTATTTTTTAGTAATAATAGGATACAGAGTCTTCCTGAGAAAATAGGTTTGTTGTTTAATCTGAGAAAAATTGAAGCTAACTCCAATCTGATTAAGGAATTGCCAATGGAATTTTATGGGCTATCAAATCTAGAGTATTGTTATTTGGAAGGAAATAATCTAATAAATTTTGAGTTAGAGAGATCTTCCGATTTAAAGAAGCTAGAGATATTAGCATTAACTTGTTCAAATTTAAACGAAATAAATATAAGGTATTTGCCTTCGTTGAAGAAACTGTATTTAACCAATACGAGCGCAGAATTGAAAGAAAAATTAGATTCACTTAAGATTCAATATCCAGACTTATTGTTAAGGTATTAAGACTTTTCAATTTAGTTACCTTGAAAGCTTCAATAAGATAGTAGCCCGGGCAGTGCCACAGTAATTTTATAACAAACTGTCCCGATTAAGAGACCAATTGATATGGAGTTATTAGAAAAAAAAAGTATTGGAGAAGGAACTGATTTTCACAACTTTGCAAACTCCTTTGTTTTGGTTCAAAAAATTAAACCGCACTCTATTATTACAACTATTTGCTTTGGGATTTTTGTCTATTTAGTTTTTAAAACATGGATTTTTGCCTTAATACTTATTCTATTAGGTCTATTGCAAATTCTAATGACAATTAAAGTAACCATAAAAAAGACCAGCCCAGCGATTAGGAAAGATTTATACTTCTGTACGTTCAGGCTATACAATTATTATAATTTGATAGAGATAGGAAATTATGAGATAGTTAATTTTGAAACTGGTCGTGGTGATGGATTTACAGCTACTTCCTTTGATATTGGATTTTTTGTTGACGACAAAAGGTTTACTTTACTAGCATTTGGATCTAAAAGTACTAGAGATAAATTAAAAGAATTATTAATTTTTTAACAAGTTGTCGGTGTTGTCATCTCTAACTGGTTAGGTCTGTCCCTTGGGTTAGCATAGCACCCAGAATATTTCCATTACCAAGTATATTCGGGATGCCAGTGGAAATGTGATGACTATTTACAAAGACACTCAAGTTCAAAGTCATCCAGACTTTTAAAGGAATAATATATGAATATTGAGTTGAAAATTATGGAACTACTTAAAGAGAGTTCAAAAAACTGGTACCAAATTGATCGTGGACTACGGGCAAGAGATATTCACATGGAAAATCCCCTGAAGGTCGTATTGTCTAATATGTCGGATGATGGTCTGATATTGAGGATGAGCAAGTTTGATCCTAACTCTAATTATTGTTTAACAGAGAAGGGAAAGAAAATTCTTGATTCCCCCTGAACTACTATCTATCGTGGGAAGGATTCAAATTTTGATTCGAGTACAACAAACTATTAAAATAATTTTACCATGGCAATAGTTATTTTTTCCATGGTCTGTCTTTTCCTCGGTCTGTGTCCTCACAGACCGAAACCGACAACAAAACGATAGCTACAAATGGATGACATTATTAAACCCCCGCATTTTAATGGTATTCGCAATTCGCGAATGGACTTGAACGAAGTTTATTTTTGGACAGACACCATAAAGGATTGGAACCCATTGCTCGTCCACGATCAATTCAAGATGATTATAATCGAATCATTGAGAAATTTGGTGCAACGGGAGAAGATTGTAGTTTATGGTTTTGTGATCATGCCCAATCATATCCATATTGTTTGGGAAATGATCAGCATGAACGGAAAAGAAATGCCGCATGCAAGTTTTAATAAGTTTACCAGCCACCAGTTTTTAAAGCACCTTACTGCAACGGATGCAACTTTGTTGGTCGATTACAAGGAACCAAAATTTCCAGAGCGTTTGCATCGGTTTTGGCAACGCGATCCATTGGCAGTGCTCATTTACTCTAAAGAAATGGTTGAGCAAAAACTGGAATATATCCATACCAATCCACTACAAGGGCAATGGAACCTTGTGGATATGCCTGAAAAGTATAAATGGTCTT
This sequence comes from uncultured Roseivirgaceae bacterium, assembly GCA_964398945.1. Classification (GTDB taxonomy): domain Bacteria; phylum Bacteroidota; class Bacteroidia; order Cytophagales; family Cyclobacteriaceae; genus JBGTGG01. The sequence continues at coordinate 224,240 of CAYNOT010000005.1, read as the reverse complement.
CGGCATTATTTTATGAAAAGGGAATTGATGAATTTGGATTCCTTACGGATTATCAGGACAAGTTTTGACTGCTGGTTGTTTGTTGGTTTCGGTCTGTGAGGACACAGACCGAGGGTAGGGGTGGCGGGAAATTTTTACCCTTAACAGTTAAAATCGGTAACATGCAAAAGCGGATTTTTTTTATTGCTTCGATTTTTTTCCATCAGCCTTTTGGTGAAGCCAGGATAGTTGTTAAGCGCTTTGATCTGCTATGACCTATACCAAGGAGTGGAGTTCAAACAAGATTTGTTTCAGTCAGTAAAAAAACTACCCGATTGCTGGTAGTACACTACCTGAAAGTAGTCAGCCAACCCCACCCTTAAGTGGTTAGTGAAAATGCCCTGCACAGGCGATTGCCACCCACTTGCAGCGCATCTACTTTTGTCAAAAAGAAATTGCACCATTACAAATTTTTACAATGAACCACGCTGATTCACACTTTAGCATTTTGACCGAAAACGACAATGGTTATATCGGTGTATGCATGTGTTGCCATGAATTTAATTTCGCCTATAAAAATATTTTGCTAACCTTTCAAGAGGAGGACATGATCCGGTTTTTTGACTGGGTCATTGAGAATCGAAGAAACCCTCAGCACTACATGCCATTGCAACACAATCGTGCTCGTGTATATAGCAGTCCCCATAGTAATCTTTTCCTTGCTTTCAATGAGTTGGAATTGGATGAGGTTTCAGACCTGTACAATGAAACGAGGCTTATCCTATCAGCGCAAAAAATTTTGCATGCAAACCGGATGAACTAGACACCGGAGGGTCGCTTCAACACATGTTGAGCGATAGAGGCCCAGAATCACTGTAATACTGTCCGAATTAAAATTCATCAACCCGTATAAACTATTTGATGGATTGAACCATCGTAATCCCGTACGTCTTTAACCTGCCCGGGATATGATCAAAAGTTACTTTAAAATCGGATGGAGGAATCTTCTCCGTGGTAAACCACACTCCTTCATCAATGTGGGTGGTTTAGCAACAGGAATGGCCATTGCGATATTAATAGGGCTATGGATACAGCATGAACTCCGCTACAATACCTCTTTTGACAATTACAAAAGGATTGGGATGATTTATCACAACCTTGATTTTGGAGGGGAGATCATTACCTACGAGGGGACACCCTATGTCATGGGAAGTGAGTTGAAAAACAATTTCACTGAATTTGAAGAAGTGGTAATGGCAATGGGGCCACGCGAACATGCAGTTTCTTTGAATGAGAAAAATTTTTATAATACCTCCTATTATGTTGATCCCGCTTTTCCGGAATTATTTTCACTTTCGATGGTGCAGGGAACACGGGATGGTTTACGCGATAAAAATTCCATCATGCTCGCCAGGTCAGCAGCAACTGCTCTTTTTGATGACAGCGCACTTGGCAATGCACTAAAGTTTGACAACCGCGATCTGCTAACGGTAACGGGCGTGTTCGAAGATTTTCCGGAAACCTCGCATTTTGCGGAGGTAAAAATGTTGGTGCCGGTTGACTATTATTTTGGTTTGGGTGAAAGCACCCATCATCAACGCACAAGTTGGGAAAACCTTGATCCGGTATGCTTTGTACTGCTGAACAAAAATTCTTCATGGGAATCAGCGGAGTCGAGGATTAAGAATTTGCTATTTGAAAAATCCCCTGACGTTGTAAGGGCCTTGAAGCCTGAAGCCATTCTCCATCCGATGGAGAAATGGAACCTTCATGGGGATTTCAAAGACGGAAAAAATATTGGTGGTAAAATCCGGTTTGTTTGGATGATGGGTATTGTTGGTGCCTTTGTGTTGATGTTGGCATGTATCAATTTTATGAACTTAAGCACCGCCCGAAGTGAAAAGCGATCAAAGGAAGTAGGCATCCGTAAAGCAATGGGCTCAGTTCGAAAACAATTGATTGGCCAGTTTATGAGCGAATCCCTGCTGGTTGTATGTATTGCATTTGTGGTGGCTGTGCTTTTGGTTTTTTGCTTTCTTCCTGGTTTTAATGTGCTGGTCGACACAAAAATTGAAATCCCGTGGGGTAATTTTTATTTCATTGGAATTTCATTCGTATTCATTTTGGTCACCAGTTTCTTAGCGGGCACCTATCCAGCGCTTTATCTATCTGCTTTTAATCCCGTGAAAGTATTGAAAGGAACTTTTAAGACCGGCCGATACGCAGCAATTCCCCGAAAGGTATTGGTGGTTTTTCAATTTGTAATATCGAGTGCATTGATTATTGGTACATGGGTGGTTTTCCAACAAATACAACATGCTAAAAACAGGCCTATCGGTTTTGATCTGGAGGGGATCATTCACGTGGAATTAAAAACAGAAGCATTGGCAAAGGTTGATTATAATTTACTTCGACATGATTTACTATCGACCGGGGTAGTAGAAGACGTGGCGCTATCAGACTTTCCCGTTACCGGAAATATGAGTGGCGATGCATCGTTGCGATGGCAGGGAAAAAACCCTGATATGCAACCCATGGTGGCAACGAACCGGTGTAGTCATGATTTCCCCGCGACCAACGGATTTCAGTTTGTTGCAGGACGGGATTTTTCACGTGACTATGTTACCGATTCTTCGGCAGTGATCGTAAATGAAATGGCAGCAAATTTATTTTCACCAACAGGCAATGCCATTGGCATGAAGTTAAAGTGGGGAGAGGATGAAACAGAAATTGAACGGGAAATTGTGGGTGTGATCAAGGATCAAATCCGTTGGTCTCCTTTTCAAAGCCAATCCCCTCATGTTTATTTTATTGGTTATACAGGAGGGGGATTTCTTACCGTAAGGTTAAAAGCCAATGTAAAAGTGGATAGTGCCTTGGAGAAAATAGAAGCTGTTCTAAAAAAATATGATCCAGGGTCACCCTTCGAATACGAATTTCAAGATGATGATTATGCCCGTCAATTTGCGGGTCAGGAACAGATTGGCAAGCTCGCCAGTATATTTTCAGGATTGGCAATTTTTATTAGTTGTATTGGGATTTTTGGCCTTGCATCTTTTGCGGCTAGTCAACGCACAAAAGAGATCGGAATAAGGAAAGTACTGGGCGCTTCAGTTTTTAATGTTTGGAAACTGTTGTCGGGTGATTTTTTCCGGCTGGTTATCCTGTCGTCAGTGATTTCATGCCCTATTGCTTATTACTATGCAAATCAATGGTTGCAGCAGTATGACTATCGCATTGAAATTTCCTGGACAGTTTTTATAGTGACGTGTATTGTACTTCTAATGATTACGTTGTTTACAGTCAGTTTTCAATCAATAAAAGCAGCATTATCCAATCCGGTTGAAAGTTTGCGGTCGGAGTGATCAGCAATTTCAAACAAGGGGGCACACAGATCAGGTGATATTACAAAGACCAGTTTCATTTTTATTTTTATATTGCCAAAAAGGACAGACTGTGTTATCAAAGAAAACAAAGTACGCCATCAATGCACTGGTTTTTATAGCTAAAAACAAGGAAGATCAACCGATTTCTGTTAGCAGGATTTCGCGGGAGCAGAACATTCCCTTAAAATTCCTGGAAGCCATTTTGGTTGAGTTGAAGAATGCCCGGATAGTCAATAGTAAAAAAGGCAAATTTGGGGGCTATTCCCTGAATGGTACTCCAAAAGAAATCCACATGGCAAAAGTGGTGCGCTTGTTTGATGGGGCAATCGGTTTGCTTCCCTGTGTGACCTATGATTTTTATGAACGATGCGAAGAATGTATTGACGAGGAAACGTGTGGCATCCGTCAGGTTGCCATGGAAATACGAAATGAAACCGTCAAACGTTTGAAAGCCGCTACCCTTGCCGATATTGTCAGGCGCGAAAAGAAATTGAAAGGGAAGTAATTAAATACGCGCATACCTTATAGGCATCTCTAAAAAACCAAACCCCGCATGACGTCACAATATTTTTTGACTATTAACCTATAAAAACGGTAGGATTAGTTGGTTATATAAATAAAGACTTTTACATTTGACTCGTCATACGTGACAAATCAATTCCCACCAAAATTGATTTTATATAGAAGAGGGGAGAGTTCAGGCTCTACGAACCTCTAGCAACCTGTTTCCACCAAAGCAAGGTGCTAAGTCCTGCCAATAAATTTGGAAGTATAAGATTTATTAACAATTAGTATGAAAATTTTTACATGGAAAACCCTGGGCATAAGGTGGTCAATGCTGACTACAACCTACTTCTCAACACACTATTGTTGTAGTAACCGACCAACTAAATGAACGTGCAGTACTTATAATTTATTGGCTTCCTGAAAATTTTGAAGAGACTTAGTTACTTCAATAAGGCTTCCGGGGTGCATCGGCCCATCGTTTTTTTGGTGGAAACCGTTGGGCAAGACGGTGTACCCCGCGGCAGCCAATTTCATCTGGTCAACTATTTATCAATTACAAATTGGATACTAAAAATAAAAATGCACAAGCCGGCTCAGAATCCATTTATATCAATGACCAGAAGGTGGGTGAAAGGCAGATTATTTTATCGGAAAGTAAAATAGCCATTTATAAAGATGGTATTGATGTTGGCGCTGACCGCAACTCGCCTGTATCTGATCGGTACAAGGTTCCTTTCGAATTCAATGGAGCCCTTAAGACTATTACCATAGAGTATAAGTAAGTGGTAAGTTTGGTTGAGGGGTATTTCGGTCTGAAAGGACTGGAATACCTCTTTTTTTTGCTTAGGCCTTTTTGTTTCACGGGTAAATCACGTTTTTCAAATTGAAAACGAACGTTCATGAATGAAAAAAAATAATTAAAAACATTTAACTCCTATTGGAATTATAGGATTAAGTATTATTTTTGTTCCGTATTTATAACGAATAGGGGAAAGCGCAGGCTTCTTGATCCTATGGCAACCTGTCTCGGGAAGACAAAGGTGCTAATTCCTGCCAGTTAATTTTTGGACATATAAATATTCGAAACATGAAAACACATTTAACCCAACCCCAATTACTTTATTCAAAGGCATGCTGTTGTTGACCTTATCGGTTTACAAGATGGAATTTTAATAATTATCTACACTTTTTACATTTCAACAACATGTCATACGCATCATCATTATCAACCAAAGTTGAAAAGTTCAACTTTGTCAATATCTTCAACAGATCAGCAGAAACACGTTCAAGTATTGTTTTTACAATTCGTGAACAAGCATCGAACCTTGATGATTTGGTCAGTTGGATAAACAACACATCTATACTAACTGTAGTGGAAGCAACAACGTTACCTACCGGTAGGTTTTTTAAAAATGACCGGTTGGTTGTCCGGTTCCAACTGGCGCATGGATATCAAAACAACTTCGGCCTTCTTCGCGGACTGTTCGGGTTTACACGTCCAAAGAACCTGGAAATTTCCTCCATTTTTGTGGATCGGGTTTTTGAACTTCAGCTTTCTGCAAATGAAACAGGAACGATAACCCGTTACCTGGAAGAAATACTCGTGTCCATAAAAAGCGAAATCAGGTTTAAAGAATCTTTGAAAACCGTTATCGATTTTGAACAGCGTGTTCGAAAAGAACAAGCTAAAGTATATAGCGCCTTGAAACCTTCTGTTGATTTTTCTTTGGCCTAATACCATACTAATTCTATAGGAAATATGTTAATAAAGCAACCGATAAAAATTTTCACCATCAAATAAGAAATAACAAATGAAATCAATTATAACAACATACCTTTTGCTAGTGATCACACTTTCATCAGCATGGGCACAACAAGAAGTGACGGCAAGTGTAAACAACCTTCCATCAGGTGCAACAAGTGAAGCCCCAACACCGGGCAAGAAGCAACACGTTGTCAAGATTACAGGCGTTCGTTTTTCCTATCCACTGATTCAGCATTGGATCGATAAATTCAATAGTGAGTATCCGGATGTACAAGTAATCATAGAATCAAGGGGCTCCGCAGACCCATCTCAATACGAGATTTTGGTTGAAGCGTATCCGCCAGCAGAAGAAATCAAGAAGAACCGCGAGTATGTGTTCATCGCCAGGTATGCTGTTTTGCCGATAGCCAATAGCCAATCCGGATTTGGTAAAGTTTATAGGGATAAAGGCCTGGACAAGAACTTGATTACCCAGCTTTTCTTTCATGATATCTTTGCAGATAAAGAAGAGCAAAAGAAAGTTAACGTTCCGTTTACGGTTTACACACGCCTTCAAAAGGCAGGTGTACCGGTAGTGTTTAGCCAGTATTTTGGGTACCAACAAAATGATATCAAAGGAAAAGCAATCGCTGGGGGAGATGAACACTTACTGAAAGCATTGCTGCGCGATTCAACCGGGATAACGTACGCACCACTTCCGCTGATTTACAATCTGAAGACGAACAGACCGCTTGATGGAATTACTGTTTTGCCCGTTGACTCGAACGGAAATGGTCGCGTGAGCGAGGATGAGAAATTTTACGATGAGCTTTCCTCTGTTACACAACGTCTGGAAGAGGTTTCTCCAAAGAATATTCAAAATGTGCCAGTGGAATACATCCATCTTTCCGTTGATCAAAAAACCGTAACACCCGAAGCTCTTACTTTTTTACGTTGGATTGTCAATAATGGAGAAGAGGACTTGCATCTATTCGGATACCTCAAACCTGAACCACGCAAACTTGAACGGGATAAGTTCGAACAGTTTGCTTCCAAGCGCATTAAATAAGGTCGCGCTCTACATTTTCAAATATGAAATGGCCATGTAAATACTTTTCACCAACCGAAATGATTATTTCGGCCATTCTCCCGCTAAGGCGGGACAGGTATATGACCATGATCTAAAATTATAAACACATAAAAGCAAAAATCAAATTGCATCCTAACCAATTTAAATTTATATGAAATCATTATACAATGTAAGGGCCACAAATTTTATCCGCCTCGTTACGCTTGCATTTTTAGCGTTGATAGCAAATATCGCGATTGCCCAGGATATCGAAGGTGAGATCAAAGACGGAAATGGCATACCACTTCCCGGTGCTACCATTACAATAAAGGGGACCAATTCCTATGCTGTTACGGATGCCAATGGAAAATTCAGTATCGCTGCACAGAAAGCTTTTCCATTCACAATATCGGTTCGGCTGGTGGGATACCGCACCCAGGAGGTGGAGGTATACGAACTGACCGATGAACCACTGGAAATATCTTTGAAAGATGATAGTTTACTGGACGAAATTGTGGTGACTGCCAGAAGGCGTAGTGAAACACCACAAAATATTCCCATTCCTATTTCAGTAGTGGGAGGAAAGTTAGTTGAGGAATCCGGGGCGTTTAATGTGAACCGGGTAAAGGAACTGGTGCCGTCTGTGCAACTTTATTCCTCGAACCCACGCAATACAACGCTCAACATCCGTGGCCTTGGATCAACTTTTGGACTTACCAATGATGGGATTGACCCGGGGGTTGGATTTTATGTTGATGGCGTATACTTTGCCCGGCCCGCAGCCACCACGTTGGACTTCATAGATGTGGAACAGATTGAAGTGTTGCGCGGCCCGCAGGGAACACTGTTCGGAAAAAACACTACGGCAGGTGCATTCAATATTACTACACGTGCTGCCAGTTTCACCCCGGGCGCTGTCTTTGAACTTAGCTATGGAAACTATGGGTTCATTCAAGCCAAAACTTCAGTTACCGGCCCGCTTATAAAAGACAAACTCGCAGCAAGGGTTTCTTTTTCAGGAACACAACGGGATGGTAATATCTACAATGTCAGGACATCCAAATACCTGAACGACCTGAACAACCTGGGTGTGCGCGCGCAACTGCTATTTACCCCGACCGACAATCTATCAATCACTTTGATTGGGGATGCAACCCGCAACCGGGCGAAAGAAGGATACGCACAAGTGATAGCAGGAGTAGTGGAAACAAAACGCGCTCCCTACCGGCAATTCCGGGCTATAATAGCAGATCTTGGCTGGGAATTGCCAAGTGAAAATGGATTTGACAGATTGGTGGACCAAAACTCACCGTGGCGGTCCGGCAACGATCAAGGGGGGGTATCGGTAAATGTAAATGCAACGCTCGGCCCCGGAACACTAACGTCCACCACAGCCTGGCGATACTGGAACTGGGATCCATTGAACGACAGGGATTTTACAGGTCTTAATGCGTTAAGTAAATCACAAGCCACTTCAAAATTCAACAACTGGTCGCAGGAAGTCCGGTATGCAGGTGAATTCTCTGAAAAGTTAAGTGGTGTTGTAGGTGTTTTCCTGATAGGACAAGATCTTAAGACTGACCCTGCTCACATTGAAGAAGCAGGGGAAGATCAGTGGCGCTTTCAGCAAAACACACCAGATACAGAACTGTGGTCTACACCGGGTTTGTTTGATGGCCATGGCTCCAGGACTACCAGCAGGCTTGAGAGTTTTGGGGCGGCCGTATTTGCCAACCTGGATTGGGCGATTACGAAGAAGCTCCATGTATTGCCCGGCTTGCGTTTTAATTACGACAAGAAAACAGTTGATTACAACCGTGAAGCGTACGGACTTTATGAAACAGATGATCTGGCGCTGATGGCTATCCGCACGATTTATACTAATCAGTTCTTTGATTTTACTGCTTCCGAAAATAATTTGACCGGCCAGTTGACTGTATCCTATCGAGCAACCAATAACATTAATGCTTTTGCTACATACTCCACAAGTTACAAGCCTGTTGGCGTAAATCTTGGTGGCCTTCCTACTGTTGCCGGGCAGCCTGATCTTAGCCTGGCGCAGATCAAGCCGGAGTACACCAGCCACCTTGAGGCAGGAATCAAAACTATGCCCACCAAGCGCTCTACATTAAACCTTGTGGCGTACTACACGGATGTTCGTGATTACCAAACCCAGGTGCAAGATCCTGACCCGGCTTTGCTGCGGGGTTATCTTGCCAATGCTGAAAAAGTTCGTGTAACAGGCGTGGAATTGGATGGGAATATTAAAGCGGGCAAAAACCTTTCGTTTTACGGTGCGCTGGCATACACCGATGGCAAATACATAGATTTTAAGAATGCACCTTTGGCATTGGAAAACGTGGGCACCCCTGCCGCAGAACTTCCGTTTCAGGATGTTTCAGGAGAAAGATTGCCGGGTATATCCAAGTGGGCAGGTAGCCTTGGTAGTGAATTAGCTGTTCCTGCCAAGTTCCTTACGTATGAGGGCAAGTTCTTTGTTGCATTGGAAGCATACTACCGTTCTGAATTTTCTTCTAGTGCAACACCCTCAGCTTACCTGAACATAGAGGGGTATGCGTTGGTCAACGGAAGGTTTGGCTTCAGGGCCACCGAGGGCCTTTCAATTTTTATCTGGTCGAGAAACCTTTTCAATAAAGATTACTATGAACAGCTTTTGGTAGCGGGAGGCAATGCCGGGCACTACGCGGGTGTGGTTGGAGATCCCCGTACGTACGGGATAACCATACGGCAGGCGTTTTAAAAGCAAGATACCATTTCATAAAAAATAGGGATTGCTCTAAAAGGGTGGTCTCTTTTTTTTACATTAAACCCACTATCAGACTGAAATACATGGTTTAAATCGCATGTTATTTTCACACATACTATAATAGTGATACGGACCTTCATATCGTAAATGATACCACTTGGATATTGATCGTTGTAATTTATACCCGGAATCAGGGTCTTTCCCCACATCAATCTGCGCAAATTAATGGCAAATTTCCTTTTTTTCACCGTAACTATCTTTACAATCGCATAAGATTAAATTCAAATTGATTCGAATCTTTGCAACCATTGTATCTTCGCAGAAGTTTCTAATGTTTTGATTGGGGTGGCATGAAATTATACAAGGGAAAATTATTATTGACAATAGCCGTGCTTTGCATGCCATTGTTGTTAATAGCACAAGCACCTGTCATTCCTTTCAAGCACATCACTACTGCAAATGGGCTGTCGCAAAGCTCAGTTATTGCTATTGCGCAAGATCATCAGGGGATGCTTTGGTTTGGTACGCGGGATGGATTGAACCGCTACGATGGTAATAAAATCAAAGTATTTCGAAACGACCCCAACAATGAGAACAGCATTAGCAACAACGACATCCTTGATCTTGCTGTTGATAAGGCAGGGAACCTGTGGATCGCTACTTACAATGGCTTGAATAAATACGATCTCGAAAGCGAAAAATTCACCCGCTACTTATCCTCTGACGAAAATCAATTATCCAACAATACCATTTGGTCAATCGATATTAAGGCAGAGGACCAAATCTTACTGGGTACCTTTTACGGTTTAAATATTCTAAATCCCGCAACCGGCATTTTTCAACATTATTTTCACGATCCTTTTGATTCAACAAGTATTTCGCACAACCATGTGTTGGATATCTTTACCGATTCCAAAAATCAAACATGGGTGGGAACCGAAAATGGTTTCAACCGCATGGTGCAAACAGCAGATGGGTCTTTTGTTTTTGAATTAATCCCTTTGAACACAAAAAAAAATACAGTAGCACTGGATTTCGTTCAGGCGATCGGAGAAGATGCCAACAACCGGATTTGGATAGGAACAAAATACAACGGCTTGTATGGGTTATCCATGGCTGGCAAAATCGAACACCACTTTGTGAAAGGTGAATCCCCAGAAAACATTGTTGATAATAACGTACGGGCGCTCGCTGTCGATTTAGAAAAACGATTATGGGTTGGCACGTACAGTGGAGTTAGCAGGATGGAGCCTGATGGAAAATTTACAACTGCACAAAACATCATGCAAATCCAGAACTCATTGTATGAGAACAAAGTAAAAAGTGTTTTCTGTAGCAATAAGGGATCGGTATGGATTGGTACCTACTATGGCGGTGTAAACATGTGGGACGAAGCCAATTTTAACTTCAACACGATTCGTCAGCAAGGAAACAACCTGGGATTGGCAAACAATGTAGTAAGCGCCATTGTTGAGGATGATCGTTATTTATATTTCGCTACCGAGGCCAAAGGGATCAGTGCACGCGATAAAAAAACCAACCGCTTTACTTATTTTGACATCACCACTACAGGCTTGCGCAGTAACAATGTCAAGTCCTTACGCTGGAACGATTCAACAAATGAACTATGGGTTTGCACACTTGATGCAGGCTTGAATATTTTCAACCCACATCTCCCAAAGGAGGTTAAAGTAATTGATGTTAAGGCAGGGCTAAGCCACATCAGCGTTTATGACGTTGTTTCAACCAACACCAACCAATGGTTGATCGCAACATTTGGTGGAGGTTTAAACCTGTATGACCCATCAACGCAGGAAATAAAGTGGATAAAGAACGATCCTTCAAATCAACGGTCGTTAACAGATGATCAGGTTCGGGTACTGTTGAAAGATACCAATGGCAATATTTGGATTGGTACCCAACACGGGTTGAATTTCCTGGCAGCGAAGGATCTTGCATCAGGTGTGTTTACCTTCACACGCTATTTGTATGATGAAGATACCAAATCAGGCAAAGATATTTTATGCATTGCCGAAAGTGCGGACCATACCATTTGGGTAGGAACAAAAGAGGCCGGGCTCCATAAGTATGTAGGCGATAAATTTATACCCATTGATTTATTTAAATCAGATGACTCACGAAGCAAGGGGATTCAAGCCATTGAAGAAGATAGCCAACATTCTCTTTGGATGAGTTCCAGCAATGGTATTATTCGTTACCATCCCAAGCGTAACCAAGCGACCTTATTTGAAGAATCGGATGGACTTGTTTCCAATGAGTTCAATAACAGTGCATCCGCATACAGTAGCAATGGCATACTTTTTTTTGGTGGCCCACATGGAGTGACGTGGTTTCGACCGGAAGCTTTGCGGGCGAATTCCTACACACCTGATGTACTTCTTACCGGCTTAAAGATCAATGGTGCCAGAATTACCCCGGGAGATCAAACCGGTGTGCTTTCTAAAACGCTAGCGCGTGCTGAACAAATTCAACTCGATTATGACCAAGCCAATTTTACACTTGAGTTTGCACTGCCAAGTTTTGTGAACCCTGGCAAGAATCAATTTGTGTACAGAATGAAAGGCCTGGAAGAAGAGTGGAACCAATCCCCAAGCACAGAAGTATCCTATGTTATTCAAAACCCGGGAACCTATCTTTTTGAAATCAAAGGAATAAACAATGACGGCCACCCCAGTGAATCTTTAACCCAACTTCAAGTTGTTGTACGACCTGCACCGTGGCGTTCGGCATGGGCATTTCTTTTATATGGTTTTATCATTGCGGTGGCGTTGTTTGGTTGGTACAGGATGATTAAATCCAAAGCCCGGTTAAAATATGAATTGGATTTGGAGCATACTATAAACTTGCAGCAACAAGAACTCAATCAGAATAAGTTACAATTCTTCACCAATATCTCCCACGAATTCAGGACACCCCTTACCCTGATCCTCGGGCCACTGGAAGATCTGATTCAAGATTTCCGCGGAAGCAGTGTTGTGTTCCGGAAATTTAAAGTGATGCAACAAAGTGCCAGCCAATTGCTAAAACTGGTCAATCAGTTGATGGATTTCAGGAAGATTGAAAATCAACAAGCAACGTTGGAAGCTGCGGAAGGGAATATTGTGAAGTTCGTATATGAAATCTTTCTCTCGTTCAAGATTTTGGCAAACACCGGCAACTATTCGTACACATTCGATAAAGGTCAGGAGGTAATTAAAATGTATTACGATCGTGATAAACTGGAGCGTGTGGTGTACAACTTACTTTCCAATGCATTCAAATTTACCCCGGAAGGAGGGAGCATACATGTTTCCGTAATGGAGAATGCCAATGCTGTGGAAATATGTATTCGTGATTCCGGTCTCGGGATTCAAAAAGAAAATATTGATAAAATATTTGACCGGTTCTACCAGGTGCCGGCACCCGGATATCATACCGAAAAAAGCAGGGGCACAGGCATCGGCTTGGCGTTGGCAAAAGGAATAGTCGATTTACATAAAGGAAATTTATCGGTCAAGAGCGAGGTTTCAAAAGGAAGTGAATTTAGCATTGCATTGAAAAAGGGCACTGCCCATTTGGAAGAATCACAGATCATACGGGATTTTAAAGACAGTGAGGATTTAACAGGCTATCAAACAGAAGCCAATGATCCTGCTCCAAAAAGGGATTTTGACATCAATCGCTTTATTCGAAATGAAAACAGGGAAACTATTCTGGTAACAGAAGATAATGAGCAAGTGCGTAATTTTATTGTAGAACTCTTATCCGATGAATACAATGTTTTGGAAGCGCAAGATGGTCAGGAAGGAATTCAGATCGCAACCAATGAAGTTCCGGATTTAATTATCAGTGATGTAATGATGCCCGTAATGGATGGTATTGAATTTTGTTTTCAGGTGAAAAATAATTTGAAGACCAGCCATATCCCATTTGTTTTATTAACGGCACGTACTTCCTTGATATTTAAATATGAAGGATTGGAGTCCGGGGCAAATGAATACATCACCAAACCTTTTAATGTCCGCGAACTAAAGTTAAAAGTCAAAAACCTGCTGCTGTTCGTAGGAAACCTGAAAAAGAAGTTTCGCGATAACAATTCGATTTCCCCGGGTGAAGTGACCATCACTTCCATGGACGAAGCATTGCTGCGTAAAGCAATTGGTATCGTAGATGGGAACATTGAAAATGAATTTTTTGATGTTGCCTTTTTTGCGGAGGAACTAGCCGTAAGCCGCACGATGCTTTTCACCAAAATAAAAGCCTGGACCGGAATGACCCCGAATGATTTCATCCTCTCCATGCGCATGAAGCGCGCGGCCCAACTTTTGGAACAAGGAAAATTGAACATCTCACAAATTTGCTACAAGGTAGGTTTCAAAAACCCCAAATACTTTACCAAGTGCTTCACGAAATATTATGGGGTGTCGCCTACTACCTATGCCTCGAAATTTGAGAATTCAGACTCTACGGGCTGATTTCGCTGTTTTCTTATCTCAATTCTGTACTATTTTACCCCTATTTTCGGATTTCCGGTTCCGGTAGTTGCGCTAAAATTGTGCCCATATAGATCAATCGCACAGATGAAAAAATATTGGAAAGAATGGGCACTGGGATTACTCATAATCGCGATGTCCCTTTTGATCATTCACTTCATCTAGTAACCAAACTCAAACTTAAACAACTAATTTATGGGCAAATTATTACGATCAATTTTGAAATACTGCACCTTGTTGGCAGTGTTTTTTTCGCCTTACCTTGTTAGTGCACAAACTTCTTTGATATCAGGAGTAGTTAGCACCGAAGAAGATGGTGAGAAATTACCGGGGGTTTCCATTCGGTTAGAAGGGACAACCACTGGAGCGATTACCGATAGCGATGGTCGCTATTCGATACAAGCTCCCGGTGACGGTGTGTTGTTGTTTTCATTTATCGGATTTGAAACGCAACGTGTGGAAATTGCAAACCGGACCCAAATAAATATTGTATTGGCTCCTGACCTCATATCCCTCAGTGAAGTGGTTGTGGTAGGGTATGGTACGGTCAAGAAAAGTGATTTGACCGGATCGGTCTCTTCTGTTAAGGCAGAACAGTTAACAGCCTATCCGGCAATCAATGCCCAACAAGCGCTGCAAGGTCGTGCAGCCGGTGTGCAAATCCAATCCAACAATGGTGAACCAGGCGCTGATTTTAAAATTCGTATACGCGGAGCTTCTTCCATCAATGCGAGCAGTGATCCAATTTTTGTAATCGATGGATTTGTAGGTGGGGTTTTACCTCCTCCTGAAGATATCCAATCCATGGAAGTTTTAAAAGATGCATCCGCCACAGCGATTTATGGATCACGTGCTGCCAATGGTGTAATCATTGTTACGACCAAGAAAGGCAAAGCAGGAAAAACCAATATCCAGTTCAACTCTTCGTATTCGTTTCAAAAAGAAATCGGTCGACTGGATTTGTTAAATGGAGAACAATTCACAGACTACATTACTGAAATCAATCCGGGATATGTTTCGTCCGGACAAAACACAGACTGGCAAGATGAAATATTTAGACCCGGTGCCATCCAAAATTATTCACTTTCCGCTTCTGGCGGAACAGAAGAGGTTCGCTATTATGTAGGAGCAACTTCTTTTGATCAGAAAGGAGTTATCAAGGGTTCGGACTATGGTCGATTTTCGGTTACCTCCAATTTGGATTTCACTGCCAGTAAGCGCTTGAATATTGGTCTTAATATGTTTGCACAACGCGAAAGCCAGAGTGGAACTAAATCACAGGAAGGTTCAGGAGGTGCCAACAATACAGGCGTTGTCTCTTCATCCTATAAATTCATGCCCGATCAGGGAATCTACAGGCCAGACGGATCGTATACCACTGCCTTGGTTGGTGACCCTACTGACAATCCGGTAGCGGTTGCTAATGAATATCAAAACGAAACAGTAACCGATCGTTTTCAGGGAAATGTATACGGTGAATTTAAAATTTTGGAATCACTGAAATTCAGGACTTCATTTGGTGCTTCTGTAAACAACGGACGTACAGGAATTTTTATACCCACAACCTTGAACCAAGGTAGAAATGTAGGAGGCGAAGGTAGTATAAACAGTAACAAACGCACCAATTTTATCAACGAAAATTATTTGACCTACACCACATCTTTTGGAGTTGATCATTCGCTCACTGTATTGGGGGGATATTCTTTTCAGAAATTCAGTAATGAAACATGGGGCGGTCGTTCTCAATCGTTTATTTCCAATGCTGTTTCTTTTTGGAATTTGAATGGTGGTACAATTGTACAACAGCCAAATTCTTCTTTTACAGAATCAGTTCTTTCCTCTTACTATGCACGGATGAACTATTCATTGAAGGATAGATACCTCTTCACATTTAATGCACGGTATGACGGTTCTTCCAATTTCAGCGAGAACAATAAATGGGCATTTTTCCCTTCAGGAGCGGTTGCCTGGAATATGGGGAATGAAAGTTTTATGACAGACATCTCCCCGATAAGCTTTTGGAAATGGCGCGTGAGTTATGGTCTTACCGGAAATCAGGCTATTAGTCCATATCAAACATTGGCAAGATTTGGAACTGTTTTCTCCGTTATAAACGGTGTCCCTGTAAATGCAGTTCGGCCTACAGCAGTAGCCAACAACAATTTGACATGGGAAACCGCAGCACAATTTGATATTGGAGCAGACATTGGATTATGGAACGATCGATTAACAATTACTGCAGATTATTACAATCGTGTAACTTCTGATTTATTGTTTCAGTTGCCGCTTCCACAATACTCGGGCTTTACTTCAGTATTAAGCAATGCTGGGAAAGTTGAGAACAAAGGATTTGAATTCAGTTTTGCTTCCCGCAATCTTGTGGGTGAATTCAGGTGGAATTCGGATTTCAATATCTCCTTTAATAAGAATAAAGTATTGGAATTGCCGGGAGGCAATGATGTCTTTACCGGATCACGTCCGGGTCATTTAGTAGGTATCAGTGGTAGTACACAAATACTTCGCGAAGGTTATCCGGTTGGAAGCTTTTGGGGGTTTGAGTATGACGGGGTTTATCAAGATGGTGACACGTTCATTCCGGGAGCAGGTTTTGAACAAAGTGCAGGTGGTGAAAAATTCAGGGATATTAGTGGGGACGGAAACCTGAACAGTGCAGATCAGGCAATTATCGGAAACCCGAACCCGAAATTCACCTGGGGTTTTACAAATGATTTTAGCTGGAAGAATTTTGACTTGAATATCTTCTTTCAAGGCTCACAAGGAAACGATGTTTTAAGCTACACACTATTGGAGTTGGAAACACTTTCAGGGTTCAACAATTCAACAATCCGTGCATTGGATCGCTGGACACCCACCAACACCGATACGGATATACCAAAGGCTTTTAGTGGAAGGTCCCAACGCGTATCCTCCCGGTGGGTATATGATGGAAGTTATGTGCGTTTAAAAAACATTGCACTTGGCTATACATTGCCATCCGTTGTGCTTGAAAAACTGGCCATTCAAAAACTTCGGGTTTATGTGAGTGCGCAAAACATCCTCACCTTCACAAACTATCCAGGTATCGACCCGGAAGTGAACTATAGTTCAGGCGGATCAGGAAGTGCCTCAAATCAAAATTTGGGTTTGGATTATGGAAGTTATCCAAATACAAAATCATTTACAGTAGGTTTATCAATTGGCTTTTAATTTTTTAAAACAATAGTTATGAAAAACATAATTTTAAAAATATTTCTAGTTGGGGCTTTCCTTTCTTTTGTCGGTTGCGCAAACTTGGATGAAGAGCCGATTGGACTATTGGCGCCCGAAGGTTTTTTCAAAACAACAAAAGATGTTGAGGCGGCAATATTTGGTGGTTATGGTTTAATTGCTTCTGAGCCACTTTTTGGTCGCCTTTTTTCATCTGTATTGATGTACCGCAGCGATATGGTGGACATTGGAAACCGTTCCACTGCAGCGGAGCGTATTCAGGTGAATGATTTCGATATGGATGATCGCAATGGAATGGTTGCGAGAATTTGGCCTGTGTGGTATCAGGTTGTAAATGCAGCCAATGCCGCGGAGGCTGGAGCAAAAAGCCTGGGATTGCCCGATGCCGAAATCAATCCCTATATAGCGGAAGCAAGGTTTATCAGGGCCTTTAGCTATTATCATATGGTGCGCGCGTTTGGTGATATACCATATATCGATTTTGCGGTAACCGATCCGTTGGCCTTGACAACAATTTCGAAAACATCAGAAGCGGATATTTATGCAGGCATCATAGCGGATTTAGTGTTTGCTAAAGAATGGCTTCCCAATTCTTTTCCTTCGGATGTTCGCAGCAGGCCTACAAAAGCCACTGCGGCTTCGTACCTGGCATCTGTTCATCTCACCCGGGGTGATTTCCCGGATGCATACACTGAAGCAAAATGGGTAATTGACAATCGCGCCATCTATAATTATAAACTGGAGGATGACTTTCAAGATCTCTTCCGTGCTGAAAAGGGGGATGACTTACAAGAGCCTATCTTCACTTTTGATTTTTTAGGCCAACGATTTCAAGGCGGACAAAATGATGATTTATTGGGGCCAATGGTAGGCGTCAGAAATGCTGCCGAACTTGGATTTGGTGTGAATGTTCCTTCATTACTGGTGTACACGTCCTGGAATGAACTTGACTATCGTAGAAAAGTAAGCTTCACTGACTCCACGTTCCTGACCACTGGTGAATGGGTTGGCTATCCTGATTTTCCAAATGAAAAGCGCCCACACATTGCGAAATGGAGAAGGTATCCAGGTACTTCGAATGCAGATGGAAGATACTCTGATTTCAACTACGCTGATATGCGGTATGCTGAAATTTTGTTGATCGCTGCTGAAGCACTCGCGGAGGCGGTAGGTGTAAATGCAGAAGCGGAAGGATATGTTAACCAGGTGCGGGAACGTGCGCGCAATTGGGCGGGCACACCAACTGCTTTTCCTGCTGATGTTACGCCCGGGTTGTCAAAAAATGATTTTATAGACCTTGTATTGGAAGAGCGTAGATTGGAATTGGCTTTTGAATGGAAAAGGTGGTATGACATCAAGAGACGTGAGCTTGGCGATGTAGTTTTTGGCCCGGATGGGTTAGAACCTCGTCCGGAGTTTGATGCTACGCGTGATTATCTCATGCCGCTTCCAGCAACCGAGTTGATTATGAACCCGAATCTTGCTCCTAATAACCCAGGTTATTAATTAATAAAAAAATTAAATTTGGTTTGATTGGAATGGGCTACCCCGGTAACGGGTAGCCTACCCAATTTTTTTTTAAGATCATTCAATAAATGCTATGGCAAATATTTTCGTACGCACAGTTTTTCCAATACTCTTTTTAATGATTGGTTTCTCCACCGTCACCGTTGCACAAAAAAAAGAAAAGGTAATAAAGCAACATTTGGAAAATCGGTTACAACATTATTTTGATACCACACACTTTCCACGAACAGCAAAGGACAACCAATTGGTGACCGTGCCTTCAAAAGATTGGACCAGTGGCTTTTATTCCGGGATACTATGGTACATGTATGATCAGACCAAAGACCCCAAGTGGGAACAAGCCGCACGCAAATGGACCCGTGGACTTGAAAAAGAAAAGTATAATACCTATACACACGATCTTGGGTTTATGTTATACTGTTCTTTTGGAAATGGCCTTCGCCTCTCAAACGATCCTGAATACAAAGCTATCTTGCTTCAGGGCGCGCAATCATTAACAAAACGATTTAATCCTAAAACAGGTGTAATCAAATCCTGGGATCATGGTAAGGGTCACTATCCGGTGATTATTGATAACATGATGAACCTTGAATTTTTATTTTGGGCAACGAAAGCAAGTGGCGATTCGAGTTTTTATAAAATAGCAGTGACGCATGCCAATACAACGATGGAGAACCACTTCAGGCCGGACAATAGCAGCTACCATGTTTTGAACTATGATACAGCAACAGGAAAAGTAATTGATAAAATTACCCATCAGGGATATTCTGATGAATCTGCCTGGGCAAGGGGACAAGCGTGGGGATTGTATGGCTTCACCATGATGTATAGGGAAACACAAGACAAAAAATATCTTGAGCAAGCTGTCAGGATAGCAGCGTTTATGTTGGATCACCCCAATTTGCCAAAAGACAAAGTTCCGTATTGGGATTACAATGACCCTGCAATACCCAACACACAACGCGATGCATCAGCGGCAGCAATACTGGCTTCTGCTTTACTAGAGTTATCACGCTATGTAAAAGAAGAAAACAATTATCTTAAGTCCGCTAAAAAGATTTTAAAGTCCTTAAGTAGCAAGCATTACCTCGCGAAGCCTGGCAGCAACCAGGATTTTTTTCTGATGCACAGTGTTGGTCATAAGCCTGCAAATTCTGAAATCGATGTTCCATTGATCTATGCTGACTATTATTATCTGGAAGCACTCCTTCGGTACGATCGGTGGATCAAAAAGAATAAATAATCATGCCCAACCTGAAAATTTATATAGGGATATTGGTTTTACTAGCAGCGTGTAAGCAAGCAGGGGTTACCAAAAAAATCGTGGTCAAAAATGATCTTGATTTTGATAGAAAGGAAGTTGTAGCAATTGATCTTTCCCAACTCGGTAACCTTCCGGAAGGTTCGCATTGGACTGTAAAATCTAAAAACGATAATGTGCTCACGCAATTGATCGATAACGATGGCAATGGTGTGCCGGATGAATTGTTGTTTTATGCACTTTTAAAAGCTCAGGAAGAAAAAACATTTGTCATTGCATCCGCTCATGAGGAACAAAAAGTTGATAACGATATCAGCACCTATTCACGGTTTGTGCCGGAACGCACTGATGACTATGCCTGGGAAAATGATTTGGTGGCGTTCCGTACATACGGGCCCGAAGCACAACGGTTAGTAGAGAATGGAGAGCGGGGTGGCACTTTATCAAGTGGAATGGATTGCTGGCTCAAGCGGGTCAACTATCCTGTTATTGATAAATGGTATAAGAAATATACAGAGGGCGGTACCTATCACAAAGATGATGGTGAGGGGTATGATCCCTACCATGTTGGTGCTAGTCGCGGATGTGGTGGAATTGGTGTTTGGATTGAGGATTCACTTTTCGTATCTAAAAATTTTGTGTCGTATCTAAAAATTGCGGAGGGCCCGATCCGCAACATAGTTGAACTGAGCTATGCACCTTGGTTGGCAGGCGATGCTTCGGTCAATGAAGTCAAGCGGATTACGATTGATCTTGGAAACCAACTTTATAAAATTGAAGAAAGGATCCAAGCATCCGCAACATTGCCGAATGTCACGATCGGTATTGCCCTTCATGATGAAAAAGGAATGGTGCATGCTGATTCGTTGAACGGTGTCTTTAGTTATTGGGAGCCGATTGATGATTCTGAAATGGGTACGGGTGTGGTAATTGATCCTTCCGGTTTGGTTGGCCACGAAGAGTACCGCACAACAAAAAAAGATTTAAGTCAGCTTTATATTCTGGCAAAGCCCGGGCAAGCAGTAACTTATTATACCGGTTTTGCCTGGAAAAAGGCCGGTAGCATTTTGACTGCTAACGACTGGAACAGCTACCTAACACAATTTGCGTTGCGCTTGCAACATCCGGTCGAAGTAATTTTTGAATGATCGTACTGATGCAATTCCGTCCATTCATTTTACCACTATTTCTATTCTGTTTCGGGAGCTCATCAACAGCAGGTCAGTCAATTAGAAATGAAGTTATCAACACCCTTGAAGCTCACATACTGCGAGAGGCTGACTGGGCGCTTCAGCAACAACCCATTACCATTACTGCTTATGGCTCTCCTCGGAGTGCCGGTAGCATTCATGACTTTTACTCTGAAGGCGATTATTGGTGGCCCGATTCCACAACTGTTGATGGGCCTTATGTGCAACGTGATGGACTGACCAACCCGGACAATTTTACTGCGCACCGTTTGGCCATGATCCGGTTTAGCAAAGTTATTGGCAGCCTTGCCTCAGCGTACCTGATATCAAACGATGAACGCTACGCAAAGCATGCAGTATTGCATTTGAATGCCTGGTTTGTTTCTCCTAATACACGCATGAACCCGAATTTATTGTATGCACAGGCCATTAGCGGAAGGGTTACGGGCAGGGGCATCGGCATCATCGACACTATTCATTTAATGGAAGTTGCGCAAGGAGCCCTTGTTTTAGGGAAGTCTTCCGCCTTTCCCCAGCCTATACAAAAGCAGGTGAAAATTTGGTTCACCCGCTATTTGGAATGGTTGACAACCCATGAATATGGAATGGCAGAGATGAATGCTAAAAACAATCATGGAACGTGTTGGGTAATGCAGGTAGCCGCGTTTGCCAACCTTACAGGCGATAAAAATTTGTTGAAATTTTGTAGCGAAAGGTTTAAAAACGTGTTGCTGCCCGATCAGATGGATGGTGAAGGAAAGTTTCCGCTTGAACTTGGCAGGAGCAAGCCTTATGGATATTCAATTTTTAACCTTGATGCAATGACCATGATTGCCCAGATTCTTTCTGATTCAGAAAATAATCTGTGGCTGTATGAAACACAGGATGGTAAATCCATTCGTAAAGGAATTGAATTTCTGTATCCATTTATAAAAGATAAATCAACATGGCCCTATGGTGAGGATGTAATGTATTGGCGGAATTGGCCAGTGGCTCCACCCTTTCTTGTTTTTGGAGCTGATGCTTATAAACATAATGACTGGCTGGCAACGTGGAAAAAACTGGAGCACAACCCCGGCACAGAAGAAGTTGTTCGGAACTTGCCCATTCGAAATCCATTGATTTGGATAAATTAATTTACTGAGGTATTGAAGTACAGACAGATGAGAAAATATTGGATTTTGATTGCCATCCTTCTTGCATGTATCAGCGAGGTGTCTTTGGGTCAACAGCACCATAGACTGAATGATGGTTGGGAATTTTTAAAACAAGATTTGGGCGGAATATGGGAAGCTGTGCGACCAGCAGGAATAGGCAGCCCGGAAAGTGTTCCCTTTTGGGATTCCGTATCACTTCCCCATTGTGTCAACGCCTACGATGCAGTTGATCCGGATAAAAATTATTATCAGGGCCCTGCGTGGTACCGGACGCAACTGAAAATTAAGAACCCTTATGAAGGAGGCAGAACGTTATTGCATTTTGAAGGCACAGGACAAACTTCGGAAGTCTTTGTCTATACAACAAAGGTTGGCCAACATGCAGGTGGCTATGATGAGTGGACGGTGGATATTACTGATGCGGTAAAGGATTTTGGTGCAACAGAGATTTGTCAAAAACAATTTAATGGAATGATTCCGCTATCCATTCGTGTGGATAATTCGCGAAACGTGGAACAAATACCTTCTGACTTGTCTGATTTTAATATCTATGGTGGCATCTACCGCTATCTTAATCTGGTGTATGTCCCACCTGTTTCAGTCGATAAAATTTTTGCGCTCGCTGAAACAGATAAGGATGGAAAAAGAGGTGCTGTAAAAGTATCGGCACGTTTTCGTAACCCGGTAAAACAGCATGGGAAAATTGCTATCTCACTCATTGATCCGAATGGAAAAATTATTGAAAAAAGAGACGCGATCCAGATCAACACCAGTGATGAACAGGAGTTGGTAAAGTTTAATGTGAAGAGACCACAGCTATGGTCTACAACAACCCCGCTATTGTATACGGTCAGAATTTCCGTTTCTTCCACAGGTGGCGTGAGTACACACGAAGAGAAAATTGGATTCAGGCATTTTGAGTTTGTAGAAAAAGGCCCGTTTATGCTCAATGGAAAAAGGCTTTTGTTGCGCGGAACACATCGTCATGAAGACCATGCCGGGGTAGGTGCGGCCATGACAGAAGAAATGATGCGTACCGAAATGGTGATGATGAAAGAAATGGGTGTCAACTTTATCAGGTTAGGGCACTATCAGCAATCGCGTATTGTCTTAAACCTTTGTGATAGCCTTGGGATTTTGGTTTGGGAAGAAATCCCCTGGTGCCGGGGGGGATTGGGGGGAGAACACTATCAATCGCTTGCCAAAACGATGCTCACCAATATGATCGAACAACATTACAACCATCCATCAATAATCATTTGGGGATTGGGGAATGAAAATGACTGGCCGGGAGACTATCCGGAATTTGACAAAGCAAAGATCAGAAAGTTCATGGCCGAACTCAATGATCTTTCACATCATCTCGACCCCACACGCAAGACGGCCATCCGCAGATGCGATTTTTGTAAAGATATTGTGGATGTATACTCCCCATCGATTTGGGCAGGATGGTATAGGGGAAAGTACACCGAATACAAACCGGTTTCCGAAAATGAAAAAAATAAAGTCGACCACTTCCTGCATGTGGAATGGGGCGGGGATAGTCATGCAGGCAGACATGCCGAAGATCCTGAAGATGTAACGAGCAATATATCCGTTGGAAATGGAGCGGATGAACGCGCAGGGGATGCCGCATTGGTAGGCGGGGCTGCACGTATTTCGAAAGACGGGGATTGGAGTGAAACATATATCTGTAACCTGATTGATTGGCACCTGAAAGAACAGGAAACAATGCCGTGGTTAACGGGCACTGCCTATTGGCCATTCAAAGATTTCTCTACACCGGTTAGGCCCGAGAACCCAATTCCCTATATGAACCAAAAAGGGGTTGTCGAACGGGATTTTACAAAAAAGGAATCCTATTATGTATTTCAATCGTGGTGGACAGAAAAACCGATGGTGCATATCTATGGCCATACCTGGCCGGTACGGTGGGGCAAAAAAGAGGAAATGAAATTAGTGAAAGTCTACTCCAACTGTGATGAAGCTGAATTATTCCTTAACGGCAAATCGTTCGGTAGTAAAGAAAGAGTAGCGCAAGATTTTCCTGCTTCGGGTTTGCGGTGGTCGTTACCTTTTGTGGAGGGAAAAAATACAATCCATGTTATTGCAAAGAAGAACGGCAAAATTGTAAAAGATGAAATCACGTTTGAGTATCAAACGCAACCGTGGTCAGCGGCTTCTACATTACTTCTTGAGAAAATTGATGAAGCTGATGGGATTGCAACGATCCAGGTGAAGGTATTGGATAAAACCAATAATGAATGCCTCGATGCAAAAAATGTAATTAGATTTGGACTTATCGGTGACGGCACATTGGTCGATGATCAGGGAACTGCCCACGGTTCACGACAATTACAAACGTACAATGGTCGTGCGATAATAAAAGTAAGATTAAATGACGGCAAGAGTATGGTCAGTGTTCAAGCTGATGATTTGCCCATTGCTTTTCTTGCGTTGTGAAAGATAAATTTGGAATGAAACAAATACAAAACAGGTACACAATGAATTTTTTAAAACTATGCGCGTTGGGTATGCTGCTCGTGATAAGCACAAAACTCACGGCTCAGCAGCAATACGCTGCTTCCTTGTTGCAAAACATTGATGCAAGAAATAAAACATCACTCAACGGTATGTGGCAAATTATTATTGACCCGCTCGAAAATGGATACTATAACCATCGCTACCAACCTAAACCAGATGGATATTTCAAAAATGCGAAAATGAAAACCCCATCGGATTTGATTGAATATGATTTCGATACGGATTTGCAATTGATGGTTCCCGGGGATTGGAACACACAACTCGAAAAATTATATTATTATGAAGGGACCGTCTGGTACAAAAAAGATTTTGAATACGACCCAAATAAAGAACAGACCGCATACCTCTACTTCGAAGGCGCAAACTATGAAACAGTCGTATACTTGAATGGTGAACTACTCGGTTCCCATGTAGGGGGATTTACTCCTTTTCAATTTGATGTGACGGACAAATTAAAACCCGGAAATAATTTCATCGTGGTAAAGGTTGACAATAAGCGCAAGCGGGAGGCGATACCAACCGTCAACACGGATTGGTGGAATTATGGTGGCATCACACGATCTGTGCATTTGATTACAACACCAAGGGCCCACATCACCGATTATTCAATTCAATTGGCAAAAGGAAGTACACAAAATATCGAAGGATGGGTAGCAGTGAAAAATGGAAAAGATGGTGAAACAGTAACCCTTTCCATCCCTGAATTAACTAAGCCTGTTACTGTTTTAGTAAAAGATGGAGTCGCCAGGTTTTCAATAAAAGCAAAACCGATTCTTTGGTCCCCGCATAATCCCAAACTATATTCAGTAGCGATCAATACTTCAGGCGATCAGCTCACCGATCAAATTGGTTTCAGGACGATCGAAACACAAGGGGCGAAGATTCTTTTGAACAACAAGGAAATTTTCCTGAAAGGGATCAGCATCCACGAAGAAGCCCCATTTAAAACGGGAAGGGTAACCAGTGCTGAAGAGTGTAGGATCTTATTGCAGTGGGCAAAAGAACTGGGTTGCAATTTTGTCCGGCTGGCGCACTATCCGCACAGTGAAACGATGGTGCGTGAGGCCGAAAAATTGGGGCTCTTGGTCTGGTCTGAAATCCCTGTTTATTGGACGGTGCTGTTCGAAAATGGTGATACGTACGCCAATGCTCAAAACCAACTTACAGAAATGATTTCACGGGATAAGAACAGGGCTGCTATTGTACTTTGGTCAATAGCAAATGAAACGCCTGAAGGTGCATCACGGTTAAATTTTTTGACAAGACTTGCCACGCATGCACGATCTCTGGATAACACACGATTGATAACAGCTGCCCTGGATACACAATCGAGTAAAGATGGCGCAAAATATATTGGAGACTCCCTTGGGGAAGTGGTGGATGTGATCGGTATCAATAGCTATTGCGGATGGTATGGCGGAAAACCGGAAGACTGTGCGGCAATAAAATGGGCAACCCAATACAACAAGCCCATGATCATGAGCGAAATAGGAGCAGGGGCGTTGTATGGTTTGCATGGCGATAAAGATGAAAGGTGGACAGAAGAATACCAGGCGGAAGTATACCGTACCAATATTGAAATGATGAAGAACATCGACTTCCTTGCCGGGATATCCCCGTGGATTTTGATGGATTTTCGCTCGCCAAGAAGGCACTTGCGAAAAATACAAGCGGACTTCAACAGGAAAGGGTTGCTATCCGAACAAGGGATGCGAAAGCAGGCATTTTTTATCCTTCAGGAATATTACAACAGCCTGGAAAAATAAAATTCAACAACCGACAAAAAAATATTGATGATGTTAGAAGGAAAAGTTGCGGTAATCACAGGTGGTGGCGGTGTATTGTGTAGCGCAATGGCCGGGCACATGGCGGCATTGGGATGTCACGTAGCCATACTTGATTTAAATAAATCAACTGCCGAGAGAATAGCAACTGAAATAAATGCTTCAGGAGGAAGTGCGATAGGAGTGGAAGCAAATGTTTTGGACAAGAAAAGCCTGGAGGATGCACACGAAGTAATCAATCAAAAATTTGGACCGTGCGATATCCTGATCAACGGAGCGGGTGGCAACCACCCAAAAGGCACCACCTCGAAAACACATTTTGAACTTGCCGACTTAGAACGTGAAGATGGGACCACAACATTTTTTGATCTGGATCAGGAGGGAATTAAGTTCGTATTTGATTTGAATTTTATTGGAACATTATTGCCCTGTCAGGTTTTCGCGAAAGATATGGTCGGAAAAGAGGGTTGCACGATCATTAATATATCCTCCATGAATGCCTTTACACCATTAACAAAAATCCCAGCCTACAGCGGTGCGAAAGCGGCAGTCTCGAATTTTACCCAATGGCTCGCGGTGCATTTTTCTAAAGTCGGGATTCGTGTAAATGCATTGGCACCCGGGTTTTTTTTAACCGAACAGAACAGAAGCCTCTTAACGCATGCCGATGGTTCGCTCACAACCCGCGGCAACACCATTATTGAACATACCCCCATGGGGAAATTTGGAAAGCCTGAAGATTTACTCGGAACATTGGAATGGCTGGTAGGTTCGGGTTCCGAGTTTGTAACGGGGGTAACCATTCCCATCGATGGTGGATTTAGTGCATTTAGTGGGGTTTAAAAATTTATGAACAGACTTGAACAAACCTGGAGATGGTATGGACCAAAAGATTTGGTACCATTGTCACATATCAAAATGGCAGGGGCAACGGGTATCGTTACCGCTTTGCATCATATTACGAATGGGGAAATTTGGACTGTTGAAGAAATTCAAAAAAGAAAAAAGGAGGTCGAGGCAAGTGGCTTAACATGGTCTGTAGTGGAAAGCATCCCCGTGCATGAGGACATCAAGAGACGATGCGGAAACTATTTGAAGTACATTGAAAACTATAAGCAGAGTGTAAAAAACCTGGGTACATGCGGTGTTGATATTGTGTGCTATAATTTCATGCCCGTGCTCGACTGGACACGCACCGATTTGAACTATGAAATGCCGGATGGTTCCAAAGCATTGCGGTTCGATGCTTCAGAATTTGCTGCCTTCGAATTGTTCCTGCTGAAAAGGCCCGGGGCAGAAAAAGAGTATACTGCTGAACAAATCGCTAACGCTGAGAAAGTATTTGCAACGTTAAGTCAGGAGCGAAAAGAACAACTTGTAAAAAATATTATTGCCGGCCTTCCAGGCGCGGAAGAAGGATATACCCTCAAGCAGTTTCAAACGGTATTGGATACTTATAAAGGAATAGATGACAAGATACTTAGGTCAAACCTTTACTTGTTTTTACAAGACATTATTTCGGTAGCGGAAGAAGCGGGGGTATTGATGGCCATACATCCCGATGACCCACCTTTTCCGATCCTGGGATTGCCACGGGTGGTGAGTACCGAAGCGGATGCACAACAATTGCTCAATGCGGTAGACTCCAAACATAATGGTTTATGTTTTTGCACAGGTTCTTATGGGGTAAGACCCGACAATGATCTTGCGGGAATGGTAAACCGCTTAGGGCATCGCATTAATTTTATTCACCTGCGCAGTACGCGAAGGGATGAACACGGAAATTTTTATGAAGCCGACCACCTGACAGGCGATGTCGACATGTACGCAGTGATGAAAGCCCTTGCCGGGGAGCAAGATTTACGAATAAGAAATGGTCGCCAGGATTTTAGAATGCCTATGCGCCCCGACCATGGCCATCAAATGTTGGATGACCTTACTAAAAAAACCAATCCGGGGTATAGCGCGATCGGAAGACTACGCGGGCTTGCAGAATTACGCGGGTTGGAATTGGGGATCCGGGGAAATTGAGACTCCGCTATCACCTGGTTATTTGATACTTTAGAAAAGCAGTAATTAGCAATAAAGATACAACGAGTGCAGACATACCCCAGTGGCACATAGTTGTTACCCGGTCAGGTTATGAAGACACAGATCCATAACTGAAATAATGCGGCTTATAAAATCAAAAAGATGCAATACATTGGATATGTCTTAATTCTTATACGGTTTTTTTACTGCTTTGGTCAGCAGGCGGTTTCATCGAAATGATCACCCCACAAGTACCGTGGAAACCTTTTACCAACCCTGAATTTAACACCTCACAACAAACGCTGCATTTACAAACCGGTGGGTACTATTCTGGTTTTTAAGGAAAATCGGCCAAAGTACATATACCGTTGTTGGGTGTAATATAAACAGATTTCGAAAGGACATTGTGAAAGCGGGAAAATCCCGGTTCGAAAAAAAAAGTGCAACAAGACTATTTGGCAATCTTAAAATGCGCAAAAAAAGTACCTTTGTACAGATCGATACCAGAAAAAAGGAAGAATGAATTTAACGATTGAAAACATACTATTAGTTGGCTCTTTATTGCTTTTCGTAAGCATTATTGCAGGGAAGACTTCATACAGGTTTGGGGTTCCAACGTTGTTGCTCTTTTTGGTAATCGGTATGTTGGCTGGTTCTGATGGAATAGGTGGTATCCGTTTTGACAATCCACAAATTGCCCAATTTATTGGTATTGTTTCCCTTAACTTCATTTTGTTTTCTGGGGGCCTTGACACCAACTGGACTTCTGTAAAACCAATTTTAAGGGAAGGTCTGGTTTTATCAACTTTAGGTGTTTTGCTTACAGCCCTTTCGCTTGGTACATTTGTTTGGTTCATTACTGACTTTACAATTTACGAAAGCATGTTATTGGGCTCTATCGTTTCTTCAACAGACGCAGCGGCTGTATTTTCCATTTTACGCTCAAAAAGCCTTGCACTAAAAGCAAATTTACGCCCAATGTTAGAATTGGAAAGCGGGAGTAACGACCCAATGGCGTATGTGCTAACCATTGCTTTTCTTACGTTAGTAATCAACCAAGACCAAAGCCTTGCTTCTATTATCCCCTTGTTTTTTCAACAAATGATTTTGGGGGGTATTGCGGGTTTTGCTTTTGGGAATCTTAGTAAATTTGTTATCAACAGAATCAAACTTGACTTTGTAGGGCTGTATCCTGTATTGGTTATCGCGCTGATGTTTATATCTTTTTCTGCAACCGACTTTGTGGGTGGGAACGGATTTCTTGCGATTTACATTTGTGCGGTTTACCTGGGTAATCAAGACTTAATACACAAGAAAACCATCCTTAAAATGTTTGATGGTTTGGCATGGCTCATGCAGATTGTACTATTCTTAACATTGGGATTACTCGTATTCCCTTCTCAAATAATACCCTATTTCGGTATCGGCCTGCTCATTTCGCTATTCCTGATAATTATTGCCCGGCCCGTTAGTGTTTTTCTCAGTTTGATGTTCTTCAAAATGCGATTGAGAAGACGATTTTATGTTTCTTGGGTTGGTTTACGTGGTGCAGTTCCCATTGTGTTTGCCACCTATGCACTTTTAGCAGGAATTGACAAAGCCAATATGATTTTCAATATTGTTTTTTTCATATCCGTCACATCTGTTCTCATTCAGGGAACCACCTTAACAATTGTTGCAAAATGGCTCAATGTTTCCTTACCTGAAAAAGTAAAACCTATAACAGAAATTGACAAGCTCATTTTAGACTTTCCAAAATCTTCTTTACGGGAGTTTGAAATTTTACCCGGTTTTCACCCGGTAAACAAAAGAATTGTGGATTTGAATTTTCCTTCATCGGCATTTATAGTAATGATCAAAAGAAACGGGGAATATATTCGTCCGGGTGGCTCAACAGCGTTGGAAGGCAACGATATTTTAATGGTTCTTGCAGACAGTCCGGAGGATTTTAATAAGGTTAGCGAACGTCTAAGCAAATCCAAGTACTCTTAGCAGTATTCGAGCAATCTGTTGGCATACGCTTGGCTAAATCGACAATTTATGGATGTAAAATCCGAAGCAGGAATTTTGTAAAGGGCCAAAGGATTTTTCTTCTACCGTATATCAGCTATTGCATTGGACACAATTCGGGTACTTTTTTTATGGAAAAAAATTTGAAAAATAATCTATAAAACCTATAGAATTAGTAGGTGTTATAAATATTTTTTTTACCTTTGACCCGGATTTAAGCAAATCAATTCCCACCAAGATTGATTTTATAAAGAAGAGGGGAGAGTTCAGGCTCTTTGAACCTCTAGCAACCTGTTCCACCAAACAAGGTGCTAATACCTGCCAATGAAAAATTTGGAACTATAAAATTTTACCAGTAAGATGAAACGTATTACAAAAAAATCACTAAGCAGAAGGTGGTGCATGCTTCTCACTACTTATTTCTCTACACATTATTGTTGTTGACCCTTGAGGGCAACGAAAAACCTTTTGTTGCTCATTATTTTGACAGATAAGATCATGAAGTGAATTCACCACTTCAATATGGCTTCCGGATGCACCCGTTCAATAGACTTTTTGGTGGGTGCCTTTGAGCGATTGTGCATTCCGTGGCCGTCCATTCAATGAACATTTAACAATAATTTACAAATGAAAATTATACTATCGACACTATTATCCTTTTCAGTCTTGCCAGCGGTACTTGCCCAGGAAATTATCAAGGGTGAAGTAAAAGATGAAGCTGGCCTGCCGTTGCCCGGGGCAACGGTATTGATTAAAGGAACGAATGCGTATGCATTGTCTGACGCTAACGGACTGTTCAATATTAGCGGGGGCAAAGAACTCCCGTTTACCTTGCTGATATCTTCCGTTGGCTTTAAAAGCCAGGAGGTTGAGGTTTATGAACCTGATGAACCAATAGAAGTCCAGTTAAGAAATGATAACCTGCTGGAGGAAGTTGTTGTAGTGGGCTATGGCACACAAAAGAAAAGTGAACTGACCGGATCCATTGCTTCTGTTCCGCAAGATATCCTTAAGCAGCCCATCAGTTCTGTTGATCGTGCTTTGCAAGGTGCGGTGGCCGGGGTCCAGGTAACCCAAACTTCCGGCCAGCCTGGTGGTGGTGTGAGTATCCGCATTCGCGGAGGCAGTTCTATTCAAGGTGGTAACGAACCGCTTTACGTCATCGATGGATACCCGGTTTACAACACAGAACAAAGTACCGGTGCCATCAGTGGAGCGAATGTAAATCCACTCTCGGCCATCAATCCATCGGATATTGAATCCATCGATATTCTTAAAGACGCTTCAGCAACTGCCATTTATGGTTCACGGGGGGCGAATGGTGTAATCATTATTACTACTAAAAAAGGAAAAGCTGGCCAAAACGTTATCACCTACGATGTAACGTATGGAGTCCAAAACCTTCGCAAGAAAATCGATGTTCTTAACGCACCTCAGTTTGCCTCGCTCCGGAACGATGCATTGTATGACACCAACCCGGCCGGTGGAAAATTTCAATACCTTTCGCAAGAAGAGATTGACCAGTTAGGTAACGGCACCGACTGGCAGGACGAAGGCTTCCAGTCTGCCCCGACACAAAATCATCAACTGTCACTTTCAGGCGGAAGCCAGAAAACACGGTATGCTATTTCAGGAAGTTATTTCAGTCAGGATGGTATTATAAAAAATACGGACTTCGAAAGGTTCAGCACCCGTATTAACCTGGAGACCAAACCCACTGACCGCTTAACGATCGGGGTCAATTTAACAGGAAGTAAAACCAACGCGAACGTTGCCCCGGGTGGAATTGTGACCGCCTTGCTCACGATGCCGCCAACGGCCACAATTTACGAACCGGATGGAAGCTACACGCTTCGCAATCCATTCGAAAATATTTTTTCAAACCCAATCGCATCCCTCAACGAACAAATTAACAAGACCGCGACAAACCGTTTGCTCGGAACTGCATTTGCTGAATACAGTCTTTTAAAAGGCTTGAATTTTAAAGTGCTTTTTGGAACAGACATTACCAATACAAAAGATGAGAACTACATACCCAGCACTATTTATGAAGGCTCAATAAACAATGGCTCTGCTTCAATAGGTGTACTGAACTCTTCATCATGGCTAAACGAAAATACATTGACCTATTCAAAACAATTTGGCAATCATTCGATCAATGCACTGGTTGGTTTTACACAGCAAGAATACCAGCGCGATATCGTAAGGACCGGGGCAACGAACTTCGTGACAGACAATGTAACGTACAACAGCTTGCAAGATGGTGCCGTCACCACGCGACCCTACTCCAATAACACTTCATGGGCGCTTCTGTCCTATTTAGGGAGGGTCAATTATAACTATGCAAGTAAATATTTCTTTACTGCCAGCCTGCGCACCGATGGATCGTCCCGCTTTGGTAAAAATAATAAATGGGGATACTTCCCATCTGCTGCTGCATCATGGAAAATCAGTGAAGAAGGATTCTTTAGCGGAAGGACGATCAGCGATCTTAAACTTCGTGCGAGCTATGGTGCAACCGGTAACCAGGAAATCGGGGAATACCAATCCCTGGCAACGTTAAGAAGTGTTACCTACCTGTTAGGCGGAAACCTTGTAACCGGATTTGTACCGAACGGAATTGCCAACAGCGACCTGGGATGGGAAACCACCAACCAGTTCGATGTTGGAATTGATTTAGGACTGCTTCACAACCGGTTGATCGTAACCCTGGATGGATACTATAAGAAAACAAATGACCTGTTGCTTAACGTTGAACTTCCCTGGACATCCGGACAAGCTACATCGCTACAAAATTATGGTTCAGTAGAAAACAGGGGCCTTGAGCTTGGCATCAACACAGTCAATCTTGAAGGTAAACTCACCTGGAACACGAGTATTAACTTCTCCATTAACCGCAACAAAGTAACCAGTATTGGCGAAGGAAGTGAATCATACCTCAGCGGAAATTATATCGTGAAAGTAGGTGAGCCGTTAGGCACGTTCTATGGAACCGTTACGGATGGTATTTTACAAACAGGCGAAGAAGCAACCAAAGGTGCTTACACGGGCAACGCTACCCCTAAAGCCGGTGATCGTTTATACAAAGACTTCAGCGGTGACAATCAATTTACTACAGCATTGGACAGAAGGATTATTGGTAATGCACAACCGGATTTCATTTTTGGTATCACTAACAATTTAGGGTGGAGGGATTTCGACTTATCATTTTTCTTCCAGGGTGTTGTTGGCAATCAAATCCTGAATGGTAACAAGCAGACGCTTGAGTTGTTTAATGGTCAGCAAAATGCATCTACCTCTGCGCTGGATCGCTGGACAGAAGAAAACCCCAGTACGACCATGCCGCGCGCCAAGCTTGATCCTGCCCCGGTTTTTTCTGACAGGCTCATTGAAGATGGATCATTCCTTCGGCTTAAAAGCCTTACACTGGGTTATTCTGTTCCCAGGCAATTTATTGAAAAGGTTCGCTTATCAAACCTGCGCGTTTACGTGATCGGACAGAACTTGCTAACATGGACAAAATACACAGGCTTTGATCCTGAAATTACTTCGGGCAACAACACCGTATCGCAAGGAACTGATTCCGGAATTTACCCGGTGTCGAGAACTATCAGCGCTGGGCTTACTGTCACCTTTTGATTTCAATCTTAAAAATTTTCACAACAACACACTTGAACTATGAAAAAGATATTTTTATCGGCCATTATAGCAGGGGTTTTACTCTCCTGTATTTCGCTGGATGAAGATCCGCAGTCTTACATTACCTCCGATCAATTTTACAACACCGGTGACCAAGCTATTGCTGCTGTTAATGGAGGGTATAGAAAACTTTACGAAACAGGACAATCGCTTTACAACAGCTTGTTCCAGATTGGAGTAGAGATGGCTACCGATGATTATGCTGCAGGACCCCGCGCAAGAAACGCACACGTAAGGGCAATCTCCGGGTTGA
Organism: uncultured Roseivirgaceae bacterium; assembly: GCA_964398945.1. GTDB lineage: Bacteria > Bacteroidota > Bacteroidia > Cytophagales > Cyclobacteriaceae > JBGTGG01. The sequence goes on along the minus strand of CAYNOT010000005.1, from coordinate 189,611 downwards.
CACACGATCCGTTAAACGACCGGATGGAACAACTGTGGAAGCAAAGTTATGACGCCATCAATGTTTCCAATATCGCGATCGATCGTATTGCACTCATTAGCGATACTGAAATCACTGCGGTACTTCGCAACAGGTTGATCAACGAAGCAAAATTCCTGCGTGCCCTCCATTACTTCAACCTCGTTCGGTGGTTTGGCGATGTACCGATTGTGCTGCACGAAACCAGGGCTTTAACTGCCGAAAACCTTTACGTGGAAAAAGCTGCCGAAGCGTTGGTGTATCAACAAATCATCCAGGACTTAACCGATGCGGAAGCGCTTCCTGCGGTATACACCAGCAGTGATGTAGGCCGGGCTACGTCCGGTGCAGCGAAAAGTTTACTATCGAAAGTTTACCTCACGCAAGAGGAATGGAAAAAAGCTGCCGACAAAAGCAAAGAAGTAATCGACAGTCAGACCTATCAACTGTTTGACAACTTTGCCGATGTCTTTAATGTGTCCACGAAAAATGGAATAGAGCATATTTTTTCGGCTCAGTTCAAAGGGTTCTTTAACTATCAGGGAAATAGCCTGGCCAGTCGCTCAGCGCCTTTCGAACCGCCTGGGATAAACGGTGACTATGCCGACATGATTAACCAACCGGGTAACCTGTATGAAAGCTTTGCCGATAACGATGAGCGCAAAGCCGTTACGTTTGTTACGCAAATGATTAGTCCTGCAAACGGACAGCTCTACACCTTCGAGCCTCACTTGCACAAGTACTACGATCAGGCAGCGGTGGGTTCACAAGGAAATTCGTCCAAGAACCTTCCCATTATCCGCTATGCTGAAGTACTTCTTATTTATGCAGAAGCATTGAATGAAGACAACAACGGACCGACAGCAGATGCTTACTGGGCCATTGATGAAGTTCGCAATCGCGCGGGCATTGACAAGCTCGCGGATACTTATCCTGCACTTAGTGTAAGCGAATTCCGCGATTCTGTTTTTCAGGAAAGAAGAAAAGAATTAGTGTTTGAATACCAACGCTGGTTCGACCTGGCCAGAAGAGGGCCTGATTATTACGTGGCCACGTTACACGCTGCAGGCAAAACAAATGCAGCACCACGCCATGTACACTTTCCAACACCTCAACGCGAAATAAACCTGAACCCGAAACTGAAGCAGCACCCGGATTGGGTGAATTTTTGATCACTTCAAATGAAAGAAAGAATGAAAAACAGTAAATCATACATCACAATTTTCTTTGCATTTCTTGCATCCTTGTCCTTTGCCCAGAAAGCAAAGGATACACGTCCCAACATCATCCTCATCATGGTGGATGATATGGGTTACTCCGATCTTGGTTCTTACGGAGGTGAAATCCAGACACCGAACCTTGACAAGCTTGCATCTGAAGGACTTCGTCTCCGTGAGTTTTACAACAATTTTATCTGTGCTCCCACGCGGGCTTCGCTGCTCACAGGACAATACCCGCATAAAGCCGGGGTCGGTTATTTTGATGTGAACCTCGGGATACCAGCTTACCAGGGATATCTTAATAAAGAATCATTAACGATTGGTGAAGTATTACGAACGGCCGGCTATAGTACCCTGATTTCAGGAAAATGGCATGTGGGAAAAGACAGTGTTCAGCATTGGCCAAACCAGAGAGGATTTGATCAGTTCTACGGTATTGTTGGAGGCGGGGCCAATTACTTCAATGCCAACCCGATGATCCTCGGAGGAAGGGAGTATCCCGTGAAGTTGATAAGGAATAACCAGGAACTGCATCCTGAACCGGATAGTTATTATTTCACAGATGAAATAACAACGAATGCTACTCAATTCCTGGAAGAGCAGAATAAAACGGGAAAACCATTTTTTCTTTATGTAGCGTATAACGCACCGCACTGGCCATTGCAGGCATTGCCGGAAGATATCGCTAAGTATAAAGGCAAGTATGACATCGGTTGGGATTCACTGCGTACCCTGAGACTGGAACGCCAGAAAAAATCGGGGATAACGGATCCGAATCAAACGTTGACAGAGCGCGATCCTGATGTTCCTTATTGGAACAAGCTTACGTATGATGAACAACAATTCTGGAAAGCAAAGATGGAAGTTTATGCCGCAATGGTGGACCGGATGGATCAGGGTGTTGGAAAGATTCTGGCTAAACTCAAAGAACTGAAAAAAGACGACAACACATTGATCGTTTTTATTTCGGATAATGGTGCGCAAGGTGGTTTTAACAGTTTCAATCAAAAGCGCACAGGATTGGTTTTAAACAGTGGACCTGTCGGAACTTCCGGTTCATTTGATTATCAGGAACAACCGTGGGCCCATCTTTCAAATACCCCTTTACGGGCTTATAAGGGAAGGCCTTATGAAGGCGGTTTTCGAACGCCCTTCATAGCATGGTTCCCAAAGCAAATTAAACAGGGAGCTATTTCAAAAGGCACTGGCCACCTGATCGATCTGGCCCCCACGTTCTATGAACTTGCAGGAGCAAAATACCCTGCTGCACACAACGGTATTAAAACCAATAGCCTGTCCGGTAAAAGCCTGGTGCCTGTTATCTATGGCAAGCAGGATGAAGTAAATCGTGGTGAACCTTTGTTCTGGGAGCGGGCCGGCAATAAAGCGGTAAGAAAAGGCAAATGGAAAATTGTTTCTATTTATCCTAACCCGGTATGGGAGCTTTATGACCTTGAGAAAGACAGGGGGGAGACAAAAGACCTTGCCGGAGAGTATCCTGAGATCGTCCGGGAATTAGCTTGGGATTATGTTCAATGGACTGTCCGTACTGGTGTGGTTGATTATGAAACCATCAAACCTAATAATTTTCCTCAGGTTGACCCACCGCGTAACCGCACCTCAAGAAATAATTGACAAGAATTAAAATTTCCAAATCAAGATGAAAAAAATGAATTACTTACTGTTTTTATTGATAGGGCTTCTGGCATTTGTATCACCAGGGTATGCACAGAAAAAGGTTGATAAGAAACCGAATATCATCTTGATAATGGTAGATGATATGGGCTATTCAGACATTGGTAGTTACGGTGGGGAAATTCAAACACCCAATATCGACAAGCTCGCAGCCGAAGGAATTCGTTTTCGAGAGTTTTACAATAACTCAATATGTGCACCAACCCGCGCTTCATTGATAACAGGTCAGTATTCACATCGTGCAGGCATGGGCTATTTTGATGTTAACCTCGGATTGCCGGCCTATCAGGGCTACTTAAATAAAGAGTCGCTTACACTGGCCGAAGTATTGAAGCTGAATGGTTACAGCACGTTGATGTCAGGCAAGTCGCATTTAGGAAAAGACAGTCTTTCATGGCCCAACCAAAGAGGGTTTGAACAGTTCTATGGATTTATCCCCGGAGCAAGCAATTACTTCGACATTGGCGAGTACGGACAGGCTCCCCCGGTTACATTGGTGAAGAACAACAAAAAAGAAAACCTGAAGCCGGGTGAGTACCTCACGAACAAGATAGCCGACAATGCATTGGCGTTTTTGGATGAGCAGAGCAAAACCAACAAACCATTTTTTCTCTATCTGCCCTTCAATGCTCCACACTGGCCGTTGCAGGCGTTGCCTGAAGATATTGCCAAGTACAAAGGAAGGTATGACATTGGTTGGGATTCATTGCGACAACAACGTCTCGTAAGGCAAAGGGAGCTTGGGATTTTGCTGCCCGATCAATCTGTTGCGGAAAGAGATTCCGAAGTCCCGCAATGGGATCACCTGACGTATGATGCTAAAAAGTTATGGGCTGCAAAAATGGAAGTGTATGCGGCCATGGTCGATCGTGTTGATCAAAGTGTAGGAAGAGTACTGAACAAGCTGAAAGAGTTGAAGAAAGATGACAACACACTTATTATTTTTATTTCTGATAACGGAGCACAGGGAGGATACGCTAGTCCGCAGCGAAAACCGCAGCGCAACACAGGCCCGGTTGGTTCCCCCGGATCGTATGATTACCAGGAACAAAGCTGGGCATACGTTTCCAACACACCGCATCGTCAATACAAAAACAATATGCATGAAGGTGGGTTCAGTTCACCGTTCATCGCGTGGTTCCCGAAACAAATCAAGGGAGGTACTTTGGTAAAAGGTACTGCACACTTAATCGATATTGCACCTACATTTTATGAAGTGGCCGGGGCTACTTACCCCACTGCCTTCAATGGTGTTAAACCTCATCCGCTTGCAGGTAAAAGTTTAGTACCGGTGCTTACTGGAAAGGCCACAGAAGTCAATCGCGGTGAACCGCTTTTCTGGGAACGTGCCGGCAATCGCGCTGTGCGCAAAGGCGATTGGAAAATTGTATCGACCTATCCAAACTACAAATGGGAGTTGTACGACTTGAGCAAAGACCGTGGTGAAACAACAGACCTGGCCAATCAACTGCCTGAGATAGTCAATGAACTCTCCGCGGAGTATTTTAAGTGGGCGGAGCGGACAGGTGTGGTTGACTATGATAAAATAAAACCAGCACGCCCCATGCAGATTCCGGGGCAGGCACTTCCCGGGGCAACAACTTCGGTGCAACGAAATAATTAATATGGGTATATCCTTTAAGATTTTCCCCACACACTACAAAAATAAATCAATGATAAAAATGTCAACTATGAAAACCAACGTGATGCTTTCAATTATTGCCTGGTTCATTTTGGTGACCACGGAAGTGTATGCACAGCAAAACCAAAAAATAACCCTGGAAACTTTCGAGAAGAAATTAAAGCAGTCTTCCCATCCTCAAATCCTTGATGCACGATCGCCTCAAGAGTTTTCCGAGAACCATCTGATAGGGGCCGTCCATGTAAACACCGGGGATGTAGATGCATTTAAAAACACACTGGCAACTTTAAAGAAACAAGAACCTGTTTTTGTCTACTCGATCAACAACGGACGAAGCGGAGCAGTGGCCAGGCAACTTCGCGAGCAGGGCTTCATCGAAGTCTATGAATTACCGGGAGGTATTGCACATTGGATTGGTGCGGGCAAACCCATTGAAACAAAAGCAGACAAAGGTATTTCAACCGAAGAATTTGAAAAAGCGGTGGCCTCAAAAGACCTGGTGTTGGTAGACGTTGGTTCTAAGTATTGTGGCGGTTGTAAAAAACTCGCGCCTGTTGTTGAGTCCATTGGCCGTGAACAACCTGATGCCCTGAACATAGTTAAAATTGAACTATGCGATAACCGTGCGCTTGTGGGTTCCCTCGGGATTGAATCCGTACCCACCTTGATTTTATACAAAGGAAACAAGCCCGTCTGGAGGAAATCAGGAAATATCACAAGAGAAGATATTCTCGAAGCAATTGAGCATTCTTTATAAAAGTATTGAAAGGGAATTGCCCAAGAGACAGCAACTTTCAACAATTATGTCAATGAAAGAAAACAAGCTATCCATATAACAAGGCCCCATGGTCGAGAGGCGAGGCAAAGGTCTGCAAAACCTTCTACGGTGGTTCGATCCCACCTGGGGCACTCAAAAAAGAAAATATTTGCAACTATTTTTATAAAGTATAGTTAGTCTATTGATTTAATAGATTTTTATTTTGTATATTTGAACCGTATTTATAAAGAATAGGGGAGAGAGCAGGCTTTATGATCCTATGGCAACCTAACCTTTTGGAGAAGGTGCTAATTCCTGCCAGTTAATATAGTATGGACATATAAATATTGATGACTATGAAAAAACAATTGATTTCCGAAATGCTGAATTCCCATCCACCAGCATTGTGTTGTTGCTGTTAACCTTAGGTTTTCATTGCAAACAATAATTAATCCTTAACATTTTAAATTTTACCAACATGTCAAATACGGCAACAGCTATCGCTGCTCAAAATAATGATTTCGATTTCGTAAGTATATTCACTAAGCCTGAAAACACAGGAAGCCCATATCTTGAAGAAGTGGAGGATGCCAGGGTTAAACTTACGGAATGGTTAAATGCATCCGGGTTTATTTCCGCCCTCCATTCAACGGTATTATCAGCCACGGGGCTTTTTCAAAACGGTCGTTTGATTGTAACATTCGTGCTAAACGAATCGTACCGGGACAAATTTGCCTTGCTTCGCGGGCTCCTTGAGTTTAGCCGGCCAAAGGGGATAACTATTTCAGCAAATCGTTTGGACCGGACATTTCAGCTTCAGGTTTCACCGGACCAGGTTGACAGGATCAAAGAATACCTTGAAACCATCCTGAATTTGTTGGCAGAGGAAATACGGTTCAAGGCCTCGCTCAAATCAGTTATTGCTTTTGAGAATAAAGTTCGCCTGGAACAAGAAAAGGTATATGAAGCTTTGTGGGTATCCGTATAATTTTTTGCAAACAGAAGAGGACGGCATTGAAACTTGGCATTAATAGATAACCCAGATTCTAATGAACCTTTTATCGGCTCAACTCGGATTGGTTTTATCAAGTTATATTTTAACATCGTCTAATTCAAAAACTTTCCTATAGGCTGCCTGCATCCGCGCAATTTCCTCATCGGTAAGTTTGCTGAAATATTCGCGCCTTCTTTTCGGGAATATTCCATTATTCTGATGCAAAAAGTTCAGCATTAAATTGATGTCTTTGTCAGGCATGTCCACAATGTGTTGCAGTTCCTGCTTCGCTTCATCATAGCGCTGAATGAACAGCAGTTCATCGGGCATATCCTCGCGAAGTGTCGCATGGAGTGTTTGTGTAAGGTAGATGCAATGATCTGTCAGGTCAGGATAACGGAAATATCCCTCCACCGTCACAGGGTTGGTCACCACAATACTTCCATCCTGGTTCCTGTCATACCGGATTCGTTGCATGAGGGGCTTTGAATATTTTTCGAGGATATGATCATACTCTCGAATATGGCTAAGCATGTGCGCTGAAACGGGAATGATCAGTCCACGAGGCACTAATTTATCGTGTGCCAGTACATCATGTATCAAGAAACGGTGTATCCTTCCATTACCATCCTCGAAGGGGTGGATGAACACAAACCCAAAAGAGATCAGTGCCGCCCGCACTTCAGGAAAGATTCCTTCCGTTTTAAGAGTTGTTTGCCAGAGGCCATGCATTAGGGAGGGGAGCATACCAGGTGGCGGACATACATAGTGTATGTGCTCCTGAAAGTTCGGTAACGACTCGCCTACAAAATTTTGAAAGTCCCTGAATTGAGTTGCTACAAAACGTGGATCTACGATTGCATTTTGTAACATCAGCAACCTCGTTGCGGACACAATCTCCTCGTTGGTTTCTGTCCCTGCTTTCGTCAGCAAGGCTACAAACTTTTCCATCCTGTCAGGAGAAGGTTTCTCTCTCTCAATCTCATAAGAAGATCGCGTTTCCTTATTGTATAAATAACGGATTGCCCTTCGGAAAATATCGGGTGAATAATTTCCTTCCAGCTTTCTGATTTCCTCCTGTATGTCCAGGTTAAGCAGTCCTTTCAATTCTTTTGTTTTGCGCACTACCGGGCAGTAGGCTGATCCTCCCAACAGGTTGTTGTTTATTCTCCAGCGCGTTTCTTTTATTATATTTCCTGTTATATACTTATCCTCATCGAGTACGTCAGTATAATTACCGGAAACAGGTTTGGAAAGTGTGAGCTGTTTATCCGTAAGGAACTCATACAAAAAACCAATCCTTCTGGCATTCTTGCTTGCAGGGGCGGCAGTGATAAACGTCCCTAAATCTTGTTGTGGTATTCTTTCAAAAACTGCTTTTAAAAAGTCCAGGTTTAAATCATCGTATTTTAAACCGAACTCAATATGGTGCAAGGGTGTATCTTCTGACACCCCGTATTTGGGACCGTAGGTTTGTTCCACATTTCCCTTTGAAGTCAGTTCTACGGAGCTGTTGCTTCCGATAAAGGAGGCATGGGTGAGGGTGAAATGCGATAGATCAAAATGCCTTTTGAGCCATTCGTATCCTACGGGTTGCTGATTATTCATATAGAGAATCTACAGTAATTTTAATACTTGGTACTGTAAAACATATAAATGTAGTGAACAATACTGTAAAATAGATACTATTAGCCATAGTGACTGTAAAATGGATATTCATAGAATATAGCTGACAGAATTGGGTTAAAACAGATAATAGTTGCTGTAAAACAGATAAAAATGGGATACAGATAAGGTAAAACGGATAATGCAGGGATGTGCGAATTCTCTCTCTAGCGAAGTCAAAAGGATTTAGTTTTAACAAGAGGTGTACTACTAATTCCGTAGTAAACAGCAAACAAAAACAATGAAGGAATGACCGCTCTTATACAATTGCGTGGAGGACGAGCCGATCATACCATTTGGCTTTAGATGTGCCTGTTCAATACGTTTGCCACGACCACATAAAGTTAATGATTGTGTTGATACTGTTATAATTTCCTTACGCGTGGGTTAGCAAAAACTCTGCGTCAATGTTGAGCTTCTTATGTACTGCTTTTAAAAAGATTACATCGGGCTCACGCTTACCGGTCAATATCTGCGAAAGCTTGGGCGCACCGATGCCGAGTTTCTTGGCAAGCCTGGCCTGGGTAAGCTTCTGCTCTGTCATCTTAAATTCAACAGCTTCCTGTAATGTCTTCGGTTTTATCGGCATCAGTTGCATGACATTGTCCTCGTAGGCTTCCACGAGGTTGGAAAGTTTAGCGAGCATGGCTGATTCTTCTTTCGGCAGCATTCCTTGGGTGGTAAAAACAAAAAAGCCATCAGATTTTCTGATGGCTTTTGATTGAATTTGATAAGTCGGGGTGGCAGGATTCGAACCTACGACCCCATTTACTACTACCTACGGCCGGAGTAGGAAAGGCCTAATATGAAATTCAATTAAGGCACAAGTCAATTGACAAATAAAAAGCCGGTCTGAAATGTTGTCAAAAATGAAATAATTTTAGGCGGTTTGATTTCATTCTTTAAATTTGCACTTCTTTTAAAGGCCACCTTTTAAAATGAGGCGAATTTGAGAGTAAAGGAGAGGTGGGTGAGTGGCTGAAACCAACAGTTTGCTAAACTGTCGTACGGGTTAAACTGTACCGGGGGTTCGAATCCCCCCCTCTCCGCTTAACTACGCAAAGCCGGGAAAGGCTTTGCTTCGTTAAGCGGGCATATTGTGAATTGATTTCACAAAGGTTGTCAGGGCTAATGTGGTTTGTCTATATTTTAAAGAGCATCGACCATTCTTTCACCTACATTGGATTTACCAATGACTTAGATAGAAGGTTAAAAGAGCACAATGAGGGATTAAGCCAATCCACCAAACATTATGCTCCGCTTGTTTTAGATGCATATGTTGCAGTTAAAACAAAAATGAAGGCGATTGAATTAGAGAAATACTTTAAAACAGGTTCAGGAAAAGCAGTTTTAAAGAAAAGAATCTTGAGTAATAGTCAGCCAAACGAAGCAAGTTAAGGGCTAAGGGATGGAAGGCGGTATTTGGCCAGCCAAACGAAGCCAGCGATGGCTTTAGTGTTGGAGGGCGAAGTTTGGTTCGGTAGCTCAACTGGATAGAGCATCAGCCTTCTAAGCTGAGGGTTCCGGGTTCGACTCCCGGCCGAATCACAGAAAAGTGGAAAATCTTTTTAACCGCAGGTGTGATAAATCATAAAGGTTATTACATTTGCAGCCCTTTACGGAGGGAAAATTAGTTCGGGGTGTAGCACAGTCCGGTAGTGTACCTGGTTTGGGACCAGGGGGTCGTAGGTTCGAATCCTGCCACCCCGACTTGACAGGACAACTTGGAGTTTACTCCATTTGTCCTGTTTTTATTTTGCCCAAAATCCGTGTTCAACGTGTAAATAAGGCGCACTGCCTCATTGGTGCGAGTTGTTCGAAGTACGAATCCGTCAAATGTCAATTTTTCAGGGTACATCGAACTAATGATTAATCGCTTTTTTTCTATGTCGCCATTTTCATAAGCGTAATCAAGTTTTAATAGGTTATCTAAACCCTTATCTAAAAGTTGTTTGATATCTATTTGCTCATGATTGAAGGCATTAAGTTTGGCTTCAAGTCTTTCTAACTTATTGCTGTAATCAGACTTCATTTCCCTGAAATCTGCTGGATCAATCTGACGTGATGAAAGCAAGTCCCTGATATAAGAAATCTTACCCTCAAGCTCTTTTATTTGCGTCAGGAGCTTAGTTCTATCGTCCTGCATAGAACCGAATTGCCCATTCCATGCTTCAGTTAAAATCACTTTATAAACGTCTATCATTTCCGGTTTCGGAATGTATTTCTTTAGCTCATATACGAAAAGGTTATTTATGGCGTCAGCCCTAAACCTACAGGTACAACCATCAAAGCAGTGGTAGTAGGAATAATACTTTCTGGCTCCTTTAGAAGAACTACCTGTTAACAACTTATTGCAATGTGGACAAATCAAAAAACCTCTTAAAGGAAGTGTGGCGTTGGAAGCCATTTTGAGTTTGTATTGACCTCTTTTCCGTCCATCCAAGGCGTCCTGAACATCATAGAATAATGATTCCGAAATAATTGGCTCATGCTGTCCCTTGACAAAACGACTCTCTTCATCCTTATACTTGGCAATGAAAATCTTTCCGCAATAGACAGGATTTCGGATAGCAAACCAGAACAAACTTTTTGTACCCTTAAAGCCCTTTTCTTTTGCCATCTTGTAGACTTGCTCCGTATTGAATACCCCTTCGGCAATCTTCTCAAATGACCAGCGTATAATTCCCGCGTGAGGCTCTAAGGGGGCGATGAGTTTTCTGCCTCCTTCATCGGTGCGGTTAACATAGCCGACTGGTGCAAGTCCCATGTATCGGCCTTCTTTCCTTGCTCTTCGCATGCCGTGTATTACGTTCAATGCTCTTCGATCATTCTCCACTTCAGGTGCGGCCAAGTAGAAAGCCAGCATCATTTTGTTTTCCGGAATAGAAAGGTCTAACGGCTGTTCTATTGCTTGTGGTTCAACACCAAGTTTACGAAGCATGTTTATCATCTGATACGCATCTCCTGCATTTCGGCTAAATCTGTCCCACTTAAGGAATAAAACAAGGTCAGTTTGACGCTTGTGCTTTCGTAATTCCAATAGATATTTTTGCCACTCGGGGCGGTTAAAGGTTTTGGCTGAATGATCTTCCATAATGACCTTGCTAACCGCTATTTTATTTATATCGCAGTACTTGCGTAGTAGTTCTTCCTGACTGCGTTGTGAGTAGCCCTTGTCTGCCTGTTCGTCTGTGCTTACTCTCACATAAAGATCGGCTGTTTTCATGAGACGGTAATTTTAGATTAATGTATCATTTATTTCCCCTGCCTTTGCCCAGGTATTGAGACACCACGGCATCAGCAAGTAGTTGGAGAAATTTAAGGATAGTAGCGGCTTCCTCAAGGGACACTTCCGTGCCTTTGGCTTTGAGCATCTGAACTACTTTTTCTGGCGTAACTTTCTCCATTGGCACCTCCATCATCCTTAGGCATGATAAGGGGTACCAGTTAAACGCTAAGTTAAAAACTTTTGTTTTGTTAACAAATTAATTTAACTAAACTTGTATCAATTTAGTTCAAAATAGTTTTCTGACTTACCATATGTTAATTCAGAATGGTTTATTTTGAACAGATTAGACTAATTCAATAACTGAACCGGATGGCAAAAAGCACCAAAGAAAGTAAAACATATAAGGTAAGTTATAAAACTTTTCTGAACGATAGACTGAAGAAGGTTCATTTTCATGGAAAACAAACATATCCCTTGTATGTCCATGTAACCTATGACCGAAAAACGATTTTCTTTAAGAGCTATTATTTTGAGTTGTTTTCCAAGCCACGATATGTTCTTTTTTCATCAGGAAAAACGCATGGCCCTACAATAGAGCAGATTATTGAGAAGGAAAAAGAATTGATTGATTTCGTGATAGACAAGACACTCTCAGATTTCTCTCTCGACCGATTTAAAGAAGAGTATCTATTTTATGGTCAGGACCTATGCGATCTAACCGAACCCGGATTTGGCGACTACTTGTTTACATTTTTTCAGGACAAAGGAATGCCAGCGTTAGCCACGACTATTAAAGAAGGTGGTAAGCTCAGGATTTTGTATGACGTAGTGCGGGACATGAGAACTGCTCTTGCTAAACCTTTATATAATGAATTAGTGGAAAGTTCTTTCTATTATGCTCCCCCATACTTATCACTGTTTGGTTTTATGATTCAGTTAAAAAAATGGCCAATGCTTAGTCTTACCATAATGGAATGGGAAGATGCGAAAATTAGAAATGGATTTTCTGAATACGTATTGAAAAACTTTCCGTCACAGAATGTGAAAGAAGTTGAGGAACAAGTTAAAAAGTGGTTAACTTTTAATAAGTGAAAGTCGTTTTATTACCGAGGGAGCAATTCCTGACTGATTAAATGTCTTTTATGATCTTGAGAAAGTCTTCCAGCTTATAAGCATCATCTACGGTTCTTCTCTCATATACCATAAAGTACCTATAGTTGTTGCCGGCTTTGCTAGCCCAAAGACCGCCCAGTCTTATTTTTTGTTCTGCGTCCAAATGATCGCCCTTTGTTTCCAGTAAAATGGTCTTGCCACTTTTGGTTTGAATTATGAAGTCGGGATAATGATTCACAAAACCGTTAATTCTGAAACCCTTTCTCTCAATATTTCTTGTCCAGAAAGCTATATTGGTCATGTTACCTATTTCATTGATAACACGTTCTTCAAATCCGTTCATCTTACCTTCCTTTTCATAAAGGGATTTTGTAATGTCCTTAGACGTGTCGCCTGGTGAAATGCTTTTAGGCAATGAGAAGGATTTTTTAATGAATACTTTATCGGTGTCTAAAAAATCTTTGAATTTCTTTTCGGCAAAGGTTTCGGAAAGTGATTTTATTTTTTGTTTTATTTTGTCCGTATAGGTGTATTCGTTGTTCGCAAAATCACCGAATTGCTCATCCTTAAAGTCTTCTAACACTCGGTTGATATACTTTTCTATTTCCTTATCTGGTATTGGATACATGTTTCCTATTATATCCATTATCCTTTTAGTGAAATTTTTAACCCGACTCTCTTTTCTTGATGGGTCTAAGAGATATGATATAATACTTTCCTTTACTTCTCCATCAAGTCTAATAAAAGTTGGAGTGTGCTCCTTTTTAGTCTCATCTAAATCAACCTTGTAAAGTTCTGATACTATACTGTCGAATACGATATTCGTATCTGCTTTACTCAATGCAAAACCATCCAAAAGATTTTCCTTTTCTAAAGGCAATTCTTCTTCTTTCTTTCCAAACAAGTCGTTGGCAGGTACTTTCAAATAGAACTGTGGCAGATTAATCTGTCCTGCTTGTACTTGAAAAATATCCTTAATGCTATATGTTTTCACAAGCTGTTGTATTTCGTTTGGCAAAGCCGTGGTGCTGTTGGCTTCCATTTCGGAAACTGTTTTTTCAAAGGCTTCATTTTGTTGAATTGCTGTTTGTTCGATTTCAGAAACTGTCGTGTTCGGTAATACAGTTTCTGAAGGAATCAAAATTCTTGATGTGTCAATGTCGGAAGTAATATCTTCGGTTGCGGCTTCACTTGTTGGAAAAACAGTTAATTGTTTCAACGGGTCAAGTCTTTCTGTTTCTTCCAACATTGCAGGATCGGCAAGTTTATAATCTTTATCGCTGAAGCCTGCTTTATTCAAACCTTTTACAATATTGTCTAGCGTATCAAGGAATTTTGACGAAGCGGTTAAAACATAACTCAAATTGAGTAACGGAAAGTTGTGTTTCATTACATAAGGCTGGCGCAAAACCCTACCCAATATTTGTTCAACATCTACTGCTGAACTTTTATCTGCCAAGGACGCCAATATGTAAGCAAATGGACAATCCCAACCCTCCTTTAATGCATTAATCGTAATAATAAAACGAACTTCACATGCTTTGCTCATTAAATCGATTCCTTTTATCTCGTTAATGTTTGCCGTTTTGATCTTGATTTGGTCAGCAGGAATTTTCAACTCAATGAGTTTTTCTTTCAGTTTCTGAACATTCGATTTTTCTTCTTCTTCGTTCAAAAAATCTTTACCATTTTTTGGTTGAGCCTGAAACAAAACAATAGGACGAATGTATTTACCACCTTTCTTTTCCTCTTCAATGGCTTGCAGCTCCAAACGCTTTTGAAGTTGCAAACTGGAATTGATCACTTCTGTTTTGTCCTGATGATTGTAAACAATTACAGGAAGTTTTACCATGTTCTCCTTTTTCAATTCCAAGGCATCAATGAAACTAATAATGTTGCTATTTTTCCTTGGTGTTGCTGTGAGATCTAGAATAAAACATGGATTTATTTCTTTAAGCATATCTACGCTTAAATCACTTTCTGCATTATGACTCTCGTCTACTACAACTAAAGGATTTAAGTATTTAATAATTGACCCCAACGTAATGTCGGTGTCTCTACCTAACAGGTTTTCGAAAGATTGCAGGTTTCCGTTTTCCTGAAAAACCTTTCTGTCTTCTTTATTTTTGGCTCTTAAGCTATCAAAACTGAAAACCAAAACATTCAATTGCTCTTTTATAGTCGTTGCATTAAATCCACTTCCTTGTAATAAAGTCGCTTTATCAAAAACTTCAACTTTATTGCCAAAATGAGAATTGATTTTCTGGCGATATGGATGTGAAGGGTCTTTCAGGTTCTTAATTGTTTGGTCTAATATCGTAATAGAGGGTACTAACCAAACAACTGCTTTCGGTCTATCATAATTAAAGAAATCAAAAATAGTCTTGATGGCATTGCATGCAATAAACGTTTTGCCCCCAGCGGTTGGTACTTTCACACAAATGTGTGGTACGCGCGGTACATTGTTTTTGTATGGCTCAATAGCTGTTCCTGAATATGGAAAAAGAGGTGTTCGCGGGTGCTTCGACCAGAAATTATAAAATGCATCCTTTGTATCTTTGATTTCCTGTATGTTCTCCAAAAACAATGCAAGGTCGTTAATTACGTGTTGTTGATATGGCTTTAATTCCATCGCTTAAAATCTTGTTATGTCCCTTGGGATCTTCTTGAAAATGATGTGATACTTAGTCATATAATCCTTTGTTAGCAAACAATTGTCTGCATAGATTACATATTGCTCTGCTTTGGTTTTCATGGTTGATAAGAAAGCATGGTCTAAAGTTGTTACTTCATTTTGCTCATAGTTGAAATAATATGCGGTATCATTCGCTTTACCTAAATAGTATTTATTGTCTTTATGCTTTGCTTCTATTAGTGGCGTTTTAGTTTCGCTGTAGTAGACATATTTGCGTATTTTTTCAGAGCCTACTAACTCGTTTAAATTGCCATCATCTAAAAACATGGGCTGACCTAACTCATAGAAATTAAAATTTCCACTTGTTCCTTCTTTGTCTGAATAACCTTCGATAACTAACTTAACCCTTTCGGCTGTCACCGTCTTAGCATAATCCTCCATTTCAACTAAAATGAACTGTCTCTTACCTCCATCTTCTGCATTAAGGTCCAGTGTTGCATGAGCGGTTGATGCAGAACCTGCAAAAGAATCCAGGATAATGTCATTTGGAGAGGTCATTGCTCTTATAATTTCGGTGATTAATGGAAGTGGTTTTGGATAATTGAAATTCTTCGTTGAAAAAATCTCATTCAATAAAGTTGTACCCTTAACCGAATAGAATTCTTTCTCCAACCATATAGTCGGAATGTCGCTTCCTACCGTTTTATTTTCACCAAAAGTTAATGTTGGTGCATTCTCCTCTTTGCCATTTACCTTTAATATGCCCTTTTCAATTTTCTTAATTACACCTTCTGGTAAATATTGAATGCTGTATCTGTTTAAACTTCCCTTTTGACGATTAGGAGAAATCTTTATATAGCCTTTCTCCCAATCGTTTAGAAATCTATTTGGCGACAATCTCCAAACGCACTGTTTACCTTTGCTTGTTATTGGCCAAACTGCCACAGTGCCCGCAGGAGCTTCGTTAAAGTCATATTCAAAATCTGTAAGCTCACCTACATATTTTCCGTTTTTAATTCTTTCTTGCAATGATTCACCGATGCCTTCTAAATTAGATGTTTCAGTATTTACAAATATTGGATAGGTTTGATTAGGTCGTTGCGTTTTATCGAATGTTGCAAGTGTTAGACCTTCAAAAGGTGTTCTCTCAATACCACCAGTAAAGTTCATGGGATTTGCTTCAAATTCGTTTGGAACGATGAAGATTAGATATTCATGTTGGTAATTAAAAGAGCCTGATGGTTTTCCACCTGAAGTTTGAACAGTAATACATGCAATCTGTTTTGAGGAAAACAATTCTTTCAAAACCGGCATAAGATTAAATAACTCTTGATATCCAATGCTGATTACAAGAGAGCCATCTTCTGCAAGTAATTTTTGTAATAGTTTAAGGCGAGGATACATCATACATAACCACTTGTCATGACGACTTAAATCTTCACTTTCTTTTCCAACTACTTGACCTAACCATTTTTTAATCTTTGAGTCGTTTACATTGTCATTATAAACCCAATTTTCATTGCCCGTATTGTAAGGAGGAT
The DNA here is from genome assembly GCA_964398945.1 of uncultured Roseivirgaceae bacterium. Taxonomy (GTDB): domain Bacteria; phylum Bacteroidota; class Bacteroidia; order Cytophagales; family Cyclobacteriaceae; genus JBGTGG01. Next base: position 173,102 of record CAYNOT010000005.1, on the reverse strand, counting down.
CTATGTAAACACAGTTTATTCTTTTTTCATATTCAGGTAAAAGGGCTTTTAGTGCTTCAAGATTATCACCGTGGATAATTTTATTTCCATTTTTTATTTCCTCTTTTGTTTGGGTTCCATTATCAAAACTAAATGAGTGTTCCAGTACTTTAAAGGGAACATCTAAATGATGATTAATTACTTTTTCCTTTCCTATCCAGTGAAGACTTGGCATTACTTATCAGTTTTCGAGATTTGGGTTTGAAAATACGCAAAATTACGCTCTAAATGAGTCTTCCATACGGGTGGGTTTGGCTCTTGCCATAGCTTTGGTGGCGCACGCGATTTTTAGTTGTGAAACTTACAATTCGCAATGTTAGAAGATCAATTCTTTTAAAATATTAAGCACAAGTTTTAACTTTTCTTAACTTATTTGACTTAACTCCACGAACCTACACAATCCATTCGCCCATTTCATTTGTTCAATCGTATTACACTCCGGCTCAAGTAACTTAGGGCTGGCGACTAAAACACAAACACTTTTTGCACGACTCGTGGCTACATTCAGTCGGTTTGGGTCAAAAAGAAATCCCATTCCTCTTGGTGTGTCTTCAACCGTGGAAGAAGTCATAGAGTAGATAACAACAGGTGCTTCTTGCCCTTGAAATTTGTCTACCGTGCCAACATTGAATTTGGGTAAACTCAGTTTTAGTGCGTTCACCTGGTTATTGTAGGGAGCAATGATCAATATATCATCGGGTTCAATTTTTTCCCCCATGTAAATACCATTATCAAGTAAGTCTTGGGTAATGTTTTTTATTTCATCAATTTCTTCTGCTGCTTTTGTTTGGTTACCAAAATGTGTGACAGGAACATAAAATAAACCGCTGCCACTAAACCTGGTTTTGCCTTCGATAATTTGTTTCTCCAGCCCTGGAGCACTATGAAGCTTTCCTTCATAAAATAACTCGGAAGTAAATTTGCAAATACTTGGATGGAGCCGCCATGTAGTGTGCATGAAAATGCCTCGATCTTCAGGCATCGTCACCTTGCCGCCCAAAATATGAGCGAGTGCAGCCACATCGCTTCCCTCTGGGTGCGTTCCCTTTTGAGGTTGCTCTAGCTGATTGGGGTCACCAAGTAAAATTAAATTCTTAGTGCACTTTGCAATCGCCAATACATACGCAAGCGACATTTGCCCAGCCTCATCAACAAAAAGATAATCTAATTTCTGTTTTGCGTATTCAGTCGACCATAACCAAGCTGTGCCACCAACCACATAACCTTCATCTAAAGCTTTTGATAATTCATTCTTCTCAAGTTCCAACAAAGTCAGCCCTGTAACAGCATCGCTGCCTTCTTTACCTTTGTATCCCAGTTTGACTGTTAGGTTCCTTTCATCCGCCAAATGTTTTACTTTCAAAAGAAGATTTTGATATGCCTTATGACTCACTGCCGTAACCCCTATTTTTTTCTTCTCTTTTAATAGTTCAAGAATCATCTCAGCGCCTGTATGAGTCTTTCCTGTACCAGGAGGACCTTGCAAAGGCAGAACACTGTCATCTAGTAGTTTACACAATGAGGCTGCTGACTTAACCAAGTCTTTATCATACTTTGGCAATGGGCAATCAATAATTTTTGTAAACCGGGGCCAACTCTTCATCAACAAATCGGCTCCTGCTCTATACGTACACTTTTCACTTAAGCCATTGGTAATGATATCTTCCGCAAAATTTACTAATGACTTGAATAGAGCTGCTGTTCTACTAGTCGGAAAGGAAACAACAATATCCGGTCTTATCTCACTATTATTTTTTCTGCGTTTAATGTGAACTATTCCTTTCTCATGATCTATCTCGGCAACCGTTCCGATTTCTTTCTTACTCGCAAAATCTCTCAAAACCTCGCCTTCCTTTATACCTACTTCTTGTTCAGGATAAGAATAAATTTCTATTGGAGTTTCGTTTTTCTTTTTTACCGGCAAAGTTTCATGAAATGCAAGATCTGTAATTACGTTTCTAGCATCCACTAAATCTTCGGGCTCTTTATCGAGTGCTGCAAAATATTCCCATAAGCTACTGTCAAACTCTCGCTGAAAGTAAAATAAGAGATGCGAGAGTAACCACTTTGCCTTGTCCTCTTCATTCCATGTATTTCGGTCTTCCGGTAAGTCGCGGGTTAATTGGTCAGCTAATTTTCGAATTTCTTCTTTTCCTTTCTTTGCATCTTCGCTTGGTTCACCATCATTTATTGCGAGTCTATTCAAAGTATTCCCTTGCCGCTCAAATTCTGATCTTTGAATTTCAATCCAATCATGCAATGCGAGTGTTGCTCTGCAATCATCTTCGTTGTACTTGTTAACGATTTCTTTGATTTCTTCCGTAAGCTTTTTATAATCATAAGCGTTAATTGCTAATTCAACTTCCCGTCTTGCCGGACCTGCCTGATCTAACGGCACCTGCCTTTTGTAGTTCGCAAATTCTTCAAGAGCCTTTAAGGAATAGCTTTCAACACTGGCCATCATTGATTTTTTGAAAACAGAGCGCAAGTCAACAAAGCGAAGTCCTCTTAAAAGCTTGTTCACCTCATCTTCCAAAACACCATGCTCTCGCATTAATCTTTTGAAAGAAGTGGGCTCTTTGTGTGAATAATGATAGATACAAAGATTGGGAAATAGCTTTAAGCGCTCTCTCAAAAAGTACATGAAGCTTTGAAATGCAACTTTTTCTTCATGTCTGTCTTTTGCCCAATGCTTTTCATGCTGCCATGTTCCCTCTGAATCTTTAAATACGTAACCAAATAAGTATTCTATTCCACCTCCTTCAAAGAAAGGGTCGCCTTCAAAATCAAAATAGATGTCACCGTCCGTTCTTTCCGGAAGAAGATTAAACCCGTGATCATCGGATTCTTCATCACCTTTCTTCTTATTCTTGTCGATAGGTAGAAACTCTCTTAACAGTCCCTCTTTCTTGCCACGGACTTGAAGTTGTGCCTGTTCTTGTCTCTTCTTCAGGTTTTTGAGATTTCCCCGGTTAGGCTTCTCTAGTTTTTCGGCTGCCGCAAATTTGTGCATGGCGTTCAATCCTTGCACAATTAACTCTTCGGTTTGAGATGAACGGATACCCGCAACCAGCGATAAATGATCATCATCATGCCGGATTTTATCACATTGCTTCCACCAAATACAAATAACACAATGACTTGTCGGCTCAGGGTAAGTTTGTAGAGGCGATGTATTCAACGCCTGTTCAAAGCGTTTTTTATTTAAGCGATAGTAAGCTTGAAAATCCGCAAAGCGGTATTTCTCCTTTGGAAAGTCATTACCCGGATGAACCACATACATTTGCTCAGGAACAGAACCTTGTATTGAAGAAAGAAGATCAGTGTATAAACAAAGTTGAAGAATCGTAGCTGCTTTGGTATTCAAAGAAAGTTTTGTGTCCTGTACTTCATAAGACCACGGTCCGAAATCACTTTTGCCAGCTACTTTTATAAGAAAATCAACACGGCCTGCCCAAAACCCAATTTGCAACTCCGCTTGCGCAATAACGTCAACACCGCGCTTCATGGCATCAAGCGAACCAGCGAGACCTAAGCCCACTACATTTTCTACTTTATACCCTCTTGATTTCAAATATTCCAGGTATGCAGACTCGTGTTCTGTGCCTCGCTCCATTAAAATTTTTAAAGCTGGGTCAATCCAGGATGGCAGATCTAATTCTTTTAATGCGACCCTCCTGCTAAGCTGCGTTAGGTGTCCGCATGCCAAATGATTTGATAAATTGGTGGCGTAAAATGTAAATTGATCAGCGTCTACTTTCAATTCGTAATAATTAAATCCATAGAACTTAATATAATACCTTCAAATCTCAAAGCCCATCACGCTTACATAGAAGGAAAGTAACGAGCTTTTTGGGTTATCTCCGAGAGTAAACTTTACTCAACGGTATTGAAAAATGATACTTTTCGTAAATAAATACTCTGATTGTCGATTGTAATTCTATTATTCTTTGCTTGGCCTCGGAATGGTGACTTTAAACTGTTCACCTTCTGCATCATTCGTAAAACTAATATTTGGAGCTTCTTCAATGGAGCGTCTTATTCCCGAGCCCAATCCACTAAAAGGTAATACGTGCGTACTAAAGGCAACTAATTGATTGTTTCTAATAACCGGATTGCCGAACTTAATATCTTCTATCGTTAAGCTATTAGGAAGTTTACCAGGACTAATAATCTCAACACGATCATCAAATATAATTAACCGAATAGGTGAGTTTTTGAAGTAGTCTCTATGTACTAGGGCATTTTGAAGTAATTCCTCTAAGGCAATACTTGAAATCTCTAATTTGCCTTGTGTGTTAAATCCTCCTTCAGGCTGTATGAAATTTAAATTACTTTTTAAAAAATCCATTCCTTTTTCAAAGAGCTCGGGAATTGTCCCCGTCAAATCTTTTGGCTTACTTCTGTATTCAGTACCAGCTATGTCGGTACCAAAGTAGGAGACAGCTTTGATTGTAAAGGCTGGCTTTACACCTTGGGGATTTTTTCCGAAAAACAGCAAACCTGCAAGCGTCAATTGATTATTCCTTATTACTCTTTTAGCTCGTAAGGCCTGTTCAAAACTTAAATTTCTTTCCTGGAACGTTCGCCCGAATTCCTTTACAAAATAGCTAGCAAATTTTTCCTGATCGATATCATCGATTGTAGTTCCGTGCACCTCCATTTCATCGGCTAATAGATTTCCACTATTTTGGAAAAGACGCATGATCTCCGCATTGTCAGTCAATAACCTTTTATTAGATCCCTGCTTAACAAAAATTTCTCCTTTTGCGGTCTTGTAGGGCTTATTAACTCCTTCCGAAATATGAACGACTAAAACATTCTTATCTATGGTACCATTATTCACCTTGATCACCTCGGTTGTTAGGTAAACCGGAGGCTTCAAATTATCAGCTACCTGAGAGACCACATTATCATAACTTTCCACCTGTTCTTGTGTCAATCCTGTTACGCCTCCCGTTACATCTTTTATTCCAAGAAGTATTACACCTCCTAATGAGTTTGACATTGCAACAATTTCTTGAGCAACACTATCCCTACTTGGAAGTTCTTCTTTAAACTGAACTTTGCTAGTTTCTCCGGTGCTTACTATATCTAAAAGTTCGATTGTGGTCATTATTTCTTCGTTTCTTCAATGTTCCAGATACTGTATATATTTTTTCTCCTGTTAAAGGCTTCATCACCACCTTCCATAATATTGACTATATAACGTTGGGTTTGATGATTATCTATTGTACCCGAATGTACCGCTATCTTCTTTTCATCATAACTACAGGCTACCACTTTTTCGCTATCACCAAGAACAGGAATGTTCGCATTATGAGTGGCAAAGATGAACTGCATATTACCCTTGATCTTTTTCAGCTCTTTAATCACTTCGTCATAGATGGTCTGATTATCCAGATCATCTTCAGGCTGATCGATAATAAGTACATCATTTTCTTTTTGAGCCAATAAGAACAAGATCAAAGCGGAAGCACGTTGACCCAATGAGTGCTTATCCAAAGATTTTCCGTTATACTCAATCACAATCTTGTTGTCTACCTTGAATGTTAGTAAGTCGTCAAGATTATCAGAGAATCTTCTCTTGAAATCCACTACTTGATTTTCATTTAAGATATCGTTTAAACGTGTTGGCTCTTTATAGACCTCGACAAAATCTCTGTACTTGGATTCAATCTCTTGATACGATGCTTCCCGAATACCAGAACCTTTGAATATTTGTTTTAGCTTATCAATAAATTTATCTCTTCTGTCCTTGAATAATACATCGATATGCAATTTGCCTTTTGCTTCGTTTATTCTGTCTACTTCTTCCTTCAGCACCCTAAATTCTTCCAGCCAAAGGTTGTTCAATTCAGTGAGTCTTTCTAACAAGTTGCTTTGAAATTCAGACCTTCGCTTTTCTGATTTTTCAATCTCAGTCAACTTCAATTGTGCTGTTTCAATTTGCCTGTTAAGATTGAGGAAATTATCCGGGTTAATAGTTTCGGTGTTTATCTCACGTTTAATCTTGGCAAATTCTTCTTTAAGGCCGTCTTTCTTTTCGTTAATCGCAGCAACAACATTTTTTAATCGCTGATAAATTTGAATCGAAGTTTTTTGAGACGTTTTTAACTTTTCGAACTCCACCTTCAATTCCGACATTAACCCCTTTACCTCGTCAAACTTTTCCTTGTTTATCTCCGAGCCTGTGATTTCTTGTCGGAAAAATTGCTCGTGGTCCGTAATTAGTGAATTAACCTCATTGAGGTAATTCTTTACAGAAGTATCCAATTGAGATATCTTGGATACATCAGAGTCGAACAACGTTTGTTGCTTTAGCTTTTCCTCCACGCCCTTCTCTTTAAAGAATTTCAGCTGATGTTTGGAATTCTCAATGGTTGTTTCCGTTTCTTTCTTTAGCTGTTGTAGGTTCGTTAGTTTCTTTATCTCGGTAACAACATTTTGAACTTCTCTCTTTTTGGTTTCTATTTTCGACTGTACAGCCTTTAATCGCGTTCCGATTAATCGTTGTATCAAATCTGCTTCAAAATCGGCATCCTTATTTGATAAGTCTTTCTGGCCAAAATACACTGGGTGGTCAAAGACGGCATCAATGGAAATACCTGTTTGTAGAATACCGTCTTTATAGATGTCCTCTTTCTGTCCGTATATCTTTTCTATTTTATACTCTTCGCGCAGTTTGTTTACGATCGTTACAATGGATTTGCCACCGCTTTTTAAAACATGTTCTATCAATCCGTTCTTATATTTGGAATCGATAGCAATTTGCGATAATGGAATACCGAGCGTATAGCGTATAATTTCTAATACAGATGATTTCCCGCTACCCCTGATGCCGATGAGGTTATTCAACTCAGGAGAAAAATCAATTCTTGTTCCGTCCAGCAAGCCACCCTCGAAGCCAATAGATTTAATGTAGGAGTTTCTAATTTCTGGTTTTTCTTTTGCCGAAACGCGGTATTCGCAATCTGTTAATGCATATTTTAATGCTTCAAAATTGAAGTCACCTATTTTTATGAAAGAAACACGTCCTTTTCCAATGGCGTCAATTCCACCATGCGCATGATCCGACCCTTCTACACAGGCTATCTTCTTGTTATTACGGTTTAGCCACTCGCAAAGTTTATTATAGTTTTCCAAGTTGGCGCTCTTTTGTACCGCCAATACGCTGCTGAAAGAATCCTGTGAAACAAAGTCCTCCAATGTTCTTCCCCGTAGTTCTGTGAATAATCCGTTTGTATCATCAATATGAGCCAGAACAATAAAATATTCGTGGCCAATCTTATCCAATGCCTCTACGGTTTCTTTCAAATTGAAATTTGAGTTTGGGTAACTAGGCTTGTCATAATTGGCGATACCATAGAATGCATTCTCCAAAAATTTGTTGATACTGTCAACTTCCCCATGAAACCATTTATCGTCAAACACAATAAGTATATGTATTCCTTCTTTTAAGGAAAATTCGACACCGGCAAATAAGCCTATGCTTTCCTTCCTGGCTTTCTTACGCAAAGCGAGAAATTCGCCTTTGTCAAATTTGTTGTGATTTGTAATTACTCCCACGCCAATATTTTGGGACTTCATTTGTTGTACATAAAGTCTCCCAAAATCATTCTCAACTCCGCTGTACAGGAACTCTTTATCCGCTTTCGTGTGAAGATGGAAATCTGCTCTAAGCCATGTAGCTCCATTGTCAAACACTTTACTACTTTCGTTTTCCATCTTAAATTTATTAATCGTTAATCTGGATCATATCTTCGATCATATTCTGTAATCTCTTATTAGGGCATGATCTTATTGTTGTATCAAAAGTGAGCAAACCTTGATGTCCAAAAACTTAGCTATTTTAAAAAGCGTAGCAATATTTGGTTGGCTGTCATTCGTACACCACCGCGAAACTGTCCCAGGGCGTACCTTCAAATAGTCCGCTAGCTCCTTATTCGTGACCTTCTTTTCGGCTAGTAAGACCTTCAGTCTGTTAAATTCTTGCTTTATAGACTTGCTCATGTTTTAATGTTTCTAAGCAAATCTAAGTATTTGAAAATTAGCACTTTAAATATCATTCAAAGGCACTAAATACGCATTTATAAATATATATATATCATTTAATGTTATTATTATATCATTTAAAGGTACGTTTATACCAATAAACAGACAAACAAAATTTATGAGAAACTCACCTTATCCTCTTGTAAAGCTATCCTCTGAAGTACAAGTTCAGCTTTACCTTATTAAAGAAGAACTTAAAAGCCGAAAACTCTTCCATGCTCTTCATGAAGTAGGCCTTGACGACTGTTACTTCCAGCCCCATTTGGATTCACTCATTTTAAAAAGCATCGGACTGGATAATCACACCGATGAAACCTTTGTCAAGTATGACGATATCGTTGAAAGACGAAGCAAGAAAATCGAAGCGGATTACGAGTCCATCATGAAACAGGCTCTAAAGGTTTACATAGAATTACTTGAACTCAAGAAGAGCGTTTCTAAAGAAGAAAAGAAGTCATGAAATCGGACGGCCTTCTTAACAGTGATTTTCAGGATGCGGTTAAAGCCATTGTATCAAAGATCAATCCGGCTGCCATTATTTGCTTTGGTCATAACTCGTGCGTTAGAGAAATGGATAATTGCTTCGTTACTGACTCTGTTTGTAGTCGCCATTTCGATATCCTTATCATTACATCTGGCACGACACAAAAGGCAACCGAAGTTATTGATACGATCAGAAAATTCTTCCCCGATAACGTAACGATTCATATTCTCATTCACTCTGAATCTGCCGTGCGTGCGGCACTTTTAGAACATCACCCATTCTTTACAACCGTATTAAGAGATGGAACAATGCTTTACAAGGCAATTGAATTGCATTTCGAAATCCCCAGCGACAAACCACAACTTGATGAATTTAAGAAAGCGCGGAAATTGAAGGAATGGAAAAGATTATTTGAGCTTTCAGACAGATTTTTAGCAACGGCCTCCGATGCCATCGGTAACCAGTATTATGATCTCGGAGTGTTCCTCTTGCATCAAGTCATTGAACATTCGTGCATAGCTTCAGCCAAGGCACACGTTGGTTATAAACTCAGCACTCATAATTTAAATAGGTTAATTGCTTTTGTAAGTTGCTACATTTCTGAGGTTAGGGATGTGTTTCCGAACAACACAAAGGATGAAAAAGAGTTATTTGATTTTCTTAGAAAGGGTTATTCAGATGTTCGGTATAAAGAATTTTACCGTGTGCCTCCAAACATTGCATTTTCATTGCTTGAACGTGTCTCAGAATTCAGAGACATTATAGAAGGAAAATTCCAAGAAGAATTTGGAGGTGAGAAAGAGGAGAATCAAATGATCCACTCTCAATATCATACCTGAAGTACGATCTGCCGATATAGGATCATTGAATTTGAAGAATCGTAGATATCAAAAGCAAAAAATCAAATAATCATATTTGGTAACTCTGAATTCTTTGGCCTAACATTGAGGATTGGGCATTCAATATCAGCCAATTCTTATTAACTTTATAGGATGTCTTTCGACTTAAAAGCATTTGGAATCAAGCTTTCTCGGTGCAGAAACAATTTGGAGTTACTTCAGCAAGAGGTGTCAAATGCAGTTGGTATCCCTGAGAATAGATTAAATGATTTCGAAAAAGGTGTTGTCGAACCGAGTGGTGATGAAGTTCTAATTCTTTCCGATTATTTCAAACAAGACTATTACTTCTTCATAAGCAATGAACAGAAGTCAGCCTCTGAGCAAGTAGACATCCTTTACAGAAAGTTCGGGCAAAATATTTCCAAGCATGACAGGCGGGTAATTCAGGAATTTATCTTCCTATGCGAGAGCGAAGAGTATATACTCAAACATCTCAATTTTCAAAGAAGGATTTTTTCATACGAAGCAAATGGGAATTATTTTAAAGGACAGGGATTCGATGGAGCCGCTAATTTGAGAAAATTTCTGGGGTTCAATGATGATCACATTATTTCCGATTTCTATCAAGAGCTTCGTAAAATCGGCATTCACATTTTTAGAAGAAGACTTGAAAATTCTAATATCTCCGGTCTATTCATAAATCACCCATACGCAGGTAAATGTATATTGGTCAATTATAGTGAAGATGTATTTCGTCAGAATTTCACAATAGCTCACGAAGCTGGTCATGCAGTTTTTGATTTTCGTGATATAGTAAACATCTCATTTGAAAATGAAAATGGAAAAGATTATAGAGAAATAAGAGCAAATGCATTTGCCTCGTCTCTTTTAGTTCCACTTAGCTTAGCTAATAAATTCAAAAACATCATGTGGACTGACAATCATATCCTTAAAACTGCTCTCCAGTTAAAAGTCAATCCTCCAGTTCTTGCTATTGCGCTTCAGCAAATGAAAGTACTCGAATTTGAAGATTTGAATAGATTCATGAAGCTAAAAATCCCAAAAGAAAAAAAACAAGACTCAGAACTACACAATCTATCTCCAAGAATTTACGATGCGAAAAGAAAATGTTTTGAGCTAGGTCTTTCATCATTTTACATTATGAATTGTCATCAAGCCTACTCAAAGGGAATAATCTCCGCAAGCAAAATGGCCGAAATGTTATTAACTAATAATACAGAGTTACCGAGTCTATTAAAGCTTTTTAATCTTCAGCTTGTTCATGAATATTAACCTCACTCAGTTCAATAATATAAACGTGATAGATACATGTGCCATTTGGAACATTATCTCGTGTCCACTTTTTTTTGATAGAGCAATTCAAAACAAGTGCTTTTTCTCAATGACTCAATTTGTAGAATATGAAAGCCTCATTAAGACAAGATCAAATCCCACAGCATCAGAGTTACGCATTCAAAACGTGTTACGCACTGAAATTAGAAAGGGAAGTTTCAAGATTCACCCGATTACAATTGCAGATATTCAGGATTCCGATATTGTCAAGTCAAGGAAAAGTCTTGGAATTGGAGAGTTATCCTCCATAGCGTTTGCAAGGAAAATTAGCCAGTGTTTCTTAACGGATGATCAACCCGCTCGAAGATTTGCGTCCACCATTCTTGGTAATGAGAAGGTACAAACAACACCTCATCTTCTCGGCTATTTAATTTTTCAAAGAATAATTATCGATGGAGAGCTCGATCAGATAATTAAAGATCACAATGCTTTTGATAGGCCATTGGAAAAATTCTTTCGGGAAGTTTACAATGAAGCGTTACGGATAAGGTTGTTGATGAAAATTTAAAATAGCCACGAGATGGAACAGTTATATTCTATCTATTCAATTATTGAGGAAGGTGTGCAATGACATTGGAAAAGAGATTTTACTTAGAAACGAATGCGTTGTATTCGATCTCAAAAATCAAGGACGAATACCTTCCTCAGAGTTTTACTTCGGCATTAGCTATTTTTGAAATTATTTCTGGTTTGAAGCCAGAAAATTATAACAGAAGTCGAGCGATTTTAAAAACCATACAATCCAGAAAACTTCAAGTTGTTTGGTCTATGCCGGAACATTTGGTAGTCTCAAGTTTCGATGCGCTAATAGATTACGAATTCGTTGAATTTCGAGAAAAGCCGCTTTTGACACTGCTTGTCAATATTATTAATCACTCCAATTTAGAAAGTCTGATTCAACACGATAGTGAAAGCAATCAATTTATGGGCTTTAAATATTTTCAAGCTCTTGATTCCCTATGGAATAGGGATTTCATCATATCGACAGAATCGGGTAATGTAAATATTAGACGGTCGCTGTTGAGTGAGGAGCAAGAGCCATTGGAAGTAAATGGAATTCTCCATCCCTTTGATTCGATCCCCACGATAAGCGATTTTTTTAGAAAAATGCCCGCTATTAACGAAGCGCTATCAATAAATGAATTTGCTACTGGATTGCTTACATCTGAAATGCAGGATGAGGGTATTACTGAGGAAATTATGTATAAATCTTATAATATGAAGATTGCACATTTTATCACGGCCTATACCAAACGAGTGACAAAATATATGACTACTCATGATTCCCCGCGAAGGAATGATTTTGTTGATCTTTTACATTTATTGTATCTAAGCAATAGTCAACAAATTAAGATTGTTTCTGATGATAATCTTTATGATGAATTGTGCCCTCACCTGAAAATTCCAATCGAGGAATTGAAAAACTAAACTTTATTTTTGAATACATTCCTGCAATAATTATGTTAGCTGAATGAGCTATAAAAGCCCCTCGTCAGCAAATGAGTAGTAGCTTTCGCTTGTAATGATGATGTGATCCAGCAATTGTATCTCTAACCATTTGCCACCTTCTTTAATTTTTCTGGTGAGATCAATGTCTGCCTGACTAGGGTGAAGATTACCAGAAGGATGATTGTGTGAAAGGATAATTCCAGTGGCTCCAGCTTTCAAGGCAGCCACAAAGATCAACTTTGGATCAGCAACTGTGCCAGTGATTCCACCTGTTGAGAGTTCAAAAATTCCAAGAACACGATTAGCACGGTTGGTAAAGAGAACTTTGAACTGTTCTACCAATTCTAGTCTGGACAAGTCCCAGGAATCGAGAAGGATTTGATAACAGTCTCGTGAAGCCATGATCTTAGGACGAAGGGACGGTTTGACATTGGATTTGTACGAGAGTTGAATTTCTGCTACTTGAAATTGTTTTGATTGATCATTTGAGTTTTCCATAATCGTAAGAATTAATTATGGAGCTGCACTAAGCTTGGGTGGCGAGTGATGCCAAAAGGAAAAGGAATAATTGGGGGTTCCTGAAATGACGAAGGAATGAAAGGGGGAAACCGTTTATGCCGGAAGCTTTTGGCAACACTCCTTCAGCCTGCCACCTAAGCTATCTTTGCGCCAAGATTTAATTCTTAGGATTACTGCAAAAAATAGTCGGTAGAAAAGCAATATCTTGAAATAGAATTAATCGTAACAAATGGTAGTCCCATCAATGAACCGAAAGGAAATAGCAGCGCATTTGCTTTCCGAAGTCCACAACAATAAAAAGCGAATAGAAACCAAGGTTGGATTCGTGGCAAAGAAAATGCGAAAGGCGAAAGAGAAGGTTCATGTTTACCAACAACTTGTCGGGTCCAATACTTTGTTCACAATTTACATTTATGGAATAGATGATAAAGGTGTTGATTTCGCAGCCGGACTCTGGTATCGTTCAGAAAAAGGTATGTGTTGGGTGACAAGTAGCCAGCTTGATGATGTTGTCTTTTATACTGACCACTTTTTTGAACGCTATGCAGAAAGATACTTGAAGAAATCGATGACTATTCAGGAAGCGGCACGAGAATTCTACAAAGAATTTAAAGTAAGCATGGCACTTCACACCGATGAAATTGCTGATGGAGTTTACAAAATGCAATTACCTTTGTTTGTTGGTGGTTTGGCTCTCGGCTTTCACGATAGGAATAATAACATTGTCGTATACAATACTTATGTTTCACCAGCCTTTTTGTACGACAAGCAGATTAATGACATTGAGGCTTACAGGGAGTTAAATGAGACCCTGCAAAATATGGACTCATCCGAATGGAGGTTGATTGGTGAAGTAATGAAATTGTGAAGGCATCAAACCCCAACATCGACTTCAATTCTTAAATCGCGTAGCCGCTAACATTAAAACTCCAGAAGAACCTAATAACTCCGCATTGACTGACTTATCACTGCTTGCTCAATTAGCATCAACCACCAACCTCAATAGAGCGTGGAATCTCCTTAACAAGGAAAATGAAGCTTCATATGGATTTTCAGGGACAACGATAAAAGAGTTTGCTGAAGATTTGGACGCAAGCCTCGTTGAGATAAGTAAACTTCTCTCAGAAGGAACTTTTCGTTTTGGACCCACTAGAGCCGCGATAATTAAAAAAGATAATGGCAAATATAGACCGCTGCAGATACCGGAAATCAAAGATAGGGTTGTGCTCAAAGCTATGGCTACCCTATTAGAGGAACAGCTAAATGGAATTTTGTCAAAAAGTGACGGAGTCAGCTTTGCCTACCAACAGGGTAAAGGAGTGAGGGAGGCTGTCCTTCAAATGAAATCCGAGTATTCAAAAAGGGGAAGGGTTATACTCAAAGCCGATATCATAAATTTTTTTGAAGAGGTACAAAAGGATAAGCTATTGAAGGAAATCATCTTTCCTAACCTGGCCGATGATTCACTCCATAAGCTGATAACTGAATCAATGTCTCAAAAACTGAAAGGTTTAAAGTTCTTAAACAGAAGGCATAAAATCCTTTTTCAGAATGCCGGTAAGGGCATACCCCAAGGGAATCCACTCTCTCCACTGCTTTCAAATATCTATTTATCAAAGTTTGATGTGCAATTAAAAGCTGGCGGTTACTCCCTAATAAGGTATGCCGATGATTTCATAGTTATTTTTAGCTCCATCGAGGAAGCAAAGGAGGGCTATGAAAGTATTGCTAAACTGTTAAGGGAGGAATTTGGACTAGCCATTCACCCGCTTGGTGACAAGAATGCGAAAGCAGAAATTGTTAATCCCACGGAAATTGAATTCTCCTATCTGTCAATAAAATTTAATGGAAGAGATATATATCCCGGCAGGGAAACTGTTGGCCGTTTGAAGACCCTGATCAAACAAGATTTAAAAAAAACACAACTAAACGCAGAACTATTCACTTCCATTTATCAGACAATCGAAAAGTGGATTGCAATCTATTCTTATTTAGATATAGAACGATACTTTGATGAGATTGATGCATTTGTCAAAGTCGAACTGACTAAGCGGTTTGGGCAGAAATCGTATCATCCCAAAAAATGCAAGACTTTGGCGCAAAGGAGGCGAACCAAGCAATATCAAAGTAGTACTAAGAGCTTTTGGCGAAATCCAAAATTGAAGGCACTGTTACCAAAATTCTTTGCTCCCATCACTAGAAAGCTAAAGACTTTACGAAACAAAGGTTAAGAGGCGGTGATTAGCATTCAAATCATCAAGCTGTTGCGTGTACTAACTCAAAATCCTTAAGGAATTATCTTCCTAAACCCTTCCTCCGCTTTCTCTTGCGTTTCAATCTCAACAAACTTTCAGGAGTTGGATCTATTTGCTGATCTGCGTGGATTAGATTTTTGAGAAGATGACTATCTGGTAACCTAGCCAGACTGAATTCTCCGGTGTTTCCAAATACTGATTCATTACTCCTACTAGATTTCGTCTTTCTAAATTGATCAGTTTGTTTACTTCGCTTGGCAGAATTTGCGTGCGTGGCATCAGTGTAAGGGTTGAGTGCCCTTGTTCGCACATTTGCTTCTTGGATCATTACACGATCTTTTTCTTGGTCATAATCAATCCTGTTTTTAATCGTACTCCATTTAAAATCATTTCCAAGCTTAGAACCCGTAAAAGTCATTCCTTTGAATGTGTAAGAGATACCACTAACAAATCCGGTTGAAGCTTGATTGAATAAAATATTGATTCCCTTATTTTGGAGAGTTGTCACAAATTCTGAACTGGTTAACCTAGGCTTAGAAGCAAGAGTCTGCTTGATGATTGTCTGCAAACTCATCTTATGCGAAGGTATGTTAGTACGCTTCATCATTTCCAGTTCGTTCTTCGTCACGGCTCTTTCCTTTGCCAGATTGCTAGACATCACCTCGGTAAGATTGTATTTCTTTTCAAGTTCCCGCAATATCGTTTCGCATCGAGCAAAATCGTTGCTGTCACTCAATACTTTACCATCATATCCAATCCGATTAACAAGAATATGTAAATGAGGATGGTCAGCGTCATGATGACGGAACATGATGTACTGGTGCTGTGTGAAACCGCTCTCCTGAAGGTACTCACGACCTATTTTCGTCATCATTGCATTGGTAAGGTCTTCAGTTGGTGGAAAGTTTATAGACGTATGGTAGAAATACTTTTGCAGGTTGGGGCGCATGACTTTGATCATCTGAACTTCCTTCATGATAGATTTAACGGCAACGTCTACAAAAGAATGATCGAGTACCTCGGCCACATTCTTTTCTACCTTTTCCATATTGTATCGCAACGCACCACCGAAGCCTTTACCCTTGATCATGTTGCCTGTCATGGACTATAGCTTTAAGTATTTGGTTTAATAGCATCAATAAATCAAGTTGAGTCGTACTTAACTCTTTTGGGAAATCGCCCTGATTGAGTTTATGAGTTGCCTGATTGAGGTTAACTCCGATCCTCCTTAGTTCCTGATAGATTGAAGTATCAAGTGCTGATAATTTGGTAGCTGGAGTCTTGCCTGTAAATACCTTCTCACGTATCCAGTTAGCAGGACTTACTCCGCTTGCGGTGGCATACTCTTTTACCTTCACATTCTCTTCCGTTGTAAGGCGAATGTTCACCTGTACTATTCTTTTGTCTTGTTCATCTATTTTAGGTCTACTCATAACTTTAAAAATTGAACGAAGTGGTAAAATATTTTATAGATGTCTGGAGCAAGCAGGTTGGAGCGTAGCGGAAACATTGCTTGCTCCGAACTTGACAAGGCTTCAGTTGCCCTTTAAGTAAGCTGTACTTAATTGTGGCTATGTGATTCATCTTGATTTTTGATTTAGCATCCATTAATTACTTTCAATTCCCTTAGTTTATTTTGAAGCTTCCTGGCTTTGTTTCATTTTCTTTAAGCTCGTGCGAATCCTTGAACGGCCATTTTCTCGAAGCTGCGTCCGACTTCGAGATGGCCTTTACTTTTTTATATTTCGCAATCGCTTGTGCAAGACTGAAATAATTCAGCTCGACTATGGCTCCTGATTCCTTCTCCAAGTCTTCCTTGATTATTTCCAATGCCATCGTCACTGCCATAGAGGTAGCTACATCAGAATACATTTCTACCATTGAAGTGTAAACTCCTCTTTTTCTTTCTTTTAAAAACCTAATGATGTGCTTCTTTTCCATTGCAGATATTATTTGGATTGCTTACCGAGATACACCCTAACGGTCTTCGGGCTTAGTTTTTGGAACTCCTTGAAATTTTGAACTGAATCTCCTTTGGATACTGAGAAATCAATGAAGTAGTAACCATCATTAGTTTTTTGAACGCGTTTAACAAGTTCACTCAGGTTGCCAGAAGTTCCAATAATCGTCTTAGCTCTATCAACATCATTGGCTATTGACCAATACCAGATTGCAGCCCAGATAAAAAGCAAAACAACAAGGCCGCTTAAAATCCATCTGAGTGTCACACCCATTTGGAATTTCCATGCTTCTCCTGAAGAATTGAAATGGAAGACCGTAGGATTTATCCGCGCTGAAGCTTCTTTAACCAATGAAGCAATAGCGTTATTGTTTTGATTATTCAGTTGCATCTCCTTATGGATAATGTATAGCGCGGGAATTACCGGATCGTTCGGTGGAAACTGAAATCCGTACTCCTTCAAAATGAAAGCGCAATAGGAACGTAACTCCTTTTGCTCCTGATCTGTCATTGCCATAAGCTTACAGGTTTAGTTCTTCAATAGGTTTCTTGAAATAAATCGATGTGAATGGGCTTAAACCGCTTATTCCTCTTCCATCTTTGAGTACATTTTCAACTGTCCTCATTGCTATCTCGCCCTTGTCCTTCACAAGATCAAAGTGGATCAGCGAAAGCTTATTCTCATGGATATAATCAAGTAGGACGGTTTGCTGTTCTGGTGAACAAGGATAGAAGCCATTTTGCGCAACTGTTATTTGCAGCGATCCTTTTGTTGAATCAATCAATTCAGCCAAGTACTCCATCGTAGCTTTAAAAATGTTTCCGCCACCAACAATGCAAACGAGTTGTAATTGAATACTGCTTTGCTCAAGCACTCCCATAATCACGTCTATTCCGTTCATTGAAAAGTACTTAGGCAATTGTTCAGCAACGCTTGCCCCAAGATCTGCGATAAACAATTCCTTCTTGGCTTCGATTACACTCTCAAAGAGTCCATTGAAAGCACCCCTGTCAATTCGTTTTGTTGCTGGATCAAGGAATGAAACCTTGATCGGCTTCCGATAAGCAAGCTGTTTCATGGTCGTTGTGGTAGCGTCATCAAGATCAAGTAATACAGCTTCTGGATATTTTTCTGCGAGCATGAATGATAACACTGATTTGCCTGAACCTCCTTTGGCTTGTGTGATAAATTGAATTTTCGTTTTCATAATTTTTGTTTTTTAGTTGTAGTACGTTGTTTATCAAATATTTTAGTCCCCGCTTATCGCCTTAGCCTGTTTCTCGGTTTCGGTTTTATTGATTCTTGCTTCTTTGCCAATGCACCAGACACGAGAAATTCATTCACGTCCTTATGTTTGGGATACCAGGTTGATGCATCTTTAAAGTGGATGCCTTGCACTTGAAGTCGCGTTTTTGCCACTTTTCCTGCATTATCATTATCGAGGAATAGAGTTACTTCAGGGAATGATCGAATCAATGGAATTTCTCTTCCGATGAAAGCCACGGAATTCAGCACTAGAAAACTTGAATCCTTTGTTGTCTCAAGGAACTTGGGATTGCTGATTGTTAGTGCAGAGAGAAAATCTATAAATCCCTCAAACACGGATAGCTTCGAGGAGTTGTTCTCAGAGGTGATCAAAGAAATGTCTTTTGGAGTGGATGAGCCTTTGAACCAATGATTGCGTAGTTCAAAACCCCCGGTACGATTGGGAAAGCCTATGGCCTTGTAAGTCCTTTCTCCAATTCGGAAATCCACTTCCGAGCAGTATTGTGTGGCTGTATCGATGTAAATGCCTCGACTCTTTAGGTAGCTCGTCAGCTCCGGGGCTTTGAGACTACCTGTAGACAAAACCTCGATTTTACTTTGGGTTTCTTTTGTGGGCAGCGCCCCTGAACGTTTGTTCAGAATTGGCTTACCATTTGTTAACTTTTCAATAAGCTCATGGTATGTGCAATTGTAAAGCTTGACACCTAGGTCAATTATTGTTCCCCCTTCGCCCGTGCCATGGTCGAACCATACGTTTCGCTGACGATTGACTTTAAATGATGGTGTCTTTTCCTCTCGGAAAGGGGAGTAATACCAATAGTCGTTATTTCGGATCAGCTTAGGCTGGTGACCAATGCTATCCAAATAGCTGACCAGATCGATCCGCTTGATGTCATCCCAAATTGATGCCTTATTCTCCTCCATTGCCCGCCCATTAATGAAAAAGGCTGGAAAACCCGCGGAATTATGCCGCTAAGCTTGCCAGCCGTTTCAAATCCTCTAAAAATGTGTTCGAAAATTGTATAGGGAGGGCGACAAGATTAAAGCCTGTTCAGCATTTGTTGATCAGGCTTTTTTTATGCCTTGGAATTATGTTCTAAATTGCCCCTTTCTTAACAACCAGAAAAGTGTCACAATCTAATTTCTCTGATGAAATCATTGATGCACTGTCCATCGACTGCGTCATCTTTGGTTTTGAAAACAGCGAGCTTTCTGTGCTGCTGGTAAAACACGGACAGGGGATTTCAAAAGGCCAGTGGGCGCTGCCGGGTGGCTGGATCAAATACAACGAAAGTGTGGATGATGCCGCCATCCGGATCCTGACTGCGCAAACATCGGTCACCAACATTTACCTGGAGCAATTGAAATCCTTTGGTGCGGTGGACCGGTATCCCGGCAAACGGGTTATCACGGTAGCCTTTTATGCGCTGGTCAACAAGTTTAGTTTTGTGCTCCATCCCGGTGATTCGGTTTCGGATGTCCAATGGATCAGCGTTAAAGATATTCCAAAAATGGTGTATGACCACCAGCAAATTTTTGACTTTGCCTTCCGGCAACTGAAGCACAAAGTACTTCACGAACCCATCGGGTATAATCTCCTCCCCAAAAAATTCACGCTACTACAGTTGCAAGAACTTTATGAATCCATTTTGGAAACTAAATTGGACAAGCCCAACTTTCGCAGGAAGATGATCAAAACAGATTTGCTTATACCGTGCAATGAAAAGCAAACCAATGTGGCGCACCGTGCGGCAAACCTCTACAAGTTTCAAAAGAAAGTGTACGACAAGTTGGTAGAGAAAGGGTTTATGTTTGAGGCGTAGCCAGTTACCCCCTCAAAAAATTTACGATTGTCTGATTAAAATTTTCAGGTTCTTCAATAAATGGGAAGTGCCCACTTTTCCTCGAATACGATCAATTTTGAATGTTGGATATTTTCCGCAATATCATTTCGCTATATATTATTAATACAGCATTATATTATAATAATATTACGTCATTATATTATATATTTAACACGGCATTATATTATATATTTAACTCACCATTAAAATGGCCCTACCTGCTGAAAAACTAGCACAAGCGCTAGAAATCCTTCATTCCCTTCAAGAAAAGGGATTCGTAGCTATAAAATCCAACGAAATAAGCAGAGTTAATAAGGAACGCTTGGTTAAAAATGGATTCATTAAAGAGGTAACAAGGGGCTGGTACATACCATCAAGACCAGATCAAGTGGAAGGTGATACCACTTCATGGTACAGTTCCTACTGGGATTTTTGCGCTCGATTCTTAGAAGAAAAATATGGCAGTAATTGGATTGTTTCAGCAGAACAGTCCCTCATGTTACAAGGGGGTAATTGGTCGGTGCCAACTCAATTGTTAATAAAATCTCCTTCGGCTACAAATTATAGTACAGATTTGCCACACAATACTTCCTTGTTTTCCATGAGAATTGGATTGCCAGTACCTGAGATGATTGAAGTAATAAGAGGCATTCGATTACACTCCTTACCAGCTTCGCTTGTTTTTTGCAGTGCTAATACATTTCTCCAGAATTCTGTAGATGCCAGGACAGCCTTGGCAATGATTCGCGATTCTTCAGAAATTTTAAGGGTACTTCTAGCAGGAGGTCATAGCACTTATGCAGGACGTCTCGCTGGAGCATTTCGAAATATTGGGAAAGAGCGGATTGCTGATGAAATTATCACAACAATGAGAGGTGCAGGGTACGATATAAGAGAAACAGATCCATTTGAAACTAAGTTAGACATAAGCTTATCCAGAGAACGATCTCCGTACACAAACAGAATAAGGTTGATGTGGCAACAAATGCGGGAAATAGTGATTAGAAATTTTCCGCAATCTCCTGGAATTCCACACAATCATGAAAGTTATTTGAAAGCCGTGGACGATGTCTATATCACCGATGCCTACCATTCTTTATCAATCGAGCGATATCAAGTAAGCCCGGAACTAATTGAGAGAGTTCGTAGTGGGCAATGGGATGTTCGTAATAAAGAAGAAGATAAACAACAGCGTGATGCCATGGCCGCAAGAGGGTATTGGCAGACCTTTCTTCAGGTAAAGGAAAGTATTAGAAATATCCTCAATGGAGAAAACCCTGGAACTGTTACTGATTTGAACCATGGTCGCTGGTACTTTGAGCTATTTAGCCCAAGTGTAGCAGCAGGTATACTAAGACCGGAAGACCTTGCGGGTTATAGAAATAGTCAAGTTTATATTGGAGGTTCAAAGCATGTGCCCGTAAATGTTGATGCCGTGAGAGACGTAATGCCAGTGCTGTTTGAATTATTAAGTAGTGAAACTGAGGCGTCAGTCCGAGCCGTGTTAGGTCACTTCATTTTTGTATATATCCATCCATATATGGATGGCAATGGGAGGATGGGAAGATTTCTTATGAATGCAATGCTTGCTTCCGGGGGGTATCCATGGACTGTAATTCCAGTGCAACAACGTAATGATTATATGCAAGCATTAGAAAGCGCCAGTTCTGGACAAAACATTGACCCTTTTGCAAGGTTCATCGGAAATTTAGTAACTCTTGCGATGGAAGGAAGGCCAGTAGCCTCAATAAAATAAACGTTGTCAGACATTCCCTGTAGTCTTCAAACAAAATCAATCATAATCATTCATAATCATTCAAAACCATTAACATGTGGTTTTATAGTATCTAGCATGTACAAGGCGGCTTACATGTCCTTCCTTTCAATATAGTTATGCACACCTTCCTTCATGTCACCAATTTGCAAAAAAAGGTGACAAATTAATACCTTAAACCCGTGATTAGAGCCGAAGATATAGTCATCTTTAAATCCCTTTTGTGCAGGCTGGTGTAAATGGCATGTTTGCTCTGTATACTTCGGGAGAGGAACTAACTGCTGGATGAAATCTTAAAGTATAAGAAAGCTAAACATTACCAGTAACAGCGATACTTAGCTCAAAAGCATGAAGGCACAATCCTGAAGATTCGTTTTGTGTTAATGCCATTTTCATTTGTATTTCTTCAGGCAGATAAACAGCAATACCACATCATCTGGGAGACACTTGATACAGAAGAAGCCACTTACATATGGCAGGTAGAAAAAAATAAGCCGATGCTAAGGAGTAAACTCCAACAAATTGACAGGGAGTTAGGAGTTATCAGAGCCAAAGGCCGTCAGGTCTTTTTGGAAAGCTCATCTCAAAATTTTAGCTGATTACTTCATGACTACTCCAATGACCAGAAGGGTTTTATCATTTGGAGAGATTTGTTGGAAGAAAGGTTGATTTAGCATTCTCTTAACGCTGGCTATCTGCAAATAACTGATAATCTGTATAATAACTTTAAATCAGAGAATAACAGGTTCGAGTTTTTACCGACCACCCCGACAAGATTAAAGCCTGTTCAGCATTTGTTGATCAGGCTTTTTTTATGCCTTGGAATTATGTTCTAAATTGCCCCTTTCTTAACAACCAGAAAAGTGTCACAATCTAATTTCTCTGATGAAATCATTGATGCACTGTCCATCGACTGCGTCATCTTTGGTTTTGAAAACAGCGAGCTTTCTGTGCTGCTGGTAAAACACGGACAGGGGATTTCAAAAGGCCAGTGGGCGCTGCCGGGTGGCTGGATCAAATACAACGAAAGTGTGGATGATGCCGCCATCCGGATCCTGACTGCGCAAACATCGGTCACCAACATTTACCTGGAGCAATTGAAATCCTTTGGTGCGGTGGACCGGTATCCCGGCAAACGGGTTATCACGGTAGCCTTTTATGCGCTGGTCAACAAGTTTAGTTTTGTGCTCCATCCCGGTGATTCGGTTTCGGATGTCCAATGGATCAGCGTTAAAGATATTCCAAAAATGGTGTATGACCACCAGCAAATTTTTGACTTTGCCTTCCGGCAACTGAAGCACAAAGTACTTCACGAACCCATCGGGTATAATCTCCTCCCCAAAAAATTCACGCTACTACAGTTGCAAGAACTTTATGAATCCATTTTGGAAACTAAATTGGACAAGCCCAACTTTCGCAGGAAGATGATCAAAACAGATTTGCTTATACCGTGCAATGAAAAGCAAACCAATGTGGCGCACCGTGCGGCAAACCTCTACAAGTTTCAAAAGAAAGTGTACGACAAGTTGGTAGAGAAAGGGTTTATGTTTGAGGCGTAGCCAGTTACCCCCTCAAAAAATTTACGATTGTCTGATTAAAATTTTCAGGTTCTTCAATAAATGGGAAGTGCCCACTTTTCTCGGATACGATCAATTTTGAATGTTGGATATTTTCCGCAATACGTTCTAACGTCTAACATCCAACTTCTAATATCTATTGTCTAACATCCAATGTCTTAATTATAATAATGCTTCGGTGCATCCTTTTTTAGCAACGATCCCGTTAGTGCTGCAAAGCCTCCCACCAATCCACCCACTGCAACCATTACCGCCATCAGCAATACTTTGCTATTAAGTTTAAGGATAGCAGCAACGTTTTCTGCCAATGGCATTGCGGCATTTAAATCAATTAGAAGTGCTTTGATAAGCCAGAGTAAACCAATTCCTAAAAATCCTGCAAAGAAATTGGCGTTCGACTTCATTGCAAAGCCAAACACAAAGGCACTGATGGCAATGCTCCACCACGGCAGAAAGAGTTCGAGCAAAAATGCTAAGACTGCAATAAATAGTATTTGAATTATAAATTTCATGTGTTTAATTTTTTTGTTAATTTTTTATTCTGGGCAGATTAAGGCCACAAAATGCTCGTCACTCAGAGCGTCAGCGAAGAGTCTTTGGAGCGTGAAATTGCGTTCAAAGATTCTTCGATCCCCGATTCTCGGGGCAGGCTCCCTCAATGACGGTGCTACTTTGTTTAATGCTTGTTCTTGAATATTCAATTAGTTTTTAGGATTGAGTTCAGTAGTATAAAGAGTACCAGTTGTTTCCGGTTGGTGCATAAATATCATGCTGTAATATTCCCCTTTTGCCCACTGACCAATCAGGTTATTATAAAACCTGCTGCCCGGGTTTCCGGATTGTCCACCGGGATAAACGGCAATTGCTTCTGGGCCGGACTCTTTCATTTCCACAATCATGCGCCAGGAAGGTCCCCAACGTGAGGATGTGGCATTTACAATTCCCGAATTGCCACCCGTCTCTACATGATAGCTTAATGGCTGTTGCCGCAACAAATGTTCAATCGATGTGTCTTTATAATCACTCCAACGTGGAGGTGCATTTTTTTCTGTTTTCCATTCCTCAACATCTTCAACCGAAATCTTAAATGATTTTTGAATTACCTCTTTGGCGGTCTCTTTTTCCGGTGTGCCCTTAATGTCGAAGAAATCAAACGTTGGATTTTCAGTGAGCAATTTTATGGTTGTATAATCCGTTGGGTAGGAGAGAACAGCTTTTTCATTTTTCATCTCATCCCATATCGAACGAAACAAATTGTTCCACCATGCCTCATAATAGGATGCAGCCTCTGATTCGATGGTGTTGAAGTAATCCCACTCGGAAAGGATTTTGAATGCAGCTTTTTCTGTC
This sequence comes from uncultured Roseivirgaceae bacterium, assembly GCA_964398945.1. Classification (GTDB taxonomy): domain Bacteria; phylum Bacteroidota; class Bacteroidia; order Cytophagales; family Cyclobacteriaceae; genus JBGTGG01. The sequence goes on along the minus strand of CAYNOT010000005.1, from coordinate 148,337 downwards.
TCCGTTAATGTGGGTTCATCCAGATTGGCCAACATTAACGGCAAACTCTCCTTTGCTTGCAGATTCAGATTGTCGCCTTGCAATTCCATCATATCCTGAATGGTAATACCGGATTTTGTACGCAACACATCATTGATCCTTCGGTTACGGTATGCTTCATAGCTGGTGGAAGTAACAAAGTAAGGATAGCTTGCATCCACCGGATACTGGTTGGCAGAACTCACAAAACCACGTTCCGGATTTTTATCCATTACGTTTTGTTCATTCGGAATGTAGGCTTGCCATTGCGTTGAACTGATACTGCCATCCAAAATAAATTTTCCTTCCAACTTTCTGCGTACCGGAAAACGGCCCTGTATGCGCATCGCGATATCACCGGAAGCGGAAGCGAATACAAAGTTCTGAGCAGGCGATGCATAATGGTTTAACGCCTCCATGTAATCGTCATGGTTTTTAGCACGGTTGAGTTTGTAAAAGGTCAACAGTTCTTCTGATTCATCATGGGCCATCCAACGGAAAGCATAATTTTTTCGATTGTTTTCGGCCTGGAATGTTTCGTCATACGTGATGGGGCCGTGTACTGTATACAATATCGTGTCGTAAAAATCTTCCTGACCGCGTACTGAAATTTTTTCAATTTTCTTTTGAACGTCTTTCCATTCCCCATCAAATTTGTATTGGCTTTTGGTTTCATCTTTAAACGTGATTTCAAACCAATCGACCAGATCGCGTTGTGCATTGGTAACCCCCCATGCAATAGAGTCCGTAAACCCGATAATAATATTCGGTGCACCGGGAAGGGAAACGCCCAGTGCATTGATGCCGGGGGCGTTTAATTGGATCGCATACCAAATAGAGGGCATCGATAAACTTAAATGCGGATCGTTGCATAGGATTGGTGAACCACTTGCGGTTTTACTTCCACTTACTGCCCAGTTGTTGCTACCGATCGTTGGGTTTGGTGTTTCAAGGTTGGAAATATTTATTAATTCTGTTGGAAGGGCGAAGGGAATGCTATCCATTGATACCGGATTAAAATTCCAACCTTTTGGTTTTTCAACAATCGGATCGGCAACACCTTCATTGTCCGGATATAAAATTTCTACCATTTCCTTCCCAAACAAAGAAAGTGCATTCGTCATTTGCATGTCTTTGTCGCCTTTGTTCAACGTCTGCGCCATGTTCTTTAATAAGAGCCCGCACTTGAGGGGAGTCCATTGCTCGGGTTCGTAGGCTAATAGTTTATATTCAAGCGACAGGTCTTTATATTCAAGTTGGTTGATATAGGCATTGATACCTGCGGTGTATTGGTCCACATTCATTTTCGCAATGGGATCGTTTTCCATTGCTTTTAAAGAATTTTCTGCTGCCATCACCATTCCAAACCTGCGCTGGCCGCGATCGTAATCGAGTGCTACACTCCCAATAATTTCAGAAATCCTTCCGGCAGCGGCATGTGTTTGAAATTCCATTTGCCACAAACGGTGTTGGGCAGTAACATATCCTTGTGCAAAAAATAGATCTTCATCGTTCTGTGCAAAGATGTGTGGTATCAAAAGGCTATCGTAAACGATTGTGACTTTATCTTTTAACCCGGCAAGCATAATTTCATCTTCACCAGTAAAATCTTTTGATTCACTGTTTTGCCAGAAGCCATGAAAGGGGTCAAGGAATTTTCCGAAAGGTGGAATACGGCCAATACCCGGTAATTCCCAGCTGTTTTCTAGGAGATAAATCAAGGCGATAGTAGTGATAAGTGACAAAGAAAATTTAAAAACTTTCATTTAATCGGGGTTATTACAGGCATAAAGTAAAAAGCTTTTCCTAATTTTCCGGGTTGTTTAACCAAAAATCTTTCATTGAAACGAATTTTAGAACGGTACACCAAAGAACAGGTTCGGAAAGCTTCCGCAATAAAAGCCATTTTCTTTGATGTAGATGGTGTTTTGACGGACGGGAAGATCATCTATGATGATTCGGGCAAAGAGAGCAAATACTTTAATGTGAAAGATGGACTTATCATCAAATACCTAAAGAAATACAAAATATTGACGGGTGCCATTACCGGGCGTGAATCATCTGTTGTCACCAAACGAATGGCAGAATTGAAAGTGGATTTCTGCCATCAGGGGATTATCGATAAGCTTTCTGTTTTTGTGAAGCTTGTTAAACATTACAAACTCAAAATGAAAGAAGTGGTTTTTATTGGCGATGACTTAAATGATTTAGAAGTGTTGAATACGTGTGGCTTTAGTGTTTGCCCTGCCGATAGCCCATTGTATATAAAAGAACACGTTGATTTGATCACGAACACATGTGGGGGCGAAGGCGTGTTGCGCGAAGTTGCTGATCTTGTATTGGCTGCACGGGGCGAATTGAGTAAATTATTGAAGGGATAGTGGAACTCATACAACTGTTTGTAATTGGTGTAGTTGTTTTCCTCGTGGTTTCACTATATAAGGAAATCTTTAATCCTGCCTTTACTTTTTTTATTTGTGTAGTTGCGTTTTTGCTGGCAGGGGTTTTATCGCCCACAGATTTATTAAAGGGTTTGTCCAATCCACAAATCATTATCATCTTCTTGCTGATGCAGGTAACGGACGGGGTGCGTGGCATTTTTGGTTCGGAATTGTTTATTAAAGTATTCAGCACAAAATTGAGCCCGAAGCAATTCCTCTTTCGGATGATGATGGTGTCTTCATCGATTTCGGCATTCCTGAACAACACACCAATCGTTGCGTTTATGATCCCCTATGTGAAAGACTGGGCGGAGCGCACCGGGAATTCAAGCTCAAAATTTTTGATCCCTTTATCCTACGCCACCATCCTGGGCGGCATGATGACCGTTATCGGCACATCCACCAACTTAGTGCTGAGCGGGTTGATATCAGAGTATGATTTACCTTTGTTGGAATTCACCGATTTCCTTTACCTCGGATTGGCAGTAACCTTAACCGGTTGGATGTATTTAATGTTTATTGGGTACAAACTATTGCCGGACCACTCCAATAAAATTGATTTCGTCCGTGAGCATTTAAAGGAGTACATTGTTGAAACTGAAGTATTCCCGGATTCTTCATTGGTTGGGAAATCAGTAAAAGATGCGGGGCTGCGAAACCTGCAAGAACTTTTCCTGGTAGAGATTATACGTAAGGAACGGGTAATTTCACCGGTTTCGCCAGACGAAGTGCTGGAAGCAGAGGATACTTTGTTCTTTTCGGGAAATACACAGTCTATTTTTAACATGATTAAAGAAGACAATGGGTTGCAAATCCCCAAACACGAAAAAATCCAGGAGCAATTTAATTTTGTGGAAGCGGTGATCCCTGCCAATTCTGATTTGATTGGAGCAAGGATCAAAGATTCCGATTTTCGAAAAAGATACAACGCATCCATTGTTGCCATTCATCGTGATGGCAGAAGAGTGGCAGGAAAAGTTGGTGAGTTGGTACTTTCGGGTGGTGACTTTCTATTGTTGTTGGCAGGCGAAAATGGCGAGCAACACAAAAACGAGAAAAATTTGTTTTTCATTTCCGCTCCGAAAACCCTGGTCACAAAACAACCCCCGTGGTTGAAATGGTTGGGGCTTGGCTCCATACTTGCGTTGATCCTCGGCATTACTGGTGTAATCAACCTCTTTACAATTTGTGTTTTAATTTTACTCGCATTGGTATTACCGGGGGTCTTGAAAATAAAAGACATCACACAAAATATTGATACGGGCCTTTTGATGGTGTTGGTCTGCTCACTAGCGATTGGTTTGGCCTTGGAAAAATCAGGAACGGCAGCAGTAATGGCCACCGGGATTTTAAAAATGGGATCGATGATGGGGCCGGTCGGGGTGATCAGTATTTTGTTTATCGCCACGATTCTTCTCACTGCCCTGATTACCAATGCTGCTGCAGTCTCAATTGTATTTCCAATCGCGCTTGCATTGGCCTCTCAAACCCAATTGCCTCCAACACCGTTTTTCGTGGCGATTGCCTTTGCAGCCTCCGGTGATTTCATGACCCCGATCGGATATCAAACCAATCTGATGGTATACGGGCCGGGTGGGTACACTTTTAAGGATTTTTTTAGGGTTGGGGGTCCTTTTACTGTTATATATGTTGCAATTTGCGTCCTCTTTATCGCATTTTATTATAATTTAATCTGACCGTGGATAATTTATACCCTATAGAATCACAAATCAGTCGCAAAATGCGGCAGTCTATCTACGGACAGAAAAGTATCGTCATCTGGTTTACCGGGCTGTCGGGCTCTGGAAAATCTACGTTGGCAACGGCTTTGGAAGTTGCTTTGTTCAATGAAGGGTATCGTACCTATTTATTGGATGGCGATAATATTCGCACCGGGTTAAATAAGGACCTGGCCTTTACCGATGAAGGTAGGAATGAAAACATCAGGCGCATTGCGGAAGTATCCAAATTGTTTGTGGATGCAGGTGTAATTTTGCTTTCCGCCTTTATTTCGCCTTTTCGTGCCGACCGGGAACAAGTCAAAAACATTGTGGGCGAAGAAAACTTTATGGAAGTGTTTGTGGATTGTCCACTGGAAATTTGTGAACAACGGGATGTAAAAGGGTTGTATAAAAAAGCACGGGCAGGGGGGATAAAAAACTTTACAGGAATCGACTCTCCTTATGAAGCACCGGAAGATCCGGCTATTGTTGTGCCTACGCATATCGTACCGTTGAAGGAAGCAATAGAAGAACTAATGGAATTTTTAAAAGACAGAATCGCTATATAAAATGAGCCAGTATTATTTAGACCATCTCAAGGAACTTGAATCAGAAGCTATCTATGTAATCCGTGAAGTGGTAGCCCAATTTGAAAACCCGTGTTTGCTTTTTTCAGGCGGCAAAGATTCGATTATACTAGCCCATCTTTCGAAGAAAGCATTCTATCCCGCACGGATACCTTTTCCGCTTGTCCATATTGATACCGGCCATAATTTTCCAGAGACCATTGAGTTTCGCGATAACCTTGTAAAAGAACTGGGTGTCCGGTTGGAAGTGGGAATGGTACAGGACAGCATTGACAAAGGTGAAGCAACTGAAGAAACAGGCGTGAATGCAAGTCGCAATGCTTTACAAACGGTAACACTACTGAGCACCATTGAAAAAAATAAATACGATGCCGCCATGGGTGGCGCAAGACGCGATGAAGAAAAGGCACGTGCTAAAGAACGTTTCTTTTCACACCGCGATGAGTTTGGCCAATGGGACCCGAAAAACCAACGTCCGGAATTGTGGAATATCTTTAATGGCAGAAAAAATATGGGCGAACATTTTCGCGTGTTCCCAATTTCAAACTGGACGGAGATGGATGTTTGGAATTACATCCTTGCCGAAAACATTGCGATACCTTCTTTGTATTTCACACACGAACGTGAAGTGATAGAACGCGATGGAACATTTTTATCGACTTCACCGTGGCTGCAACTAAAGCCGAATGAAAAACCATTCATGAAGCGTGTGCGGTTCCGTACCTGTGGTGATATGCCCATCACAGGGGCAGTGGAATCCGAAGCAGATACATTGGAAAAAATCATTATCGAAATCTCAGCAACCCGAACAACCGAGCGCGGCACACGTGCCGATGACAAACGATCAGAAACTGCAATGGAAGACAGGAAGAAGGGAGGGTATTTTTAACTGGATACTGGATGCTGGATACTGGATGTTGGATACTGGATACTAGGATCTAGAGACTAGTATCCAGTATCAACCACCAACTAATAACCACCAACTAATAACTACCAACTATAAAGAGAATGAACCAATTATTACGTTTTACAACTGCCGGAAGTGTTGATGATGGAAAGAGCACATTGATCGGGAGATTACTATACGACAGTAAATCTATTTTCGAAGATCAACTTGATGCGATCCAGCAAAGCAGTACCAAGAAAGGATTTGATTATGTTGATTTGTCATTACTGACCGATGGCTTGAAATCCGAGCGTGAGCAAGGCATTACCATTGATGTTGCCTATCGCTACTTCGCAACACCGAAACGCAAGTTTATCATTGCCGATACGCCTGGGCACATTCAGTATACACGAAACATGGTAACGGGTGCGTCTACTGCCAACCTGGCGATCATTTTGATCGATGCGCGCAAAGGATTGGTAGAACAAACCTATCGCCATTCTTTTATCGCATCGCTGTTGAAAATCCCCCACATTGTGGTGTGCGTCAATAAAATGGACCTGGTTGAATACAAAGAAGAAGTGTACAACAAAATTGTAGGAGACTACAAAGCATTTTCTTCCAAGCTTGCTGTTCATGATATCCAGTTTGTTCCGATCAGTGCATTGAATGGCGACAACGTGGTGAACCGTTCGGAAGCAATGCCTTGGTATCAGGGCGCTACCTTATTGCACATGCTGGAAACGGTCCATATTGAAAGTGATTTCAACCACATTGATGCACGCTTTCCGGTGCAGTACGTGGTACGGCCGCAGACAAAAGATGATCAGGATTTTCGGGGCTACACCGGACGGATCGCGGGTGGAATTTTTAGGGCGGGTGATGAAGTAACAGTATTGCCCTCGGGCTTTACATCGAGAATAAAAGCGCTTCAGTTAGGCGAAGACAAACTAACGGAAGCTTTTGCCCCAATGTCTGTAACGATGACCCTGGAAGATGAGATTGATATCAGCCGTGGCGATATTATCGCGAAACCAAATAACCAACCCCAGGCCGAACAAGATATTGATGTGATGGTTTGTTGGATGAACCAACAACCCGCAAAAATAAATTCAAAGTTTTTTGTTCGCCACTCTACAAAAGAAGTGAAGGGGGTCATCAAAGAAATCCAATACAAAATGGATATCAATTCCCTCAATCGCGATGAGAACGCGGAGGATTTGAAAATGAATGACATCGCGCGTGTACGGATCCGCACCTCGCAACCGTTGTTCTTTGACAGCTACCGTAAAAACCGGTTTACCGGAAGTTTGATTTTGGTTGCTGAAGGAACAAATGAAACGGTAGGGGCGGGGATGATCGTCTGATTATTTAACCGCAAAGACGGGAAGACGCTAAGTGGAAGCTTTGCGCCAAAGATTTGTAATCAATTTTGATTATTAAGTTGAGTAACTTTGCGTCTCAGCATCTTTGCGGTGAAAAGAGAAAAATGGAAAACTCAGAATTACAAAAATTACTCAATACAGCAATAGAAGCTGCCGAAGAAGCATCCCTCGAAATCCTAAAGATTTATGAATCCGATGATTTTGATATGGAGCAGAAAGATGATTTATCACCGCTTACCAGGGCCGACAAAAGAGGCCACGAGGTAATCATGCAACATCTGCTGAAGACAAGACTACCCGTGCTGAGTGAAGAAGGCAAATCCATCCCGTATGCCGACCGGGTAAAATGGGAATATTTCTGGATGGTCGATCCGTTGGATGGAACAAAAGAATTCATCAAACGCAACGGGGAATTTACTGTAAACATTGCGTTGATCCACAACGGTGACCCGATCTTAGGTGTGGTTGCCGTACCGGTTGCCAATGAAATCTATTATGGTGGAATTGATTTTGGTGTGACATTAAAAAAAGGTGGTGTTGAAACGCAACTAGAAACAAGAAAACCTGCCGACCTGGAACAACCCGGGCTTCGTGTGGTGGCTTCCCGCTCACATTTAAATGAAGAAACTGAAAATTTCATTAATAGCTTAACCGCTCCAACCACCGTCTCGAAAGGAAGCAGCTTGAAATTTATGTTATTGGTAACAGGCAAAGCCGATGTTTATCCACGGTTCGCACCTACTATGGAGTGGGACACCGCTGCTGCGGACGCGCTGGTTCGCGCTATTGGCCTGGGGGTTTACCAACACCAATCCACCGATTTGCTGCAATACAATAAAGAGAATTTGCTGAATCCTTACTTTGTGTGTGTTTAACCGCAAAGCCGCAGAGACGCTAAGAATATTTGGAGACTTGAAGATTGAGTATGCATAATTATCGGTGCTTGTAGACTAACAACAAACAGCCAACAACCACCTTTGCGCCTTAGCGCCTTAGCGGTTAATATTGCATTCCATGAAAGACGAGGACAAACACTGGTTTGTATTCTACACCAAAAGCCGACACGAAAAGAAGGTGCATGACCTTTTGGTAAGAAGAGGGTATGAGGTTTTCCTTCCCCTGCAAAAAGTAATGCGGCAATGGAGCGACCGGAAGAAAAAGGTGGTCGTGCCTCTTTTTAACTCCTATATTTTTGTATCAATACATGCATATCAAATCCAGGATGTACTTCAGGAACCGGGCGTGGCCTGGAACATTCGCCATAATGGTAAACCTGCCGTTTTACATAAAAAAGAATACGACCTCATCAACCGTTTCCTGGAAACAGGTTTGTTATTGGAATCGGTGCCTATTGATTTTGAAAAAGGGGATCGAGTAGTAGTTATGAGTGGCGCACTCAAGGGAATTGAAGGTGCAGTTTTGCGCCATGCCTCCGGCAACAAGTTTGGGGTGATGTTGGAAGCACTGGGACAAACTATTTTGGCAGATATTGATCCGGGCTTGCTGAAAAAGATTGACTAAACCAAAAGGGAAGAATCCCTTTCAATTTGACGAAAATTGGGGCAAAATGCTGAAAAAAACCTATTGAGTAGTTTTATTACTCATAACCATCGCTTATTTTTGGCGGGTGTTAGATACCCTCATTACATCCCGCACGCGCTTGAAAATGCTGTTGAAGTTTTTCACCAACGGCAAGTCCACCGCCTATTTGCGCGGGTTGGCTGAGGAATTTGGGGAATCCACCAATTCCATCCGCTTAGAGCTTAATAAACTTTCGGAAGCCGGCTACCTGCTATCTTCCGAACAGGGCAGAACGATTGAATACAAAGCCAATCATGACCATCCGTTGTATCCGGATTTGCGAAGCATCGTCCACAAATATTTGGGAATCGATAAAATCATCGAGACCGTAGTTTCGAAACTGGGCGATTTAAAATATGCTTTTATCACCGGTGACTATGCGCAGGGAAATGATAGCGGTACGATCGAGTTGGTGCTGGTTGGGGATATTGATCAGGAATTTTTAAAAAAGTGTATTCTAAAGGCAGAAGAATTGGTGCAACGGGAAATTCAGGTGACTACTTTTCCGGAAGATCAATTTGATGCTGGGAAATATATCCCCTCCACAACGCTGTGGCTGTGGGGTAAGTAATCCCGATACATCGGGATTGAATTTTTTAAACCTGTAGGTTCCAAAAAAAGTAAAATGGGACTGAAAGGGCGAAGCTGTGAGGACTTGAAATCTTAATAAGCAGCTATCTACTATAAATATTGAAACCAATGTTGAGTAATAAGTCTTTATTGATTACTGGCGGTACGGGATCCCTGGGAAAAGCATTAACGGCCTATATCCTGAAGCAATACCCTGATATAAAACGGCTGGTCATTTTTTCACGCGATGAACAGAAGCAGTATCACATGGCCCAGGAATATCCGATTGAGAAATTTCCTCAAATCCGATTTTTTATTGGAGATGTTCGCGACTTTGAGCGACTCAAACGCGCGATGCGTGACATTGATTATGTGATACACACTGCCGCCATGAAGCACGTGCCGATTGCGGAATACAACCCCATGGAGTGTGTGAAAACCAACATTATGGGTGCCGAAAATGTGATCAATGCTTGTCTCGAAACAGGGGTTTCAAAAGTGGTGGCGCTTTCCACCGATAAAGCAGCTGCACCGGTTAACCTTTATGGAGCCACCAAACTGGCTTCAGATAAACTATTCGTTGCTGCTAATAATATTCGGGGCTGGAACCCTATTGTGTTTTCAGTAGTCCGTTATGGAAATGTAATGGGCTCCAATGGTTCTGTTATCCCATTCTTTATGAATAAGAAAAAGGAAGGCATCCTGCCCATTACCGATCCTAAGATGACCCGCTTCAACATCACCTTGCAAGGAGGTGTAGACATGGTGCTTCACGCTTTAGAGCATGCCTGGGGTGGTGAAATATTTGTACCTAAAATCCCTTCTTATCGGATTACCGATGTGGCAGAAGCCATAGGCCCGGAATGTAAAAAACCAAATGTCGGCATCCGGTCTGGTGAAAAAGTGCATGAAGAAATGATCACTGAATCGGATTCTTATTATACGTATGACCTGGGTAAGTACTTTACCATTTTGCCGAGTATCCAAAAATGGAAATTAGAGGAGTTCATCGCCCATTTTAACGCTAAAAAAGTAGAGGAGGGATTCAAATATAATTCCGGGGAGAACACGCAGTGGGAAACTGTTGAAAGCCTCAGGAGACTGATCAAAGAGCATGTTGATCCGGAGTTTGTAGTGGAGGGTGAACAGTAAATAGTTAGCGGTGAACGGTAAATAGTTAAAAGCAAAGTTTAATCTATAGTATGGAGAATAGTGCGAGCCCGCATAAAAATCTGGAAGCCTGGAAAAAATCGATGGATTTGGTGGAGGCTATTTATGCGGCTACGGTGAGTTTTCCTGCTGATGAAAGATTTGGTTTGACATCACAGATGAGACGCGCTGCCGTATCTGTCCCATCCAACATTGCAGAAGGGGCAGGAAGAAGAACGGACAAGGAATTTATTCATTATTTATCCATTGCTATTGGATCATTATGCGAGTTGGATACACAACTGGAACTTTCTAAACGACTTCACTACCTGAACGAGGAGAGTATTGAAAAATCGTTGAAGCAAATAGATCAATGTAAAGCGTTAGTATTTGGTTTACGAAAATCAATAATTAACAAGATTAAATGAATAAGCCCACAAATACTGTTAGCAGTTCACCATTTACAACTCGCCAACCAATACCCTACGGACGGCAACATATAACCGATGCGGACATTCAGGCGGTATTGGATACGCTGAAATCGGACTACCTCACGCAAGGCCCTAAAATTAAAGAATTTGAAGATGCATTTGCAAACTACATAGGAAGTGCCTATGCCGTGGCCGTTTCCAATGGCACGGCTGCGCTACACCTGTGTGCCTTAGCGCTTGATGTTAAGCCAGGTCAAAAAATAATTACAACTCCCATTACGTTCGCTGCCACTGCGAATTGCGTGCGCTACTGCGGTGGGGAAGTCATCTTTGCAGACATTGATCCTGCCACGTACTTACTGGATGTTAACAAGGTGAGAACGTTGCTTGAGGCATCACCGAAGGGTAGTTATGCAGGCATTATTCCGGTAGACTTTGCAGGCAGGGCGGTGGACCTTGAAGCTTTCAGGGAATTGGCCAATGAATACGGATTGTGGATCATTGAAGATGCCTGCCATGCTCCGGGAGGGTATTTTATTGACCGAAAGGGCCAACAACAGAAGTGTGGCAATGGCAATTTTGCTGACCTGGCTATCTTTTCCTTTCATCCGGTCAAGCACATTGCCTGCGGTGAAGGCGGCATGATCACTACAAATGATGAGGAGTTGTATGAAAAGCTTTTGGTGCTTAGGACACACGGCATAACGCGGGATCAGGCGCTTTTTAAAAATGATGTTGATTTTGCTAATGGTGGGGTCAGTGAACAGTCAGCAGCTAACAGTAAGGAAACTGTTCACCGTTCACCGCTTACCGCTCAAGGCTTGCCGTCTCAAGGTTCACCGCTTACCGCTTACCCCCAATGGTATATGGAAATGCAGCAACTTGGTTTTAATTATCGTCTTACTGATTTTCAGGCAGCGCTGGGTATTTCACAACTTAGCAGAGCCAATGAAGGATTGACCAGGAGAAGACAAATTGCAGCGACCTACCAACAAGCATTTCGTAACAACGCAAATGTACTTGGTCAATCCGGCACAATAGCTGGACATGCCTACCATTTGTACGTGATTGAAGTAAAAGACAGGGTTGGATTATACAACCACCTTCGCAGCAATAATATTTTTCCCCAAATACATTATATTCCTTGTCACTTAATGCCTTACTACCGGGAGCAAGGATGGAAGGAGGGTGACCTGCTTCATGCTGAAAACTATTACAAGCTTTGTATCAGTCTACCGATGTACCCGACATTGACCAGCGAAGAACAGACATTTGTTATCAATGAGATTAATGGGTTTCTGAAATGAAAAAAATCGCTATAATAACAGCAAGGGGAGGTAGCAAACGCATCCCTCGTAAGAATATCAAACTATTTTGTGGCAAACCTGTTATTGCATACTCCATTGAAGCTGCCCTATCAGAGGGTTTGTTTGATGAAGTAATGGTATCAACGGATGATCACGAAATTGCCCAAATAGCGAAACAATATGGTGCAAAAGTTCCATTTATGCGAAGTGAAAAAAATGCAGATGATTTTGCAGGAACGGTTGATGTCATTTTAGAAGTCTTAAATGACTACAAGAATGTTGGACAGGTATTTACCCACGTTTGTTGTGTTTATCCCACAGCTCCCTTTATTACATCCCAAACGCTTAATGAATCTCTTGAATTATTGATTCAAAAAAGATACGATTCCGTTTTCGCTGTTGCACCATTCAGTTTTCCGATTTTTAGAGCTTTACAAATCGATGAGCATCAAAAAGCAAGTATGATTTGGCCTGAGAACCTGACTAAACGTTCACAAGATTTGCCCCTTGCATATCATGATGCAGGGCAATTTTATTGGATGACAACTGAAAGTTTGTGGGTCAATCAGAAGCTTTATACGGATAATACGGGTGTTATAATATTGGATGATTTGCATGTACAAGATATAGACAGCGAAACAGACTGGAAGCTGGCAGAATTAAAATATCAACTTAGCTTATCAATGTGAGACTGGCTTTGAAAAACCCGGACTTAAATGAAAATTGAAAATCAATACCAGGTTCTGAACAAGCAAGTTTTTTCCAATCGCGAGTATTCTCTTGTGCCTATCCGATATGAAGACAGGCACAAAATCATGCAATGGCGAAATGAACAGATTTATCACTTGCGCCAAAACAGACCTTTAACAGCCGAGGACCAGGATCATTATTTTAACAACGTAATTGTAAATCTGTTCGACAAGGAAAGACCTGATCAGGTTTTGTTTTCCTATTTGGAAAATGATAAGTGTATTGGCTATGGTGGTTTGGTGCACATTAATTGGTTAGATAAAAATGCAGAAATCTCTTTTGTTATTGACACCACCCGGGAAAGGGAGGAGTTTCATAAACACTGGTCGGTTTATCTTGCGTTAATTGAGGAGGTTGCATTTAAGGAATTGTTGATTCACAAGGTGTATACGTATGCGTTTGATTTAAGACCGCACCTTTACGAAGTGTTGCAGGAAAATGCATATATAAAAGAGGCTCTACTTAAGGAGCATGCATCCTTTGGTGGAAAATTCATTGATGTTGTTGTTCACGCTAAGATTAATTTAGCACTGACTTTACGGCCCATATTGATTGACGATTTAGATACCACTTTTCTGTGGGCAACTGACAAAAATATACGAAAGTATGCCTTGACTTCGAACAATATTTCTTTTGAGGAACACAGGAATTGGTTTGTTAGTAAGCTCTCTGATCCTAAATGTTACTTTTATATAGTTGAAATCGATAACAATCCAATTGGTTCAATAAGATTTGATACATTAAATAATGAAGCTATAATTAGTTATTTGATGACACCAAGTATGCATGGAAGAGGCTTAGGAAAAAGAGTGTTACACGAAGGAGTAAAAAAGATTTTTGAACTTGCGGATGTGCATGCTGTCAAGGGTATTGTTTTGAAAGATAATTTGGCTTCATTAAGAATTTTTGAAAGCTTAGGGTATGAAAGTGAAGTAATTGATGATAAGAAAATATTATTCACGAAAAGTCTAATATGAAAATAAGTTCCTTTGATTTAAACAATGACTCTTCTGTATTTATCATTGCAGAACTCTCTGCAAATCACAACGGTAGTTTAGAAACAGCATTAGCTACCATTAAGGCGGCAAAAAGAGCCGGAGCAAATGCTATAAAATTGCAAACATACACAGCCGATACGTTAACTATCGATTGTGATAAACCTGATTTCATCATAAAATCCGGCTCCATTTGGGATGGCAGAACCTACTATGATTTATATAAAGAAGCCTTTACCCCATGGGAGTGGCACGAGGTTTTATTTAAAGCGGCAAAAGATGAAGGACTGGTTTGTTTCTCTTCTCCATTTGATCCTACTGCCGTTGATTTTTTGGAAGGCTTAAATACTCCAGCCTATAAAATTGCCAGTTTTGAAATTACCGATATTCCGTTGATTGAGTATGTAGCTTCCAAGGGCAAGCCCGTTATTATTTCTACTGGTATAGCAACAGATGAAGATATACAACTCGCGATAGATGCCTGCAAGGGAATGGGTAACGAGCAAGTTGCTTTGTTGAAGTGTACTTCCAGTTATCCCGCGCCCATTGAAGAGGCGAACATGGTAATGGTAAAAGACATGGCAGAACGCTTTGGGGTAATCACGGGTCTTTCAGATCATACCATGGGCAGCACTGTGCCGGTGGTTGCAACATGCTTTGGCGCCAGGATTATCGAAAAGCATTTTATTTTAGATCGTTCCATTGGCGGGCCCGATGCGTCCTTTTCCATGACCGAAGAAGAATTTGCCCAAATGGTAAAACTCGTGCGGGAAGCGGAGAAGGCGATTGGCAGTGTAGACTATACGCTAACAGACAAACAGATCAAAGGACGTGAATTTTCAAGATCACTGTATGTAGTAAAGGAGATTAAATCGGGTGAAATATTTACTAAGGAAAACGTAAGATCAATAAGGCCAGGCTATGGCTTACATCCAAAATATTACAAAGAAGTTCTTGGGCAAAAGGCCACGCGTGACTATGGGCGTGGGGAACCTTTGACACAATAAAAATTAGTAATTCAGGAACTCAAGTAAATGAAAGTATATTCTAAAAAACAAATGGGACTGAAAAGGTGGAGTTGGAAGTAATGGTTAATCGGATAATTGTTAATTATTTATGGAAGATTCATTTAGTTTGCACGCTTCGTCAACGCTTGATCTTAACAAAACCCTTTAATTTGAACCGAATTCAACTATATTTACCGCTTCGTTTACCCTCATCTATGAGAATTTCGGTTTTTATCCTTTTTTCAGCGCTCGCACTTAGCAGTTGTGTTACCAATAAGAAGTTTGTCTATCTGCAAAAGGATGATGTGAATCCGAGTCCAAGCCAATTGCCTATTGATTCAGTTGTTCGTACCTATCAGGTGAAACCATACGATTATTTAATTCAAACAAATGATTTGATTTCTGTAAAGTTTGAATCATTGAGCCCACCTGAGTACGATTTCTTATCCTCTCAGCTTCAACAACAACAAAATGCTACCCCTGGTAATGCATTGTTAATTGGAGAACTAGTAGATGAAAATGGTGAAATTCCTTACCCGGTAGTGGGCAAGGTAAAAGTTGCAGGAATGACTGTTTTTCAAATGCAAGACAAGCTACAGCAAATAGCAAAAGGGTATTTGGATTCACCAGTTGTCAAGGTGAGGCTGCTGAATTATCGTATCACAATGCTTGGAGAAGTGAATAAGGAAGGGACCATAACCTTTGCCAATAACCGCGTAACCATGCTTGAGGCAATTGGTCAAGCTGGCGGTCTAACAGACCTGGCCGATAAGAAAAACATGAAACTCATTCGACAGATCAATGGTAAAACAGAAGTGGCTTATATTAATTTGTTGGATGAGGATTTTATCAATTCACCCTATTATTATGTACATCAAAATGACGTGTTAATTACAGGCGCATTAAAACAACGATCGTACCGTAAGTATTTTGGACAAAATCTTTCACTGGTAATTTCGTCACTTTCACTTCTTTTAATTACCATCTCACTAATTAACTCTACAAATTAAGTGGACAAATCATTGTTTGATCAGGAAGAAAGTCAAAACCAGCAGCAAGGTTTAACTTTAGATTTTAAACGTGTCCTCGCTCGTGCATTAAGGTTTTGGTATGTGATTCTTATTTCACTTGTGGCCACATTAGCTGTTGCCTTTTATAAAAACAGGTATACTCAAAGTGTGTATCCAATTTCTGCTTCCATTGTGATTTTAGAAGCAAAAGAAATGGGGGGAGCAGCGGATTTGTTGTTTAAAAATTCATTGATTGATCCATATAGAAATTACCTGAATGAACCTTATATAATTCGATCCTATCCATTAATTGAGGAGGTGATTAAGGATCTTAATTTCCATGTTAAGTTTGAACGTGAAGGGTACTTCATGAAAACCGATGCCTATGGCTATATGCCGGTGGTGGCCTCCTGGTGTAACCCCACTGAAATTAAAGAAGGTACATTTATTTTTAGACTAAAGGATGAAAAGCATTATTCCCTTGCCAAATTTTCGGATGAAGAAGATCAACACGAATCGGTGTTTTCCATTAATGACTCCATACAATTTGAAGAGTTTAGTTTGTGTATTCGGAGCCTGCCAAATCGAAACATAGCATCCTATATCGGTGTTCCATTTCAATTATCAATACTGAATCCTCGGGCAATTGCTGGTTCATATATTAGCCGGCTACAAGTGGAGTGGGCAGAATTGGGCTCTGGTGTGCTTAATTTAAGATTAACTGGCACAAATAAACTAAAGGAACATGATTTTTTGGAAGGACTCATTTCTGCCTACCAGGACCGGGATTTGGAAAAGAAAAATCAAACTGCAAGGCGGACTATCGAGTTTATCCAAAAACAACTTTCAGGAATCAAAGACTCATTGCGTATTGTAGAGTATCAGTTAGAACGATTTGGTAACAGTAGTCGGGTGAAGGATATGAGTGCAGATGCCCAACGTTACATGTCGAAAGTTGAAGAATTTGAATTCCAAAAATCTGAATTGCTGATCCGGGAAAACTATTATCAATATCTGAAAGAATATTTACAGAAAGGCGAAACTAATCTTGACCAAATTGTCCTTCCTTCTGCGATTGGGTTAAACGATCCAGTACTTGGAGCGCTGCTATCTAAAATGGTCGACATTCAATTGGAGATTAAATTGTATATGGATCCAACAAGAGAAAGAAATCCACTTGTTGCCAATAAAGTGGAACGTATTCGCGAGATCAAGCAAAGTGTTCTGGAGTCAGTGGAGACGTTAAAATCTACCGATAAAATTAAATTGGATTTCCTCAACAAACAACTTAAACAAATTGAGAGTCAACTCAACCTATTGCCTGCATCCGAGCGTCAATTGATTTCCGTACAACGTAATTATTCTCTGTATGAAAATTTATACGTCTTTTTAATGCAAAAACTATCAGAGGCAAGTATTTCGGAGGCATCTAGCATTTCGGATATCTTGGTAGTAAACCCACCCATGGTGGGTGGGGCTATCTCCCCAAAACCTGCTCGAAACTATACTATAGCAGCCATAGTAGGTCTTTTCATTCCGCTTGCATTTTTTGTGTTCTTTGAAATCATCAATAATAAAGTGCAATCCAAGGAAGATATTGATAAGATGTCGACTATTCCTTTTTTGGGGGGAGTTGGTCACTCAGCCGGAAGCAATCTGGCCGTTAAGGAAAAACCGAAGTCTGGTGTGGCAGAATCCTTTCGCGCCATGCGTTCCAATCTTAATTTTTTTACAGGCAATAAGACAAAGCAAATTTTTATGGTCAGTAGCTCCATTAGTGGAGAAGGGAAGACTTTTACCACCATTAATCTTGCCACCGTTTTTGCGCTTTCTGGAAAAAAGACATTGATTGTAGGTGCGGATATGCGAAGGCCAAAAATTTTTGAAGACTTTAGTCGTGCAAATCAATTGGGATTAAGCACATACTTATCAGGCCTTTCCGAATTCAGTGATGTAGTACAAGATACCGATATAGAAAACTTATTCTTCATAAGTGGAGGACCCGTTCCACCCAATCCTTCAGAGTTGTTGTTAACCAATCGTTTTGATGATTTTATAAAAACTGCCCAGCAGCAATTTGATTTTGTTATTATTGACACACCACCATTGGCGCTGGTTACTGATGCATTTGTGATCTCCAAGTTTGTGGATCACACGGTATTTGTTTTACGGCAAAACTATAGCCCAAAAGCTTTTATCCGGAGTATCGATGAATTCTATAAATCAGGTAAGCTTATAAACATGAGTATTTTATTAAATGATATTTATAAGTCCGGGCTTGGGTATGGTTATGGTCAGGAGTATGCCTACCATTATGGATATGGGTATGGAAGGAAAAAGAAAGATGGTAATGGATATTATTCGGAATGATACAGCCGGAAATAAGATAGTATGAATTCACTAGCGTTCATACCTGCAAGAGGAGGTTCAAAGCGATTGCCTGGAAAAAATATAATGAGCTTTGGAGGGAAACCTTTACTATACTATTCAATTGCATTTGCACGATACAATAGAATTTCAAAGATAGTCGTCTCTACAGATGATGAAGAAATAGCCTCCGTTGCAAAATTTTATAGTGCTGAAGTGCTGGAGAGGCCTGTTGATTTATCGGGTGATCATGTCTCTACAGCTAGCGCAGCAAAGCATTGTCTTGAAGATCAACAAATAAAAGGTTTTTATCCAGATATCGTTGTGACTTTACAACCAACGAATCCATTGAGACCGAAGGAGTTGTTTTCTGAAGCGATAAAATTGTGGGACAATGATTGTGATTCAGTTATTTCAGCAACTTTGAATAAAAGGAAGTATGGTACGATATCAGAAGGATATTATAATCCTTCAAATTATGCTACAGGAATCAGATCTCAAGATTTAAAACCGCTTTATTATGAGAATGGCTTACTTTATTTGTCTCGACCATCAATTATCGTACAAGAAGATATTTTTGGATCGAAGATTAAGATGTTATTGACGGATGAGTTGTATTCTTTAGTGGACATTGACACTGCATTTGATTTTGAGCTAGGCGAGAATTTGCTAAAGAATTATGCACAAGAATTTGCTTATCTAATTTAATTTTAAATAGACCGTGCACCCATTTATTGAAATTTCTGGAAGAAAGATTGGCATAGATTTCCCTCCATTAGTGATCGCTGAGATTGGGATCAACCACGAGGGGTCATTACAAACTGCTTTTGAAATGGTGGATGCAGCTTCAGCAGCTGGTGTTGAAGTAGTGAAGCATCAAACGCATGTTGTGGATGATGAGATGAGTGGCGCTGCGAAAAAAGTAATACCAGGAAATGCTGATGTATCCATCTATGAAATAATGAAGCGATGTGCACTATCGGAAGCTGATGAAATCGAATTAAAGAATTACGTGGAATCGAAAGGAATGATTTTTATCTCAACTCCTTTTTCAAGAGCCGCGGCTGATCGGTTGCAACAAATGAATGTTCCTGCTTTTAAAATAGGAAGCGGTGAGTGTAATAATTATCCATTGCTCAGGCATATTGCAGGTTTTGGTAAACCAATGATTATTAGCACAGGCATGAACACATTGGAGAGTGTTCGGAAAACGGTTAAAGTAGTAAAAGAATTTGGTGTTCCAGTTGCCTTAATGCACACCACGAACCTTTATCCAACTCCTCCACATCTTGTTCGATTGGGAGGGATGCAACAACTTATATCTGCTTTTCCAGAAATTCCGGTAGGACTATCAGATCATACGACAGGCAATTATGCATGTTTGGGGGCTGTAGCACTGGGTGCCAGTTTACTGGAGCGACATTTTACAGATTCGATGGAAAGACCCGGACCAGATATAGTGTGTTCAATGGATGGAAAAGCCGCAGCAGAATTAATAAAAGCATCAGCATTGGTATCACAGATGAGGGGTGGAGTTAAAGAGCCTGCAAAAGAAGAGCAGGTAACAATTGATTTTGCATTTTCCACAGTAGTGACTATAAAAGACATTAAAAAAGGAGATTTTTTTTCCAAGGAAAATATCTGGGTAAAGCGACCTGGAACAGGAGAAATTCTGGCCGAAGATTTTGAAAGTTTACTCGGTAAGATGGCCGCTAGAGATATTGCCAATGATGAACACATTAAACGTAGTGATATAAATTAATCTGTTTATGGAATTATATAATCTTAGTAGAAATTTTGAATATGAAAATGGCTTCAATGCCACAGCAAGTCCAGCTCGTTTTAGCAAATTTATAACGCACTTAGATTTTTTTAGGCAAACATCAAATTTACGTGGGGAAATTCTTGAATTTGGAATTTTTAAAGGGAATTCATTCTTTAGGTGGATTAAGTTTCGCGACTTACTTGAACATACCTACAGCAGAAAAATAGTTGGGTTTGATATTTTTGGCGATTTTCCGCAAACCGAATTTGAGCCTGATAAGAAAACGAGAGATGCTTTTATCACTGAAACACAAGGTGGCAAAAGTATTTCCCTGGAAGAATTACAATCACTGCTTCAACGGCAATCGCTGGACAAAAATGTAGAAATTGTTAAGGGCGATATTCTACAAACAGTTGATGCTTATTTGGATAAAAATCCTCATCTTAAAATTTCTCTTCTTCATATCGATGTGGATTTGTATGAACCAACGAAACATATTCTTGAAAAATTTTACGATCGGGTTGTAAAGGGAGGTGTCATTATCTTAGATGATTATGGTGCCTTTGCTGGTGCAAACAAAGCAGTAGATGATTTTTTTGATCGCAAAAAAGAGATTAATAAGCTTCCCTTTTCAAATGCAATATCTTACATTATAAAATGAGGAGAGTAGTATTCCTTACAGGAACACGTGCTGATTTTGGAAAAGTAAAATCGTTAATTCAAAAGCTTCTAAGCGATTCCAATTTTGAAGTGCATATTTTTGTAACCGGTATGCATATGCTACATCAATACGGCTATACAGTAGTTGAGATTGAAAAATGCAGATTTCCTAATATATTCAGGTACATCAATCACACATCTGAGGCTTCGATGGATTTGACGTTAGCGAAGACTATAGAAGGGTTTTCCAGTTATGTAAAAGAAATCAAACCGGATTTAATAGTTGTTCATGGAGACCGCGTAGAAACTTTAGCCGGAGCTATTGTTGGGTCACTCAACAATATATTAGTTGCTCATATTGAGGGGGGTGAAGTTTCTGGCACCATTGACGAACTGATCAGGCACTCTGTTTCAAAGATGAGCCATGTTCATTTTGTTGCCAATGAACAGGCGAGTTTGCGGTTGCAACAAATGGGCGAAATGGCTAATTCAATTTTTGTGATCGGGTCACCCGATGTTGATGTAATGTTTTCTGAAAGCCTTCCTTCATTCGATGTAGTTGGTAAGTATTATGAAATTCCCTTTAGAGAACAACAATATGGTATGCTAATGTTTCACCCGGTTACTACGGAGTATGACCTTATGAAAGGAGTTGTCAAAAATTTGGTTGACTCTGTTTTGGAAGATGGTGGTCAGTATATTGTAATATATCCTAACAATGACCTTGGAAGTCAATTTATATTGGATGAATTTGAACGGTTTAAATCGAATTCATTTATTCGGATGTTTCCATCCATACGGTTTGAATATTTTTTAGTGCTACTAAAGAATAGTTCATTTATGATTGGAAATTCTAGCGCAGGATTACGGGAAGCTCCCTACTATGGAATTCCAAGTGTTAATATTGGCAGTAGACAAAATAATCGTGCATTGAATGAAGAAATAATTAATTGTGGATACGAAAAAGAAGATGTTAAGGACGCAATAGAAAAGGCAAAGAAGATAGGTAATTATAAACCGAAGGCATTATTTGGGTTTGGAAAAAGCAATGAAGCATTTCACAGTATTCTAACAAGAGATACTTTTTGGGAAACAAAGACTCAAAAATCATTTAATGACCTTTAGAAACTTAGTGGAGAACTGTTGCGAAACTATGATTGCTATTTTTCTATGAGAAAGGCAATTATTCATGGGCTTAAGTGGAATACTATAAATCAGATATTCTCCTTGGGTTCAAAATTTGTTGTTACCATCGTATTGTCAAGATTGTTGTCGCCAAATGATTTTGGTATACTGGCCATGATATTCGCATTCACCGTTGTTGCAGATGTATTAATTGACTCTGGTTTTAAGAGCTCCATAGTTCAAGAACGAGATACAACGCATGAGGAGTTAAGTTCAATTTATTGGTTGAATATGACCATTGGTTTTTTTTTTACATGCCTCATTATAATATCCTCTCATGGACTTGCAGTTTTTTACCAGGAGCCTTTAGTTCAACCGCTAGCAGTAGGAGTTTCTTTTTTATATATCATCAGTCCAAGTGCGCTGGTGCATGAAGCATTGCTTACGAAAGAATTAAAATTTAAAGCACTCACCATTAGTCAAATGGCAAGTAAGACAGCATCCGCAATTGCAGGTATATATATGGCATATACCGGTTGGGGTGTCTGGAGTTTGGTAGGTTCAGTATTGGTTGGGGCGTTCTTAAGAAGTTTTTTTTTGTGGCTACAATGTTCCTGGCGACCTTCATTCCATTTTAGACGTGATGACCTTAAAAAATATTGGAAAGTAGGGTCGAATATTCTTTATTCTAATATTTTATTTGGTCTGGTGAATCGTGTTGATTATGTCATCATTGGTAAATTTTTCACACCCGCTACTTTAGGTATGTATTCCAGAGCCAAAGAGAATGCCTTTATCCCTGGTAATATTATTGCTAATGTCATTCGAAACACCTTTTTTGGTATTTTTTCTAGCCTTAAAGATGAGTTAGTCCGACTCCGGAAACTTTATATTGATGCTAGCAATATTATACTCATCGTCTTAACAATAATATTTTCTTTAATTATTATATATGCAAAGGAATTGATTTTGATTTTATTTGGAGAACAATGGATGGACATGGAACTCATGTTTCAATATTCATGCATTTATGTTTTCATGTACTGCAATACCATACTTCGTGTGTATCTACTGAATGCCTTGGGCCGCACAGATATTGATTTTAGAGCTGGGCTTTTTGCCCACCCATTACGGCTAGGGGTATTACTCATTCCATTTTTAATTGACGTCCACTTTGATCCCTATTATTTCATTTGGGTTAACACCTTTTTTGTTTTAGTAGCGATTTTTATTTATGAATTTCATATTCATAAAATACTGAACCTAGCATACCAGGAAACATTTCGTTTTTTGCCCTTGTTAGTGGGGTTTATAATCGTAACGTTATTAATTGTGTCATTTGTTAGCTTTGATTCTATGTTGACTACGATGCTTGTCAAAGCATTTTCAATTGGGATCGGTAGTATCGTGATTTTGGGCGTATATTACAAACAGTTGAAACCCCTCGTTCGCCTTGTAATTACCAAAGATGTATAGTACACCAATAATAATTCAATTACCTAAGTTTTTAGATCCTAGAGGAAACCTATCATTTATTGAAGAGGAAAAGCATATTCCTTTTAAAATTTCACGTTCCTATTGGATTTATGATGTTCCAGGTGGTGATAGCCGTGGCGGCCATGCTTATTATAATTTACAAGAATTTATTGTTGCGCTGAGCGGAAGCTTTGATGTCATTCTTAATGATGGTATTAACAAACAAGTTTTTAATTTGAACCGCTCGTATTATGGGCTTTATGTACCGAAAATGTATTGGCGAAGGATTGAAAATTTCTCAACTAACTCATTAGCACTTATCTTGGCGAATACCCATTATCAAGAAAGTGACTATATCCGTGATTTTGAACAATTTAAATTATTGAGGAATGGCCACGGTCTTTGATTGCAATGTTATCCACTTAAGGAAGATTGAGAATCGGTCAGGGAACATTACCCCCGTTGAAAATGAAACAGATATACCTTTTGCGGTTAAACGGGTGTACTACCTTTATGATATACCGGGAGGTGAGTCCAGAGGTGGACACGGACATAAAAACTTGGAGCAACTTATTGTAGCCGTTAGTGGAAGTTTTGATGTTACTATTGATGATGGGGTGAGTAAGAAAACAGTGAATTTGAATCGCCCTTATTTCGGACTTCATATTAAACCGGGTATATGGAGGGATCTTTCCAATTTTTCATCTGGAGCGATTTGTCTGGTGTTGGCTTCCCATCTGTTTGATGAAAGTGATTATTTTCGGGTGTATTCTGAATTTGTTAATTATATAAAGGAGTGAAAAAAATAATAATAGCTGGAGCAGGTGGTGCTCCTTCTGAAGGTGTAATTAATTCCTTGAAGCTAGGATCAAAGGATGAAGAGATTATTGGCATGGGTAGTGAACCAACTGATCTGGTGCTGTCAAAGGCTACGCGAACGTATTATGTTCCGTATGCTAACGACCCTGCTTATAAAACTGAGTTGTTAAAGATACTCCACCGCGAGAAACCTGATTTAATCCATTTTCAAAACGACCTCGAGATTTATTATGCCTCCTTATTTCGGAATGAAATCCTGGCAGCGGGTGTGAGCATATTTATGCCCGATCATGATGTAATTGATGTCTGTGTACATAAGTATAAAACGTATCTTAAACTAAAGGAAGCAGGTATTAAAGTTCCGAAAAACGCGTTGCTTTATGATGAGCATGATCTTGCCCGGGCTTTTAAAGATTTAGGAGATAAGGAGGGAAAGATTTGGTTGCGGGCATCTTCTATTGGTGCAGGCGGCAAGGGAGCGCTGCCAACGAACGACTTTGAATTCGCAAAGCATTGGATTACTCATTTTAATGGCTGGGGAGATTTTTGTGCAGCCGAGATGCTTTCACAGCATACCGTAACCTGGCTTTCCATTTGGTATGAAGGGGAGCTGGTAGTAGCGCAAACCCGAATCCGAAAAGGCTGGGTACATGGAAGCCGTACACTATCAGGCGTTACGGGCGTAACGAAGGTGGGACAAACCTATTCTGACC
Source organism: uncultured Roseivirgaceae bacterium (assembly GCA_964398945.1). Classification (GTDB taxonomy): domain Bacteria; phylum Bacteroidota; class Bacteroidia; order Cytophagales; family Cyclobacteriaceae; genus JBGTGG01. Next base: position 123,574 of record CAYNOT010000005.1, on the reverse strand, counting down.
CGGTTGTAGATGAGATTGCCATGCAGACAATAAAAGCAGTTTCAGAAAAGCCACACGGTATTTTTGGCGTGGATATGACCTATGATAAAGATGGAATTCCAAATCCTACTGAAATTAACATCTCCCGTTTTTTCACCACGGTATTATTTTTTACAAAGGCGGGCCTTAACATGCCGGAGATATTTAAAGACATTATTTTATATAATGAATTTCCGAAACTGGATAAAAAAATCAATCCGCTACCTGATGGTCTTCTGTGGTTGCGGGGAATGGATACAGAACCTCGCCTGATGAAGCCTGGCGAAATAGAAAAGATGGTCAACAACCTTTCATGATTTTAGTCACTGGTACTTCGGGTTTTATAGGAAGAAAATTGCTGGTTGCTTTAGTAGAAACGTATGGCTCGGACCATATCGTTGCACTGACTTCAAAACCAACTTCTTTATGCCGGTATATTCTCCATCATGAGTACACCTTTGAACCCGATTACCTTTTAAAATCCGGATATGGATCAGTCGATACAATTATCCACGCTGGAGCCTTCACACCAAAAGACACGGTTGAAAGCAACGATTTGATCCCGTGTTCAAGTAATATAAACAGCACATTGAAATTGCTTCAATTGAAATTACCTGAACTGAATAAATTTATTTTTTTAAGTTCTCTTGATGTCTATGGGAAGGATGCAATCATATCGGAGCGATCCCCCATAGATCCTGTGTCCTTGTATGGACATTCAAAGCTGTATTGCGAAAAAATGGTTTCTTCCTGGGGAAAGGCGAATGCTAAAATTGTGCATGTACTTCGCATCGGGCATATTTATGGACCCGGAGAAGAGGCGTATCAAAAACTAATTCCAGTGACGATGCAAAAGCTTTTGCTGCATCAACCTTTGCAACTATGGGGAACAGGAAATGAAAAGCGTTCCTTTCTATACATTGATGATCTGGTGAGTGCTATTCTTAAAACGCTGAAGATCAACACAGACCTGGGGGTCTTAAATCTCGTAAGTGGAACAGGCATAACTGTGCGTGAACTAATCGAGATGCTGATCGGGATTAGTGGAGTTGAGACCAGTATTGAAACCATCCCGGCACAAGGCGAGGGCAGGAGTCTTATTTTTGACAATTCAAAAATGAAAAAAGAGATTGGATTATCGGAGATTTCATTGCGGCAAGGATTATTGCAAGAGTGGGAATATATGAAGCAACTCGTCCGATGAAAATTTTTTTTGATTTGGATGGAACGCTTCTGGATGCAAGTGATCGCTTGTATCAGCTCTTTCAATTTTTAGTTCCAACCTCGACTTTATCAAAGGATGATTACTGGAAACTTAAACGCAATAAAATTAACCATCAAGCCATATTGCGAACTCAATTCAAGTACACAGATGAACAGATTAAGACATTTGAAAATACATGGTTATCAATGATTGAGTTGCCTGAATGGATTGCATTGGATAAACCTTTTAAAGGAATTACAAAGTACCTGCGTGAACTGAAATCCGATCATGGATTGTATGTAGTGACAGCGAGGCAATCAGAAGAAATTGTAATTTTGCAAATTAAAAATTATGGATGGGCTGACATATTTGATGAGGTGTTAGTAACAAAACAGCGACATGAAAAATCAGAACTAATTGGGAGTAGGCGCGAGAGCGTAAGGGATTGGGTTGTAGGGGATACTGGAAAAGATATTGAAGCAGGAAAGAGTTTAGGATTAAGAACAGCTGCTGTACTTTCGGGTTTTTTGAGTAGAGAAATGCTCATGGAATATCATCCTGATATTATCGGAAATTTTGTAACAGATTTAACTTTTCACAATTAATGGCTATGAATGATTTGAAGAAAAAGGTAATTGAATCCGCTGGATTTTACGGCAAGTCGTTTCTGAATTTTGATTATCAACTTGCTGATTATAATTTTCAGACACTCAAGCCTTTTTTTAGAGGGGAGAAAGCACTTGAGTTAGGTCCCGCTTCCGGATACATGACAAAATCGCTTATAAAGGAGTTTCAGAAAATTGACTTGGTTGAAGGTTCAGAAAGCCTACTTCAGGAAATTTCTGACTACCCCAATGTTCGAAAATATTGTTCCTACTTTGAAGAATTTGAAACCGCTGAAAAGTATGACACCATTATCATGAGTCATGTATTGGAGCATATTGCGGATCCACCAATTGTACTACGGAAAATTTACAACTGGCTCCATGAAGATGGCGTATTTTTAGTATCGGTGCCCAATGCAAAATCCATCCATAGAATTGTAGCAGTAGAAATGGGACTTTTAAAGTCTGTCAGCGAACTGAATTCAAGGGATCATGAATTGGGGCACTATCGTGTTTATGATATGGACACGTTAAAGTCACATATAAAAGAAGCAGGATTCAATATTCTGGAAACAGGAGGGATATTTTTAAAACCTGTCTCAAACAGCCAAATTGAAAAGCACTGGACGCCAGAAATGATTGAGGGCTTTTATAAAGCAGGTAAACATTTTCAGGAGAATTGTGCGGAAATTTTTATAGCCTGTACAAAATAATGCAAATTCCATTCTTATCCTTCGAATCCACCAACCAAAAAATTCGGACGGAAATACTGGCGAGTTTTGAAAAATTCTTTGATGATGCCTGGTATATTCTGGGTGATCGCTTAACCCAATTTGAAAAGGAATATGCACATTTCAATCAGGTTAGTCATACAGTGGGAGTCAGCAATGGATTGGATGCATTGCACCTCGCGTTGCTTGCATTAAATATCGGTGAGGGCGATGAAGTTATTGTGCCTTCCAACACCTTTATTGCAACCGCTTTAGCAGTTTCATATGTAGGCGCTAAACCTATTTTTGTAGAGCCCGATATTCACACCTATAACATTGATCCGAAGAAAATTCAAGTAGCTATTTCTAGAAACACGAAAGCTATTATGCCGGTGCATTTGTATGGGCAAGCGTGTGATATGGATGCGATCATGGAGATTGCAACAAAACGTAATCTCTATGTTATTGAAGACAATGCACAGGCACAAGGTGCAGTATTTAATGGAAGAATGACAGGTAGCGTGGGCACTATTAATGCGACCAGTTTTTATCCGGGAAAGAATTTGGGTGCGTTTGGAGATGCTGGTGCGGTGACCACCAATAGCGTAGCATTCGCAGAAAAAATCAAAGCACTGCGCAACTACGGGTCAGCCGAGAAATATAAGAATGATTTTATTGGATATAACATGCGACTGGATGAAGTGCAGGCAGGTTTCCTGTCCATAAAATTAAAATACCTCATGGAATGGACTGTTCAGCGCCAAACAATTTCATTATGGTATCGTGAAGCCTTGCAAGGTATTAGCGATTTGGTATTACCAACTATACTTCCCGGGGCAACACATGTATTTCATTTATATGTCATTCGAACCAAGCATAGAGATGCCTTACAAATGCACCTTACTTCAGAAGGGATTGGTTCGTTGATTCACTATCCGATACCACCACACTTGCAAAAGGCCTATGTAGATCTTGGCCACCGTTCTGGTGATTTCCCTATTGCAGAAGAATTGGCAAATACATCACTGAGTCTTCCGCTTTGGCCTGGTATGTCACAAGACCAGGTGATCAAAGTGGGCAACGCTATTCAAAAATTCTTTTCATGATAGTCGATTTCAGAGAACGGAATTTTGATCCTCAAAACAAATTGGTAACAGTAGCGGTGGCATCCTATAACAATGCCCCGTATGTTATATCAACCCTAGTTTCAATTTACAATCAAACGTACGCACCCATTGAGTTAAAAATTGTTGATGATTCTTCCACGGATAATTCCGTAAATCTGATAAATGAATGGATAACGAAAAACAATCTCCAAGTCTCGCTTACGGTGAACAAACAAAACAAAGGGGTCTGTTTTGTTTGTAATAAACTCATTAAGCAGGTCGGTTACTACTTTGTTTTAATTGGATCGGATGACGAAATGGAAATGGATCGTTTAGAAAAGCAAATTGCATATTTCAAAACATTAAGTGAAGAATATGGCTTGGTATATTCAGATATGTCTACCATGGATAAAAACAGTAAGCTGGTTGAGCCATCATGGTTTAAACAAAAAGGTGTGGTTCCTATAGAGGGTGGTTTGTTTGAGCCATTTTTACGTGAGCAATTCCGTTTTCCATCCCCTTCGATCATTTACAGAGCTGAAGTTTTTGAAGTTGTTGGAGAGTATGACGAGCAATTAAAAACGGAGGATATCGACATGATCCTTCGCATTTTAAGACATTTCAAAGTTGGATTCTGTCCAATAGTTTCAGTGCGCTACCGTGTTGTGGCTAAGCCTCTTTCCCGCCAAATCGGAGGTAGATTTTATAAAGATCGGATTGCTATCTATCGGAAATTTTTGGGTGTCAGCAAAGTATTGGATGGTTATATTGAGAGCAGAATAATTACATGGGCACAAAGTGCCTATTTCTCAGGATATGCAGAAAGCAAATCCCTTTTGCTACAGGCTGTTAAAACTCGGTTTACGTTTAAAATATTTTTGCTTTTACTTTTTGCATGGAGTGGTTTACGCGGGCAGAGAATTTCAAAATTTATTAACTTTGCAAAAAAGTGAAACGAATTGTAATTCCTTTCAGTCTAATAATCAGTTTACTAAGGTTAGAGTTTTTGTTGAAACTATAAAAAAATATTTTGCTAATATCTTACAAAAGAAAATTTATTTATATCCAGATTTGGAAGACGGGCAGTACAAGTGCGGAGACTGTGCTTAAGCCACATGCTTATCAATATGACCTCAAGCAACGGGGTATGCGGTTTATCGCAGAAAAGTTCAGGCTTCCTGGATCGCCAAAGTGGAACTTGTATTTAAATACAAAGAAGCATTCGAAAGCCGCAGAAATTCAGCAATTAGTCTCTCCTAAAATTTTTAAGGATTACTTTAAATTTGCAATTGTCAGAAACCCTTTTGATTGGCTCGTTTCGATGTACACCTATATTTTACAAACTCCAAGCCACAGGCATTACGAGCTTGCAAGATATCTGGGGTCTTTCGAGAAGTATATAAAGTGGCGCGGGGAGTGTGGTTATAATTACTTACAAAAGTCCTGGATTTGTGATAATGAAGGTAATAATTTGGTTGATTTTATTGGAAACTTTGAGACTTTAAAGGCCGATTTCAGAACTGTTGGATCGAGACTTAATCTTGACCTCTCGTTGCCACATTTGAATAAATCAATAAAGAAGAAGGACTATCGTGAGTACTATACGTCAACGCAATTGGTTGACTATGTTGTAGAACATTATAAGGAAGATTTTGAATACTTTAAGTATAGTAAAGTAATTCAATAAGCGATATTAAGTATAATTATTTTCCTTTTCCTACGTGTCAAATTAGTAATGAATTGAAACGAATTATAATTTCAATCCCGCTGGTGTGGGGGATTCGTAATTTTATCCTTTCAGGTATTGCGAAGAAGCTTAATGAACAATATGAAATCTTTTATGCTGTTCCGGAAAGCGGAAAAGCATACATGCTAGGTATAGGCATTTCTGAAGAGCAATTGTTAATACTTAAGGTCCAAAAATATTCAGGATTGCAATTGTGGTGTTCCTTGATTCTTCGGGAGGCTCATTGGAGAAGGTTTCCCACTTCTTCGGATGCGGTATTCAAATCCATTACCAAGGCAGGAACAAAAGGTATTCGGGCTTTCATCGTGGACGTGGCAGCGGTGATTTTTCGCATCCCTTTTTTCTATCGATTGCTTGAGCGTTTGGAGCAACGATTTTTTGTGAAAAGAATTGATGTGGAACTTGAGAGCCAGATTAAGGCCATCAATCCTTATTTTGCTTTGTCTACTTCATTTGTTGTAAATACAGAATGGCCGCTTTTTAGATTATTACATGCATACCATGTAAAGATAGTTACGCATATTCTTTCTTTTGATAACCTTACCAGCAGAGGTTACTTACCCATTAAAATTTTTGATAAGTTTTTAGTATGGAATGCTAAAATGGGAAATGAACTTACATCCATTTATAATATTTCAACTGAGCGTATCACAATTACGGGTACACCTCAATTTGATTTCCACGTCCAACAAAAGCATATTCAATCCAGAGAATGGTTGCAGGCCAAGTTGGACTTAGGAATGGCTCCGTATATTATATATTGCGCTAATCACCATATCCTCACTCCGGACGAACCACAGCTAGTCCAAAAAATTTTAGATGCCTTTCAGAATAATGTTACACTGCGCTCATATCAGTTTGTACTTCGTCTTCATCCCATGGATGATTATGATCGTTGGGATAAATTACTGACTGATTATCCTTTTATTCGCGTTAGTTACCCTTGGTCACATGCAAATAAAAAGACCTTGTTCTGGGGTGAGCCATCGACAGAAGATTTAGAGATTTTTAGTAATACTCTTCGCTATTGTGAACTGGTTATCAATATTGCATCAACGGTTTCAATTGATGCTGCTATTTTAGATAAACCAATCGTATGTGTTGGATTTAGTAGTAATTCTGAAAATAAATTTAGTTCGCTTTATTACAATTTTCATTACTCCGATCATTATAAACCGATAATGAAAACCGGAGCAACACCCTTGAGTACTACGTTGGAAAATTTGCTAGCGTTAAGTGTCGAGGGTATTGAGAACCCACTGCATCTTTCTGAGAAACGTGCTCAAATGGTTCGATTACTTTGCGGTGATATCGATGGAAAAGCAGCGGATCGAGTTCTTGACTCATTAAAAGGATGATTGACATTAAGCCATTAGTTACTTCCAATTTTTCAGATTTCATATTTCTATTAAGGTTACGGAGCGAGGTATCAGAAGATTATTATCGATGGAAATATCTTCAGCAGCCAATTACCAATAGCCCGGTGGGATTCATTGCTTACTCAAACAATCAACCAGTTGGATGCATTGGTATTATTAATAAAACATTTTGTTGTAATGAGAACAGCTATCCGGCTACCTGGTTTGCAGATTGGTTCGTTCATGCTGAATTCAGAACCAGTGGAGTTGGCAATCAATTATTGTCAAGAGTAGCGGGGCTTACCAACTATAGTTTTGGGACACCAGCTCCTCCAAAGGCACGTCTGCTGACTACTCAGCTGTACAAGAATGCGTTATATTATACAAAGACTAAATGCATTATCAATCCATTTCGATATGGATTACATGTTTATCAGGACTTCTTGTTCAAAAGAATGTTGCGCGCACTGAAATACGGATTGGGTAATTTTTCGTCAAGAGGAGGTAAACGGGATGGTACATCTTTTCAAATAGGCCTTCCTGATTCTGACGCATGGAAATTGATTACAAGTACGAAAAACTCAGTTTTTTTCTTTCACGATGTTCAGACCCTCAATTGGTTTTCTGATTTGCGGAAATTGAATCCGAATATCTCCTTTTGGAATGTTCAGAATGAAGAAGTATTTATTTTTGGGATTTTGGAGCAGAAACAATCTGGCTTGAAGGTTGGAAAAGTACTGGATTATAAAATACCTGAAAATCTAAAAATTGCTGATTTGGTGCAGGAGACAGTAAGGGGTCGGGAAATAGATGTGGTGGAGTATTATTCATTAACGGAGAATGCAGAATCGAAATATGATTCCGTATTGTATAGCACTGTACCTATTGAGCAAAATTTTCGGCTTACTTCTTTTGATAAGGAAAGCGATTGGAGTTCATTAACGTAACCTACGATGATTAGCGTGCTTATACCAACCTATAATAGAAAAGAATGGTTGAAGAAAACATTAAGGTGTGTTGCGTTACAGACCTACACAGATTATGAAGTAATTGTAGTTGATGCCTCGGTAACAGAAGAGCAGCTAAGTGAAGAGGAGGCAGCCAATTTTAATTTCTCTATGCAATACGTGCGCTATGGCATACCTGGAAATGTCTCTCTGCAGCGCAATATTGCATTGAAAAAGGCATCGGGTGATCTACTTTTGTTTATCGATGATGATGTTGCGTTCGAAAAGGATTTGTTTTCGACCTATGTCCGTTTGTTTAGAGATGAAAAGTATGAAGCTATATCTGGTTTGGTGGAAACACCTAAAATAAAAAAAACAGATAAGCCTGTCATTTTTCAAGGAAATCGCTTTACTGACTTTGGATTGCCGAACTATCAACCTTGTGATTTCGAAGTAGAGACGTATGTGATTTGTACGGCTAATTTCTGTTTCAGAAGAAGTGTGTACGACATGCATGGAGGATTCGATGAGAAAATGTTTGGAACCTTCGATGACGTAGACTTTGGTTTTAAACTAAAGGGATGTGGTGTTAAAGTCTATCATCATCCGGAGGCAGCACTTTTTCATTGGCAGGCAAAAATGAGTGGTGCACGGTCATCATCAATACCTAGCTGGTGGTTTTATTACAACGCATGCTATTTCCATTTTAAAAACTTGAATCCTAATTATTTAAGTTTCCTTCTTGATTGTACATGGACGTTGCTGCAACCTTCCTCCATGTGGCTTAACCCTGTTGAGTTATTTAAGCGCTACATGTATTTTATAAGAGGCTTAACGAAGGCTCGAAAAGTATTAGATTAATTTATGAGCTTACTTTCTTCCCTAAGAAATGATTATAAAAGATACAAGGTTAAGGGTGTATTTTCATTTTTAAAGATGATCCTTTTTAATTATGGATTCATTTGTACACTAATCTATAGGTTTAATAACTACATGTATTATAAATTCACTAACACGTATGTTAGGAAAATAATTAATCTATCAGGGTTTCTTGGATTAAAATTTTCACAATGGCTGTACGGCATATCAATTCCGCATCAGACCAAAATTGGAGCAGGATTATATTTAAGTCATCATGGCCCAATTGTTATAAATGGTGGTGCTGTGATAGGCGGGAATTGCAACATTGGTCCTATGGTTGTAATTGGGATCGGGAGACGCAAAGGTTCTTTTGGCAATCCTATTATAGGTGATCGTGTGTGGATCGGACCAGGGGCTAAAATATTTGGTCCCATTACGATTGGTAATGATGTGGCTATTGGTGCGAATGCGGTTGTTAATTTTGATGTTTCAGACAAGGCTGTTGTAGTTTCTCCAAAGTCTGAGATTATTAACTACAACTCTAGTAGGGATTATATTTCATTTTAAAAGCGATATGCATATATGTATTGTATGTAATGAATATCCGTTAGAGAATGTTTCTCACGGTGGTATTGGGACAGTAGTGAAATTATTGGCAACGGAGTATGCTAAGCATGATGTTCGCGTTACTGTTGTTGGTGTTTATTCATTCGAACAAGATCTTCATACCGTTAAGGATGGCGTTCATATTCACGCGTTGCGAAAAAGTAACTTTCCATTTTTGCGCTTTATGGATACCAGTAAGCGTCTTTTAAAGGAGATAAAGAAAATACAGAGTGCAAATCCAATTGATATAATAGAAAGTCAGGAAAATGGGTTTGCTTTTTTGCGACCAATAAAAGGGATAAAATACATTATTCGACTTAATGGAGGACATCATTTTTTTGCTAAATCTGAAAATCGAAAGATTGATTTCTGGAAAGGCTTTCAGGAAAAAAGATCATTTAGAAGATCTGATTTTTTTATTGCGGTAAGTGAATACGTTCGGGATCATACATCGAAATACATTCAGTTTGATAAACAGAAAGTAAGGGTAATTTTTAACATTACCGATACCTCGAAATTTAACAAGGTGGATCAGACCGCTACAATTCGCGGGCGCATTCTTTTTATTGGATCAATAAAAGAGAAAAAAGGGGTGACTCAATTGGTTGACTCATTTTCAATTGTAAAATCGGAATTCCCCAAAGCCCAACTGGTACTGGCAGGAAGAGGCGATGCAAGATTTATTGAAAATTTGAGACAGCGTATCCCTAAAGATTTGGTATCGGATGTTCATTTTTTAGGCTCAGTCGGCCATGATGATATACCTGCACTGATTGCTACTGCAGAAGTTTGTGTATATCCTTCCCATATGGAGGCATTGCCATTGGCGTGGTTGGAAGTACTCGCAAGTGGAAAGCCATTCATCGGTGCGAATGCTGGCCCAGGCCCTGAAGTTGTAAAAGATGGTGTAACCGGACTTTTATGCGACCCTTACGCACCCATTGATATTGCCACCAAAGTTATTGCGTTGTTTAAAGATCCTGAGTTGGCATTGCGATTGGGCAGTCAAGGCCGTGCTGATATTCTTGAACGGTTTTCGGTTGAAAAAGTAATTGCACAGAATATAGCCTTCTATAAAGAGATCATTTAATGAAATTTTTGGTTATCACACACGCTCCTTACAAAGAACTGAATGGAGGGTATTACGCGTATGGACCCTTTGTTCGTGAAATGAACATTTGGTTTAGTTTGGTGGGAGAGACGCGAGTTGTGGCGCCAAAGGTAAAATTTCAAGTGGACTCTATTGACAGTAAGTTTTTGACAACTAGCAAACTTTCCTTTACTTCAATACCGAGTTTTGATACACTTACATTGGCTGGTAAATTGAAAGCGGTTTTTATTATTCCTCTTGTCTTTTTTAAATGTATAAGGGCAATGATGTGGGCAGATCATATTCATTTGCGGTGTCCTGGCAATTTGGGTCTTATTGGATTAGTGGCGCAAATTTTTTTTCCGTTTAAATCAAAGACTGTAAAGTATGCAGGTAATTGGGACGACTACCCGGGAGAGCATCTGAGTTACAAGATTCAAAAAATTTTGTCACGCAACACATTTTTTTCGCACAACATGCGCGTACTTATTTATGGCCAGTGGAATAATTTTACGCGTAACTGTGTGTCTTTTTTTACTGCCAGTTATACAGAAAGTGAGTTTTCCATACTCCCGAAGAAAAAACGGATTACTGATCCTGTTTTAAAATTCCTATTTGCGGGAACATTAGATGAACGTAAAAGGCCTGATCTTTCCATTAAGGCAATGCATGTCCTAATGTCATCCGGTATTACAAGTATTCAGTTAGATATTTTAGGTGCAGGTCCCTATGAGGAGCGCTGTAAGAAACTAATAGCCGAATATGGCTTACAGGAAAAAGTCTTCTTTCATGGGAATGTATCGCCAGAAGATATTAAAAACTACTACAGCGAGGCGCACTTTCTGGTGTTTCTTTCCCGGATGGAAGGTTGGCCTAAGGTTGTAGCGGAAGCTATGAGCTGGGGGTGCGTGCCAATCACTACGGCTGTATCATGCGTTCCCTGGATGCTTGACCATCAGACACGCGGAAGAATTGTTCCACAGGATGCGAATAGTGTTGCTGTAGAAATAATTAATATCATCAAGGGCGAAATCGATTACGATTCTCTTTCTACAAAAGCGTTGCAATGGGCTAGACAATATACATTGGAGAAATTTAAGAAGGAGATTTCGTATTATTTATGAACGATGATCAATCAAACTAATGTTGATTCCCTTTAATTGTGAATTTTAATCGCTATAAATCTGATATAGTTCTAGTTTCCCATTTTCTTTTGGGTATTGTCGCTGGATTAATTCCATCTTTAGTATTTACATGGATTATTCTGATTTTTTTCTTGGGGATTTTTGCAGCGTTTAGAAAGTCGACTCGCTACCCGGAATATTTATTCGCAGCATACCTTGTAGGAATAGAACTATTGGGGAGAATGTCTGCCTCTGGCGTGCCTCATGAATTTATAAAGTATGCTATTAGTCTTATATTATTTATATCCATTTTTAGGAGCGGCCGCCACATTCAATATCTTTTTATTTTATTCTTGATACTTTTTATTCCCGGAATGTTCTTATCTGACGGGAAAACTTTAGAAGGTACACGCCAGTTAATTTCGGCCAATCTTTCCGGACTTCTGTGCTTGGCAATATCTGCCATTTATTTTTATAAAAAGCCCTTGGATGGGGATGCATTGAGAAATTTATTTCTTTTTATCCTTTTCCCTCTAGCTTCCATTCTTGGATATCTGGTGGTTAATACACCCGATTTTAGTGAAATTAAATTTGGGTATGATTCAAACTTTGCAACAAGTGTCTATGGCCCAAATCAAATGTCTTCCGTACTGGGTCTTGGCATACTTCTAATGGGGTTGGCATATTTTTTAAAGATTAGGTTATTTGGTAGCTATTTACTTGCATTGAGCTACATCGGCTTCTTGCTGTTTAGGGGGCTTCTAACTTTTTCGCGTGGTGGCATGATTACGCCCCTCATTTTACTTGCGATTGTCTTTATTTATTTCACATGGAAAACAGTAGGGTTTAACAGGAATACAATTCGAGGAATTTTATTTGTTGCACTTTTTGCTGTCTTAGCCATATTCTTATTTGATTACACAGATAATTTGACTGGCAATAAACTATCAGACCGATATCAAGGCATAAAAAGAGGTAAACAAGCAGAAGATATTGAAGAATTAACCTCTGGAAGAACATTAATTGTATCTATAGATTGGAAAATATTTATGGAGAATCCATTTCTGGGTGTAGGTCCTGGGATGGGTGCCGAACTCCGGAAGAAATATGGATATTCAATTGTAGTGGCTGCACACAATGAGTTTTCGCGTATGTTAGCTGAGCATGGTTTGTTTGGTGGTGTCGCAATATTAATTTTGATAGTGTTACCACTACAACATTTTTTTGACAGAAAAAAAATCCTTGAACGAACTTTGACTATCGCGTTTGTTGGATTTTGTTTTGTTTTTATGACGCATGCTGCAACGCGCATTGCAGCACCAAGTTTCTTGTATGGCGTTGGGTTTATTTGTGTTACATCAAAATTAGATAGACTTCGGACTTATAAACGTATGTTGAGAAAAACAGCTTTGCGAAAAGAAATTGTGCAAAGTGTTAAAATTGATTGAAACTAATGGGCTATCTGTTATTTAATGTTTTTTTGAAGAAATGATTTATAAAGTTACAGTGGAAAATCGTGTTGGTAAAATCTGATTTAGAGTGCAAAAAATTGTTCAAATAATTGATACCTTAAATCCGGGTGGAGCTGAAAGAGTTGCCGTTGATCTTGCTAATGGATTAATCAACAGAGGGTATGAAGTTTATTTTTGTGCAACAAGACAGGATGGAACTCTAAGCCAGGAATTGAATCAAGAAATAAATTTCTTTTGTCTCAATCGATCAAAAAGTTATCATGGATTATTGATATTCAGAAAGTTTATTAAAATTAATAAGATTGGAATTGTGCACGCTCACGGAAATAGCACCGCAATTTTTTGTGCCCTTGCTTTAATGGGTCTAAGAAATGTTCATATTATTCATCATGATCACAACCCTCTTTTAAGTTTAAGAAATATTTTTTTACAAAAATTACTTTTAAGTCGAGTCGGAGCATGGATAACTGTTTCAGATCAAATACAGAATTGGGTACTTAATAAGATTGGATATTCAAGGGCATTAATGATAAAAAACCCTATTCAAGTTTCGAGATTTTACAAGACTCCAATTCCAAATGGAGAAAAGAAGGTGATAGTTGTATTGGCTAACTATAGAGAACAAAAGGATTACGAAAATTTATTAGCAGCAGCAAGTATTCTTAAATCTCGTGGTTTGAAATTTTCAATTAAGTGTTTTGGTTCACATTTTGAAAGTGAATATTTTGTAAAAATTAAAAAATTATCACTTGAAAATGATTTAATAGATTATGTAAGTTTAAATCCTTCAGTAACGAATATTCCAGAGTTGTTGAGTATGGCTGATATAGGAGTGCTTTCATCGGCTGATGAGGGTCTGCCAATTAGCCTGCTGGAATATATGGCTTCCTCTCTTCCGGTTGTAGTAACCGATGTTGGCGAGTGTGGTCGTATTGTACGGCAGGCTGCGTGTGGTAAAGTTGTGCCGTCAAATGATAGGGATAGTTTAGCTATGGCAATTGAAGCAATTTTGCTGGATGAAAAGCAATGGTCTATTTGGGGAAAGAACGGAAGAGAATACATTTTAAAAAATCACTCCATGGATATCTTTTTAGATAAAGTCGTTAATGATGTTTATAATAAGTTATGAAAACAGGTGATCGTGAAGTAAGAGAATTCTTTAATCAAACCGGATTGTATCTGCATAAGCGATTTGGTATCTTATTAAGACGTCAAATAATAAAAAATTTAGTGTCAGGATATTCGTTTAAAAATATTTTGGATGTGGGTTGTGGAGATGGTTCTTTGGTTCTTGATTTTATAAATGAGGCTGAACATATTTCAATGATTGACCTATCTGAGAATATGTTATCATTGGCAAAATTGAATATTGAATCTAATTTTCCGGCTAAGAAGTCTTTTGTAGAGTACCATAATTTAGACTTCGGTTCCTTTGATAGAACTAGTCAATATGATCTTATATTAATAGTAGGTGTACTTGCTCATGTTCCGGATATAGAGTTAGTGTTTGCAAAACTAAATGATTTAGTTACACCTGAAGGAACTGTTATTATTCAGTATAGTGATTCATCTAATTGGCTGATTAGGGCTAGAAGGTGGTGGCATAATAAAAAAATGAATTACACCTTAAACGAAATCAATGAGAAAGTGATTATTAATTTATGCAGCAAATATGATTTAACCATTCAATCTGAGATTCGATTTAATTTTCCTTTTTTTGGAATGAAGTATTTCAGTGATAAGACTCTCTACAAGTTGCAATATTGGCTGGTTGGTAAGAAATGGATTTCATTTTTGCTTTCGGATGTAATGATTGTTATAAATCGATCCAAAACTTTAAACAATTATTGAAATTGTTAATGCCGTTTATTCCATTATTGAATGATCCTTTACCTAGGTAACAATCTTTCCCGACACGGCAATACACCAAGCTCAATTGAGATTCTTGGAAAATTATTATCGGTTCGCTATTCAATATTATTGGTTTCGAATAAACGAAGCCAGGTGCTGCGGTGGTTAGATATGATGTGGGCTATCATTCGGAATCGAAATAAAGTAAATATTGTCTTGATTGATACCTATAGCACTTTGGGGTTTTACTATGCGCTGGGAGCGGCCATTTTCTGTAAGCTATTTTCACTTCCCTATATGCCGATATTACGGGGTGGCAATCTGAAGCTGAGGTTGGAAAATAATCCGCATTTGTCCCGATTTGTTTTTGAAGGTGCTAAAAAGCTGATCGCTCCTTCAGGGTATTTGGCGCAAGTTTTTCAAAAATTTGGACTGCAGAATGTTCACTATATCCCAAATAGTATCAATTTGTCGGACTATAAATTCAAGGAGCGTTTCCGGTTTACACCACGCTTGCTATGGGTACGTTCATTTCATAAAATCTATAATCCCGAAATGGCGATTCAAGTGCTGCAGAACCTAAAACTCATCGGGCAGAATGCACAACTCTGCATGGTTGGTCCTGATCGGGATAATAGTCTTTTTCGTTGTCAGGAAGTTGTTCAACAAATTGGGATGACCGTTGCCGTTAAATTTACAGGTGTATTGTCGAAAAACGACTGGCATAAAATGGCTGATGATTATGATATTTTTATTAATACAACGACTGTTGATAATACACCGATAAGCGTAATCGAAGCGATGGCCCTTGGGCTTCCCATTGTCTCTACAAATGTGGGTGGAATTCCGTATTTATTAACCGATAACGAAACAGGTCTCCTCGTTGATCCCGGAGACGTGTCAGAGATGGTGGAGAAAATTATCCAATTAATTGAAAATCCAGCTCTTGCTCAACAGTTGGCAATTAATGCCCGAAAGAAAATAGAGACTTTTGACTGGGAATCTGTAAAGCACTCCTGGTTTGAAATATTGGACGAATTTGAGGAACCAAAATTAGGATGAATTCTTTCGCAAGAGACATCTTTTACCAGCTTCCCAACTTTGGAAGGGATATCGCGGTAAGCGCTTATGGTTATCTGCGAAATAGGTGGCGTTATTCTAAAAAATCTTCAAGCCTTATTGAGGAAGCTGCTTTGCGGGAAGAATGGAACTTTTCGCAATGGAAAGTTTATCAGGAAAATGTATTGGAAAAACTTTTAGATAGAGCCTATCATTCTATTCCTTACTATAGAAACTACTGGTCCGAAAGAAGAAGAAAGGGGGATACTTCATCATACATGGAACTCACAAATTGGCCTGTTATTGATAAGCAAATCGTTCGAGCAAATACATTTGGTTTTTTAGCTGAAGATTGCAATCCAAAAAAAATGTATCACGAGCATACTGGTGGCACATCGGGCTCTCCGTTAAATGTATTTTGGTCAAAGGAAACGACTCTTCAATATTACGCGATCTTCGAAAGGCGCATTAGAAATTGGCAAGGTATTACAAAGGATTCTCGCTATGGAATTTTAGGAGGTCAGATGCTGATACCTTTTAATCGAACCCGGCCGCCCTTTTGGGTAAAGAATTATAGCATGAACCAACTCTATATGTCATCCTATCACATTAGTAGTGATTCCGTTGCTGCTTATCTGGAGGCTATGAGAAAATTTGGAATCGAGTATCTTTTTGGCTACGCATCGTCTTTATATTCACTAGCGTTATTGGGCAGTAAGCAGAATTTGAAATTTCCCATCTTAAAGGTTGCAATAAGCAATGCTGAGCCCTTGTTTGACTATCAAACTGAGATGATCACCAAAATGTTTAATTGCCGGGTAGTAAATACCTATGGCATGAGTGAGCTTGTCGCTGCAGGATGTTCATCTCCTGAAAGCGATGGCTTAATGGAGCTTTGGCCAGAGGTGGGAATTGTTGAGAACAGCTCTTCAATAGACGGGGCGCCCTTTATATGTACCGGTATTTTAAATCAGGACATGGGGTTAATTCGTTATAGTCTGGGTGATAACGGAAAATTAGTCCATCCTGCAGCCGGTAAGATTGATTATTTTAATATTGAAGAAATTACAGGCAGGGATGACGATATGGTAATCACCAGGGATGGTAGAAGGATCGGTCGGCTCGATACAGTTTTTAAAAAAGATTTAGGAATATTGGAGGCTCAAATTGTACAAGAGGATGTGGATCATTTTACACTTAATCTGGTTCCAGACGAAGACTATGATGATCGAACAAAACAGGTAGTGGTCGCTAGTCTGAAAGAGCGGGTGGGGGATGTAAATGTTGAGGTGGTTCTAATGGATAAAATTCCGCGTACTAAGATGGGTAAGTTCAGGGCTGTTATTTCTAATATTAAGTGATGCTGTATTGAAAAAAATTGTAATTCTTTCACAGTATTTTCTACCGGAAATGGGTGCCCCTCAGAATAGGCTATTTGATATGGCCAAAGGGCTAATCAAGCTTGGTTGGGAGGTTAGTATAGTGGCGGCAATGCCAAATTATCCTACAGGTAAAATATTTTCATCACATAAGAATAAATTTAGCCAAATTGATTGGATAGAAGGAATTGAAGTAAAGCGCTATTGGTTGTATCCTTCAAATTCCCCGAAAGCATTTCCGAGAATTATAAGTATGCTTTCTTTTTCCTTTACCAGTCTCTTTTCCTTTTTTTTCATCAACAGTAAAAAGCCTTCTTATTTATTAGTAGAGAGCCCACCTTTACCATTAGGATTTTCAGGATGGATCCTATCAAAACTAACACGATCAAAGTTAATTGTTAATATATCCGACCTTTGGCCGCTTTCAGCAAAAGAATTAGGGGCGATTAATGATGGATTTCTATATTCATTACTGGAAACCCTAGAACGATTTTTATACAAGAAAGCGTTTATTTGTACTGGCCAGTCGCAAGAAATAGTTGATTACATTGCTGCACGAAGCAGTGATAAGACCCATTTGTTCAGAAATGGTGTAAACACAACACGATTTAACGAGAGTAAATTTGATCACAAAAAAAGAAATCAAATTGTCTATGCTGGCTTGTTAGGCGTGGCCCAGGGCATTCTTTCGATATGTGAGACGATTAATTTTAAAGAATTAAATGCTGAATTTCACATCTATGGAACAGGTGCGGAGCAAGATAAGCTGCTCACTTTTTTAAAGCAGAATCACGATCGGGGTATTATTTATCATGGTACACTACAGCGCGATGAGATGCCCGCAGTATTAGGTTCTTATGGAGGTACTTTAATCCCACTGGTAAAAAATATTTACGGAGCTGTACCATCAAAAATTTATGAAGCTCTTGCAGCAGGACTGCCTATTATTTTTTCCGGGGAAGGTGAAGGAGCGTCAATCATTCGAAATACAAAGTCAGGATGGGTTATTCCACCAAAAGATTGGATTGAATTAAAAACGTGTATTCATGAATTTGTAAACATGGAGGAGAGCCAATATGCTCAGATAAGAAAAAGTAATATGCAGACTGCAATCGATCAATTTGATAGAAGCCAACAGATTGAGGGGCTTAGTAACGTTCTAATCAAACGAATGAATGGCATTGGTAGAAATTAGAACAGCATCAGAAAAAAACATTGAAGAGATTGCTCGGTGTCATCGTGCAGCCTTTCCTGCATCTTTATCTTCAGCACTTGGTCTATCGTATGTTGGTAAAATGTTGCAGTGGTATTTATCTAATGATCATACATTTTTGATTTTTATAAATGAAGAGAGTAAATGCGTAGGATATTGTGGCGGAATGGTGAAAACTATCTGGGGTGAAGGCTCAGCTTCAAGTATGGCCCAATATAGCTTTAATTCAGCAGTGAAATCATTCTTATTAAGACCTTGGCTTATATTTCATAAGGAGGTTAGAGCAAAATTTCCCTTTATTTTAAAAAATCTGAAGACCCGTTTTCTAACTAACAAGAATAAGAATAAAGAAGCCAAACCTATTTTCGAACCCTATGTGGGTCTCGTAGTAATTGGTGTTGACCCCAAATCTCAGGGCAAAGGCTATGGATCATTACTGCTTCAAGAATTTGAAGTCATTGCAAAAAGCAAGGGACTAAAGCGAATGATTTTATCAGTTTTGTCTGATAACAATCAAGCTATTGCTGCTTATCAGCGAAATGGTTGGAGCGTTTCGGAGATTAACGGGAAATCCACATCAATGGAAAAATTAATATGATGCTTGTTTTTTTAATGTCATGAAATATAGAACAGAGGAATGAATATTAAATTAACGATCGTTGCGGGGGCACGACCAAACTTTATTAAGATTGCTCCCTTAGTAAAGGCGATTGACCAGTATAAAAGTAGAGTCACTACAATTGAGTATCGATTAATTCATACGGGGCAACACTACGATGATGCTATGAGCCAATCTTTTTTTAGGGATCTGGGGATACCTGAACCACATGCCAACCTACAGGCTGGATCAGGAAGCCAGGCAGAGCAGACAGCGTCAATAATGATAAGTTTTGAAAAAGAACTTTTAAGTAATCGACCTAATTTGGTAATTGTAGTGGGTGATGTTAACTCAACGCTAGCGTGTTCTATTGTAGCCAAAAAGTTAAATATTGATGTCGCTCATGTGGAGGCTGGTATTCGGTCAGGTGATCGGACTATGCCGGAAGAGATTAATAGATTAGTAACAGATTCCATTGCTGATTATTATTTCACAACTACTCCTCATGCTGGCGAGAATCTTGTCAAGGAAGGTGTAGATCCCCATAAAATATTTTGGGTTGGTAATACCATGATTGACACTTTGGTATCACAACACAGTCGGTTTCGTCAGCCAGCGATTTTTGATGATTATAAGTTAAAAGATCGACAATATCTTTTGCTTACTTTACATAGACCTTCGAATGTTGATGATCGTGAAAGCTTGGAAAAAATCATTAGACTTTTGCAACAAGGAGCGAAGGAGACCCCAATTGTTTTTCCTGTTCACCCAAGAACGCAGAAGATGTTGACTGAAATAAACTTACCCTCCACTTTTTATACTTGCGGTCCACTAGGTTATCTTGAATTTTTATTTTTAATTAATAACTCCATGGGTGTCGTTACTGATAGCGGAGGAATTCAGGAAGAGACAACTTATTTGCATAAACCTTGTATTACGCTCAGAACAACCACAGAAAGACCAGAGACAGTTGAAATAGGAACAAATGTTTTGATTGGTGATGCCTTCGATCAGATTCCAAGCATGATCAACAAATTAACTAAAGGTGACTGGAAATATGGAGATATTCCAGAATTATGGGATGGAAAAACATCTGAAAGAATAGTTGAAAAGATAGTCCAAATCTACAAATGAAAATCCCCTTCTCCCCACCCTACATCGATGACGACATCAAACGCGAAGTGCTGGAAGCACTCGAAAGCGGCTGGATTACTTCGGGGCCAAAAGTATTGGCATTGGAAAAATTAGTGGCTGAAGAAGTGGGAATCAAACGGGTGGCTTGCTGCAATTCTGCAACATCCGCACTGATGCTAGTATTGCACTGGTACGGTGTAAAGCGCGGTGATGAAGTAATTATTCCTGCGTATACGTATGCGGCCACAGCACTTGCTGTTATGCACCTGGGTGCCACACCCGTGATGATCGATTGTGATAATGACTTTAACATCAAAGCTGATTTAATCGCAGATAAGATTACGGAGCGAACCAAAGCAATTATACCTGTGGACATTGCCGGATGGCCGTGCGACTATGATGCAATTTATTCAGTGGTAAATGACCCCTCAATTAAAAACAAATTTAAAGCAGAAGGGGAACACCAAAAGAAACTTGACAGGATTTTAGTGCTTGCGGATGCAGCACATTCCATTGGTGCGGCTTATAAAGGAAACCCTACCGGGCGGTTGGCAGATATTACAGTTTTCTCGTTCCATGCAGTAAAGAATATTACGACAGCCGAAGGGGGCGCGATTTGCATCAACCTTCCGGAAAGCCAGTTTAACCATGAAGAAGTTTATAAGACATTAAAACTTTGGTCGTTAAACGGGCAAACGAAAGACGCGCTTGCAAAAACAAATGGAGCGGGATGGAAATACGATATCGTCTATCCCGGTTTTAAGATGAACATGCCGGATGTTTGTGCGGCCATAGGGTTGGCGCAACTTCGGAAGTACACTTCACAGATACTGGTTGAACGTAGGCGCGTATTTAATGAGTATGTTTCCCTGCTTTCTAAATTCAGTTGGGTGGAACTACCACCGTTAGATTCTGTGGAAAGAAAGTCCTCTTATCATTTATTTGCGTTGCGTGTAAAGGGGATTTCAGAAGCACAACGCGATCAGATGATCAACCTGATAACGGAAAGGGGCGTGTCGGTCAATGTTCACTTTCAGCCACTTCCGCTTTTCACAATATTTAAAGAACGCGGATACTCTATTGATAATTTTCCGAGTGCTTTTGATAATTATTCACGCGAAATTTCCTTGCCAATTTATCCGGAGTTGGATATAAATAAAATCGAGTTCATTGTTGCAGCGATACAAGAAGGGTATGAATCAACAATAAATGGTTAAGCGTTTTTTTGATATACTATTTTCTTTTTTGGGACTAATCATATTAGTCCCCTTCTTTTTAGCAATTGCCCTGGCAATCAAACTTAATTCCCCCGGCCCAGTTTTTTATTTACAGGAACGAATCGGCAAGGATCAAAAAGTATTTAAACTTTTCAAATTCCGCACGATGGCCATCGGTGCTGACAAAGGAAATGCCATTACGGTTGGTGCAAGGGATGCACGGATAACACGGGTTGGTTTCTACTTGCGGAAGTTCAAACTAGACGAGTTGCCACAGTTGATCAATGTACTGAAAGGGGACATGAGTTTGGTGGGGCCACGTCCGGAAGTTAAGAAATTTGTGGACTTGTATAGTGAAGCCCAAATTAAAGTGCTCGCTGTCCGTCCGGGAATTACCGATCTTGCCTCTATTGAATACCGGAATGAAAATGAGTTGCTGGAGGGAAAACCTGATCCCATAGATTTTTATATAAAGGAAATTATGCCGGAAAAGCTGCGCTTGAACCTGCTTTACATCCAGCAGCAATCTTTTGGACTTGATATCAAAATCATATTCAGAACATTATTTTATATTTTTAGGTGAGCAGGAATTACTTAAAAATTTTCAAGTCAGCGTTGGATATTGTTGGCTCCATTACTTTTTCAATTTTCCTTTCGTGGATTTTCGTTACTGTAGTTCTCTGTTATAGTATTGCTTTTTCGTTCCCTGTATTCTTCACGCAACAGCGAACCGGAAAAAACGGAATACCTTTCAAACTCCTTAAATTCAGGACTCTAAAACCTCATGGTAATACTTTGCAAGAAAGACGCTTCTGGTTTGGGGATTTTCTGCGCGCTACTTCACTGGATGAACTACCCCAATTGATCAATGTCTTGAAAGGGGAAATGTCACTGATTGGGCCACGGCCCTTGCCGGTGGAATATTTACCTTTAATGAATGCTGAACAAAAGCAACGCCATCTTGTCAAACCCGGTATCACCGGATGGGCACAAGTCAATGGACGCAATGCTATTTCGTGGAGGGAGAAATTCGAACTGGACAATTATTACTTAAAGCATGTGTCATTCTTGTTGGACGCAAAGATCATATTCAAAACGATTCAACTACTTTTATCCTTTAAGAAAGACATTTCATTACACGAACAACCATTTACCGGCAATGAAGAAGCGTAAGATTGCCATTTACGGAGCGGGGGGTTTTGGGCGCGAGGTAGCACTCATGCTTTATCAAATGAATAAGGTGGAGGACGAATGGGACATTATCGGGTTTTATGATAACGGAAAAAAAGTTGGGGAAACCCTTGATGGACTTCCGGTCCTTGGAGGCTTAAATGAAATCAATAGCATTGAAGAACCCATTTGCCTGGCGATTGCAATCGCTGAGCCCACGGTCAGAAAAGAAATCGTTACCGCTATCAGCAACCGGCATATTGGTTTTCCGGTGCTGGTGCATCCGACAGCACAAATAGGAAGCGTCACGAATTATTTTGGTGACGGCACCATCATCACAGCAGGATGTATCCTGACCACAGGGATTGTCCTGGGGGATTTTGTTATTGTAAACCTAAGCACAACGATTGGCCATGATGTGCGTGCTGGAAGTTTCTGTTCGATCATGCCGGGCTGCTCCATTTCAGGGAGAGTGGTATTGGCGGAAGGTTGTTATGTAGGCACTGGCGTAAAATTTATACAAGGGATTTCGATTGGGAAAGATTCAAAAGTTGGCGCTGGATCTGTTGTTACGAAATCTTTTGAAGGTGGGGTAATCGCGGGCGTACCTGCACGAAAAATCAAATAAGTATGTTAGTTTGTAATCTTACCGCTAAACCCTACTAACTATTTGGATCATGAACTTTTTCAGTATACTCAGACTGCACCTTGGCCAATCTTCGGCCTGGCATGGGCAAGTGCGGATTGGGCACAGTGCTGGATGGGTATACGGGGCCATGCGGCCCGGGAGCATATTTGTAATAAATATGTTTGCGAATTATAACCCGGGATAATATGTGGAAAGAATTTAAACCCGCCATTCGTTTTTTATTTGTTTTCCTTGCCATTTATTTCGTTGGCAATATTGTTTATGGCCTGTACATCGAATCCTTCGGAGGGCAAGCAGATAAGATTACGCTTTGGGTCGGGAAACAATCAGTGCAATTTATTTCCATGTTTGATAGCGGGGTCACTTCTGCTCCGGGTGTTGACCGCCCCACCATGCAACTGCAAAAGGGACACAACACCGTTGTGAATTTTTATGAAGGTTGCAATGGCGTCAATGTGATGATTGTCTTCGTTGCCTTTATTTTTGCGTTCAAAGGTACTGTAAAAGCGATGGCCTGGTTTATCCCGTTAGGATCAGTGGTCATCCATTTTTTTAATTTGATCCGCATTGGATTGTTGTTTGTAAGCGCGCAACACAATCCCCGGCTTTTTTACTACTTTCATAAATATATTTTTACGGCCTTTATTTATGCCATTGTTTTCTTACTTTGGTGGATATGGGTCATGAAAGTAGCCACTCCAAAATCGGTGCAAAACGCTGGGCAGTAGTTTGCCTTTCGATTATCGCTTTGTTCCTGATATACGTTTTTCAACGTATTAACCTGGCCGGGTTTCTGTTGGCAGGTTTTTCCCCGCACCCCAATACAATTTTTATAATCAACAAAACCATTCGGTTGGTGCTGAATGATATATGTTGCTTTGCCATCATCTGGGCAATCTTTCAGGAAAAGAAATATTTGCAAATTGCGTTTTATGTTTTACTGCTGGAGGTATTAGTAATCCTTCCGGTTTACTTTGGGATTAAATTATCGCTGGAAGGGGACAGTGAAATTTCTTCACCGTTGCTTTCACAGATCCACCGGCTTATTGTAAATCCCACGTTAATGTTACTTTTGATGGTTGGTTTTTTTTATCAACGCTATACTGGTAAGGCTGCATGAGTTTTAAAATCTCTTTGTCGTATAACCCGATTCCCACCGAAGCATTGTCGGGTGTACTGGATGCGTACAAAGACAAACACCACCAGGCCATTATTGATGATTTTGAAAAAGAAATTTGTAAAATAACGGGTTCACCGTATACGGTTGCCCTAAACAGCGGAACCTCCGCCATCCATTTAGGATTGAAACTATTAGGGGTAGGACAGGGGGACCTGGTCATTTGTCCTACCTTCACCTACATCGCCAGCGTAAACCCGGTTTTGTATTTAGGTGCCGAACCGGTGTTTGTCGATTGCGAGATGCAAACCTGGTGCATGGACCCGGCACTGTTGGAAGAAGCTTTATCTGATCTTGACGGAAAAGGAAAAAAGCCAAAAGCGATTGTGGTGGTCTATGCGTATGGTATGCCCGGCCGGATCGATGAACTGGTGGCCATTGCAAAAAAGTATGAAGTCCCGGTTTTGGAAGATGCAGCAGAAGCACTGGGCTCCACTTCAAAAGGAAGGCACATGGGCACGGTTGGGGAGGTGGGCATCATCTCCTTTAACAACAACAAGATCGTGACCACCTACGGAGGAGGTGCCTTGCTGGTCAAAACAAAAGAGGAATATCAAAAAGCCTTGTTTTGGGCCACCCAGTCCCGGGAGGATAAGCCGTATTATGAACATAAGGAGATCGGGTATAATTATCGGATGGGGGTGTTGAATGCGGCTATGGGGTTGGCGCGACTGCCGTCTTTGGAGGAACGTATGCAAAGGAATCGCATTCAATTTCAAGCAATTGAAAGGGTGTTAGCGACAAAGGAATATCATTTTCAAGAGGAATTGAATGGGGACTGTTCAAACAGATGGTTGGTGACGGCTATCAGGAAGGATTCCAATCCCTTAAAAATGATCGAACTATTGGCAAGAATGGGAATGGAAGCACGTCCGCTTTGGAATCCAATGCACCGACAAGGGGCGGGGAAAAACCGGATTCAATTTTTGAACGGAACGGCAGACCAGTTATTTGAAACGGGGGTATGCCTCCCCCCATTTTTGATTAAAAATAAAGGGTGGGATATTGAGAATATTATGTCTATTTTTGAAGAATATTAAAACCAAAAAGTGCTTTAACTGCTTCAATTTGGTTACTTTAGGAGGTTGAGTGGCATCTAGCCGTGACCGCCACGAAATAAGAAAATATAAATGAGAAGAATGAGAAATATAGTTGGGATAATACTTGGAATGTTATTGTTAGCGAATGTTAGCTATGGTCAAAGGTATGCAACGGCCAGCGGTAATTGGAATGATCCGATATGGGCAACTACTCCGGGTGGAGTTGCTGGTTCAGCAGCAACGCCTACAGCAACAGATGATGTGTATACCAATGGACAGATAGTTACAGTTAGCCCTGCAACTGTTACCTGTCGTAACTTATTCGTTTCGTATAATGTAGCAGGTTCGCTTGTATTCCCTAGTTTAAGGAGAATAATTGTTACTGGTGCGCTTTCAGGTTGGGATGATCTTAATGGATATGAAGAATTTCCGGTTGCATCTGTTCTAACATTTGCTGCTGGTTCTTCACTGGAATTCACTGGCGCTAATTTATCAGGAACAGGATATGAACCTTATGTCATTTTCTTTTGGGATGAATCAGTCCCTCTTGGTAGAGTAACTTTCAATTTTGGAACCGGAAATACTTTTAATACTGTAATTCCTCTTCAATTTGGTGCAGTAGTAAATATTTCATCTGGTACATTAATTACGGATCCAGGATCTAATTTGTATGGTTCTGCATCAACAAGTCTTACAGTAAATCCAGGAGCTTCGCTTATCACAGACGATCCACTTGGTCCATTTGGCACCATAACTGTTAACGGAACTCTCCAATCGTCCTCCACCATTAATTCAACTAATTTAACTGTTAACGGAACGTTGACAACAGTGGGAGCTACCAGTCTTTCAGGTACATTTACGGTAAATACTGGTTCTACAGTTAATTTAAGTGGTTCTGTTACTGCAAATAATACAACCTTAAATGGTAGTTTAACAACTTCCAATTTTTTGAATACCACAAATTCGTTCGTTTTGGCTTCAGGCCAAACTTTCTCAACAAGTTATAATGGAACCGAGGGTTGGTGGTTAACAACAAATTCCCCCAATTCAACCACTTTGAATGGAACGGTCAATTACAGCCGCAATGGAGTCCAGAATGTTGCACCAGAAAATTATACAAACCTGACCATTTCGGGTTCGGGTGTTAAAACTTCAACGGGTTCAGGATTACAAATTTCTGGTGATTTACTTGTTTCCGCTGGAACGTTTACATCGGCTTCTGGAGCAGCCTTTGATGGAACAGACGCCCAATCGATCAGCGGTGCAGGTACTGTTAATTTTAATGGTGGTCTGACAGTTAATAAAACCGGAACCTTAACCTTAAGCAAAGATATTTCCATTCAAAATGGGCTCACAGTTTCTCAAGGGATTGTGAATGCAAGTAATCAAATTATTAATCTGAGTGGAAACCTGGCAAATAGTGGAACATTGAATTTTGGTACTGGCGGATCATTGGGAACCTTAAATGTAAATGGACCTTCTACTTCAGTTTCCGGTTCGTCTACCACTAATTTTGGGAATCTTTCAATTTTAAGTGGCACTTTTTCATCTGCTGGTACTGTGAATGTTGCCGGAGATCTTTCCAACGGGGGTACGTTCAATGTTAATTCAGTAAACTTCAATGGAACTTCAGCACAGGCTATTTCAGGAACATTGGGACTGACGAACATAACCATATCGGATGGAGCAGATGTAACCAATAATGGTATTATCAATCTTACTGGCGTGGCAACCCTCACCGGAGCAAGTTCTTTTTACGCAGGAACAGGAAGCGGCTCAAATTTTTTCAGGCTTATTTCTTCAAACCTCAGTACAACAGCAAGGATAGCCCCTTTACCTGACCCAAATAATTTTACGGGTAATGTAACGATCCAGCGTTTCATTGATGCCCCGGAAGGCTGGCGTTATTTGTCAATGCCGCTCAATACAAACAACAATGTCGGGCAGTGGCGAGACGATATCTCTGTAACCGGAAATTTTAGTGATGCATCCACCTCGGTGGAGAATCCGAATGTAGTAAGCAGCAGTGCTGCTTCTATATATCGCTGGGATGCACCCACACAGGCCTGGTCAGCAATTACAGGCAATGGGAATCCAACTTCATCAACCACACTCAGTAATTCAGTAGGGTATTCACTATGGACCTATATTTCATCTAACCAGGTTATTTCAATGACAGGGAATATTGTCAAGGGACCTAAGAATATTACTTTGTCCGCAGGTGACAACCTGATCCCCAATCCGTATCCTTCTGCGATTGACTGGGATAATATCCGTGATAATGGTGGGCTGTCTGGAGCCAATCTGGTGACCAATACTGTTTATGTACGTGTTTCGGATGGGGTTTTTGCTTCTTATACATCAGGAGTTGGAACCGGCCATCCAGATGGAAACTGGGCGGGACAACTTGCCCTGGGGCAAGCGTTCTGGGTGATTGCTAACGGACCGGGTACTATCAGTATGAATGAGAGCTCTAAGACTTCATCCTATCGTTACGTCAGAACTGAAGATGCAAAAGATTATATTCGCCTTCGCTTAAAGGGCAATGGTCAGGAGGATGATATTGTTGTTCGCTTTCATGAACAGGCTACCCTGGATACAGATATTGAATGGGATGGTGTGAAACACAAAAACGGGGATTACAGCCTTAACCTGGAGCGGTATAATCACATCAACTTGTCTTCCTATACTGTAGATGAATCAAAGCAGTATGCGATTAATTCAGTTCCGTTGTTAACCTGTCAGTATAACCTTTCGCTGGCGGTTGAGGATGCACCCGTTGGAAATTATACATTAGGGTTTGAAGACTTTGACAAACTTACCTTGGGATATCATATCAGACTAATCGACACCTATCTGGAGAAAGATGTGAAAGTTGAAGAGGGTTTTGAGTATGCATTTACAATCAATGAAGATGCCGCATCCTGGGGATCAGGTCGTTTTCAACTTGCCTTCTCTGAACCGGTTCCGAGTATCACCACGGATGGAAATGTACTTCTCAGTAGTAGTTTGAAAGGAAATCAATGGTACAAAGATGGCGTGCTGATGGTAGGGGAGACGAGTGATAAACTGGTAGTGACAGAATCTGGTGCGTACTCAGTAAAGGTTGTTAATGGAGATTGTGGATTAACATCAGACGAAATTCCATTTTTGGTAACGGACATTGATAAACAATACTTAGGTGGAATTAAAGTACATCCAAATCCGGTAAACGATTTGCTGACCATCGCTTTCCCTCAGGAGATAATTCCTCAGATAAGAAATCTTGCTATATTTGATCTCCAAGGTAGAGTAGTGTATATGATGGATGATGCTTCGAAAATCAAAAATGGAGAGTTGAATGTTGATTTTTCAGCGAACCAAAGTGGACTATACCTGGTTAGAATTAGTACTACCGCTAAAGCGTACGCTTTAAAAGTCATTAAAAATTAATGAAAAAAGATTTCTCAGTACGGCCCATTCTTCGCTTAACACTATTGACTTTAATGTTCAGTGTGCTTGTTTTGAATGGAATTGCACAGCCCGGAGATCCTCAGGGAGGGGTGAAGCCAGATGTTCCAATTTCAGGTGTTGAGATACTGGTGGGAATGGGAATACTTCTGGGATTCAAAAGGTTAGTAAGTAAAAACTCCAGAAAACTTTAATTTTCATAATTTTCGATTAATTTTATACTGTCTATATAAAATTAGTTGGCTTTGACTAAAGTATTACTACCTCTTATATTCCTTATTGGATGTTGCTATTCTTCTGTGGCACAACCAAATAATCCGCCACTTCCAGATGTCCCCATCACCGGTATCGAAATCCTTATTGGCTTAGGCGGGCTGCTCGGAATTAAAAAAATCCACGATTTGAGAAAGAAACGTTAGGGTAATTTTACCGTATTTTTTATATTGAAGGATTAAAATATTCCTTCAACGTTAGCCAATAACAATATGATTTCCCTCCGATCATTTACAATCCTGATTTCTCTAAGCCTTTTATCCTTCAACCTTTTTGGCCAGTTTATACAAACCGCTCAAAATGGTGATTGGAATAATACCGCTACCTGGCTTGGTGGCGTGGTCCCTGACATTGATACCGAGTCAATTAATATTGACCACACGGTAACGATTACAAATAGTGTTACGGTTAATCGTGTGGTGGTATCCACAAGTGGTACAGTAACTATTGCAGCAGGTGGGGTGCTCACCATTCCCAATGTTCCTAATGCAATTCTTGTTGAAGGAACAGTGCAGGCCAATGAGGGGTCACAAATCATCGGTGCCAACGGAAGTAATATTTCCTTTGTCCATGGATCAAACTATATCCACAACTTTTCTACTTCGGAAGGGGCAATCCCACTGGCCAATTGGGAGAGCAATTCAACCATTCGAATCCAAGGCTATACAGCAGCAATAGGTTTTATATCGCCAACATGGGGCCAGTCGTTTGGGAATTTTGTATGGGAATGTGCTTTCCAGACAGGGATCATCAACCTGAATGGATTATTGAACAATGAAATACAAGGTTCGATGCACATTGAAGATACAGGCCCCTCATTTCTCCGACTATCGTCAGGCGAAACTTTCGGCTTAACCATTGGCGGTGATCTGGAAATACGGAATACCGCGAGGCTGCAACTTACCTTGAGTGGTCAGGCAACAATAAATGTCGGAGGTGATTTTAATTTTGAATCCACTGCTGCGAATGGTTCTCGTATGAATACTACAGGACAAGCATCCATTACAGTTGCCGGGGATTTCTCAATGGATGCAGTGGGAGGTGTGCTGAGTTTAGGTGATGGCGCTGGTTCGGGGTTGGGTACACTCCGTGCCGGTGGTAATTTTTCATTGATCAATGGCACCATTAACGAAAGCGGTTCAGGCACAACACGCGGGAGAATTGAATTTGTCGGAAATGGCAGGTTTGATTTTATTAATCAAGGTTCCTTAACAGGATCGTTGCAATATTATATCGGAGCAGGTACGGATATCAATCTTTCAACTTATAAACTGATCGGGAATATAGACAGTAGTTTGGAAGTGGATGGGACTATTCGTGTTGGAGCTACTGATCCACAAGGAACCATTGTAGCGGCATCCGGAGTGGGGCCGGGAAACATTCGTGTTGCTGCCCGGGTTTTTAATAGTGGCTCGCGAGTGGTTTACAATGGGGCCAGTGCCCAAATCATTGGGAATGGACATCCAACTGAAGATGGGGTTGACATGGTTGTCCAAAATCCTGGTGGTGTTTATTTCAATAATGCCAGTAGTTTTTCAACCCTACGTATTGGAGGGACCTTATTCCTGGAATCAGGGAATTTCTTTATTGACAGCAACCCTTCAGCAAGAAGCTTACGGCTTTCCGGGCCACTGGATGCGAATGGCCACCAATTGATTTTTACAGGCAATCAATGTGATCTTACCATTGATGGATCGGGTGTATTTGGATTGGCCCCTGTCTCCGGTGATCAAACCTTTCGGAATTTAACTGTAAACCGGATTGATGAAAATGTAATGTTCGATCAAAATGTAACGGTAACAGGTACAGTATCGGTTGGCGGAGGTTCCTTGGTTTTTAATGAAAATATTGGTGTTAACCAGCTAACTATGACAGGAGGGGAATTGAAACTGAACCAAAACACTACAATAACAGGTGCTTCATCTATTTCCGGTGGAATACTTTCATTTGAGAATAGGGTACTTACTGTTCAAAACCAGCTGGATGTTAGCGGGGGATTTTTAAAGTCGAATGAAAATTCCGATTTGATTTTTAATGGAACCGGGTTGATTGGAAATCTTTCGTTCACCCCGGAGAGTTGGTTACGAAGCTTGTACCTGGAACGGTTACTGGGAGGTGTGTTGGCAACCATCGATTATATCAGGGTAACCGAAACTGTAAACCTTGCAAACGGACATCTCCAAAACAACGGGGTATTTGAATTGGTAGAAGGTGCTACCATTACCACTTCCAATATTTCAGGCGTGACGGGCATTCCGTTATCCGGTGGCCCGTACCATGTGGTGTATATTGGTACTGCGAACATCAGCCCAACAGGTGCAGAACTTCCTGCGGGTGAACCCATCGCATCATTGACAGTGCAAACAACCAATAGCGGAAGTGTGCAGGTGGCCAGTGATGTAGAAGTGGTGGGCGATATTACTGTTTTATCTGGTGGGATAAATTTTAGCGGACAGTCCGTTACTTGTGCGAATGTTCAAAATGAAGGCACGTTTGTATCAGGATCCGGACTACTTCAAGTTAGTGGTACGGTATTCAACAACGGAACATTTCACGCACCTACCTCGGAAGGGTTATTCAGGCTTGTTGGCAATTTTGAAAACAATGGAAGCTTTAGCCAGGTCGGAGGTACAATTGAGTTTATGGGTTCTTCCCATTTCAATGGCAATGCCCCTGACTTTAGAAATATTATTATAACGGGTGAATTTTTCGCGCCACTTGTTTTTTCTGTTCGTGGTAATTTTACCAACAATGGAAACTTTCACACACAAAATAGTTCGGTCGATTTTTCAGGGACTACCCAAGCACCACAGCAGATCAGTGGTAACTCACTTTCAACCTTTCACAATGTTCGAATTAACAATGTTGTTGCAAAGCCGGGTGTTTTGGTTCAATCAGACATTCATATTTCAGGAACACTTTCGCTGAGTGAAAATGTGGAATTTGATGCGGATGGATCAAGCAATACAGCCGTGCTTACGTTGTTGTCGTCAGCAGATAACCCTACACAAGATGCAGCGATCGATATCATACCAGCATCCGCTACCATTTCAGGGGATATTACTGTACAGCGATACATGTCCATCGAAGGAGCAACGAATGGGAGGATTTACAGGTATTTGTCCTCCCCAATCTCAAATGCAACAGTACAGGACTTACAAAATGAAATCCCAATTACCGGAAATTTTACAGGATCAAGTACATGTACTGGTTGTAGTACCACCCCTTCGATGTTCCTGTATGATGAAAGTATAGTCAGTGATGTTGATGGAAGTGGCTCCACAAATTTAAACGATGGTTACCAGTCATTTCCTTTTCTTGACAACACAGAGCAACTTGATCCCGGAAGGGGCTATGCGGTTTTTGTTCGGGGAAATATTTTATCAACACCCGTATGGGATGTACGGGGCGAGGTCAACAGAGGTCAAATAGAATTTCCGGTTACGTTTACTTCATCAGGGAATTTAGACGATGATGGATGGAACCTGGTCGGTAATCCATACCCATCGGCAATTGATTTCAATTCAGCATCAGGTTGGATGAAAACAAACATCGATGCTGCCATATATTTTCGCGATAACGGAAGTACACCCGAACGATTTGCTTCCTGGAATGGGGAAGTGGGTACGAATGGCGGTACCGGTATCATTCCAACAGGACAAGGATTTTGGGTGAAGGCAAGTGGTGCCAATCCTGAATTGCGCGCAAATGAAAATGTGAAAGCCCCGGGTTTATCTTCTGAATTCTTTCGAAAGGAAGATGTAAAAAATTTACTTAGGATTCACCTTGATATGATGGATGAAACTGTTGTTTATTTTCGGGAGCATGCCTCCAAGGATTTCGACCCTGACTTTGATGCGCACAAATTAAAAAACGCTTCCACCAACATTGCCTCTTATGTAGATATTGAAAAACCATTGGCAATTAATGCAATGCCACCTTTTCAGTGTGAGGAAGTTATTAAACTTCTGGTCACAGAAATCCAGGAAGGGAATCATTTCTTAGGGTTTGAGGGATTGGAAAGCTTCCCGCCTGAGATCGCAATATTTTTACAGGATGCCTTTACAGGCGATAAAATCAATTTGAAAGAGAATGCACATGTTGCATTTGCAACGGACAACAATCCGATGAGCACAGCAGTCGATCGCTTCTCGCTTCATTTTACAACGCAACTGATGTCACCAGTTATTTCTGTTAAAGCTCCGGTTATTTGTGAAACCGAACCTGCGAATTTTAATGTATCAGGAAATCCAGATGATGTGTATTCGATATTTCGGGAGGATGGTTTAGTTGTGAAACATTTTGTTGGGAATGGATTTCAGGAAGTCTCCATTGCTTCACCATTCCTACAGGTTGGGATAAACCGTTTTAGTCTTTCTGTTTCGAAACCTTCCTGTGGATCAACGCTGGAAATTCCATTTGAAATAACAGTAGCGCCAACGCCTGTAATTGATACGGTGTTGGATGGAAGTTCTTGCTTGCCCGGAGAAGTTGTTTTAAGCGCAGATTTTTCTGGTGATTTTTTAAGGTGGTATGATTGTGGGCAATGTGAAACACCCATTCACGAATCAACCAGTGAATTCAACATTGAACTTGAAGCATCTTCCTTTTTTTATGTTGAACCGGTTTCAAATGCGGGTTGTGTGGGGAACAGGAGAATGGTAGTAGCAACCGTTTTTGATTTTGACCCGGTCGTCATTAAGGAGGTGGGGGATAGTTTGGTTTCGAGTTATGAAAATAACAATGAATGGTTTTACAAAGGCGAGCCGATTGGAAACTCCCATTTTATTATACCCACCAGGTCAGGTGAATATTTTCTTCAGGTTCAGGTTGGTGCGTGTGTAACTTCAGGTTCAATTTATTTCGAAGAAAAGCAGAAGGGGAAAAACTTCAGTGTATACCCCAATCCGGCATCGGATCATTTAACGATAGCGCAGAAGCAGGGAAAGGGGCCATTCAAAATTGTGTTACTTGACATCGTGGGAAAAGAAGTACTATACGGTGAAGGCGGTGAAGCCATTTATCTGGACCTGACACACCTTTCTTCCGGATATTACTGGCTTAAAATAATTTCAAGTGATTTCATCGAAGGTCATATCATACAAAAGAAATTCTGATAATCCGTAAACATAACCCGAACT
This sequence comes from uncultured Roseivirgaceae bacterium, assembly GCA_964398945.1. GTDB lineage: Bacteria > Bacteroidota > Bacteroidia > Cytophagales > Cyclobacteriaceae > JBGTGG01. The sequence continues at coordinate 89,375 of CAYNOT010000005.1, read as the reverse complement.
AAAATTTAAGGAATACCTTTTTATAGCTGGGGATTTATTGTTCTAAAGTAGTGCACAGTTGATGTGCGGCCTACCCATTTGAAATATCTGATACAAGTCATTTCCGCACAATAAGCATATAACGCCTAATAGCTTGCAAAAGAATCCCTTTACATTAGTAGGCATGGTGGTCTCTGGTGGTTGGGTATCTTTGCGGACTATCATTAAAGAAATAGCTTGTTTTTCGAATGAATAACAATGATTTTTGTGGATATCTTCCGTTATGATAAAATTCCTTAGAAACCTTAGAATCCTTCCCCGCTGGGTGATCATTACGATAGACTTAATGATTATCTCATTTTCTTCCCTCTTGGGGTACCTGCTCCGGTTTAATTTTTCAATTACTGACCTTGATAGATATGATTTTCTATACGGAATTGGAATATATGCGGGGCTTGGATTATTAAGTATACTGGTAACCAATAGTTATAAGGGGATTATCCGGTATACCGGGCTTCAAGATGGCGCAAGGATTTTTTATATGGTAATCCTGAACCTGGCACTTGTATGCCTTACAAACCTGCTCTACTATTATAACCTTCGGGTCAACCTGATTCCTTATTCTGTTATTTTCATAACATTCCTGGCTTCATTCCTATTTCTGTTTAATTATAGGTTGTTGGTCAAGTATATCTTTGCGTTTTATAAAAAAGCGCTACTGAAGCGGTCCAATGTCTTTATTTATGGTGCAGGTCAAACCGGGATTATTACCAAGCATGTAATTGATTCAACGCCTACCTTAAGGGTACACGGATTTTTGGAAGATGATCCCAACAAGGTAGGGAAGGTGATTGATGGGTGTAAAATATTCTCAGCCCAAAGTGAAAACCTGAACAATATTTTGATTGACTTTGCAGTCGATGAACTTATCATTACCGCCAGGAATTTTTCAACAGAAAGGAAAAATGAAGTAGCTGAAATATGTTTTAAAAACCAGGTTAAAGTGAGGGTCGTACCCCCGGTTGATAAGTGGGTGAAAGGGGAACTTAGTTTGTCGCAAATAAAGGATGTAAAAATTGAAGATTTGTTGGGAAGAGAATCCATTAAATTGGACAATAGGAATTTGGAAGCTGAGCTACGTGGAAAGAGGATTTGTATAACAGGGGCTGCCGGGTCTATTGGCAAAGAGATTGTCAATCAAGTGATCCGCTATTTTCCGGAACGGGTGGTCCTGATTGACCAGGCAGAATCGGAGCTATACGAAGTAGAGCGTGAAATTGCCATGCTGGATACACGTGTTTCAGTAATCCCATATCTGGCAGATATTTCCAATGCAGATCGTATCCGGTCTATTTTCAATGAACACAAACCGGAAGTTGTATTTCATGCAGCAGCATATAAGCACGTTCCGGTGATGGAAAGAAATCCTTCAGAGGCGGTATTGTGCAATATCCTTGGGACCAAAACACTTGCAGATTTATCGGTTGATTTTAAGGTCAAGAAGTTCGTAATGATTTCCACGGATAAGGCGGTAAACCCTACCAATGTGATGGGATGCTCCAAGCGGATAGCGGAGATATATGTACAGTCATTGAATAATGAGTTGGAGAAGACGGGGCAGGAACATACCGTTTTCGTAACTACCCGCTTTGGAAATGTATTGGGTTCGAATGGATCGGTAATACCGGTATTTAAAAAACAGATCGAGCAGGGTGGACCGATTACTGTAACGCACCCGGAAATAACCCGCTTTTTTATGACCATACCCGAAGCATGTCAGCTGGTGCTGGAAGCAGGGGGAATGGGAAAAGGAGGGGAAATATTTATTTTCGACATGGGACAGATGGTCAAGATTGTTGACCTGGCCAGAAAGATGATTTGGCTTTCCGGGTTGGAGCCAGACCGCGATATTGAGATCGTATTTACGGGGCTAAGGGAAGGGGAAAAATTATTCGAAGAATTGTTGAACAACACAGAAAACACGCGGCCAACCCATCATTCTAAGATCATGATTGCAAAAGTTGAAGAGTACGATTATCAGGAAGTAAACCGAATGGTGGATTTATTTCACGAGTTAATCCATGATAAAAATGAATTGAAAATGGTGGCGTTAATGAAAGAGATTGTCCCTGAATTTAAAAGCAATTACTCACGGTTTGAGGTGCTGGACCGTCAGGAATAATATTACCTTCTACGATAAATAGCCTTTCTTTTACGGTTATATAGTTTTCGTTGCGAGTTTGTTCCGAAAACCCCGCTAGGTAAATAGACCTCTATTTTTGCTGTTAACAGGAAATACTGGTCATTCTTATCGGGGTTTCCACGTTGCGTTCCAGGTGCATACGGATCCAGGTCTTGGTCACCTTCTTGTCTTCTATCAGACAACGCGATACGAATCGGGTCAGTCCATGAGGATTTATCGGGATGGATTGTACTTACGTCATCCAGGTAATCAGTAAAAGTAAATCGCCATCCACCTTCAATTGCTATGTTCACAAAAGGGCCAGCTTTTAATCGCGCTCCAATTCCATACGGTACAACAAATTGAACTCTGCTGTATTTTACATCCTCGGTCTGGAGTGGTTGAAGGGCATATTTTTTACCTTCATACTCAGCTTTTGGGTTGATGTAGACCAGGCCAACACCCGCGAAGCCATAAAAATTGATGGGAGGTCGTTGGTAAAACCTCTGCCCCATGGGAAATAGATTAACAGCCCCAGTCGCGCTTAGTTCTAAATTATTGGATGAGAAGGATAAGTTTCTGTTAACCCGACTTTGATCATCAGCTTTTGCGTCATCGCCAGCTAGTTGGAACCAGGTAAGTTCGGCACGACCACTGATTCTATTAGTAAAATAATATTGTAACCCTACATTGAATGTTGGCTTGGCATCAATATAATCACCCGGATTAGCCAGTTCACCATAATATGTGGAAGTACCCCCCCCGAAAGTGGCGATCACATCCCTTTCACGCCTGATGGAATAGAAACTTTGCGCCAACACTTCTGGTAATGTTATAACGAGCGCCAGAAATACGATAATTACCCTTTTCATGTGTTAATTTTTGTTTTCAGGTGTGCACATGGAAGATTTCATTTCAGCCAATTTTACGAAATATAAGGCTTTTTTATAAAAATGCCTATTTATAGAACTTCACTTACCTTTTTAGCGGCATCTTTCAATAAGATGGCTGAAAATACTTTTAAGCCTGATTCTTCAATAATCTTAGCCCCTTCTTCCGCATTAGTACCCTGCAAACGCACAATTATTGGCACTTGTATATCGCCAATCTTTTTGTATGCCTCTACCACTCCATTGGCTACCCGGTCGCACCGCACAATACCCCCAAAAATGTTGATAAGGATGGCTTTTACGTTGGGATCTTTTAAAATGATCCTGAACCCTGCTTCTACGGTTTCTGCATTTGCCCCACCCCCAACATCAAGGAAGTTGGCAGGTTCGCCACCCGACAATTTGATAATATCCATGGTGGCCATTGCCAATCCGGCCCCATTTACCATACAGCCAACATTTCCATCGAGTTTTATATAATTCAGTCCTGATTTGCTCGCTTCTACCTCCAATGGATCTTCTTCCGTAATATCTCGGAGTTCTGATAAATCTTTGTGGCGGAACAATGCATTATCGTCAAGATTAACTTTTGAGTCTACAGCAAGTATTTTATTATCGGAGGTCTTAAGCAAGGGGTTGATTTCAAACATAGAAGCATCTAACCCGATATAAGCTGCGTAAAGGGAATGAATAAACTTTACCATTTCCTTAAAGGCATTTCCTCCCATCCCCAGGGCAAAAGCCACTTTTCTTGCTTGAAAAGGTTGCAAACCCAATCGTGGATCAATCCATTCTTTCACGATTTTTTCAGGGGTTGCTTCTGCGACTTCTTCAATATTGACCCCGCCTTCAGTGGAAGCCATAATCACAGGAACACCTTTTGATCGGTCCAACAGGATGCTTATATAGTATTCTTTTGGTTCGGATTCCCCAGGATAATAAACGTCTTCTGCAATCAGGACATTATTCACCTTTTTGCCGGCAGGGCCGGTTTGTATTGTAACAAGTGTTCCACCTAAAATTGCTTTCGTTTTCTCAGACACTTCTGCCAGGCTTTTTGCCAGCACCACACCTTTTGAACCGGTCTCTTGCACCGTTCCTTTTCCGCGGCCCCCGGCATGGATTTGAGATTTTATAACGAACCAACTGGTGCCCGTCTCTGCCTGAAGTTCCTTTGCTGCAGCCAATGCCTGATCGGGCGTGTCGGCCACAATACCGCGCTGAATGGCGACTCCATATTTACTCAATAATTCCTTGCCTTGGTATTCGTGAATGTTCATATTTTTTGTTTTGGATCGAAACTAGTTTCTTTAGGCCTTAATTGGTTTATTAATCAATCTCACAAAGATGCTCAAGGCAGTTCAGATTGAAAAATCTTATGGCGATTTAAAAGTACTAAAAGGTATTGACTTGGAAGTCGTAAAAGGTGAAGTTGTTGCTATTGTCGGTGCATCGGGTGCCGGTAAAAGCACACTTTTACATATTTTGGGTACACTTGATACGCCCGATTCAGGAAATGTTTTCCTGGATTCAATGGATGTCTTCAACCGCTCATCAAAGGAGTTGGCGGCATTCCGAAACAAAACAATGGGGTTTGTGTTTCAATTCCACAATCTACTTCCGGAGTTTTCAGCATTGGAAAATATTATGATTCCGGGTTTAATTGGAGGAATCAATGAAAAAACTGTTCGAAATAAAGCGTTGGAGCTAGTAAAGATACTGGGCGTTGGTCATCGTGCAGACCATAAACCAAGTGAACTTTCCGGTGGTGAACAGCAACGAACCGCGGTGGCCCGTGCATTGATTAATTCCCCTAAACTGGTAATGGCAGATGAACCAAGTGGAAACCTTGACTCGAAGAACGCACTTGAACTACATGAATTGTTTTTTAAACTCCGATCAGAACTGGATCAAACTTTTGTGATTGTAACACACAACGAAGAATTGGCGGCAATGGCTGACAGGAAAATTGAAATTATAGATGGAATGGTAAAATAAAAGGGAGCCTCAACTTCACACGGCTTCTACACCGGCTCCCTTTCCCGGGCTCCCTCTACCAAACCTTGATTTTTTTGGGTTTATTATTTTTGACATACCGATGCTGTGCCTTCTTACCATGTTTGGTGATCATGGTCTGGTTGCTGGAGTATGCAGGACATCCCAGGTAGTCGCTGGCCCCGCAGGATGTTAGTATAAACATGCCGACAATCGCGATCAATAAGATTTTTTTCATGTGTTTATAATTTTAGATCAAGGTCACATACCTGCCCCGCCTTAGCGGGAGAATGGCTGAAATAATCATTTCGGTTGGTGAAAAGTATTTACATAGCCATTTCATAGCCACTATATGTTTTTTTGATAGATCAAAGGTAGGTTGTCGTGCAAAATGGCATTTCGTAGTAAAGCCGGGATTCTAATCGATGCAAGAAGAGTTTGATTTTAGGTTATTTATAGAAACATAAACCTCCGAATACTTCATATTGCCCAACCTTTGGATACGGGACTTAAATATTGAAATGGAATGGATAATGTTATTAACTAACTGGTAATCAACCATAAAGAGCAGGCAGAATTCTCTTCTGATTCAACAGGTTTTATTGATAAAGGTGGGAAATACTACATTGAAATGTATGCGTACTGAGTACGAGCCTTTTAAAAATGAAATGTAAATTTCTACCTCAAAAGTGTTGCAAACACTCAGTTCGTCTCATGGACTATGGTTTGAAGATCCAATTCAGCGACCAACATATTTCCCGTTTCACCGATTTTAGACAGAGCAACGTCCACCATTTCATTGATTAATATAGGATCGTACTTCGCTTCAACACGGATATAGTTTTCAGTGAAGCCATGCATTTGCCCGTTTTGGATATCGTTTTCGAAAAGGACTTTTGAAGCGCGCCCGGTATTGTCTTCATAGAATTTTCTCCGCTTCTTTTCCGAAAGGTTGTGCAACATTTTCGACCGGTCCGAGCGTTTACTTCCCGGAACAACATCGGGCATTTCGGAGGCCAATGTATTTTCCCTTTCGGAATACGTGAACACATGTAAATAGGAAATATCAAGCTCGTTTAGAAATTGATAGGTTTCCAAAAAATCCTCATCCGACTCTCCCGGAAACCCCACAATCACATCCACACCAATACATGCATGGGGCATTTTCGATTTGATAAATGCCACGCGCAATTGGTAAAGTTCGCGCTGGTAGCGCCTGCGCATGAGCCGCAGGATTTTATTCGATCCGGATTGTAACGGGATATGGAAATGCGGCACGAACCGCTTTGATTGGGAAACAAAATCAATGATTTCATCGGTGATCAAATTCGGCTCAATAGAAGAAATCCGGAACCGCTCTACTCCTTCAACTTCATCGAGTGCTTTTATCAGGTCGATAAAATGTTCAACGCGCTTGCCTTCCTGAATTCCAAAGTCCCCGGTATTGACACCCGTCAAAACGATTTCTTTTACATCTGTCTGCGCAATTTCGGTTGCTGTTTTTACAATGTTTTCGATGCTGTCGCTTCGGCTATTACCGCGCGCCAATGGAATGGTACAAAAGGAACATGAGTAATCGCATCCATCCTGAACCTTTAAAAAGGTTCGGGTACGATCGTGCATTGAATATGAAGTATTGAATTTCTTTGCTTCTTCAATTTCGGAGGCGTACACTACTGCTTCCGGGGACCTCACAAAACCATCCAATAGTTCAACCAACCTGAATTTTTCTGCAGCGCCCAAAACAGCGTCTACGCCTGGTATTTCTGAAATCTCTTTCGGTTTTAATTGCGCATAACAACCAATAATGGCCACATACCCTTCCGGGGAAATGGAGCGCGCCTCCCGCACAACCTTCTTGCATTTTTTATCTGCATTTTCCGTAACGGAACAGGTGTTGATAATGAAAATGTCGGGCGCATCGGTGAAATCGACTTTTTTATACCCTTTTTCTTCAAACATCCGCGAAATCGTGGACGTCTCCGAATAGTTCAGTTTGCAACCCAGCGTATAAAAAGCTACTTTTTTCATTGGGGGCAAAGGTAATTAGGAATTTCCAATTCCTAAATCACTAATTCCTAACGGGTGAATTTCTAATTGTGGCAGGTGAACTAGGCATTTGGGCTAAAGCCCTTTCGTCTTTGTATTCATTTGCCACGCACTTAAGTGCGTGGCAAATGAATTTTTCGTCCTTTGGACTTTAGTCCAGAACGACAATTAGAAATACACAGCCCAGGGTGGGGATATTTTCAAATAAGCACATTAGCAATCAGTTAATTAGCAATTATTCTCCGGTGATAATTGATCTGGCCAAGGTGATAATTTAAGTGCTCCGAGAGATGTATTAGAAAACCTACGGTGCTGAATGTCCTGCCCAAGACTTGTTGCGGATAGTCAGTTTCAAGAAATGTGACATCAAGATTTGATAGAGTTGTTGATACAACATCTTTTGTCTTTTCAATTTCAGCAATCAATTCCGTTTGACAGATTCCCTGATCTGGCAAAAATTCCTGTTCACGATTTCGGATGTAACCGGTATTGCCAAGAACTGCTCCAATGAAATGTTGAAGGTTTCCACACAAGTGGAGGCAAAGATTAGCAGCTGAATTTGTAATATTTCCTTCCACCCTCCAAAGACTTTCCGTATCCGGATACGCTTCGATTTCTTTTTTTAGCAATGCTAAATCGCGTGTAAATAAATAGTGTAAGTGTAAAGTTTCGATAACCATTTAAATCGAGTTCAAATACTGCTCTATCTTTTCAATTCGTTGGTCGAGCAATTGACTTACTTGACCGTAATCACTTTTATCCTTTACTTCCGCATTTACGCTGATGTAAAATTTTATTTTTGGTTCCGTACCCGAAGGGCGAATGGAGAGTTTTGTTCCGTCTTCAAGGTAAAACTGTAATACATTGGAAGAAGGGAAATCAAGTTTAGAGGATGCTCCGTTTTTATGGTTCTTTTCAGTAAGGCTTTGGTAGTCCAATAAGCGAACAATTTTTGAACCGCCAATTTCACTTGGCGGGTTGTTCCGGAATTTCTCCATCAACGCTTTGATTTCTTGTGCACCTTGTTGTCCTTTTTTGGTTACGTTGATCAGGTGTTCTTTATAGAACCCAAACTCGCTATGCATTTCAATCATCCATTCGTAGAGCGATTTACCGGCATCAACTGCATGTGCTGCCAGTGCAGCAAAAAATGCACAGGCTGATACGGCATCTTTATCGCGGATAAAATCGCCTACCATATAGCCATAGCTTTCTTCACCGGCTGCAATAAACCTTTTCTTTCCTTCAAGTTTTCCCATCAGCGAAGCGATGTACTTAAATCCCGTTAAGGTATTGTAACATTCAACACCCAGTTTTGCGGCCATTGAATCCACAAGTTCAGAGGTTACGATGGTTTTTGCGATGTATGCATTCGTTACATCTTTTTGATTCTTCAGCAGAAACCACATCAACAACGAGAAGGCTTCATTTCCATTCAGCAGACGAATGGCCCCGTCTTGATCACGAATACCAACACCTACCCGATCAGCATCCGGATCAGTAGCAAAAACCATATTGGCATCTACTTTATCGGCCAGTTGAATGGCTAACTCCATTGCGGATTTCTCTTCCGGGTTTGGTGATTTTACGGTTGGGAATTTCCCGTCCGGTTTAGCTTGCTCTTCAACAATATGAATGTTGGTAAAAGCCATTCGCTCCAACGCAATTGGTACCATTGTAATCCCGGTTCCATGGATACTGGAAAAAACAATGGGAATATCTTTATGTTTTGAAACAATCTCAGGGTTCGGGATTAATTTTAGTAATTCTGCATAGTACGCTTCTTCAACTTCAGCACCAATGGTGTGGATAAGATCAGGATTAGAGTTGAATTTTATGAGTTCAAAGGAGGAGATTTTATTGACCTCTTCAATAATATTTTCGTCATGCGGAGGAATTACCTGTGCACCATCGTTCCAATACGCCTTATAGCCATTGTACTCTTTTGGGTTGTGGGATGCGGTGATTACAACGCCCGAGTCACACTTCAAATAACGAATGGCAAAAGAAAGGAGTGGGGTTGGGCGAAGCTCCGGAAAAAGATAGACTGTAATGCCATTGGCAGAGAAAACATCGGCCACTATTTTTGCAAACACATCACTATTCTCACGGCTATCAAACGCAATGGCAACTTTTATTTTTTTGTTGGGGTATGTCTTTAGGAGATAATTGCTTAAGCCTTGAGTAGCTGTCCCCAGTGTGTAGCGGTTCATGCAATTGGAACCAACGCCCATGACTCCACGAAGTCCTCCGGTCCCAAATTCCAACTCTTTATAGAAACTATCGATTAAATCTTTCGGGTCGCTTTCAGCAAGCAGCTTTTTGATTTCTGCTTTGCTTCCAGCATCAATTACCGGACTTTCCAACCAATGGTTTGCTTTGGTTCTTACTTCACTTTCTATAGACATACTGCTAAATTTGAATAGTAAAGATAAAAACCTGCGGCTTACCTACCGAACCTTGCTTAAAAACTATTTCGATTTTTTAAGCAAGGTGATTTCAAACGATTACAAATTTCCACGTAACGCTTGTTCGCGCTCTATCGATTCGAACAATGCTTTAAAGTTTCCTTTTCCAAATGAGCGGGCACCGTTGCGTTCTATGATTTCGAAGAACAGGGTAGGTCGATCCTGAACGGGTTTGGTAAAAATCTGGAGTAGATAACCTTCATCGTCCCGATCAATAAGAATGTTCAGTTTTTTAAGTTCTTCTATTGGCTCTTTGATTTCACCGACACGTTCAAGAATGTTTTCATAATAAATTTCAGGGACATTCAGGAACTCAACACCTCTGCTCCGTAATTCCCCAACGGTGTGAATGATATCATCCGTGGCGATGGCGATGTGTTGCACACCGGGTCCTTTATAAAAATCAAGGTATTCCTCGATTTGCGATTTCTTTTTTCCCTTTGCCGGTTCATTGATCGGAAACTTAATGTATTCATTTCCATTGGAAACCACTTTTGACATGAGCGCACTATACTCCGTACTGATGTCCTCATCATCAAATGTTACCAATAATTTGAAGCCCATTACTTTTTCATAGAACTCCACCCATTTGTTCATCTGGCCAAGTTCAACATTGCCAACGCAATGGTCAATGTATTTTAACCCGATAGGTGTGGGTTTGAATGTGGGTTTAACCGCTTGAAATCCCGGAAGGAATGGGCCTTTGTAATGCTTGCGTTCCACAAAGGTGTGGATCGTGTCGCCATAGGTTTTGATGGATGCCATCACTACTTCACCATGGTGATCGCTTTTTGTCTCCGGTTCTTTCACACTGGAAGCCCCTCTGCTAATCGTTTCTTTATATGATTTCCGGGCATCGTCTACCCACAACGCCAGGACTTTAACACCATCGCCATGCTTTTTAACATGATCGGCAATTGCGCCATCTTCTTTTAGTGAAGTAGTTAATACCAGCCTGATTTTATCTTGCTTGAGTACATAGGAGGCTCGGTCGCGGATTCCTGTTTCGGGACCTGCATAGGCGATCAGTTCAAAGCCAAATGCATATTGATAAAACATGGCGGATTGTTTGGCATTGCCGACATAGAATTCAACGTGGTCGGTACCGTTTATGGGCAAGAAATCTTCAGTCATAACAAAAATTATAAGGTGATGTAAAGGTAATACAACTATTGCTGAACGCGAATAATTGAGAAGGAAGTTCTGTAATTATCCAATCATTGAAATTTTATTGGTTCAATGCTGTTGATTGCCAAATTTGACGAAATATTTGCCCGGGATTTTAAACGCTAATTCAATATCAACTTGTTTTTCTATTCGCGCAAAACTTTAATCTTTGTAAAACCAAAATCCCTAATTATGGATATAAAAGCACTGGACAATGCCCTTCAGGCAATTCTAAAAAAGCAAGAAGAACTTAAGGGAATCGAGTACAACAATCCAAAATATGACGATCTGGAAGAAGAGTTGCATACAATGGAAGATGATTTCCAATCAACCTATGGCGAATATCTCGAGGAAGCGTTACAAGATGTCCACGATGAACTTTGTCCTGATAATGATGTTTTGCTTCCGATTGCTTACATCGGTGAAGGGATTTATGTTGAAGTAGATGATTATCCGGGAAAAGAAACGCGGCTTTTGTTGGAGCCCAATCCGACACGGATTACGATCAAGGTTGGCAAAGAAAAGCAAGAAACCGTATGGCAAGCTAAGTAGCTTAGCTAAATCCCAGTTTTTTTCTCACCCGATCTAAAACATCGAAAGCAATTTTACGGGCTTTTTCTTCACCTTGTTTTAGTTTCGATTCAAGTTCTTCCGGGTTGCCCATGTAGAAATCAAATGCTTTCCGTTCTTTTTCAAACTTGGAAAGGATAAGCTCATAGAGTGCTTGTTTCGCATGGCCGAACCCATAATTCCCGGCAAGGTACTTCTCCCGCATGATAGCTGTTTCTTCAGCACTCGCCAATAAACTATAGATTGCAAAGGTATTGTCTGTATCCGGATTCTTAGGATCTTCCAGTGGGGTGCTATCGGTAATGATGCTCATCACTTGTTTGCGCAATGCCTTTTCAGGAAGGAAGATGTCAATAATATTTCCGTACGATTTGCTCATCTTTTGCCCATCCGTTCCCGGGATTGTCATTACTTGTTCTTCAATTTTTGCCTCCGGGACAACAAATGTTTCCCCATACGCATTATTGAAAGTTGAGGCAATGTCGCGTGCCATTTCGAGGTGTTGGCGCTGGTCTTTTCCCACCGGCACAAAATGCGCATCGTACAATATAATGTCGGCAGTCATCAACACAGGATACGTAAACAAACCGGCATTTACATCCGCAAGCCGATCGGATTTGTCTTTGAAGGAGTGGGCATTTGCCAACATCGGAAAAGGCGTGAGGCAATTTAAATACCATGTAAGTTCACAAACCTCCGGAATATGGGATTGGCGGTACAAATAATTTTTTTCAATATCGAAACCGAATGCCAGCCAGGCTGCCGCGACAGCCCGTGTGTTTTCAATTCGGGTTTGGGCGTCTTTGATAGTCGTGAGGGAATGTAAATCTGCAATAAAAAACAGCGATTCATTGCCGGATTGTTGTGAAAGTTTTATCGCAGGGATAATTGCCCCCAGGAGATTTCCCAGATGGGGGCGTCCGCTGCTTTGGATACCTGTTAATATTCGCGCCATAATTCGCAAATAAAAGAAAATAAAGACTAACATGGAGGAATTATGGCAGTTAGAGGATCAAACTGTTTGGGGGATGAAATCTATTTTTAAATGTGTTTCGCTACGTTGCATGGCTGTCCCCGCAGAAATTATTGATGATTGTTCGACAAAAATGTGTAGCGAAGGATATAACCAAGCCACAGATGATCATTAAGCGAATTATGTTTTACCTTTGTGTACAAATTTGATAGAAATGGGTAGGCTTTTTTTTCTGGTAATTTTTCTGACTTCCGCGAGTGTGGGTTTTGCGCAACAAACAAAAGCACTGGTTTTTCGGGAAGAGGTATTCAATTTTGGTAACGTGATTGAAAGCGAGGGGCCGGTGGTGCATTCATTTGAATTCACGAACTCAACCAACCGACCTGTTACCATTGTAAAAGTCCAACCATCGTGCGGGTGTACCACACCCGATTGGTCGAAGGAGCCGGTAATGCCGGGTAAAGTTGGTTTTATCAAAGCGAGCTTTGATCCAAAAGGAAGGCCGGGATATTTTGATAAATCATTATCAGTGGTAACGGATATTAACAATGCCCCTGTCCAGCTTCGCATAAAGGGCCAGGTAGTGACGGATTTAATTACGGGTAAGAATTTCTCAAAACCGATGGGGAACATGGCCTTACAGTCAAGTTCCTTTAACATGGGAAAGGTTTTTTTGAAGGATGAATACATGGTGAAGGATTTTTCCTGGAAGAACACAGGGGATACACCTATTGAAATTTCAAAAGAAGTAAGTCCAACTTATATTAAGGTTGAGATGATGCCTGCTGTGGTGGCTCCTGGTGAGGTTGGGCAAATCCGCTTGAGTTATAATGGGGCAAAGAAAAACCAATATGGTTTCCAATCCGATAACATTGAATTGCATACCAACGACAAAGGGATGCCCCTCAAGAGCATTTCTGTATTCGCGACACTGGAAGAATATTTTCCGGAATTGCCCCCAGATGAATTGGCCAAAGCACCTGGTTTATTGATTGCTGAAAAGACCTTTGACTTGGGCCGGATCAAACAAACCAATAGTGCCACAAAAACAATTACGATTTCGAATATTGGAAAGAAACCATTACTGATTCGATCCATTCAGAGCAATTGTACATGTACAAAGACTGAAACAACAGCCGAGATGATTAAACCCGGGGGATCCGCAGCTATAAAAATCACCTTTCATCCGGAAGAAAGAAAAGGGACGCAGCAAAAATCCATTACCGTATATTCCAATGATCCAAGGAACCCGGTACAGCGGATTACTTTTTCGGCTTATGTAGAAGATTAAGAGAAAGCAGGTATTCCTGTAATTTCATTCCCTAAAATCAGCAAGTGGATGTCGTGCGTACCTTCATAGGTGATGACGGACTCAAGGTTCATCATGTGCCGCATGATTGGGTATTCCCCGGTGATTCCCATTGCCCCATGTATTTGTCTTGCTTCCCTTACAATTTCCAATGCAGTATGTACGCTATTTCGCTTCGCCATGGAAATATGAACGGAAGTGGCTTTCTTTTCATTCATCAATGTTCCCAGCCTCCAGTTTAACAATTGTGCTTTCGTGATTTCCGTTAGCATCTCTGCAAGCTTCTTTTGAATCAATTGAAAGGATCCTATCGGTTTTCCGAATTGAATACGTTCTTTTGAATACCGCTTTGCAGAATCATAGCAATCCATGGCTGCACCAATTGCACCCCAGGCAATTCCATAGCGTGCGGTATCCAAACACATCATGGGGGCACCTAATCCATTTTTGCCGGGCAGTAAATTTTCTTTTGGAACCTTCACATTATTAAAGACCAACTCACCCGTGGTACTGGCACGCAAAGACCATTTTCCGTGGGTCTCCGGAGTTGAAAAGCCTTCCATTCCGCGTTCCACAATCAATCCGTGAATTCTGCCGGCTTCATTCTTTGCCCACACCACCGCTACATCTGATTTTGGGGCATTGCTGATCCACATCTTTGCGCCATTCAAAAGATAATGGTCGCCCATATCTTTGAAATTGGTGACCATACCACTGGGGTTGGAACCGTGATCGGGTTCGGTTAGTCCAAAACACCCGAGCCATTCACCGGAGCCAAGTTTCGGTAAATATTTTTTTCGTTGTTCTTCATTTCCAAAGGCATAGATCGGGTACATCACCAGGGAGCCTTGAACAGATGCCGTTGACCGGATTCCTGAATCGCCACGCTCAATTTCTTGCATGATAAGGCCGTACGAAATATAGTCCAGGCCACCGCCACCATACTCCACCGGAATAGTAGGGCCAAAGCCACCAATATCACCGATTTTCTTAACGATATCGTAGGGGAAATAACTTTTCTCAGCCCAATCTTCTATATAAGGACTCACCTCTTTTTTTACAAATTGCCGGATGCTTCCGCGGATCAGCTTTTGTTCTTCGGTCAACAAATCATCAAGCGAATAGAAATCCGGATGTTCAAACAAATCTTGCTTTAATGATTTTTTTATGGATTGGGGAGTGTGTTGAGTTGACATAAGGTTGGTAAGTAGTTTACTTGAAATCAGCGGATGCAGCCTCCAATTCTGTGGCCAAAGTTAGGTAAACATATTGCTATTGCAATGCTGTAATCATTGGCGGATCCTGGTTGGTTCTCACCTTCTCCTTACTTTTGGTTTAATGGCCACCTATACCCCGACTATTAAATATCATCAGGAATTCATTACTTTTGTTTCCAAGTATTTGGTAATGAGAAGGTTCGTAATATACAGTTTATTGGTCTGCACAATCTCTACTAGTTCGCACGGACAAGAGTTTTTGCGAAGGACTTATTATGACAAGAATAAAAAGGACTTAAAGGAGGTCTATCAGGTGCAAGACTCGCTTTCGAACGTGTTGCATGGCCGGTACATATCCTATTTCGTAAATGGAAACATGGAAAGCCGGGGCCAATTTAGAAACAATGAAACGGTTGGTGTATGGGAATTTTTCTATGAAACAGGAAACTTGAAAATGCGCGGTATGCTGAAACAGAACTCCAGTTTTGGTGCGTGGGAATATTTTTATGAGAGTGGCAAAAAGAGCATGGAAGGCACCATCAATGGTAAAGAACGTGAAGGTTTATGGAAGATGTATTTTGAAAGTGGTGCTTTAAAAGAAGAAGGGGAATTCAAGAAAAACAAACATGAGGGGCTGTGGTTGTATTATTTTGAAGATGGGACCAAGCGTGGTGAGATTGATTACAAAGATGATTTTGGAAGATATACCGAGTTTAGCCAGGATGGAAAAGTAATTGCAGAAGGCCCTAAAAGAGGGAACACACAAGTTGGCTTTTGGAGGTTCTATGATTTCGATGGGGTTCTTCAAAGTGAAGGTGAATTTGACCAGGGCAAAAAAAGTGGTGAATGGAAATCCTATCACCCGGATGGCAAACTATTATCTACAGGTGTTTACAAAGATGGTTTGCCTGTTGGGAAATGGGTTTATTATTATGATAACGGAACTGTGAGTTCAGTTGGTGAATACAATCTTGGGATAAAAACCGGGTATTGGAATTCATATTCCCCGCAAGGAAAACTTAAAAGTGAAATTGATTTTAAAAATGGTTCCGGTGAATTTCGGGAGTACCACCCCAATGGTGCAGTCCGCTCAAAAGGCAACATCACAAATGACTTGCGTGAGGGGATGTGGGATTTTTATTTTGAAGACGGAACAGTTGAAGGACATTGTGAATACCTAAAAGGAAAAGGGAATTATACCGGGTTTTATGCCAATGGATCGGTGCAGACAAAAGGGCAAATGGAGGGCGATAAAAAAGTTGGGACCTGGGAAATCTATGAACCGGACGGGAAGCTATCCGGATATTACAAACCTTTCTATGACAATCAAAAATTAAAGGATGAAATTGTTGGGATAACAAACAATCGCGCTACAGTTTCTTCTTCCACAAAAAAGAACAGGGTCCGTTATTTTGATGAAAGGTTTAATGAATTCCGGGGTTTGATTGTGGCAGGAAATCCGGTTTTTATGTTTGCGGGAAGGTTTCCGATTGCAGCAGAGTTTTACATGCAAGAACGGTTGGGTCATGAGTTTGAATTTGTTGGCATTCGCAATCCCTTTTTCAAAGCTGATACAGATATTCCTGTTGGAAAAGCGTTTGAACGCGGATATGCAATGGCGATCAGACAAAAGTTTTACAATCGGTTAAAAGCAGGGCTCTGGTATTTTGGGCAAGAAGTCCGGTTTACCAACATTGGGCACTTTACCAATTTTAGTGTCAACCAAAACCCGGACAATATTTTCACGGCAAGTTCATTGGAACAACGCTTCCAGTATGGGGTGCTTGTCGGGTATCGGATAATCAAACGGAACAATGCCCCCGGGTTTACACTTGATACCTTTATTGCCGGCGATCTGGGATACCGGAATTTTGACGTTGACGAAGCGTATTCACAATATTTTGATGATTTGAACCAATCGAAGTTTGTGGCAAGTTTTCACTTTGGCCTCAACATCGGCCATGTGTTTTCATTTAAGTAATTTTGCTGATCACTATATTTTGAAGGATAAAAACCTTCCCGTATGAATCCGAAAGAAATTATACTCACCCCGGAGGAAGCATTTGATGATGCTGTTTTTCCCGACATCCTGAATTCAAAATTGGGAATCGAACAACATGGTGATCGCTTTGTAAGACCAATAAAGCGATCAATTGATGCACGATCGAAAAAAGTTTTGGTCAGGGTATTGTATGAAGTTGCTTCAAAAAAAGATACAGTACACACGAATCCATTTCAGTATCAGGATGTTTCCAATGCGCCTTCGGTAATTATTGTAGGAAGTGGGCCTGCTGGCCTCTTTGCCGGATTGCGATTAATTGAACTCGGACTTAAGCCCATTATCCTCGAGCGCGGAAAGGATGTGCAATTACGCAGGCATGATCTGGCGGCCATCAATAAAAAGTCAATTGTCAATCCGGATTCCAATTATTGTTTTGGGGAAGGGGGCGCAGGAACCTATTCCGATGGCAAGCTTTATACGCGCTCGAAAAAACGAGGCGACATCAG
Organism: uncultured Roseivirgaceae bacterium; assembly: GCA_964398945.1. Lineage (GTDB taxonomy): Bacteria > Bacteroidota > Bacteroidia > Cytophagales > Cyclobacteriaceae > JBGTGG01. Next base: position 72,068 of record CAYNOT010000005.1, on the reverse strand, counting down.
CCGGATCCTTGAAATTCTAGTAGCGCACGGTGCAAAGGAAGAAATAAAATTTGATGCCCATCCCCACATCGGCACGAACAAGTTGCCAAAGTTGGTAACGGCACTTCGTCAAACTATTATAAAAGCTGGTGGTGAGGTACATTTTGATACCCGTGTTGTCGACTTTATTCTAAAGGGTACAGAAATGACAGGCGTTGTTACGAATGCTGGTGACCGTATAGAAGGGGAGGGGGTAATTTTAGCAACAGGCCATTCTGCCCGGGATATTTATGAACTATTGCAGCGCAGGAATATTTTAATAGAAGCAAAACCTTTTGCGCTGGGTGTTCGCGTAGAGCATGCGCAGCAATTGGTTGATCGAATTCAATATCATTGTGTTGGTGACCGTGGGCCGTATCTTCCGGCAAGCTCGTATGCCCTGGTTCATCAGGCAGAATTCAAAAATACTACGCGCGGGGTTTTTTCTTTTTGTATGTGCCCGGGTGGCTTTATAGTACCTTCAGCAACAGCACCGGGAGAAGTTGTGGTAAATGGAATGAGCCCGTCACGAAGGGATTCAAAATTTGCAAACTCCGGTATTGTGGTGGCAATTGATACAAAGGATTTTCAATCGTATAGCAAGCATGGTGCGTTGGCAGGCATGTATTTTCAGGCAGCGATCGAGCGCAGGGCATGTACCGTTGCAGGCAACACCCAACAAGCCCCTGCACAGCGTCTGCTTGATTTTGTTGAGAATAAAAATTCATCGCGTTTGTTGGAGACCTCTTACCAACCGGGGCTTGTGCCTGTGGATATGAAAGAAATTTTGCCTGATTTTATTTATCGGTCGCTACAACAAGGGTTTGTTGATTTTGGAAAGAAGATGAAAGGATACCTGACAAATGATGCGCAGGTAGTTGGTGTGGAAAGCCGAACATCTTCACCTGTTCGGATTCCGCGCGATAAAGAAACACTGGAACATCCACAGATCAAAAATTTATTTCCTTGTGGGGAAGGGGCAGGATTTGCCGGAGGGATTGTTTCGGCTGCCATGGATGGTGAGCGGTGTGCGGAAGCTATTGCAATGAAGGTATTAAAAAAGGCACTGTAATTTTCAGCGCCTCTTTATTTAAAAAAAATGATAGTCTTCAAAGATACCCAACGGCCAGAGACCACTATGCCTCCTGCTGTATTTTGATGTGCGACTGCGAACCAATAGTAACGTGCCAGCTATGCAGCGCACATCAACTGTACACTACTATAAATCCCAGGCTATAAAAAGGTATTCCTTAAATTTTAGCTTAGGTATGTTTATGGATTATCAGATAAAAAACTTTACTACGGACGGAGCCAGGCTATTTGTAGAATTTTTTGTTCTTCTGTTAAATCATCAATGAAACCAAGTACATGCCTTCTGCTTAATTCCACTTGCTGTGCAGGGGCAGAAAGTTCTACTTCTTCTAATTCCCCTCCTTCCTTGGCACGAAGCACCGTATATGAAAAAGGTTTGCCTTCTTCAAGCAATGAACGCTGCCTTCCTATGAAATTGCCAAGGTCGGGGCCTAGATCAGGAATTGTTTCACCATTCATTTTGATGAGCACATCACCTTTTTGAAATCCTAAAAGCTGGCCAAAGGAGTCAAGTTGGTCATTGGCGATTTGTAATTTTTGTATGCCCTCTATTTGGGTTACACCGATGTTTTCATTTCCAATACCCAATGTAAAGTCTTTGAATCTTTGTTCTTTCGCGTAATCAACACCCACCTTGTGAAGCAATTCTTGAATGGGAAGCGACTCCGTACCTTTTACATACCGGCTAAAAAAATCACCGATTTCAGGGTACGTCATTTCAGTGATGATGTCAAACAACTCATCATCATTAAAGGATTTGTCTTTCCCGAACTTCAAGGAAAGGTCATGCATCAGGTTTTGGAGTTTATACTCGCCTTTTGACAGTTCCATTAATTTTATATCGAGGCAAAGTCCGATAAGGGCGCCTTTCATATACACGTTGTAATAATCATCATGATATTTATCAAGGGTGTATTTGCTCAATTCAGTGAAGGGAAGATCATCCGCAAATTGATCAGCCGTCATCATTTTTTCAGTTAGCATGTAGAGATATTGTTCCGGTGATATCAAATCGTATTTTATCTGGACAATACCGGCAAAATATTCAGTTACCCCTTCATACATCCACAAATGCTGCGACATTTTAGGATCATTAAAATCGAAATCACCTATTTCTTTTGAGTGGATGGTCAAGGGTGTTACAATGTGGAAAAATTCATGGGCAGCGAAATCCCGCAGTTGTTGGTTCATGTCCTCAATACCCATTTCAGGCATGAAATAAAAAGAAGAGTACGAATGCTCCAGCGCACCGTAACTCATAATCGGTTGGGTGGTAAAGTAAAAGATAAATGCATACTTATCTACAGGAAGTTTTCCCCCAAGAAAATCTTTTTGCGCCATTAATACCTCGCGGATACTTTCGCTGATTTGTTTGGCAGTTATTTTTCCGGTTGGGGAATAAACACCTATCAACACTTCCGTATTGGCAACATGGATTACGGCTGTGTCCGTTTTGTTGTACATCAAGGGGGAGTCCACCAATTCGTCATAATTTTCTGTTTTGAAACGGTCCACTCGTTTCTTATCATCGGTAGATTTTTTTTCAAGTTTGGCCGATGCCAACGTTAAGTTGCTTTCTGTTGGAATCAATCCGGTAGTGCCGATAAACCCTGTTGGGCGCACGATGTTCAGTTCGAATGGCAGTGTTTTCATCCCGTCAAAATATCCAAAGAAGCCGCTCGAATTGATAACGTAGTTGACACCCTCTTCAATGTTTGTTCCGGCTGGCCAAAAAACTTCCGGGCCATCTTGCTCAGTGTCAAACGTATCTTCGATCCAGTACGAAATCTTTACCAACGATTTTGCATTGTTTATTTTCCAGCTATTGTCATCGATACGCGTGACGCCAAGGGGTTTCCCTTTTTTATCGAAAGCTTTCAACTCCGAAACAAACCGGCCGTAATCCGCAATTGCGTATGTACCGGGAATTATTTTGGGCATATAAAACGTTACTTCAGGAGTTGTGATTTTTGGCGAGGTGAGCTCAACAAACACTTTGTCATCCACAACCCTGGTAAGATCTACCGTATATTGATACGTATTTTGAGCTGCCAGAATAGTAGCAACACTTGTGAATATGATAATTAAAAAAGATTTCAGTTTCATTTTAAATAGCGATTATTTTTGAAAAGAAGTATCCGTTTTTTACAGATACTAAACGATAAAATTTGCGCAAGTTAATGTTAAATTTTTCGAACAAAAAAAACAAAGTCGATGACTGGTAAAAATACACCCACATACGGGAACAAGACTGTGATTGTTGGAGCGAGTGCCAGTAGCCATGGGTATGCAGCCCTGGCATTTGACCGGTTGCTGCAACACGATCACGAGGTTGTATTATTGGGCAAGCGAAAAGGTGAGTATCAGGGAACAGAAATAATGGATATTAATACCAGTCCGGGAATAGAAGGCGTACATACAATTACGTTGTATATAAATCCGAACAACCAGCAACCCTGGCATCAATATTTTATTGATTTAAAACCAAAACGGATAATTTTTAATCCCGGTACAGAAAATGGAACCCTGAAAAAACTTGCCGAAGAAAATGGGATCGAAACGGTATATGGTTGTACGTTGGTGATGCTCAGTATTGGCGCCTATTAGTGTTCTTTTGGTTTTCTGATTACCGATACCGTTACAATTTTCCATTTCCCATTTATTTTTTCCAGAAACCTGACTTCAGCTTGTTCACCCCTTTCAATGGTTTCATCTTCTACCTTTTGTTTGAAAAGGACATACGCAGCCTTTCCGTAGACATTGACACTCAGCCATTCACGTTCAATTTTAGTGCTGGATGGTTTGGATGTTTTGAAGTATTTTTCAAACCCCTTGTTGATTTTATCCCAGCCTAAAAAAAAATTCACATCTGTGGTGTCAGCGAATGACCAAAATGAATGAGGTGCATGCACCCATTGTGCCTGCCAGGTGGTGTAGTCTATTTCAAAGAATGCTTTGGTTTCTTTTTCAATGACTGCTTTAATAGCGGCACTGTCTTTCGATTGCTTTTGTGCTTGCAATCCGAAAGCAATCAGTAACAGAAGGGAAAATAAGATGTAGTTTTTCATGGGCTATATTTTAGGATGTCACATAGAATGGCCAAATAACCATGCTTGTATACTGTACGTATTTTAAAAACCATTTCATGGGTTGAATGGGTTTGGTTGTGCTTCACTAAATTTAACGAAATATTGGGTGCTTGTCTATGGATTTAATGCTTTTCTTGATAAAGAAAGAAGCCGAAGCCTAAAGCCCTCAAAGAAGGAAGAAGAGGCTTTAACAGGTGCCAGGAAAATTTTGTCAGGAAAAAAATGATTTCCTACTTGTTTACATCATCCAATGGAGTGGCGTACGAATCAAGGTGTACAGTAATTCCTTTTTCGCGCAGCTTGCTTGCCAATAATTTGATTTCATCTTTATCACTCCACGGGTTTTCCACCATTACCAACAATTTCAGATGAGGATAACCAAAAACATCTTCTGATAGTTGGTTCAATTTATTTCTTGAGAAATCCATGTTCTCCAGGTTTTTCAATTCGAAAATTTGATTGGGCAGGGACATGAAATCGTTGTTGTTGAAACGAATAACCTGAAGGGCCGTTAGCCCGCCAATCGTTTCAGGGAAGTAACTGAGTTGGTTGTGATGGATATATAGTTCTTTCAGGTTTTTAAGTTCCCCAATTCTTTCCGGCAGGATATAGAGCGTATTATTCGATAGGTAGAGTATTTCCAGTTTACTGAGATTGCCAATTTCATTGGAGATCATTTTTATTTTGTTAAAGTACAAATCAATAACGGTCAGGTTCTTTAGGCTAAAAATCGCGTCAGGGATTTCTTCCAACCGGTTGTTGTAAAGCGATAATTCTTTTAATGCACTTAAGTTGCCCACCGCATCATCAATGTTTGTAATGTGGTTGTACGAAAGGTTTAGTTTTTCCAGGTTTTTAAATTTCCCCAGGCTTCCCGGTACCGTTTTGATTTTATTTTGCCGCAACATCAAGTTTGTCAGGCTTTTGCTTTTCTTGATTTTATCGTGCTCGAGTGTGAGGCTATTTTCACTCAACGTAAGCTGGTGCAGGTTTTTGTTCCGGTTTATTTTAGGGAATTCGGTGATTAGGTTTCGAATCAAGTCGAGCGAGTCCAGCGCTTTAAAAGGCTTGTAGTTTTTTGGCAGTTCCCCCGTAGTATTGGAACGAATCTTTAAATAAGTAATGTGTTTGTTTTTTTTCAGGATCAATTGATTGCCTTTGGTTTCATTGTTTAATATCGAGACGTACCAAAGGTCCTTGAGGGTGTTTAATTTCTTGGGGATACGCTTGATGGAGGTATTTACCAATTCCAGCTCTTTTAAATTCGTGCAGGCATATAGTTCCTCAGGAAGGTCGTCCCCTTTGTAATCAGCAATACTTAATGTTGTGACGGTAAGCGGATCCAGTTCCCCGTTTTTTAGATCTTCGTACTGATAATAGGTTTGGTTGGGCACATAACTGTACCGGTAACCCAGAAAACTTCGTGTCCAGATTTCATCACGCACTTTCATCAGGCTGTCATTTTTTTTCCGCTCCATAAAAGAATTGATCTTGCTGAATTCATCCATCAATTCAGCGTACAGGATGGAGTCTTTTTTTGTGGCAAAGACCGGCTCAGTGCGTTGCGCGAAAGTTGAAATTGAAATGATTAGAATGGCGGGTAAAAAGGTAAACTTCTGCATATCATTTGGCTAAAACTAAATCTTTAGGTGAAGATAAGCCCAATTTATTTTTATCCCAATTTTCAATAGGGGATTCATGGATATTAGTTCTTCAAACCTTCGTTTTATAGCCTCAAAAAACCTATTTTTGTCGGTTTTCTAATTAAAATTATGAGTGAGTTAAAGGATAAATTACCAGCTGGTTATTCAGCTAACAATATTACGGTTTTAGAGGGTTTAGAGGCTGTTCGTAAGCGCCCTGCGATGTACATCGGTGACATCAGCACAAAAGGGCTGCATCACCTTATTTGGGAAGTTGTTGATAACTCCATCGATGAGGCTATGGGGGGCTATTGCAACGAAATTAAAGTAACCATTAATCCTGATAATTCGGTTACGGTTGAAGACAATGGACGGGGTATCCCAACAGATATCCATACGAAGGAAAACCGGTCAGCGCTTGAAGTAGTAATGACTGTGCTTCATGCCGGAGGCAAATTTGACAAAGACACCTACAAAGTTTCTGGTGGGTTGCATGGTGTTGGTGTCTCGTGTGTAAATGCGCTTTCCGAAATGTTGGAAGTGACGGTTTACCGTGATGGAAAAATTTCACAACAAGAGTATGAACGGGGTGTTCCGAAATATCCTGTAAAACAGATTGGCGACACCGATCTTCGTGGAACTACCGTTTCTTTTAAGCCGGATAAGCAGATTTTTACAGTTACTGAATATAATTATGAAACAGTGGCATCCCGCCTTCGCGAATTGTCCTTTTTAAATCCGGGTATTAAAATACTTTTAACCGATAAACGTGAAATTGAACTGGATGAGGAAGGTATGCCCAGAACAGATGAGTTCTTGTCAGAGGGTGGTTTACGGGAGTTTGTTGCTTATTTAGATTCAACCAGGGAAAAACTTATTCCCAACCCGATTTTTGTTGAGCATGACAAAACCGATGTTCCGGTGCAAGTTGCACTTAGTTATAATACTTCTTATACAGAAACACTGGTTTCGTATGTCAACAATATCAATACGCACGAGGGGGGAACACACGTTGCAGGCTTTAGAAGGGCACTCACGCGTACATTAAAAAGTTATGCCGATAAATCAGGTCTTCTGGAAAAGGCGAAAATAGAAATTGCAGGAGATGACTTTCGGGAAGGCTTGACCGCTGTAATTTCTGTTAAAGTTGCTGAACCCCAATTTGAAGGCCAGACAAAAACCAAACTTGGAAACTCTGAAGCCATGGGCACAGTGGACCAGGCGGTGGGGGAAGCACTCAATCATTACCTCGAAGAACATCCAAAGGAAGCAAGATTGATCATCAATAAAGTAATCCTTGCTGCTCAGGCACGTCATGCAGCCCGTAAGGCACGTGAAATGGTGCAACGGAAAAATGTGTTGACAGGCACAGGGCTGCCAGGGAAACTTGCCGATTGTTCCAGCACCGATCCGGGAATTTCCGAAATCTATCTGGTGGAGGGGGATTCTGCGGGAGGGTCTGCAAAGCAGGGAAGAAACCGTTTGTTTCAAGCCATTCTTCCTTTACGTGGTAAAATTTTAAATGTAGAAAAAGCGCAGGAGCACCGTATTTACGATAACGAAGAGATCAAAAATATGATCACAGCGCTGGGTGTTTCTTTCGGGACCCCGGATGATGAGAAAGGGTTGAACATGACGAATTTGCGCTATCATAAAGTAATTATCATGACGGATGCGGATGTTGATGGAAGTCACATAAGAACGCTGATACTCACTTTCTTTTTCCGCTATATGCGGGATTTAATTGAGAGTGGTTTTGTCTATATCGCCCAGCCACCGTTGTACCTCGTGAAGAAAGGAAAGGAAGAAAGGTATTGCTGGACTGAAGATGAGCGCCTGGCCTACATTCGCGAATTGGGTGCAGGAAAAGAAGATTCCGTAAATGTTCAGCGTTACAAAGGTCTTGGAGAGATGAACCCGGAACAGCTTTGGTCTACCACCATGGATCCAGAAAGAAGAACGTTGAAAAAAGTAACGATTGATTCAGCTGCGGAGGCCGATCACCTTTTCTCTATGTTAATGGGGGATGAGGTTGCCCCACGAAGGGAATTTATTGAGAAGAATGCAAAGTACGCACGCATAGATATTTAATCGTTCCATGAATAAATTTCGTGCGATATGAGTGAGCAGTTAGTTGCCATACCGGAGAAGTTGGTTCAGCAAATTCGTGAAAGCAACTATATCAGCCGCGATCTGAGTTGGTTGTCATTTAACTATCGTGTGCTTGACCAGGCCAAAAAAGAGAACAGGGGAATCTTTGACCGGCTAAAATTCCTTTCGATTACGGCCAACAACCTGGATGAATTCTTTACGATCCGCCTGGGAAGTTTGCACAACTATATCGACTATGGAAAGGCACGATACGATTATAGTGGATTGCGCGAAGAACCTTTCCGCAGGATTTTACTGACGGAGACAAAGCAATTCTGTCAAGCGCAAAACGACTTGTTTATCAATGAGTTACGTCCACGATTTAATGAAAATGGCTTCTGTCTTAAATCCTATAAAGACCTCAGTCCGGAGGACACCCGGCAGGTAGACCAGTTTTTTACAAAGACAATTTTTCCGATGTTGACACCAATGGTGTTCGACAACTACCACACTTTTCCCACACTGATGAACAACAGATTGTTGTTGGGGGTGGTTACGAAGTTCGAAGAAGAAAATCAGACATCCCGGAAAGTTTCATTTGTACAGATACCACAAAACCTGCCCCGCTTTTATGAAATCATTAAAGAGGACCAAATTGAATTCATACCGATTGAAGATATTATCAAAAACAATATCCAGCATCTGTTTCGAAATGTAAGGATAGAAGGGATCAGTCTTTTTCGAATCAATCGAAACGGGGATTTTACATTGGAAGAAAGTGAAGATATTGAGTCCAATTTTCTTGAAGATTTAAAGCGAAAGTTGAAAACACGCAGGTCAGGCAGGGTAGTGCGCCTTGAAATTGAAGAAGAGCCGAATAGTTGGATGATGCGCGTGTTAAAGATTCAATGGGATATTGATGATTTTAATATTTTCTTTATTCCGAAGCATGGCTTGCTCGATTTTTCCGGGCTCAACCAGATTTGCAACCATCCGGAATTTAAAGAAAAGCGAGCCAGGCAACTTCCACCATCACGACCGGTAAACCTTCCCGAGGGGGAAAACCTGGATTTGTTTGAGGTATTGAAAACCCGCGACATCCTATTGCACCATCCCTACAATTCGATGGACCCGGTTATTGATTTGCTTGAAAAATCAGCCATCGATCCACTGGTGTTGTCCATTAAGATTACGATTTACAGGGTGGCAAAAGAATCAAGGGTGACGGCTGCTTTGCTGCGGGCTGCGGAAAACGGAAAGCACGTTTCTGTTTTATTTGAGGTGAAGGCACGGTTTGACGAGGAAAATAATTTACGCGAAGCCCAGCGCTTGCAGAAAGCAGGATGCTTTGTGATTTACGGGGTAGGAAGTTTAAAAACGCACACCAAGCTCTTGCTCATTGTACGCAAAGAAGGAGATAAGGTGTTCCGGTATGTCCATCTCTCGAGCGGAAATTACAATGAGTCAACTGCGCGCTTGTATGTTGATATCGGATTGCTGACCACCAAAGAGCATTATGCAAATGATGTTTCGGAATTCTTTAATGTAATCACCGGGCATTCGCAGCCATCAACATACGAGAACCTGATCACTTCGCCACGGGATATGCGTATCCAACTTTGCAACCTTGTAAAAAAGGAGGCTGAGAACGCGCGAAATGGGATGCAAGGTGGGATTGTTATTAAATTGAATTCCCTACAGGATCGGGAATTTATAGATGAATTATATGCAGCGTCCCAGGCAGGGGTAAGAATAAAGTTGATCATCCGTGGCATGTGTTGTTTACGTCCCGGAAGGAAAGGTTTAAGTGAAAATATCGAAGTGGTTTCGATTGTTGGCGAGTACCTGGAACATTCCCGTATTTATTATTTTCATAATGATGGCGATCCGAAAGTATACATAGGAAGTGCAGATGCCATGGTGCGAAGTTTTGACAGGAGAATTGAATCTTTATTCTTGTTGGATGACGCCATCCTGAAGAAGCAGGTGATCAACAATTTGCGCTTCAACCTGATGGACAATGTGAACACATATTGTATGCAGGAAGATGGATCGTATGTACCAAAGGAAAGAAATGGTGATCCGCCATTTAATATCCATACTGAGTTCTACAATGTAACGCGTGAAGTAGTAATGGATGCTGCGCTTTTCTAGGCATTGATTTTAATTCCTGTAGTTGTAATACGAAGGGCATTCCAGGTTTTTGTGGACACTGGAAAATTTAGCACGGTACACGAGTACAAACTCATGTGACCCGCGGGTGAAGTTATTGATGGATGATCCGGTCCAGTCAAAGGAATAACTAAAATGGAATTTCTCATTTAGTTTCAAGTCAATGAAACTAATAAATGCATCCTTTAATCGATAGGAGGCCCCCAAACTAAAGATATCATAGAAGATAAAAGCTGCGTTGATATCAAAGGTTAACGGTTGGCCTTCTTGTGCACGGATCAGAACGGATGGGTTTAATTTTACGTTCTCAGTTTTTGTGATCGGAAAAACCGTACCGGTCCTTATAAAATAATAACGTGCTTCTACTATATCATTCAAAACATCGCCAAATGAATTTGGCATTTTGTTGTTGAGTATAAAGGGAACAGAAAGGCCAACAAAGAAATTTTTCCTTGTATAGTAAAGCCCGGTTCCAAAATTTGGTTTGAAGGCGTTGAAGAACTCGGTGAATTTCGGGTCATCAGGATGCTGGATAGACAGGGAACTATAATCGGCACCGAGGATATTTACACCTGCCTGCAGGCCCATTGAAAGTGTTGCATTGCGTGAGTGTATTTTATAGGCGAAGCTTCCATAAACATGTTGGTTCTTATAACTTCCGATCACATCATGGTTCACGATCAACCCGAGTCCGATTTTATTCTTCATGAAAGAGGAATGGCCGGTGATCGAATAGGTTTTAGGGGCACCCGGAAAATTGACCCATTGGTTCCGGTACATCGCAACGGCCGTGAATTCCACATTCGCTCCGGCATAGGCGGGATTGAGAACCAATGGATTGAAATAATATTGGGAAAATACAGGGTATTGCTGTGCAATACCCTGCTGAAATATAGTAACCAGTAAGATAAATGTAAGTAGGAGAGGCGTACGTTTAATCATTGTCAAAACTAATTTACAATTTCCAAATATCCAGCTAATTGTTTAGAACCATCCCGCTTGTCTATAATATAGAAGTACGTTCCGTCAGGAAGATTGTCCCCTAATGCTTTGATTCCACGATTGGCAATACCATCAAAATAGATATCAATATTATCATATCCGGGGGCCTCGTACACCAAGGTTCCTGCCCGGTTGTATATTTTCACGATATTGTTCGGGAATTCTTCAATACAATTCACATAGAAGCGATCATTCTTATCATCACCGTTTCTCGAAATATAATTGTAAGGATGGATGTCCGTTTTGATTTCAACATCTTTTGTGGTTGCACATCCCAATTGCGAAGTGACCGTGACACTATACGTACCCGAAGAGGCATTCGATAAATTGGGGCCTACTGCTACCAACGATCCATTTTGATGCCATTCGATGGTGCCTACATCAATGCTGGCGGTAAGGAATAAACTTATATACCCATTTTCCTCATCACAAGAAGCTGATTCAACTTTAAATTCAAAATCCGGAAAAGCAGGATCTTCAATAATGGTTTCCCTTGCCGGCCCGGAGGTACATCCGGTGATTTTACTGGTAGCCGTTACGGTATAAGTTCCAGCAGCCAAACTATCTACTTTTTCGCCAATGAAATCAGGAACATCGCCTACGGTTGTACCGATATACCAATTGAAAATATAGTCTTTTGTATTTCCATCTACCGATGCGGCCAATATTCCATTATCCATTACACAACTGGTCACATGCGAAATGATTTCGATTTGTGGTAGCGGTACCGGGATTGGCTCTTCATCAATGGTGACTTGTGTTGTTCCCGTACAACCTGTTACAATGTCACGGGCTTCAACCGTGTATAGACCAATACCGAGGTTACCGGCTTGCGCCCCCGTGTAGATCGGAGTTCCGGTAACAATTGGGCCGGCATACCAATCAAAAGTATAATTGATGACATCGCCAGCAACAGACGCTGAAGCAGCACCATTTTGTTTGGCGGGATCACAGTTGGTAACCGGGGAAAGCGGCATGGCAGTTGGTTGAGGATACATCCGCTCATCCAACACCGTTACAGTTTGTTTCTCAGTTTGACAAGTTGGATCAAGGTTGTCAACGGCAACAACCGTATAATCACCAGCAGGCAATAGCGTTACGTCCTTTCCAAGGGAATCAGGTACAGCTTTTACCTCAGCCCCAAAGTACCAATTGTAGGTATACCCATTATTACTGATCGGTGCCGATACATTGGTAACAGTGGCAAATACAGCACCATTATCGGTTGCACAAAATGTTAGCGGGGTAGCCGAAGAGCTTAACGATATAGGGGCCACCTCAACCGGTAAAATATAGGTGTCGGTGATCACACAACCATTGTCATCATTGATTACTTCTATGGTAAAAGTTACTTCTGTCTGTCCGCCCGGTACAACAATATTATCCAGTATTGCATCATTGTCGATTGGCACACCGGTTGCAGTTCCTCCTTCGTACCAGCGATAGGTATAACTGCCTGCAGCAGGGGCTCCCGTACCATTCACTTCAAGAAGCCCAAGGACGTTGTCCGGTTTCAAACACAATGTTGGAGTTGTAAAATCAATCAGGTCAACCAGGGTGGTACCAATTGTCATATCTTTTATTTCAAAAGCCAATTCACCGGTTGCACAATTGCTTGCAATGTTGGTTGCACGAACGAAGTAATTTCCGGGTGTTGCCGGGGTAAATGTGTTATCAGCCGATGGTCCTTGAATAGAAACCATGGAAGCATTAAACCATTCGAAAGTGTAATTGCCAAATGGTTGTGCAATTGTATTTTCTGTAACAGTCATGATCGTGACCAAAGCATTATTAACATCACAGCGTGTAAGCTGATCAATTTGGATATCGGTACTGGCAATCGACATTACCGGAGGATTGTTAAAGATGGTAAACGTTGCCACGGATGAACAGCCCAATGAAGTACCGGATGTTTTGGTTACCTCAACAGTATATTGGCCGGGTGCCAGGTTTTGTGCGAGTTCACCGTTGCCTCCAATGTTTGCCGGAGGCAATACTGGCGATGCTGTTGTTGGTCCCTGAAACCATGCAAAAGAATAATCGGTTGGGTTTCCGCCCGCGTCTATATCCAATTCAATCCTGCCTGAACTGGTGGCACCCGTACAATTTGTATTGGCATCGATGGAGGTCGCAGCAATTACAGGTGTAGTAGTGATTTGCTCGATTACAATTAAAGGAAGGTATGCCTTACAACCGGCTGTTATCAGATTGTTGGAGATGGCAACTATGGTATATGACCCAGGCTCCAAATTATTGAAGGCATAATCGATAGTCCCATCTGATCCATTAAAGGAATCTACCAAAGTTCCGGGTTCATCGGGACCGAGGTGGATTTCAAATGTATAATCTGCTTCACTAAAAGTAGCTCCTGGCGATTTAGTAATTGAAAATTCAATTGATCCCGTATTGGTCGGGCTACAATCTTCTACCGGGCTTTTGGCGATGAAATCCAATTCGTGGGCATCAACAAATGGCAGGAAGAAATCGGCTACCGCAGGGCAACCATTGTCCAGGTTCGTTGCCCTGACAGAGTAAACACCAGAGGCAATATTTGAGGCAGTGGAACTTGAACTCACTGTTTCAGTAAAGAAAGGTGTGGATGTAAACGGTTCTATTCCAACAAACCATTCAACCAAAAACCCAGAGGAATTGCCTGGGGCATTAATGACTACTTCCATTGCACCATCATCGGAGCTACAATCGGAAGGATAGGTAGTTACATTATTGGTATAGGTAATGGTTGTAACCGCAGAGTTATCCAACACCGTTGCAGTAATCGGGGCAGCCTCACAGTTTTTTGTATTATGGACTGCGCGTACGGTATAATCACCAGGCGGCAAGTTTTCCAATACATTGTCAGTATCCGGGTAATCAGGGGTTGCTTTTACGGAAGGTCCATCATACCATGAAAAAGTATAATCCGATGGGGTATCCAATGTTACATTTACGGTGATGGAACCATCAGGATCGTTACAAGATGTGAAATCAGCGATTGCCCCAATGATGATGGAAGGTGTTACCACTGCAAAACTTACTGTAGCTTCAGCCGTTGCCGAACATGAAGTTAAAGGATCGGTTACTTTAACTGTATAAACGCCCGGGTTTAAATTGGTCATTGAGGTTGTGTTGGCACCAGCAATCAGATTCACGGGCAATGTATTTTGCCCGGTAAACCATTCAATCGTCAATCCTGTTTGCGCCCCGATATCAGCCAGCACTGAACCATTGGGCAAGGTTGCATCACATGATGTTTGATTTGCAGTTGTAGATGCGGTAACGGTAGGCGGTAAGGTTTGAACAATGGTTACCGTTACAGGATCAGAAGGACATTGTTGGCTATTCTTTGTCACTACTAAAGTGTAACTACCTGCTGCTAAATTTGACCGTGTAGCACCCGTAAAGTCCGGGGTAGGTTTAACGGTGTTGCCATTATACCAATCAAATGTATATCCTGCAACCTGACCGCCATCGGCAGTTGCGGCAACTGCCCCCGTGTTCCCGCCTGCGCAAAGAATATCCGTGACAACAATATCCGGAACGGGTTTGACTGAATCATCGGGAAGGTTAAACGTGGCAATGGATTCACATCCGGTAGCCTTATTCGTTACCAAAACAGAATATGTTAACGGGACTAGCCCGGTAGCGACATGGCTTACGCTTACTTTGGGACCGCTCAACACGATAGGCCCTTCGTACCATGCATAGGTGTAGTTTCCGACAGGGGTATTGCCTCCATTGACTTCGACCCTAAGTTTCCCGTTCGGGTTTTTGCAATTGTCGTACGGGTTTTCTAAGAAGATAACAGCGTTATCAGCAGGGTCGGGTGCTATCTCGGTCAACGTAACAGTGACGGTATCGGAATTGCAATTTGCTGTTTTGTGAATCGCGAATACTGTATAATCCCCACCCGGTAACCCGGAATAGATTGGGCCTGTAAAATCAGCAGGGCCGGCTACCGGTTGGCCACCATTATACCAGAAGAAATCATAGTCCGTTGTATTTTGGCTTCCACCGCCCCCGGGGATAAATGCACGGACGGCTCCATTATTGGGAGCATTTGCATCACATTTAATATTCTCCTGGAGAAGCATTGCCGTCAGGCTTACCGGTCCGGGGTTTACCGGGCTGGATAAAATATTGTTGGTGTAATCGCATTCCAAAATGGTTGTATTGGGGGCAATAGGGGTTGGGACTGTGCTTCCATCATCATTCAAAACAATATATAAAATGAAAGCCGATCCGGTTCCGGTTACTGTTACATCGTTTACAGCGAATTGTGTTCCGGGGTTAAGGGTACTAAGCGTAATAACCACTGTATTGAGCAAGGTAGCACCGGGCAGTCGGGGGTTGCCCTCATAAAAACTAATTGGAAAATCCCCGCTTACGCTGATGCTCCCAATATTCTCCATTTGGAAGGAGACGGTAAAATCCTGATCAGGACAGGTGGGTGGGTTAACAGTTAGGGAATTATCAACAAACCGTACATCCGGTGCAGGGAAAGTAGGGCAACCATTTGAATCGAGGTAAGGGGCTTGAATCAGGAAGCTGTTAAGGGGTCTGTTGGGGGCAAGCGTACAAGTTCCTTGTGACCATACCAAATGATGTTGTTGCTGTCTTTGGGGAATAGTTAAGTCATCATTTACATTCACATTGAAGTAGGCATGTTGGTTCCAAACCCTTCGGGCCGGCACCCATGGTTCACCGGCAGATTCAAATGCACGTACATGGGAGTTTGTTGAGTAGCCAAGGTTACAGAAATTATCCCATGCCGCTACATCATCAAAACCGCAGGTAACGCAAATTTCACTGGCACCATCACCATCCACATCCGCCACAATTGGATACTCCACTGCCGTTCGGGCCACACACGCTTGTTGTGTGTAGACGGTTCCGTCATTACCGTTGATAATGTATAGAAAGCGTTCATCGCGGTACACAACTTCGGCCTGGCCATCTCCATTGAAGTCGAACAGCGTACTTCCTGTATAGCCTGAGGTTTCTTCATTGATTACCACCCGCCAAAAGTATTCAAGGTTTTCATCCAGTGCATAAAGGAATTTACCGGATACATACGAAACATTCAATTGACCATCGCCATCAAGATCGGCAATGTTAAGACGCCCTGTTCCATTTTGCCAACCGTTGGCATACCGGGCAGTGGCAGGGCTATTGTTGTTACAAGAAAGGGAAACGAGGATGCTGGGGTCAGGGTCTGAATAGGTTTTTACAACGTTTGCTTGAACATCCCAAAAAAAGATCGTGGTGTTTGCATTTTTTGACCCTAACGATCCCGAAGCAATTACATCCAGAAACCCGTCCTGGTTGTAATCGGCTACACTGACCGAACTGAATTCATTTCTGATGAAGTAATTGTTTACCCGGCTTCGTTCTGTTAAACTTCCGGAATCAGTAGTGCGATTGCCAAGATTGACATCATAAATAATACAACCTGCCACCAGTTCAAGGTCAAGATGGTTCGGGTTGGGCGATGTAAGCGGATCCATGTCCACTGCAACAGGCTCACCTACTGTGTTGGCAAAATCTGTTGAACGAACAATGCGTGTTCCCGTATGTGCATCCAATATCTCATCGCGATAATATAGTTCCACCAGGCCATCACCATCAAAGTCAGCTAGCCCCAGCGTTACGGGGTTTCCGGATGCCCTTCTTTTCCAAATCTGATTCAAGTTACAATCATAAGCGAAGATCGTCCAATTGCCACTTTCCCTTCCAAAAGTGAAGATTTCGGCACAATTATCACCATTGATATTCCCAATAGTAGCCTCACGTTCAAGGGCATACCCTACAGCCAATTGGCGCTTGATGGTGCCACCATCCCCATTCAAAATGTAAATCCTGTCCGATTCGACGTTTGTACTGACAACTTCAGGAATGCCATCGCCATCCAGGTCGCCAATGGAAATCCTGTTCAGGTGGTTTGCTGTTCCATTGGGCGATGACCAATCCACCCGCATGGAAAATTGGGGAAATTCAGGGGGTATTGCCTGGCAGTTGGCATCGTTGCCAAAATATCCGCTACATGCGTTGTTGTTTGAACAGTCGGGGTCATAGCAATCTATAAAACCATCACCATCGTCATCAATTCCATTGTTACATATCTCCTGGGCGAATGCTGAAATTGCCCCAAGATTGAACCACATGATTAACAGGAACAACACTTTTTTCATACTGATCAAATTTAATCTATTTCTATCGGGGGCCTTTTACACCTTGTTAGAGCCCAAATCTATTACTTAGTAACCACGAAATGTAGGTTTTTACGCCAAATTACATTTTTTTGGGTTATTTAACAGTCTTTGAAACACTCTTAAACCTTCGTTAGCGCAAGAGTGTAATACTGCCCGACCGGGGGTTGTTTTCTTCCCCTGCACATCGAATAATGTAATAGTATACACCATCCGGTAATTGTTTTCCATTGCCATTGAAAGTACCATCCCAGTTGTTTAAATACGGGGTGGCTTCAAAAACCCGTACACCTTTATCATCATAGATGGCAACACTACATTGCGGATAATTCTCTATTTCGCCTACTACCCAGAAAGGATTGCTGGCATCCCCATTAGGGGAAAAGAAATTTTCAGGCTTTAGCTTGGTTACAACCGCTTCACCCTGTACAGAAATCTGGATCGTGCCTTCCCCTTCACATCCGTTGGCATCCGGGCCAACAACTTTATATACTGTGGTAGATAATGGGCTTGCAATGGGATTTGGAATAGAAGGGTTTGAAAGGCTTTCCGTTGGGGTCCACTCATACGATACCAATCCGGAAGCTTGAAGTTGCGTGTTGGCGCCCGCAATAATTTGTTGTGGATCTGCCAAAACGTTTACAATCGGTGAAGAGTGGCTGGTCACCACCTGGTCATCGAACAAGGTACAACCCGATTCGTTTACTTGCACTGAATAGGTACCCGCACTTGTCACATCAATAAAAGATGTAGTGGCGCCTGTACTCCACGTATAGTTTGTAAAACCCCCTAACACTTCCAACCGAAGGCTTTCGCCCGGACAGAAAACAAATGTATTGGCGGGATTTGAAATGGTCATGGTAGGGGCGGCCGTGATCGTGATTTGCTTTGTCAATTCACTTGGGCATGCCCCACTATAACTGACTACTAACTTTACATTAAAGGGGGACCCTGTAGCGGTTGCATACACATGGGTTGGATTTCTCTCAGTAGAAGAATTTCCATCCCCGAAAGTCCACAAGTAGGTAGCACCCGGCCCGGCTGTAGATTGATCTGTAAATTGGACTTGCTGGCCGGAGCAACTGGAAGCAGGGGATTGAAAATCAACGGTGGGAGGTGTTACTTCCTGAACAACCACGGAGGATGATTCGATTGTTGTGCAACCCCCTACTGATCCCTGATAATAGTATTCACCGCCCGAGCTTACTACCAGCGTGGTGTTTGTGGCGCCCGAAATTAGCCCATTGGTTTTTTCGAACCATTGATACGTGAAGCCACTTACTATCGGAGAAACAGAAAGTGTTTTTGTATTGCCCTGGCAAAATACGGCTGGTGCTGTAAAGGCTACAGTAAAATCAGGTGCATCAATGGCTTCCACCACCGTGGATACTTCCCTGGCTACGCAGGTTCCGGCCAATATTTCTACGGTATACTTACCAGCTTTTGCCAATGTAAAATTAGGAATGTTAGGATTTTGTGTTGTGGTGGTAAACCCGTCAGGTCCCGACCAACGATAACCCGTTGCGCCAGTGAGCGTGTTGATATTTAGTTGCAGGGTGCTTCCTACGCACACCGGGCCATTGTTGGTAGCGGTTGCAGTACCGGTTACACTGCCAGCTCCAATATTTACCGTTACTGCATTGGAAAGTTCAGTACATGTTCCCGCTTCTGAAATTGCCCTTACTGTATAGCTACCACTTGATGTCACATCAAAAAAAGCATTTGGACCCGTTGCAACAACGTCACCATCCCTTCGCCACTCGTATGTTACGCCATTGCTGGCGGTTGCAGTAAGTTGGAGTGGAAACCCTGTACAAATGTTGATAGGGCCTGCTGGTTTTATTTCCGGGATCATGCAGTGTTTGTTCCTAAGTATCGAAACTTTTGATGCTTCAATTCCGAGATTGCTATCATCAATACTGGTGAAAGCGACATCAGGTTTCCCATCGCGGTCCACATCGCCAATGTTCACGTGCCGGTTGATGTAGGTGGTGGGTACTGTGGTGGATGTGAAACTGAGGTTTCCGGTCGTGCTGTTGTTGTTTAAGACGGTAAGCGTTTTTTGCGTAATCGATGCGACTACGATATCGGGTTTTCCATCCCCATCAAGATCACCAAAATCAATTCCCCACGGGCGGTCACCCCCGGCAAAATTAACCGGAGCGGCAAAATTAAAAGTAGAACTTGTAGACTGGTTCAGAAGAATGGAGACCTGAGAGCTCAAAAGTTGAGTGGCGGCAATATCTGCTTTTTTGTCCCCATCAAGATCACCAATCTTTAGGTTAGTGATTGTTCCGGATACTGGTCTTGTTATAACCGATCCAAAGGACAATGAGCCAGGAATACTTGTGTTGGGAATTAAAAAGATGTTACTCGTTCCGGTCAAAAATTGACTTACTAAAATTTCAGGGATTAAATCCCCATTCAAGTCACCCACAGCTAGTGCGTCCGTACTGGCGGCACCAGGGATTGTAATCAGAATTGGGCTAGCTGCAAAAGAAACCGATCCAATGGTACTTTGATTCTGGAGAACAGCAACAATGTTGCTTCCCTGGTCCGTAACGATAAGCTCAGGTTTGCCATCTAAATCAAGGTCGGCTATTTCAACCCGTTTGGTTTTCCTTCCTGTAAGGACAATTGGTGGGAGTGCGACAAATGAAAAATTCCCAATACCAGAACTTCCATTTTGAAATATAAAAATCCTGTTTCCATCGCCACCTTCAGAAACAACCAGGTCTGGTTTTCCATCCCCGTTTAAATCCCCACACTTTATATGGATAGAGCGCACATTTAATAGAATGGGTATCTTGCCAAAATTTATATTTCCTGCCCCTGAACTTGAATTGGGAAACACAGAGATGGAGTTGGCATTGTCATTGGCAGCCGCAATATCAACTTTTGCATCCCCATCCAGATCACACATACATAAGTCATAAAGCCCGCTTTCCGCATTAAAATCAGGTTGCCCCACTAAACTTGCTGCCGAAAAAGGGTTGGCACCGCCATAACTTAACAGGAATGGCTCACGGGAATACCCGATCAACCCGTTGGTGGTGTTGATAACAGATACCGAATTATAGGTGGTGCCTGGTGGTACCCGCACTTCTATCAGTTGATCAGACACCGTCAAAATTGTGCCTTTTGCTGCCCCGAAAAATACGGCCAGTTGGTTTGCATTATTGCCAAAATTGCTACCTGAAATACTTATTAAATCACCATTTGGCCCTTTTACTTTATCAAGTGATTTTATTTCTGGCTTCTGACCAAATACGCTTAATGAGCTGAAAACCAAGCAGATAAATGATAATTGCTGGAGATGGTATTGTATGGATCGAATTGTTGTCCTCATCGTGCCAGTAAATCGGTTATTTCCTTCTATATGTAACCTTGCCCGCTGCATAATTATTTGGAACTGGTCACCACCAATACATTGGCGGTTTTAAGTTTTGTAAATGCCTTTAGGTTTCGGGCCTCTTCATAAGCTTCGCTCGACTTCACTGTTTCCAAAACATGGACATGGAATTTCTTGTCCGTATCATAATAGAAAACATCGGCATTGTACTTCTGTTCGATAAGTTTCTTCTTGTACTCATCTGCCGCTGTAAAATCACTAAAACTTTTAATGACCACATAATATTTTTTACGTACCGTAGTGGTTTGGTTGATGTGGTCAGGGTCTTCTGTTGTTTGTTGGAAACGTGCCTGGTGTTGCTCCTTCGTTGTTTGTAATGTAGAACGGAACACGGGGGCCTTCTTTGTTTTGAATTTTTTCTTATCGCCAATCTTTAATCCGAGCTGGACTTCGTGTGTTCCTTGTGAAAATCCTTTTTCCGGCTGGCTTCCAGGTTCGAACGAGTAGGCAAAAAGAAATTTATCAAAAGAGATTCCGGTATGGCCCGAAAGCCCGTATGCCTGACGGTACGAAGCACCCAACCAAAAATTCTCTGATAAATTCAACTTGGCCAATACTTCAAACTGGCTATTTCCGGCCGCGGCATATTTATACGTAGCGTAAAATTCAAGCGGTGCATATACATCATCAAGTTTAGCGCGCGTTCGAACACCTCTTCGCATTCGGCTTACAATTTTGGAATCCAGTTTCTTTTTGTAATAAAAAGTCACCATCGCATTATCAATAGGGGAGAAGTTAATCTCAGAGAAATGGCCAAGACCATTGTAGCCAGGCCCAAAAAGTTGAGGGAGGGTCACGCCAAAATTTAGTCCTGATTGGGAGCGGAAGAGCATACCAAAACCAGCGGCAGGTTGAATGTTGTTGGCAAGGTAGTTGGCAATAGCCGGGTCGTTGGGATCGGTAACTTTTGTAAGATCGATACTGGAGGAGATAACACCACCGGATAAACCAAAGAAAAGTGTAGACTTCTCACTAAGGGGAACTCCATAGGTATAACTCAGGCTGATATCGGTAGTTCTTAATAACCCTCGTTTGTACGAAGACAACTTCCCACCGATGCCCGCGCGACTACCATCCAATAAGGTTGTAAAAAAAAGTGTTGACAAGGAGGGGGCGCCTTCAATGCCTATCCATTGTTGGCGTTGATTGGCATATACAGACGTATATTCGGTTGCAGCTTCCGCTGGATTATATAAATAAGGGGTAATGTAGAAACTATTATAAACAGGAAAGTTTTGTGCATGCAAGGATTGCCAGCAGGATAAAGCAAAGAATATGTATAAGATACGTACGTATTTATGCATTTGCATTATTAATAATAGACTAAAGCGTTAAGGTCACTTCAAAAAAAGGCTATTGCCGTTATACGCTCAAAAAAATTGTCTTTCCGTTGCCTATGCTTACAAGTTCATCAAATGGATTTCAAGTGTTTAAAACTACCATTGGCAGAAACCTCACGAATATACAGCGTTTTTTGTTTATTTCTAAAGTTACCCTTCCCGTATCTTTACGAATACATATTTTGCTAAATTACCGATTTATTTAAAAGCAACATTTTGTGAAACTAAAACTAGTCCTTCTTTTCGTTGTTACATCTTCTTTTTCGTTGAATGCCCAAATACTGGTTGGCCCCTTGATTGGCGGGCAAACTACCTGGGTGGTGTATGATGATAAAGACTTGAACGACAAAGTACTTCCATCCTTTGGGTTCCATGTTGGTGGCAACCTTTCTTTCCGTGTTCAAAAAAGATTCTTTCTGCACACCTCCCTTATTTATTCACAAAAAGCAAGAACCGTTAAACGGGACAATGACCCTAATCTCAATGACCATTTGCGAAACAATTTCATTGAAATGCCCATCGTGTACACAGTGGAATTCAAAGGAAATGTTGGTAAAAGCAACAAAGAATTTAAATGGTACCTGGGGGCCGGCCCCAACATTAGTTACTGGATGGGCGGAAGAGGAAAAATCAGTAGTAGTGAGTTGATCGAAGCAAACATTGACCAGCTAAAGTATAAAATGGTTTTCAATACACCGTTTGCAGAACAAAAAGACAACGAGATGAATGTCAATGAGCCAAACCGTATGCAACTGGGATTGAACCTTTCAGCAGGAATTGTTTTCGAACCACTGCCCGATCAAAAGTATATGCTTACGGCCCGCTATGAGTTGGGCCATAGTTTCTATGGCGATAACGAAAATGGTACGTTAAAGCAGACAATTGAGTACTCAGCGATCATGCGCGTCAGGAACCAGGGCATTTGGATTTCGTTGGCGTACCTCATTGATTTGAAAACCGACCAACGCAAACGCGGTAAGAGCACAATCAATCTAAAGAAGAACAAATAATTTGTAGCCGATTTTCAGGCTACCGGTTTTTGTTTCGATTGTATAAATGAAACAGGATACCATCCTTTAAGCCAACATCAGGAACGAGTATCCTTTTTGAATTCGCCCATTCCATCACTTTCATGTAAATGCCGCTGGCGGGAATAATAACATCCGCGCGGTCGGGGTTCATTTGCAATTTGTAAATCCGGTCCTCTATGGAATGGTTTTCTACCATATCACGGATTTGACCAACCATTTTTAACGACATGGTTTTACCGGGTTTGTGACGGGCCAAATCAAAAATTTTGCTGATGTTTCCACCGGTACCCACACTAATTACATTTCCGTATTGACGCTTTACGTTTTCTTTGATCCATTGCTCCATGCCTTCCCACATAATGGGTTTGTTGCCATGTTCCAAAATACGGACCGAACCAACCTTGAAAGATTTTGTTTTTATTTTTTCTCCCTGGTAATATAAATTGAGCTCTGTGCTACCACCCCCAACATCGATATGCAAGTATGTTTTGTTTCCAAGATAAGAGGTGATGGCCGTATTGATAAAGTACGCTTCCTGGTCACCGTCAATGATGTTGATCGCTATCCCCAGCTCGTCTTTTACTTGCCGGGCCAATTCAAAACCATTTTCTGATTCGCGCATAGCGGAGGTAGCGCAAAACATGTAATCCGTTACTTCATACAATTCAAGTAACAGCTTATAGGTCATCATCAGTTTCTTGAACTTGGCAATGCTGGCATCACTGATCCTTCCGTGGGTAAAAACATCATGGCCCAGGCGAAGTGGGAACCGGACGTATTCCAGTTTTTTAAAAGTAACTTTATCGGCACGCTCCAAAACAGTGGATACCTGAAAGCGAATGGCGTTTGATCCGATGTCGATGGCCGCAAGCTTCATTTTGCCACATCCTTAAGCCATATAGAATGCTCTATTGATTGATTCATTGTGTCAAAAATAAAGATTTTAGCAAGAAGGAGCTTCACCTTTTTGTAGTTTATGAAAAAGATAATATGGGCTATGTTTTTTAATTTCTGTTCTTATTGCTTTTCTTTGTGGCGCTTATCCAGAAAGACGGAGGGAATGGGCCCTTTGATGTCTTAGCATCCTATCAATTTCAATTGATGTTGTGCTAAATCCCATCCCGATAGAATCGGGAGAAGATAGGCAACCCCGACCGGGCTCTCTGGAAAAGCGAAGACTTTAGTGTAAGGGAGCATGAAAATTCAGGATTTATTAAAAGAAAGGATACTGGTACTGGATGGTGCTATGGGTACGATGATCCAACGCCATACACTTACGGAAGAGGATTTTCGAGGAGAACGGTTCGCCAATCATCCGAGCCCCCTCAAAGGCAATAATGATTTGTTGTCCATTACCCGTCCGGATATCATTAAAGATGTGCATGCCCAATATTTTGTAGCTGGTGCTGATATTGCTGAAACAAATACCTTTAGCGGAACAACCATTGCGCAAGCAGATTACCACCTTGAGGGTATTGTGTATGAGTTGAACTATCAAGCTGCTAAAATTGCCCGTGAGGTTGCGGATGAATTCACAAAACGAGAACCGAACAAACCCCGGTTTGTTGCGGGCGCGATGGGGCCAACCAACAGAACAGCATCGTTATCACCCGATGTAAATAATCCCGGATATAGAGCGGTAACATTCGATCAATTGGCAGTGGCATTTAAAGAACAAGCCAAAGCCCTGATGGATGGTGGTGTAGACTTTCTTTTATTGGAAACGATCATCGATACACTCAATGCGAAAGCTGCATTATTTGCCTTACAAGATTTGTTTGAAGAAACCGGTAAGTCTTTGCCGATCATGGTTTCCGGAACCATTACGGATGCAAGTGGAAGGACATTGTCGGGCCAGACAACCGAAGCTTTTCTGGTTTCGATTTCACACGTTCCTTTGTTGAGCGTTGGATTGAACTGTGCATTGGGTGCCTCTTTACTACGGCCTTATTTAAAAGTATTAAGTGAGAACGCAACCTGCTTCGTGAGTGCGTATCCAAATGCGGGGCTTCCAAATGAATTTGGCCAGTATGATGAGTCCCCAAATTTTATGGGCGAACAAATTGAAGAATTTTTAAAAGAAGGATTGGTAAATATTATTGGTGGATGTTGTGGTACTACACCCGATCACATTCGCGTAATCGCGGAACTCGCTAAAAAATATGAACCCAGGAAAATAGGAGAAGAGATCAATGCATAAACCATTACAACTTAGCGGGCTGGAGGCAGTAACCATTACTGCAAATTCGAATTTTGTAAATATTGGTGAGCGTACCAATGTTACAGGTTCGGCACGCTTTTTAAAACTTATCAAAGAGGACAATTTCGATGAGGCACTTAGCGTAGCACTTGACCAGGTTCGGGGCGGTGCGCAAATCATCGATGTCAACATGGATGAAGGGATGCTTGATTCCGCGGAAGCGATGGTAAGATTCCTTAACCTGATGGCTTCCGAACCAGAGATATCAGTTGTGCCCGTGATGATCGATTCATCTAAGTGGGAAGTAATTGAAGCAGGTTTGAAATGCTTACAAGGAAAGGGTATTGTCAATTCCATCAGCATGAAAGGTGGTGAGGAAGAGTTTATCAGGCAAGCCAAACTGGTAAAGCGCTATGGAGCGGCTGTTGTGGTAATGGCGTTTGATGAAGATGGCCAGGCCGATACATACGAAAGAAGGATTACGATTTGTAAACGTGCGTATGATATTTTAACAACGGTTGTAAATTTTCCCCCACAAGACATAATTTTTGATCCGAATATATTCCCTGTCGCAACAGGGATCGAAGAACACCGAAACTATGCCCTCGATTTTTTCAAAGCTGCCAAATGGATTCGTGAAAACCTTCCGCATGTACATGTAAGTGGAGGTGTGAGCAATGTTTCGTTCAGTTTTCGGGGCAACCAAAAAGTTCGGGAAGCAATGCATGCCTCGTTTCTTTACCATGCTATTCAACATGGTATGGATATGGGGATCGTTAACCCAACCATGCTGGAGGTCTACGATGAAATAGACAAAGAATTATTGGAGCGTGTTGAAGATGTTTTGTTAAACAGGAGGGATGATGCCACTGAACGCCTTCTTGATTTCGCTGAAAATGTAAAAGGTTCGGTCAAGAAAAAAGTAGCAGACGATACCTGGCGCAAAGGAGCCGTTGAAGAGAGGATCACACACGCATTGGTGAAAGGTGTTATCGAATTTGTTGATCAGGATATTGAGGAAGCAAGGCAAAAATATGACAAACCACTTGATGTAATAGAAGGCCCGCTGATGGACGGCATGAACGTAGTGGGGGATTTGTTTGGCTCCGGCAAAATGTTTTTGCCACAAGTAGTGAAGAGCGCACGGGTAATGAAGTTGGCGGTTGCATACTTAACGCCTTATCTCGAAGAAGAGAAAAAGAAAAGCGGCCATGTTGAAAAGCCCAATGCAAAAATATTGATGGCTACCGTGAAAGGCGATGTGCATGATATTGGAAAAAACATTGTTGGGGTTGTGCTTGCGTGCAATAATTACCAG
The DNA here is from genome assembly GCA_964398945.1 of uncultured Roseivirgaceae bacterium. Lineage (GTDB taxonomy): Bacteria > Bacteroidota > Bacteroidia > Cytophagales > Cyclobacteriaceae > JBGTGG01. The sequence continues at coordinate 45,454 of CAYNOT010000005.1, read as the reverse complement.
GTTGTTGACCTAGGTGTGATGGTGCCCGCAGAAAAAATTATCGAGACCGCCATCCGTGAAAAGGTTGACATGATTGGCCTGAGTGGGTTGATTACACCATCATTGGATGAGATGGTTACTGTAGCAAAGGAAATGCAACGTCAGAATCTTTCGTTGCCCCTTTTAATTGGGGGAGCGACCACATCCCGCATTCATACCGCAGTAAAAATTGATCCGGTTTATAAAGGCCCGGTGGTATACGTACTGGATGCTTCGCGTAGTGTTCCGATCGCCAGTGAATTTATTAACGAGGAGACTTCCGGTAGGATTAAAGAACGTTTTAAAACCGAGTATGCAGCATTGCGTACCGAACATGAAAGCAGGAAACAAGACAAAAACTACATCACGTTGACTGAAGCGCGCAAAAATAAAGTGGATATTAACTGGAAGGAAACAAAACCTACAAGACCATCCTTCCTTGGCAACAGAACTTTTTTGAATTATCCGCTAAAAGAAATTGTGCCGTATATCGACTGGACCCCTTTCTTTCAAACCTGGATGTTGGCGGGGCGCTATCCGGGAATTTTTGATGATGAAATAGTAGGCGTAGAGGCCAGGAAATTATTTGACGATGCGCAGCGCATGCTCGACCAAATTGTAAAAGATGGTAGTTTGCAAGCGAACGGAGTTATTGGATTTTACCCGGCTAAGCGGACGGTCACCGATGATGTGAAAATTTATAAAGATGAATCGGATGAGATGCCGCTTCAAACCTTTCACTTCCTGCGTCAGCAAAATAAAAAAGCAGCAGGCCTTCCAAATTTTACCTTGTCGGATTTTATTGCCCCGGAAGAGGAAGGCATTAATGATTACATTGGTTTCTTTGCCGTTACAGGTGGGGTTGGTTTGGAAAAACTGGTAGCGGAATTTAAGAAGGCAAACGATGACTACAATGAGATCATGGTAAAAGCACTTGCAGATCGTTTAGCAGAAGCCTTTGCTGAATGTTTGCATGCGAAAGTAAGAATGGAACTTTGGGGATATGCCGCAGACGAAAACCTCGACAACGAATCACTCATTAAGGAAAAATACCAGGGCATTCGCCCGGCACCGGGTTACCCTGCGTGTCCGGATCACACGGAGAAGCGAACCTTGTTTGAATTATTGGAAGCGGATAAAGCAGGTATCACATTAACCGAATCCTGTGCCATGTACCCGGCTTCTTCTGTCAGTGGATATTATTTTTCCCATCCGCAATCAAAATATTTTGGGCTGGGAAAGATTGAAAAAGATCAGGTGATCGAATATGCTGATCGAAAGGGAATGAAGCTGGCGGATGTTGAACGTTGGCTGGCGCCTAATTTGAGTTACGACATTTAGATTTATTTAGAAGCACATGAAAGTTATAGATCATTTAAAACGAGCAAATGGTAAAACACTTTTTACCATTGAAATCTTACCACCTTTAAAAGGACAGAATATCCGTACCTTGTTTGACAACCTGGATCCGTTGATGGAATTCAAACCTGCTTTTGTTGATGTAACGTACCATCGGGAAGAGTATGTTTATAAAAAGCGGGAGAATGGATTGTTGGAAAAGCGATCTACGCGCAAACGCCCCGGTACGGTTGGGATATGTGCGGCCATTCAAAATCATTACAAGGTTGATACGGTACCACATATTATCTGTGGGGGTTTTAACAAGGAAGAAACCGAGAATGCATTGATCGATTTAAGTTTTCTTGGGATTGATAATGTGTTGGCCTTACAGGGTGATGGTATCAAGAATGAAGGAAGGTTTACAGCCGAACCGGATGGCAATCGTTTTGCATCGGAGTTGATCGAACAGATCGTTAACATGAACCATGGAAAATTTATTGATGAGGATTTGCTGAATGCTACCCCGACTAATTTCTCTATTGGCGTTGCGGGCTATCCGGAGAAACATTTTGCAGCGCCAAACCTGAAAACAGATTTGAAATACTTAAAACATAAAATTGAACTGGGTGCTGAATACATTGTTACGCAAATGTTTTTTGACAACAAAAAATATTTTGACTTCGTGGCTGAATGCCGCGACAATGGTATTGATGTACCCATCATTCCGGGTATAAAACCCATTACAACCAAATCACAGACCAGTATTCTACCAACCATTTTTCATATCGACCTTCCTGAAGGACTATCAGATGCCGTGGAAAAATGCAGGGATAATACAGCGGTGAAAGAGGTCGGTATAGAATGGACAACCCAGCAGTCGAAGGAGTTGATCAAGTTTGGCGCGCCTTCCATCCATTTTTATTCGATGGGAAAGTCCGATCCGATTTATCGGATTGCAAAGGAATTATTTTAACAGCGGCATGTGCGTCCGTCACTCATCGCTGTGCCGTCACTCAGAGCGTTAGCGAAGAGTCTTTGGGCAACACTCGTCACTCAGAGTGCTAATGAAGAGTCTTTGGGAATGCAACGTTATTGTCAAGGCTTTCTGGAAAGATTCATCGGTTCCCGATTCTCGGGACAGGCTATTCTTCCCTCTGAATGACGAAGCGTGCCCGTCACTCAGAGCGTTAGCGAAGAGTCTTTGGGGGCTGTTTGTTTATCAGGCTTGCCTTTCTTGTTGTAGAAATCACTGCTTCAGCAGTTGGGCCATCACCACACGAATTTTTGGATAGCTAAATTTTCCTTCAAGGATAATGTAAACATCTTTTGATGTAAATCCTTCGTCATCCATTTTCTTAATGGCGCCCCCAATGGCTCCGAACTCTTCTTCCGTCATGAACTTTGATAATTCCATTTTCCCGGATTCAACGGCTTTGGCGAGATGTCCTTCAATAGTAGATGGAACAAGTCCACGCTCTTTGGCAATTGTTTCTACATCCATTCCTGATTGGAACATTTCCAGGGTGATATCAAATGTGCTGGGGCCGTCTTTCTTTCTTCCTGATTTCTTTGATGGAGGCGCATCCGGAATTTCTTTTTTGATGCCCTCCAATATAGCAGACCGTTCCTCTTTTCTTTTTTTCTCCAGTACAGAAAAATCGAATTCATTTCCGTTGCTAAGGATGGTTGAGATCAGCGTGATGGATTTATCAACTTGTTCCAATTTTTTGGCTAGCAACTGATCCAGGTCTGAGAGGTTATTCAGATAGGTCTTTACGCGTTTGTGTTGCTTCATTTCCTGAATATGCAACAATAAGGTTTTGATGTTGTCCAATAAAATAGAGCGATAGTATGCGCTGCCTTTCTCAATCCGCTCCATTAATTGCTCGTTGTCTTCTGCTTTTATTAACCCGAAAAGTTGCGACCGGTATTTTGCTGTATTGATTTTCTCCTTTTCCAGTGTGTTTGCAATTTGACTTAATACAGGTTGCATACTGGTTTCATCGAAACCGGCCGATTTTTTATTTTTGCCAGATAGATAATTTATTTCTTTTACGATATCCGAAAAGTCAAACGTTTTTTCAACAAGCTTGCTTATATAAATGCGTTGCTCCTGGGTAATCCGTTGAAGCAAATGGTCAGGACGATTGTTGTTTTGTGAAAAGGTCACAATCTGTTTGTCGGTGCTGATTACAGATTTATTGATTTCCGTGCATAAGATTAACCCCTCCAACGACCGCAACCTTGATAACGCCACATACACCTGTCCGTCAGCAAAAGCCTGTTGCACGTCAATAATCGCTTTATCAAAGGTGAGTCCCTGGCTTTTGTGAATGGTGATCGCCCATGCAAGCTTAACAGGGTACTGTTCAAAACTCCCGATCACATCTTCTTCCAGTTCTTTTGTTTCGGTATCGACCGTGTATTTTTTATTTTCCCATTTCTCTCGTCTAAGAGAAAGTTTGGTGTTTGATTCTGCCAACTTCACTTCAATTTGATCACCGGAAATTTTTTCTACCGTGGCGATCTTTCCATTAAAATACAGTTGGTCCTCGTTGTCGTTTCGAACAAACATAATCTGTGCACCTTCCTTGAGTTCGAGCCTTGGCAGGACCGGGCACATACTCTCCGGAAAATCACCTTCAATAATTGCATCGAAGAAGTAGGAGAGGCCCTTCAGTTTTTTAAGCGCCTCCGTGTTCATCACATCCGCTTTGTTGTTGTGTGTGGTGAGCGTGATGACTTCTTCCAACTTTTCGATTTCTGTTTCACTTTTGAAATGCGAATTCAGCGTATTGATATCCTCGCTTTCGACAGTATTGTTTCGTAAGTTGTTCAATATCCGGATAAAGCCTTCATCCTTTTGCCGGAAGATTTTATCAAATTCGATGTACACAAAACCCTCTTCCAGCAACGCCTTCGATTCATAAAACCATTGGCTTTTGTAATACCGTTCCAGGATGTGCTGCTCGTTTCTTTTTACAACCGGAGGTAGTTGGAACAAATCACCGATCAACAGCAATTGAACTCCACCAAAGCGTTGATTGAAAATCCCCCGTGCCGCTTTTAGGCGATAGTCAATTGCATCCAGCAAATCAGCGCGAAGCATACTAACTTCATCAATCACCAAAAGATCAATTGAGCGCAGTACTTGTTTTCGAGCACTATTGAGTGGATGCTTATGGGCCAGTGTAGAGGCTGTGTAAAAATTTTCGGTTGCATTAAAACCATCCGGCAACGATTGATCAGGAAGGAACGAACCAAAAGGCAACAAGAACTGGGAGTGAATCGTAACACCTCCTGCATTCAGCGCAGCAATTCCTGTAGGCGCAACGATAGCAAGTTGCTTGTGGGTTTTGCTTGCCAGGTTTTTCAGGAATGTGGTTTTTCCTGTCCCGGCTTTTCCCGTAAGGAAGATGTGGCTGGAAGTACTGTTGATAAAATTCAGCGCTGCATCGATGATGTCCGATCCCATGATTGGTTAATTACTGATTGGAAAATTTCTAATTTCTAATTTTTAGAATTCAAATTTTCAATAATATTCTAATCCCTTACAAAAGGTTTGCAACCACCGGATTTTCTTTCATTAGCAATTAGCCAATCATCACATTAATATTACGCCAACTCCCGCAAGTCAACCGGTACAACTCTCGAAATTCCTTTTTCTACCATCGTAATTCCATAAATAACATCGGTTGAACTCATGGTACGTTTGTTATGGGTAACAATAACAAACTGGGATTCTTTCGAGAAGTTGCGAATGATGTTGTTGAATTTATCGATGTTCGCATCATCCAGCGGAGCATCCACTTCATCAAAAATACAGAACGGTGCCGGCTTCAATAAATACATGGAGAAGAGCAGGGCAGTAGCTGTTAATGTTTTCTCACCACCCGATAATTGGTTGATGGTCAACGGACGTTTTCCTTTTGGTTTTGCAATAATTTCAATCTCCGAATCAAGCGGATTGTTGGGGTCTACCAGGCGAAGATCACAATCATCCCCTTCGTTAAAGAGTGACCGGAATACAGTGATAAAGTGTTCCTTGATTTTGTTGTAGGCCTCCATAAAGGTTTGGCTCGCGACAACTTCAATTTCAGAGATTGTATTCAAAAGCGACTCTTTTGCTTTGATCAAATCTTCTTTTTGCGTTATGATGAAATCATTGCGCTCTTTGATTTCCGTATAAGCTTCCATGGCCATCGGGTTGATAGGCCCCATGTTGTCAAGACGGTCGCGTTTTCTGGAAACTTCATTGCGAAGTTTTTCTTCGTCTTCCTGCGCAAGGAGTGTTGCTTCTTCTTCTGAACTTTGTTTGATTACCTCGTCTAAGTCAACTTTAAATTCAACGGACAACCTTTCTTTTACAGAGTTCAGTTCCAGTTTGCTTTCACTTAGTTCTGTTTGCAATTGCATCAAGATCGTATCGATATTTTGGCGGTTGTGTTGAACCTGCCGCAACGCTTTTTCGATTTCGTCTATTTCACCACGGGAAGCATAGTATTCTTTTTCAGCTTCGCTCAAGCCTTGCTCCATCGTGCCCTTTTCTTCATACATGCCAATCAACACTTCATCGTTTGATTGTGTAGCGGTAACGATTTGTTTTATTTCTTCTTCGTTCTTGCCTTGCTCTTCCGAGTTCAGTTGAATCCGGTTACCGCTTTGCTCCATTGATTCTTGCTTATGGCGGATTTCCTGATCAATACTTTTTACCCGGTTTTCTTGTTGGTGGAATAAAATATTTTGTTCGTTGTAAGCGGTTCCTTTTTGGCTCAACAGTTCGTTTTGCATTGCCAAATCTGCCGCCATGCTTTTGAATTTATTCTCGTATTCTTCCAGCTCTTGTTTTGCTCTTTCGGAATTTGGTTGGATATCTTCAAGTTGTTTTTGCAACGTTTCAATCTTCTCTTGCATATCTTCCTTGCGGATATCGGCATTGCTGAGCATTTGGGAAAACTGTTCGCGCTTGGTGCGGATGGTGGCATGTTCTTCGGTTACCTGGCGCATCGCATTTTGTGCGCTTTCAATCTGCTGGCGCAAATCATTCTGACGAAGCTTTTCAAGCTCACGCTGGCGATCCAACAAGGTTTGTTTTACCTCTTCAACTTTGCTTTGAAGTGTCTTGATTTCTTTCTCAAGTTTCTCAAGGTTTTTTGCACGACCGATTTTCTTTCCTTCAAACAACCCAACAGAACCACCGGAAATACTAAAGCGCTTACGCGTTAATTTACCATTCTTGGTAATGAACGTATTGCTGTCGTCCGTCACATTTTTAATGTCGCCTTCATAGATGTAAACACCATCCAGGATATACGACATCAACTTCCGGTACTTTTGATCGAACTCTACAATTTCGGTAGCAGGAAAAGCATTATCGTAGATGCGGGTTGGTGTTGCTTCAAACCGGTCGAAGGAGTCAAGGATAAAGAAGTGTGCCTTGCCTTTGGAGGCATCGCTAAGGATATTGATGGCTTCATACGCTTCCGCCTCATGGTCAACAATGTAATAGTTGAGGTACGGCTCGAGGTAATTTTCAATGGCTACCTTAAACTCTTCAGGACAAGTAATGATATCCGATAGAAGCGGGGCATTCTTCCCTACTTTCTTTTTCAGGAATTTGATGGCTTCCGGAAAGCCTTCTAAATTGTCAACTAATGAACGGGTAAGGTTGTATTCGTTTTGACGGGCATCCAGTTTACGGCTCGCGGAATTCATCTCTTCGCGAATCATCTCAATCGTTTTTTCCAGATCGCTTGTGCGTTGCTGGATATTTTCTTCTTGCTGCTTTAAACTTTCAAGCGTTTCGTTTTTTTGCTTAATGGATTGCTGAAGGTCTACGATTTTATTTTCGAACTCTTCTAAGCTCGCACTTTGTTCATTTGAATCTGTGGCACTTCTTTCCAGTTCCTGCTTAAAAGAAGAAATTTGTATCTCGCGGATTTCAATTGCTTTCTTTAGTTGAAAACTTTCTTCCTGTTTTTCCCTTTGGAGGCTGCGAAGTTGGTCAACTTCCGCTTGTAGCGAAGTGGTTTGATTTTTTTGCGCTTCGTACTCCGCTTTTAAGGACGTGAGTTTTTCATTTACGGAAGCCAGGCTTTCTTCGGCCGTATTTTTTTCAGTTTCCAGACTTTGGATGCTGAAACGTGCACGCTCGTTGCTTTTTTTGTCCTGATCAATTTGTTCGCGCAGGTTTTCCACACGATCATTGAGGTATTTTAACCGTTCGTTCTTGATCTGTTTTTCACTTTCGTAGTCACGGATTTTGGCAACGAATTCGTTTATTGATTTCTGGCGGGAAGAAAGCGTTTTTTCTTTTTGTACCAGATCAGTTTTGTTTTTTTCGATCAGTGCTTCCTTCTCGGCTATCTCTTTTGTTAAGGATACTTTGCGTAAATTCTCATCACTGATTTGTGTATTCAACGAATTGAATTTTTCTTTTTGCTTGTTGACAACAACTTTCGCGAGCACGATGCTCTTCTCTTTGTATTCTTCCTTAAGCTTGTAATAGTTTTCGGTTTGTTTGGCCTGTTTTTCAAGGCTCTTCATATTTTTCTCGATCTCGAACAAAAGATCCTCTACACGCTCTAAATCAGCATCGGTGTCTTCCAGTTTCCGGAGGGTTTCCTTCTTGCGTTTTTTAAACTTGGAAATCCCGGCAGCTTCTTCAAACAAGCCCCTGCGACTATTGTCTTTATCATTCAGGAGGTCATCCACCATCCCCAACTCAATAATAGCATACGTATTGGACGCAATACCGGTATCCAAAAAGAGGTTGGTGATGTCTTTCAACCGGCAGGTCACGCCATTTAATAAATATTCACTTTCACCAGAACGGTATAGCCTTCGTGTAATCGTAATCTGCGAATATTCCGTTGGAAGTATGTTTTTTGTGTTGTTGATGGTCAGTGAAACTTCCGCCATCTGTTGTGGCGATCGCTGGCTGGAGCCGTTGAAAATAACATTCTCCATTTTCTCGGAGCGAAGGGCACTTGTTTTTTGCTCCCCCAATACCCACCGCATGGCATCCACCACATTTGATTTGCCGCAGCCATTCGGGCCCACGATTCCTGTAATTCCTTCATCAAAATTGATAACGACCTTATCGGCAAAACTTTTAAATCCCTTAATCTCAAGCTTGGAGAGTTGCATTCGTGTATAGTAGTTGTTGTATGTAAAAAGTTAGATTCTAAACGCTAAAGCTATATTTTGAGAACTTCAATTGTTCAAAATATCAAACCTATCAGTGAAAAGAAGGTGGCAAAGATAACCTTCTCTACCACTCAATTCAAAAAATAAAACAGGAAGGTTTGCACAATGGATCAACAATGAAAGTGGATAGCTTATTGCCTTACAGTTTGCTTGAAATTGGGATTTATTGCTACATTTGAATGCAATGGACGAAAATAAAATTTGGTACTACCTGGTCTTAGGGATCATCTATTTTGTTTTTAACAGGTTTTTTAAAAAAACCAAGGAACGTCCAGACGCTGATCCTGAACGGTCTTTTTCAGAAACCAAGACTGAGCCCACAGAAAAGCCACTTTCTTTTGAGGAATTGTTGCGGGAGATAACAGAAGGTAAGAAGCAGGCTAATCAACCCCCACCCAAGCCTGTCCCCACCACCCAATATGTAAACTATGATGACGATATTGACGAGGAAGAGCAGGATTTAGAAGACGTCAACTACGATTACAAGAACCAGGACAAGATTTACGAAACCTATGAAAAGGCCAAAAAAGAGGCTTTTGAGCGCCCTAGCTTAGAAGAAACTATGAATTTGGAACCCATCGGTACTTTCGGAAGGTTCCAAGAGTTTGAAGATAACGAAAAAAATACCGTTCTTTCTGAATATTCTGAGGCCTTTAACGACCCTGAAGGAGTTAAGAAGGCATTTGTGCTGAGTGAAATTTTTAATAGAAAGTACACCTGAGTACTATATTTTTTAAACTGACCATACCCGGACGGGGCAAGTCGCAAATTTGAACACGATATTTTTTGATAATGGATTGTGATCGGGATATTTAGTTTTTGGCCTTGGTTACAATAATTTTTTAGATGTTATTTATGTTTGTGTAATTTTTTAGATTATTTCTTGATATGCTAATAATCAAATTTCTGTTAATCATACCTTTATGGGTTACGTCTAACGCGGATGTGGTAAATGCTCTCCAAGATGACTGTAATAAAATAGAGGCAACGCTTAAAACTGAAGATACAACCCAGGGGAGTAGTAATGGGAAGGTTACCGTAACATTGGTAAAAGGTGACAAGAAATCAGTAAAATTCATTTTCTGTGAAAAAAACGGAAAAGTCCTAAATGAGGGCAGTTTTGATTCGGAGCAATTTCAAGGTCTAAAAAGAGGAGAGTACCTACTTATTATAAGTACAGATGAATGCTCCAAGAAGTTAAACTTCACCATTAATTGATGAACAATATTTTTACTCGGGTTAGAATGAGGCACATTTTTTTAACACTTGCTTTAAGTTGTCTCAGTTTTTTTTCAATTGGCCAAAGTTACAATTATGTAAATGGAACACTTGACATTACGATCGATGCCTATAATCCTTGTGGTGTCAACAATGGTTTCTTGGATATTACAGTAAATAATGCCGAAGGGGGCCAAGCTATCCTTGTTTTTTTAGATGGACCAGGTGGGAATGACACGTTTGGTGTACCCATAGATCAAGGAAGTACATTTAGTTTCAATCCTGGTAAGACCCTACCAATTGGAACCTATGAAATTATCATACGGGATATATTGAATAATTTCACTATAAATACTTTTGTTGATCCTTCTTATCCGCCAATTGTACTCAGTAGTATTGCTCCCGTTACCTTGTCCGAGGACATTAGAATCGATAATGGTTCCTGTGCATTCCCAACCACAGGACAAATTCAAGCTTCAATTTCAGGCGGATCACAAGTGCTGGCTGGGGGCGGGTCTTATGATTTTAGATGGACTGCTGATAATGGTTTTATTGTACCTGATTTTACTGGGACCACAGATGGCACCACGCCCCTCAATTTAGCCACCTTATTAGGGGTTCCCGGTTTACCAGGAGGTACTTACGATTTATTTGTAACCGATAATTTTTCCGGATGTGGTGTGGTTCAACGAACATTTGTTTTAACGGATCCTTCACCTGCTGTTTACAATATTACAACAATATCCCCCCAGGTTATTTGTGCTGGGGATAATATTACAATTGCCCTCGACAACTCAGATGGAGCTACAGTTACTTACGAGGTGTACAGAAATGGTGCGGGCACGGGCATAACCTTCCCAGGAGCAGGTGGAGGGCCTTTTCCTATGACCTTTCCCAGTACCGTTTTTTCAAATGGAGATATAATAACTATAAGGGCAACCGATGGTTTTTGTTCTCCCGCACCCCAGAATGGAGCAGTGGGCTTAACAATAAATCCAATCCCAACCATTACAGGAGTAAGCGTCACAGATGTTTGCCAGGGAATACCGAGTACCAACATATTGTATACTGGGACTACTGGAAGCCCTAATCAATACAGCATCGATTTCAATGCTTCCGCTGAAGCCCAGGGATTCACTGATATTGTAAATGCCGTTCTTCCGGCAAGCCCATTTGCATTGACTGTTCCGGGGGCTGCCGCACCTGGTACTTACAATGGAAATTTAACCGTAAGAAATACTACGACTGGTTGTGTTAGTTTAGTGGTTCCAATTTCAATTACAGTCAATCCGTTGCCAACTGCAGTGGCGAGTGGTGGCGGTTCGGTTTGTACAGGCGATGTCTTGCCAGATGTCACGTTCACGTTTACGGGCACAGCGCCATTTGATTTCACCTATACGGATGGGGTGAACCCACCAGTGAATGTTGTAGGCCATGCGGCCACTACCTTTACGATCCCAAATGCCCCGGCAGGGAGCTATATTGTCACAGCGTTGACAGATGCGAACGTATGTTCCGGGACAGATTTCGGGACAGCAGTAGTTGTTACCATGAACCCGTTGCCGACCGCCACCACCAGTGGTGGTGGGACGGTTTGTTCAGGGGATGTGTTGCCAGATGTCACGTTCACGTTTACAGGCACAGCGCCATTTGATTTTACGTACACCGATGGTGTTGCCCCTGTTAATGTTGTAGGCCATGCGACCACTACGTTTACGATACCAAATGCACCAGCGGGAAGCTATATTGTCACTGCTTTAACAGATGCGAACACATGCTCAGCGGTAGACTTTGGCACAGCAGCCGATGTTGTCGTCAACCCTTTGCCCACGGCAGTAGCGAGTGGTGGCGGTTCGGTTTGTACAGGCGATGTATTGCCAGATGTCACGTTCACGTTTACAGGCACAGCACCATTTGATTTCACCTATACGGATGGGGTGAACCCACCAGTGAATGTGGTAGGACATGCGACCCCTACTTTTACGATACCGAATGCCCCGGCAGGGAACTATATTGTCACAGCGTTGACAGATGCAAACGCCTGTTCCGGGACAGATTTCGGGACAGCAGTAGTTGTTACCATGAACCCGTTGCCGACCGCCACCACCAGTGGTGGTGGGACGGTTTGTTCAGGGGATGTCTTGCCGGATGTCACGTTCACGTTTACAGGCACAGCGCCATTTGATTTTACGTACACCGATGGTGTTGCCCCTGTTAATGTTGTAGGCCATGCGACCACTACCTTTACGATACCAAATGCACCAGCGGGGAGCTATATTGTAACAGCGTTGACGGATGCGAACACATGCGCAGCGGTAGACTTTGGCACGGCAGCCGATGTTGTCGTCAACCCTTTGCCAACAGCAGTGGCGAGTGGTGGCGGTTCGGTCTGTACAGGCGATGTCTTGCCAGATGTCACGTTCACGTTTACAGGCACCGCGCCATTTGATTTCACCTATACCGATGGGGTGAACCCACCAGTGAACGTGGTAGGCCATGCCACGACTACCTTTACGATCCCAAATGCCCCGGCAGGGAACTATATTGTCACTGCGTTGACAGATGCGAACGTATGTGCGGGGACAGATTTTGGCACGGCAGTGGCCGTAACCGTGAACCCTTTGCCGACCGCCTCAACAAGTGGAGGAGGAACGGTTTGTTCTGGGGATGTCTTGCCGGATGTCACGTTCACGTTTACAGGCACAGCGCCATTTGATTTTACGTACACCGATGGAGCCACCCCGGTGAACATTGTAGGCCATGCGACCAATACGTTTACGATCGCGAACGCGCCAGCGGGAAGTTATATTGTCACAGCTTTAACAGATGCGAACACATGCGCAGCGGTAGACTTTGGCACGGCAGCCGATGTTGTCGTCAACCCTTTGCCAACAGCAGTAGCGAGTGGTGGCGGTTCGGTTTGTACAGGCGATGTATTGCCAGATGTCACGTTCACGTTTACGGGCACAGCACCATTTGATTTCACCTATACGGATGGGACCACCCCGGTGAATGTGGTAGGCCATGCGGCCACTACGTTTACGATACCGAATGCCCCTGCAGGGAACTATATTGTCACCGCGTTGACAGATGCGAACGCCTGTTCAGGGACAGATTTTGGCACGGCAGTGGCCGTTACCATGAACCCGTTGCCGACCGCCACTACCAGTGGAGGGGGGACGGTTTGTTCTGGGGATGTGTTGCCAGATGTCACGTTCACGTTTACAGGCACAGCGCCATTTGATTTTACGTACACCGATGGTGTTGCCACTGTTAATGTTGTAGGCCATGCGACCAATACCTTTACGATCGCGAACGCGCCAGCGGGAAGTTATATTGTCACAGCGTTGACGGATGCGAACACATGCGCAGCGGTAGACTTTGGGACAGCCACCGATGTTGTCGTCAACCCTTTGCCCACGGCAGTGGCGAGTGGTGGCGGTTCGGTTTGTACAGGGGATGTCTTGCCAGATGTCACGTTCACGTTTACAGGCACAGCGCCATTTGATTTCACCTATACCGATGGGACGACCCCGGTGAACGTGGTAGGCCATGCGGCCACTACCTTTACGATCCCAAATGCCCCGGCAGGGAGCTATATTGTCACCGCGTTGACAGATGCGAACGCCTGTTCAGGGACAGATTTTGGCACGGCAGTGGCCGTTACCATGAACCCGTTGCCGACCGCCACTACCAGTGGAGGGGGGACGGTTTGTTCTGGGGATGTGTTGCCAGATGTCACGTTCACGTTTACAGGCACAGCGCCATTTGATTTCACCTATACCGATGGGATCACCCCGGTGAACGTGGTAGGCCATGCGACCACTACGTTTACGATCGCGAACGCGCCAGCGGGAAGTTATATTGTCACTGCTTTAACAGATGCGAACACATGCGCAGCGGTAGACTTTGGCACGGCAGCCGATGTTGTCGTCAACCCAAGTCCAACGATTGCCCTGGATCCAATTCCAGCGATATGTCCCGGAACAACTACTGTTGACTTATCTTACTCAGCAACAACGGATAGTCCTGATACCTATAGTATAGATTTTGATGCTGTAGCAGAGGCACAGGGATTTGTTGATATTGTGGATGCACCATTGCCTGCTTCACCGATCGTAATTGCAGTTCCTGGCGCTGCGATACCGGGTACTTACAATGCAACGCTGACGGTTACAAGTAGTGGGACAACATGTTCAAGTGCCCCTACGAATATCACAATAACCATTACCCCATTAATTGCAGCACCTTCCGTTGTATCACCAGTTTCTTTATGTGTGGGTAGTCCGGCACCTGTATTAACTGCTTCCAGTGCAGGTGCAACAGATTATAATTGGTATACGGATGCGGGCCTTACCAACCTGATTTTTACGGGTGCAAATTATACCCCTGCAGGAACTGAATTGGATGTTAATGTGGTTGGTTCAACTTCCTTCTTTGTAACAGCATTTGATGCATGTGGAGAAGGTAGTGCCTCAACTGTTGTTGTAGATGTATTGGATGATGCAACGATCAATATCCCAACCAATCCTGTTACCGTTTGTGAAGGAGTTGGAAATGTCGATTTAACAACCCTGGTGTCGGCAACACCATTGGGAGGAACGTTTGTGTTTGCAGGAACGAATGTAACAGGTGATTTTTTTGATCCAACCGGGCTTGCCGGAACCGCTGTTGCAATTACAGTTGATTACACCACAGGTTCATGTGTTGCTGCTTCTGTTATCCTCAATATTGATGTTACCGATGTTGCCACATTGACCTTGCCAATTGCCGATGTACCCGTATGCGAATCCGGTGGAACAATTGATTTATTGACACTGGTCTCAGCGGTGCCGGCTGGGGGAACATTCTCCTTTTCAGGAACTGGTGTTACGGGTACGACCTTTGATCCGTCAGGATTAAATGGGATTCAGGCAATAACTGTTTCTTATGATGCAAGTGGTTGTGTTGGTAATGGAGTATTTAACATTGATGTTGTTCCTGACGTAACCGTTTCTGTTACTGATAGCGATGTTTGCGAAACAGGGGGAGTTGTTAGCTTGCTTGGTTTCGTGAGTGGAGTGCCTGCCGGTGGGACTTTTACCTTCGCAGGCGCAGGCGTTACAGGAACAGATTTTGATCCATTAGGATTATCAGGTCCTCAAAATATTACCGTTGATTATGCCATAGGTGGTTGTGCAGACAATGCCACGCTTGTGTTGAATGTTATTAACACTACACCTCCGGTGGTTGTTTCCCCGGTAACCCTTTGTGTAAATTCTGCAACGCCAACGCTGACCGCTTCAAATGGAGATCCCGGGGTTGTTGATTTCAATTGGTATACAGATGCGGGCTTGACGAATTTGATTTTTACAGGTGCGAATTATACACCGGCAGCCTCAGAATTGGACATGACAGTTGTGGCATCAACCTCTTTCTTTGTAACGACTGTTTATGGTTGTGGTGAAAGCACGCCTGCAACGGTGATTGTTGATGTTCTTAATGGAGCTACCATTACGATACCGACAAATCCGGTTGATGTATGTGAGTCGGGGGGACTTGTTGATTTAACAACATTGGTGTCCGGATTGCCAGCCGCTGGAACGTTTACTTTTACCGGAACAAATGTAACCGGCAGCAACTTTGATCCAACTGGCCTGACAGGGGTTATGGTGTCTATTTTAGTTGACTATACCTCCGGGGGATGTATTGCCCCAACAGCAACATTGGATATCAATGTAATTGATCTTGCCAGTATTAATTTCCCGGTTACTACACCTCAGGTTTGTGAAACAGGTGGGGTTATTGATTTGACTACTTTCGTTTCCGGAAACCCTGCTGGTGGTACATTTGCATTTTCGGGAACGAATGTTACCGGTAGCGATTTTGACCCGACAGGGTTAAGCGGTTTGCAAACCATAACAGTAAACTATGATGCGGGGGGATGTCTGGCAAACGGCATCTTCGACATTGATGTGGTTACGATTGCAGCCCTCACATTGAACAATGGGTTTACTTGCGAAAATGGTTCATCGATTGATTTGTTGACACGTGTTTCAGGAAATCCTGCCGGAGGAACCTTTACATTTGCAGGTACAGGTGTTACGGGCAATACTTTCAATCCTTTCGGTTTATCAGGGGCAATAAATATCGCTGTGACCTATGACGCTGGGGGATGTTTAGCAAACGGGACACTTGTGATGACAGTGCTTGATGCTGCTGATCCATTATGTGCCGGAGGCGGAATAAATTGCAACGTCTTTACAGTAACCGTTTCAGACTCACGCCCTTCTTGTGCCGATCAAGATGATGGCACCATCACATTTACGGTGGCAGGAGGCACCCCGAACTATATCGTTACCTTAACGAATGCACTGGGATTTGCACAGGCATTGCCGGGGTCTGGGCCGAACTTCACATTCAACAACTTGTCACCTGCCGATTATTCATACACCATTCAGGATGCAATTGGAAATACCTGCACGCTTCCATATAGTTTACCAATTCAAACAACGGTACTGGCATCTGCTGATCCGGCATCTTTTGTAGATGCACTATGTTTTGGAACGCCAACAGGAAGTGCAATCATCAATGCATCGGGCAGTCAAACAGGACAGTATTTTTATTCAATTGATGGGGTAAGCTGGACCTTGTTTACACCGGGCAATCCGATCAATGATTTGCCACCGAACGGAACCTATAATATCCTTGTTGGTGAGAGCATTGGGGATGCTTGTCGCGCATCCGTTCCGGTGACCATCAATAGCCAGAACCCGGATATGGTGGTTACGTATTCGGTAACCAATGCCACGTGCGATAACGATGATGGAAGTATTACCGTGAATCCTCCTTCTGGTGGAGGTGGCGGCCCGTATGAGTTTTCTATTAGCAATGGTATGGTCACTGTTCCATTCCAAACATCACCAACCTTCACGAATCTGGCAGGCGGTATTTATAGCCTGTTGGTTCGGGATGGTATTGGTTGCATAAAAACCATCGCTCCTGTCAATGTTACATTCCCGGGTTTCGTAAACTTTACGACCATTGTTAATAATGCAGACTGTACCAACAATGGAAACAGTGGTTCAATAGTGGTGACGGTAACCGATATCGGATCAACCTATCGCGTGGCGCTGAGCCAGGATCAATTCAATGAGCCGAGTGATGCGGATTATCAAAACTATGTCAGTCCTTCTGTGATGTTCTCGGGCTTGCCAAGAGGTGTTTACTACTTGTATGTGAAATCGGCTACCGCTGCATGCCCTACGCGAAGTGCCCCGATAATCATTCAAGGGTCGTATGCAATGACATTTGATATTGTTCCAATTTGTGCAGACAATGAAGTGTCTTTATCACTAACCAATATTACAGGTGAGCCGAATATTCCTTTTGAGATCAGGGTATTCAGGAAATTTACGAATATTATTGAGGAAACAATTCCAGTACCAGAGATCCTGCCAACAGGAAGTTTTCTGATCCGGTACAATGATCCTGATGCAATCATAAACCAGAGCCGTGTTTGGTTACGCACACCGGGCGAATACCAAATCCAAATTGTTCAGGTTCAATCAACATTCTGTTTATTGGAATCGCCACTAATTGATTACAGGGTGAGGCCAACGTTATCAGCGACTGTTCTTCGCACCACTGAATCATATCCGGATATCGCCACGGGATCGATGACCATTGGTGATATTTTAGGGGGATCTATTGATTATGAAATTAGAATTGAACTCGATTCGGCTGCTGTGACGGGCCAGTTTTTCCAAACCAATTGGGAGGTTGTCGGACAAAATTCGAACCTTGAGTACGAAAAAGTCTACAATAAGATACCTGCTGGCCGCTACAAAATAGAGGTGATGGACGCGAATGGTTGCGTGTTTGAACTTATCGGGCGGGTGCCACTGGATACGGATTTGTATGTACCGAATGTATTTACACCTAATGGTGATGGAATCAACGACACATTCTTTATCCGCAACCTTCCGGTAACGGGAGGCGCGCAAATGGTTGTAAGCAATCGTTGGGGAAAGGAAGTTTTTAGTACCAAGGATTATAAAAACAATTGGGATGGAGGAGACATCGCAGATGGTGTTTATTACTACCGATTGTCCATACCGGGCGGAACAACCCTTAATGGTTGGGTAGAGATCATGCGCGGAAAAAAACCTTAAAGGCTACTAAGAAATTCCAGGGTATCAATTTGGTCGGCATAGTCATCTAGTGTAGGTGATTGTGCTTTTCCAAAGGGAACATGTGAAAATACATGGTTGCCAACAACACACTGGATTTTATCTGCATCTTTTCGTAACTGCGCTTTTAAAGTATCACCACTATTGTAAAACTCATAATGGACAACGGCAATGGGCGATACGAGCTTTTCATTTTCTGTCATCAGAACATGTCCACTATCAAGAAATTTAGTGGAGTTGAGTAGCATAATCGATTTCTGATAATCGTAATTGTTGGCGTATTTGTGATGATTGATGATGTCGCTATAGCCCATCCATGCATCGAGTATTTTTGGGATTTCAAATCCAACCGGAACAAATAGTTTGGATACATTCCTGCAGCCCAATCCAAAGTACCTGAAAACATCATTTCCCAGTGCTTCTAAATCTTCTGCTGTTTCAAATCCATTTAGAATACCACAAGAAGCTCTGTTCTTTCTGATGACGTGTGGATATTTACTGAAATAGTAATCAAAATAGCGGGCGGTGTTGTCGCTGCCGGTAGCGATTACTGCATCGAAACCCGATATACGTTCTTCAGAGAATCGAACCCGGTCAGTAAATTCCGAATTTATCGCGATGAGCCGCTGTGCAATGTAGGGCAGCAGGACCGAATCCTTGGAGCTTTGCTTCACCAGCACCGTGTGCCCTGAAATTAATATGGAGATGAAATCATGAAAAGCCACCAGGGGGATATTGCCTGCCGCCACTAATGCAATCGTTTTCCGTTGGGTTTTAAAGTCATAGGGAGCTATCCATTCCGAAATTTTTTCAGTAGTAAGGTTTTCCCCAATCGCTTTAATTGAAAATTTTATTTCATTCTCTGTGAACCATGGATTTTGGTTTGCTGTTTTGGCGGCTAATGATTTGATTTCTTCAGCACTGATTGAACTCAGTTCGCTACCCAGAAGACTGAATGCTTTTATTCGTGAGGTGATATCCATTACAATAGAACTTGCTTTATTTTGTTGCGGATGTAGATTGAAGATGTATTTTTGTGGGAGAACGTAAAAATAGGAAAAGATGGCAATTATTATCACCGATGAATGTATCAACTGCGGTGCTTGCGAACCAGAATGCCCTAACACTGCAATCTACGAAGGTGGAATTGAGTGGAATTGGGCTGGTGGGACCAAGTTGGACGGAGTGGTAGAGGTGAATGGGGAACAAGTTTCGGCTACCGAAGACCAAACCCCGGTTTCAGATGAATTTTATTTTATTGTTTCAGGAAAGTGTACGGAATGTACAGGTTTCCATGAAGAGCCCCAGTGTGCAGCCGTGTGTCCTGTTGATTGTTGTGTTCCTGATCCCGACCATGTGGAGTCGAAAGATGTTTTGATGGAACGTAAAGTATGGCTCCATCAGGAAGCATAATTACCGCATTTTTCCCCTTTTGATTAAGTAGGTCTGTAAGATCGCATCAAAATCCAGTTGGGTATCTGCTTCAATGAAGTCAATCTTGTATTGATGGCATTTCATTTTCAGGTTCGCATGAAATTTTTGTACGGAGTCAATATAATTTGATTTAACTTCAGTTGGATTTAATTTTATCCGCGCTGCGCTTTCCAGGTCGATAAACTCCATGGGACGATCTTCAAAATCGAATTCAAGCTCTGTGCGATTGTCCATTACATGAAATACGATCACTTCATGTTTATTGTGTTTGAGGTGCTGCAGTGCTTTAAACAGTTCGTCTGTATGCTCATTTGAATCAAACATATCACTAAAGAGGATCACTAGGGACCGCTTGTGGATTTTCTCTGCGATCTCATGAAGTACCTCGGCAACGTTGGTGTGTTGGTGGGATGGCTGTGGGTTTTTGTGTTGCCAATCCTCCAATAAACCAAAGAGTTTTTTTAAATGTGTTGGAGTGGATTTCACCTGCGTGAGGGTTTCAACCGTATCACTGAACAAGCACAATCCAACAGCATCGCGTTGCTTTTGAAGAAGGTACGCCAGTGCAGCAGTTGCATAAATGCTGAATTTCAATTTGGCTTTTGAGTCTTGCGGGTAAAACATAGATGGTGAAACATCTAGTGCGATCAGGCAGCGGAGGTTTGTTTCCTCTTCGTATCTTTTTGTAAACATCCGATCCGTTCTGGCAAAAACGCGCCAATCAATATGCCGGGTACTTTCCCCTTCGTTGTACACCCTGTGCTCTGCAAATTCAACCGAAAAACCATGATATGGGGATTTATGAAGACCCGTAATAAAGCCTTCAACCATTTGTTTGGCGAGTAGTTCAAGGCTGGCTGTTTGCTTTATGTTTTGAAGGTTGATCTTCATGGCTGAGTTTGGGCAGGAGTGGTTTGGTAAGTATAGTTTTGGTTAAACAACTGTTAGGATAAGGTTATTGGATTGGAAATTTCATTTGGAAGTTTGCATTAACTTATCAAAATACTATCTTTCGAAAGAACCGAAGACCAAATTTAACCTAATTTAGACGGATTGTGGAAGAAAATAAGACAAACGGGAGAGACGAGATTTTTTCTGAGAAAGTAAAAGCCGGGAAAAGGACCTATTTTTTTGACGTAAAAGCGACACGTTCAAATGATTACTACCTGACCATTACCGAAAGCAAGAAAAGGTTTAAGGAAGATGGGTTTACCTATGAGAAACATAAGATTTTCTTATACAAGGAAGACTTTAACAAGTTTCTGGAAGCACTCAACAATACCGTTGACCATGTTAAGAATGAACTGATGCCCGAGGTCGATTTTACGCAGTTCGATCATGCAAATGATGAATCTGTAGATAGCATAGACGGTTCGCCAGAACCCAAGCCAATTGATTCTGATTTGAAGTGGGATTGAACCTGCGTTAAACTATAATAAACGTCATATATAATTGCGCTTAATATTAAGATAATTTCATACCTTTATTAAAAACGGTATGAAAAAATTAACAATTAATGAACCCCGGAAAATTGAGCGCCAAATTGATGCGTTAATCAATAATGATCCGGAAGGAAAATTTATTTATCGGCTTTGTTCGTTGAAAATGTTTTTGAATGATCCTACCTGTACCACTGAAAGCCTTGGAAAGATTATGCAGACCTCTCCGCGGACAATCGCAAATTGGATCAACTGGATTAATTCTGAAGGAGATATAGCTATTTTAAGAGATCAGGATAAGCCAGGCAGAAACACTACGCTGAACCAGGAACAGATGAGACACCTGAAAGAGCAAATTCAAAAGCATCCGAACGCATCTGGTTTAGATTCAAACTTGTGGGATGGTAAATTGCTCTCTCATTATATAAAGAAAAAATTTGGCAAAGAACTGAAAGTGAGGCAATGTCAAAGAATCTTTAATAAACTCGGCTTTAGGCTGAAAAGAGGAAGAACCATGGTAGCGAAGGGAAATGCAGCAGATAAGAGGGCTTTAAAAAAAACTTCGGATGGTCCGGGCAAAAGAGAAACATGAAATTTATTTTGAAGACGAATGTCACTTTCAACGAAACACAACCATAGTAAGAGCGTGGTTTTTAAAAGGGACAACACCTGAAATAAAATCCCCGCCCGTAAGAGAGAAGATCAGCGTCATGGGTGCAATGGGTATGGATAACGGGCAACTGATTACTATGAAATCCAAGATATTTAATGCAGCCAGTTTTAAAACATTTGTTAAGAAAATTATTAGATGTGCAAAAACGAAAAGAAAAATACTACTGGTCTTAGATAATGCGAGATTTCACCACGCATTGATTAACAGGGGATTTTTGAAAACAATTAAAGATAAACTGGAACTTCTCTATCTCCCTGCTTATTCGCCAGAACTAAATCCGATAGAATCATTTTGGAAAAAGACAAGAAGAGGCGTAACTCATAACAGATACTTTGAATCACTGGCAGAAGAGGAAGCATGCCTGGACAAATTCTTCAAGAAATTCAAAAACCCAAATGAAAAACTTACTTCTTTATCCGCAAATTATTAAGACGTTTATTATAACACCACCCTTCGAAGTCTTTTTTTATTTTCTACCTGCGCTTTTTGGTTGGGAGGGATTATATTTGCGCCCTTATTGAATTAATTTTTAAGTATGGCACTTCAGTGTGGAATTGTTGGGTTGCCCAACGTAGGAAAATCAACCCTTTTTAATGCAATTTCGAACAACAAGGCCGAAGCAGCAAACTTTCCATTTTGTACCATCGAGCCAAACGTAGGTGTGATTTCAGTTCCGGACAACCGGTTGAAGATATTGGAAGAGCTCGTACACCCTGAACGGGTATTGCCCACCAGTATTGAATTTGTGGACATTGCCGGGTTGGTAAAAGGTGCTAGTAAAGGGGAAGGCCTTGGGAATCAATTCCTGGCCAACATTCGGGAAGTAGATGCAATCATCCACGTGGTTCGCTGCTTTGAAAATGACAACATCGTGCACGTTGATGGAAAAGTGGACCCGATTTCCGACAAAGAAATTATTGACACCGAACTACAGCTTAAGGACCTGGATGGTGTTGAGAAGCGAATCCTGAAGGCAGAAAAAACAGCCAAATCGGGTGATGCAATCGCAAAGAAAGAACTCACTATTTTAAACCAACTAAAGAGCACCTTGTTGGCAGGAAAGAATGCACGCTCACTTGATTTTTCTGAAGAGGACGCTAAGATTGTTTCGGAGTGGCAGTTGCTTACTTCCAAGCCTGTGATTTATGTAGCGAATGTGAACGAAGAATCAGTTGTTTCAGGAAACGAATTCTCGAAACGACTAGCAGAGCATGTAAAAGAAGAAAATGCAGAAGTTGTTATCGTTTCAGCTGCCATTGAAGCACAAATAGCAGAGCTGGAAGATGAGGCCGACCGGCAGGATTTTTTAAAGGAGTATGGACTTTCCGAGTCTGGCCTTAACAAACTGATCCAGGCTGCCTATCACCGATTGGATTTGATAACCTATTTTACAGCCGGGGTGAAGGAAGTACGCGCCTGGACAATAAAAAGAGGATGGAAGGCACCTCAGGCTGCGGGTGTAATCCATACGGATTTTGAAAAGGGTTTTATTCGCGCGGAGGTTATTAAGCTAACTGATTATCAGCAATATAAAACCGAAAACGGATGTAAAGAAGCAGGTAAAATGGCCGTGGAAGGCAAGGAATATATCGTAAAGGATGGTGATATTATGCACTTCCGCTTCAATGTTTAACAATTCCTTACATCGGAAGTAGTAGCAATACATTTTTTTTGCTACATTTATAATCCGCTCAGCATCAGGCTAAAGCGGGCTTGGATCTACTGTGATTTTTTAAGACCAGCGTTAATTTTTTAGGTTTGAGGACACGCATAATTTTTTCATTAAAGAACCGGGGGGCTTACGTTCCTTTTCATCATCAATACCTTTTGGCGCAGGTGATAAAAGGGTTATTGATTTTTGGTCAGAACCAGACTTATAAAGATTACACTCAATACAATTTTTCGGGGTTGAAAGGGCAGACGAAAGTAAGTCGCAAAGGCCTTCATTTCTATTCTTCAAAAGTGACCTTGGTATTTGCTTGCCATAAAAAGGCTTTTCTGGATTATTTTATTTCCAGGTTATTCGAGCAAAAGGAAGTTATAGTAGGCAACCTCCAATTGGTTCCCGACAGTGTAGAAACAGAAATGCCCATTGCCATTGGCGATGAATCCAAGTTTTTATGCATTTCGCCAATAGTACTTTTGGCGGCAACATTCAATGACGATTCTGCGAAGAAATTCGTCTCCCCTGAAAGTGATGAGTTCTCTGATTTGCTATACGACTCCACCCTTCAACGGATGGAAAAAAGTGGTCGCTATACAGCGGAGCAGCTTGCTTCCTTTTATAAATTTCAGATCCTTCCGGATGGGGATTACATTCAACGCATACAAAGTTCGCACAAGAAGTTTGCCCGCATTTATCCACTATTTGATAATGATATAAAATTTGAGGTGCGGGGATATACACTTCCTTTTACCTTGTTTGCTGCGAAAGAAGTGCAGGAGTTTGTTTATGAAAACGGGCTTGGGCAATTTTCTTACAAAGGCTTTGGCATGCTGGATATTGCCAACAATGATCCCGTATGGCGAACAGAAGTGCGCGAAATGTCGTACGCGTAATTATCTATTGATTTGATGATCTATTGATTTGATGATTTTGGCGACAGCATCAGCAACTATTCATTTTCAGCAATACGGACATAGCCAATCAACAAATCGGCTTGCAGGCGGAAGTCGCGGTAGTACACAAAAATTTCATAATCATTTTTAGTTTGGAAATGGCTTCCTTCCAAAAAATAGGGTGGTAGTTTTTTGCTTTCTGTCCAGTACATGTAATCGTAATACCCTTGCTTCAAAAGAAACCGTGCAGTGAACTCTTTTTGGTTGTTGTCAAACTTCATTTCATTTCCTTCCTCACTTCCCCAATAGTTGAATGCCCCGCGAACGTATACTTTTTCAGGGGTTGGGGTGGGGGCTTGCAAGGTGAAATTCACATAAACATAGTTGCTCGTAAGGGGTGTTTGATAATCTAAATTGTCGAGGACAAAACGTCCGTTTCGGTCTTCATACTGGGAATATACTTCTCCATTTCTGCTTTTGTCTTTTGCGATGTTGGCTTCATAGGGCCTCGCTTTTTTGTCGATTGAAGCAACATTTCTACCGGGGTAGTTCAGTGAACGAAGATCAAAAAACCGGAATTCATTTCCGCCTTTGAACATCTTGGCGTCATCGAAATAACGATATTCCAGTTCATGCTCAAACTCCCTCAGAAAACTGGGCTTTACGGATGCGGCCAGATTGTCCCACCGCTGGTTTTGTCGAATGCTTACATTCACGGTTTGCATTGGGTTTATCAGGTCAATGTTTTTGTAGGTAAGGGTAAAGCTGATTTGTTGATTCAGATTGGCAATCGATCCGCCTCCAACTAAATTCCCAATCCGATCAAATTGCACCCGGGTGTCAAATACCATAAAGCGCCTGCTCAACACAATGTCATCCGTATCACCTTCCCGATATATCAAAAGGACATAATTTCCGGGGAGTTTTACTTTCGGGATTTCGGCAGTGTAATGAACATACGGAATGTAAGTATCTATCGAATATTCATAGTCATTAATGGGGAATTCATTGTATTCGGGAAGGAAATCAAGGTCGGCAAGCCCGGATGGGGACCAATCGTGGTGGCAATGGATGATCTTACCGTAATAGTAATCTACATTTTCGCGTAAGTCATCAAACTCAACGACCAACCGCTGGTCGCGCAATGAAACCACGGCCGGACGATGATAATCCCAAACATTTCCAAAATATGGGTAGAGTAAAATCGTCTTGATTTCCGCTTCATACGCCTTGTCTTTATATTGAAATTCCTTGGTATTCTGTGAAAATCCCGAAATTTGCAGTCCGAAGATGAGAAACAGCAGGGGGATCGAATATGAATTTTTAAAAACCATGTTCAAGTTTATGGATCATAACGTTATAGTACGAATATTATTCCAACCTTTTTTGAAGATGATGGGTCAAAGATGAGCAAACACTTCCACATAAATGGCCAAATGCTACAGGAAGCTGAACTGATAGATCAGTGTAAGAAAGGGAAACGAGCGTCTCAACGGGTGCTGTATGAAATGTATTGCCAAAAAATGATGGTGGTATGTATGCGTTATGCCAAGTCGATAGGCGAAGCTGAAGACATTTTACAAGAAGGTTTCATTAAAGTCTTTCAACACATTAAGAACTTCAGGAGTGAAGCGACTTTGAGCACGTGGATAACCCGTATTATGATCAACACAGCCTTAAATGCCAACCGGAAAAAGCTTTACTTATATCCCATGGTAGATGTTGGGGATGTGAACATTCCGGTTGCGGATTCCGGAATAGACCAACTTCATTTTAACGAATTACTGGAGATGATCCAAAACCTTCCGGCAGGTTGCCAGATAGTCTTTAATATGTTTGCGATTGACGGATACGGGCACAAAGAAATTGCTGAAGAACTTGGGATATCGGAAGGAACCTCAAAATCACAGTATGCCCGGGCACGCCAATTATTACAACGAATGATTGAGACAGAGACATTAAAATTCAGAAAGTATGGAGAAACAATCAGTTGAGGATTCTTTGAAACATGCTTTTCAAGATGCTGAAATGCGTCCCTCTTCAGCGGTGTGGACACATATTGAATTGGGTATTGAGAAAGAAGAGGGAAATGAACTAAAGAAAAGGGTGGTCTTTTACCGCTGGATGGCCGCAGCGTCTGTGTTGGTTGCCGTAAGCCTTTTAGGGGCAGGGTATTTTACGATGTACAAGGATTTGAACAACCATACTCCACTGGCAGTAAATACTGAAAGCACTTCCTCAATAAAAAATGCGATAACCGGCACTGAAAAAAATAATGAAGCACTGTCGACAACGACTACAACACCACCGGCTTTAGCACATGACCAGGTACATGTTGATAAAGAAGTCAATACTTCGAAAGGAAGTGAGACGGGTAATGCACTCAACCCATCTGACAATGCACGTTCCAATATCAAGTCAATGCGAAATGAGGATACCAAATCCTTGACAGGAAATACGCTATACAGTGAAGCAAATTCCAGCGGGTTCCTTCCGGTTGAAAAGGAGGATCAGAAATATAAAAACCGTGCACGATCACCATTGCCACCCATAGTGGTACAGCAGCCATATAAAATTCACTTTCCGAAGACAGAACCCGACCAGATTGACTTATTATTGGCTGCTGTTGAAATGGAAGAAAAGGAATCCAGAAAGAAAAAAGTTCAAAAGGAAACCCTTTGGACCTCTGTGGGGATGGCTGCCGGCACATATAATCCGGTTATTGCCTCTTCTTCAGGTGCCCGCACGGCTTTTTCGATGGATGGAACCGGATCCCTTAACAATAATGCGCAAGTGGTTAATCTATCAAGCCAGGTGGAAGCATCCGGGTATAGTTTCTCATCAGGTGTAAGTGTGGGAGGGAAGGTGGCTGATCGATGGATTATACAGGGTGGGGTAAATTACCTGACCCAGAATTCTACATACAATTCCAACGCAGTATTGGTGGATGGTGCAAACAAATACAAACTTGCATCCCTTAACGCCTTCAGTAGCGAGAAGACCTACAGTGGTGCTTTCTATCAGGCAAGCAGTCCCTATACAGTAAATAGTTCATTGAAGTATTTTAACATTCCGCTACAGGCGGGGTACTTGATTATCAATAAGGATTTTGGTTGGCAGATGCAGGGTGGTATTTCCACTGATTTCTTTTTGCAGAATACACTTTCTGCTGAAGATGCCGGGTTTGATAAGGTTTCGCAAGGTGGGGGGGATGAATCACCTTATCGCACTGTAAATTTTAGTGGCTTGATCGGCACCGAAATTAGTTATCGGTTTGGCCAGCATTATCGGGTTGCCATAAATCCCGGTTTTCGTTATCCTCTCCAGTCCGTCTATAAAAGTGATACCGGTGTGAGTGCAGCACCCATTATGTTTGATGTGGGATTGAAATTCCATTATATTTTCAGATAGTTCCAACGGATTGACTGAAAGTTGTGTCAAACAGGAAACAATTCCCATCACTATGAACCTAAAACTACCCTCCCAAAAAATCAAACACGCCTTCTCCGGAATGGCTTTTGTTTTAGCACTTGTTTCAATCAGTGCCTTGCTGGAAAGTTGCACCGACAACTGCGAAGTAACTTCTACTTATACATATTATGAACCCGTTTACACAACATTGCCCGAGATACGTGCGAGTGTTGCATTGATCGCCCCTCAGCCGATTGAACAGGTTGGAAAAATTTATTTTAAGGATGGTTTCTTGTTCGTGAACCAACCGGGGGAAGGAATCCATATCATTGATAACCGTGATCCTTCAAACCCGGTCCCAAAAAGTTTTTTGAAAATTCCGGGAACCTATGATTTAGCAGCACGTGGAAATATTCTGTATGCAGATAGTTATGTTGATTTGGTTGCTTTTGATTTGTCCAACATTGAAAATATCCGGGAAGTGGGAAGGTTGGAAAGTGTATTTTCTACTTATAATAGCCTGGGTTTTTATCCCAATGAAACCTGGGGGGTAGTTACGGATTGGAAACCCGTTGAGAATGTTCAACACACGTCATCTGAATGTGAATCAGAAATGCAGGCGTGGGGAGGATTTTGGTTCCGTGGAGGTGTGATGTTTGCAGATGCTGCTGCCTTTAGTTCGAAAGTAGCCATCGCACCGGGCAACAATAACAATAGTGGTGCAGGTATTGGCGGGTCTATGGCGCGGTTTACCATATTAGATGATTTTTTGTTTGCATTGGATGGCGGCAATATCCAGTCAATCGATTTGCAAGATGCGATCAATCCTGTTCAAAAAGGTACCGCTTCTATTTCATGGGACATGGAAACGATTTTTCCGCATGAGGATAAATTGTTTATTGGTTCAAGTTCCGGGATGTACATCATTGATGCTTCTTTGCCGGCAAATTTGGATTGGATCAGTACCTATAGCCATGTTCGCAGTTGTGATCCGGTAGTGGTCGATGGCGACTACGCGTATGTGACATTACGTTCAGGAACAATGTGCCAGGGTTTTACCAATCAACTGGAAGTTATCAATATTGCAAATTTGAAATCACCAACATTGGAGAAAGTTTATCAGATGACCAATCCGCATGGATTGGGAATTGATAACAAGACACTCTTTTTATGTGATGGAAGTGATGGATTAAAAGTATTCGACATTGCTGATCGAATGAAGATTGACGAAAACCTGTTGGCGCATTATCCGAATTTTGACGCGTATGATGTGATCCCATTCAATAATGTATTGATGCTGATTGGGGCTGATGGTATTTTTCAATTTGATTATTCTGATCCAACCGACATTAAACAGTTGAGCCAGATTAGTGTGCAACAATGAGGTTTCTTTTTCTTCTTCTTTTGATCAGTCCGTTTCTTCACGCTCAAGAACTTGAACAGGCGCCACTTAAAAAAGCCCGCTATACCAATTCTTTTTTGTCGGGGGGATCGGTAGGAGGTTCGGAGGAATTGTGGGGGATGTCTGTCAGTACCTTTCATGGGATTAAGGTTGAGCGCTGGCGGTTTTTACTGGGTGTTGGAATGGATGGGTATTCTGATTGGCTCACCTATCCCATGATGGGAAGTGTTTCATTTGATTTAAGCAAACCGGGAAAAAGGGGAGGGCTTTACCTACTAATAAATTCCGGATATGCTTTTGCGGATAAGACTAAACCTATTGAATGGACGAGTTCCTTTTCGGATAAGGGAGGAATGACGTTTAATCCGATGATCGGATACCGGATCAATATCGGCAGTGTTGATTTATACTTCCAGTCAGGTTACAAAAACCAACAAGTAGCGTACAGTTATAGTTACAATTATGGAGGCTGGGGAGGTTCTCCCGGTAGCGGGTATAAATATAAAGTCGACCAGGATTTAAACCGGTTTGTTTTTCAGATTGGGTTTGGGTTTTAACCAAGCTGATCAATTTCATCGATCAACTGCTCCCACTCCTGATTGGCTGCATCCAATTTTTGTAATGTGCTCTCAAAGGAAGTTTGTACTTTTTGCAATTGATTCACATCGCCATACACTTCTGGTTTGGCAAGTTCATTTTCCAGATCGGACTTTGATTTTTCCAATGACTCAATAACCGTTTCTACAGTCTTGATTTTTTTCTCAAGGTCTTTCCTTTTTTTATCGTTTGCATCGTTCTGAGCTTTTGGTTTTTGAACGGCTTCTTTTTTGGGTTGCGGAATATTTTTCCCCTTAGCATCAGGTGTTACCGGATTCAATTGCCGCCAATATTGATACTCTTCATACGTGCCCGGATATTCTTTTATCTGATGGTCTTCGATGTACCAGATCTTATTCGCGACCTGATTGACGAAATGGCGGTTGTGGGAAACCGCCACAAAACTTCCCTGGTATTGTTGCAACGCCTGTATCAAAATATTCTCAGAGATAAAATCAAGGTGGTTGGTAGGCTCATCCAGCAACAGAAAGTTTGCTTCCGAAATCAACGTCTTGGCAAGCGCGACCCGTGATTTCTCACCACCAGACAATACCTTTATTTTTTTGAAGACATCTTCATCCGAAAAAAGGAAACAACCCAACACCCCGCGAAGCTCTTGCTCTGTTTTTCCGGAACCGGCTTGTTTTAATTCTTCCAGGATTTCACTGTCAACGTGAAGATCTTCCAGTTGATGCTGTGCATAAAAACCCTGGATCACATTATAGCCCAGGCTGCGCTTTCCTTCCACAGGTTCTGTGCCGGCAATAATCCGGAGCAACGTTGATTTCCCTTTTCCGTTCGCACCAATCAATGCAATTTTGTCACCGCGCTCAATGGAAATGGAAGTGTTCTTTAAAATCTGGAGCGGGCCGTAGGCCTTCGAAACATTTTCAAGGGTGATGATAAACCGTCCGGGTTGTTGATTGAAATTGAACCTGAAATTTACAGCAGCGTTATCGTCAATCACCTCATCGATCTTGTCCATGCGGTCCAATGCCTTGATACGGGATTGTACTTGCCTCGCTTTTGTTGCTTTGGAGCGGAAGCGTTCGATGAAACGTTCGGTCTGTTTTATTTTTTGTTGCTGGTTTTCAAATGCATTTTGCTGAATGGTTTCGCGCAGCTCTTTTTCTTCCAGATAGAAACTGTAGTTCCCTTCATAGGAAATCAATTGCTGCTGCGTAACGTCAACCGTTTTGGTAATCACATTGTCCAAAAACTGGCGATCGTGCGAAACGATGATTACCGCACCATCATAATTGCGCAAATAGTTTTCCACCCACTCAATGGAAGGTAAGTCTAAGTGGTTGGTAGGCTCATCCAACATGAGCAACGATGGTTTTTCGAGCAGGAGTTTGGCGAGCATTACCCGCATTCTCCAGCCCCCGGAGAATTCTTTTAGCGGGCGGTGTAAATCCGTTGTGGAGAAACCAATCCCTTCCAGTATTTCTTCGGCCTTCGATTGCATGGAATATCCATCGAGGTGTTCGAAGGTTTCCTGGAGTTTGGTGAGTTTTTCAACAAGTTTATCTGAATATTCTGTTTCGAGTTGGTGCAGGATTTTTTCAATTTTTCGCTGCGTATCAACCGCATCTTTGAACGCTTCCATCGCCACGGTGATGATGGCATCCTCCGTTTGGTAGGAGAGCAGATCCTGGTTCAGGAAACCGATCGTGCAATCATTGCTTTTGCTGATAGACCCGGCATCATAGGCCAATTCGCCATTGATAAGTTTCAATAATGTCGATTTTCCGCGTCCATTTAACCCAATAAGCCCGATTTTGTCTTTGGGTTTGATAAACATGCTGGCATTTTCGTACAAAGCACGTCCTCCGATAAAATACGAAAGGTTGGATACAGAAATCATGGCCGCAAAAGTATTAGTATTTACTCAGTAACAGAAAATATTTCAGACTTCTTCCCAATTACTTACCATTTATAGAATCCTGTTATCGTAAGCGCGATAAACTGCATATCTTCGGGTATTAATCGAAAATATTCAACTATGAAGGTGCTAAAAAATATCACACTGCTTTTGATTGCTACCCTGTTTAATTGTGGCAATTCCGTCAATGAAGATCAAACCCCGGCCACTCCCGGAGGTGACCCTGCAATAACGGAATATGCAGCCACCTTGCCTTTAGATAAAATCAAACTTCCGCCCGGTTTTAAGATTGAAGTGTATGCAGAAGTAAAGAATGCCCGAAGTATGGCAATGAGCCCTTCCGGTGTTTTGTATGTAGGCAACAGGAATGATAATAAAGTCTATGCCGTAAAAGATACCGATGGGGATATGGTAGCGGATAAACGCTGGGTGATTGCTTCCGGTTTAAATATGCCCAACGGTGTAGCGTTTAAAGATGGTGACCTTTATGTGGCCGAGGTAAGTAAGATTACCAAATACCCTTCGATCGAATCGAAGCTGGATAATCCACCTGCGCCTGTAATAATCAATGACAAATTCCCAACTGAAACCCATCATGGATGGAAGTATATCGCATTCGGCCCGGATGGCAAACTCTATGTGCCGGTGGGTGCACCGTGCAACATTTGCAAAAAAGACGAACCGATTTATGCATCGATCACGCGCATGAATGCAGATGGATCAGGAAGGGAAGTGTATGTAAATGGAGTTCGTAACACTGTTGGTTTTACATGGCATCCGGACACCAAAGAAATGTGGTTTACTGATAATGGAAGGGATATGATGGGCAATGATATTCCACCGTGTGAATTGAATAAAGTAACGGCTGCGGGTCAACACTTTGGTTATCCGTATTGCCATGGTGGTACGATTGCCGATCCGGAATTTGGATCCGCTCAGCCATGTTCTGAATTTGTTGCTCCGGCACAAAACCTGGGGCCGCATGTTGCTCCCTTGGGATTAAAATTTTATACGGGCAGTATGTTTCCAGCAACATACAACAACCAGGTTTTTATTGCCGAACATGGTTCCTGGAACCGTGATGAAAAAATCGGGTATCGTGTTAGTCTGGTGAGGATTACAAATAGTGAATCGACAGGTTATGAAACGTTTGCCTATGGTTGGTTGGATGAAGAAGAGCAGAAAGCCTGGGGCAGGCCCGTTGATGTTTTAATCATGAAAGATGGTTCGATGTTGGTTTCGGACGATCACGCCAATGTAATTTACCGCATCTCGTATAAAGGTTAGGCGTGTACCCGATTTTATTTGAAGTTGGCGGCATAACGGTTTACAGTTATGGTTTTTTTATAGCCTTGGGTGCCATCGCAGGTGTGTGGTATCTGGCAGTTCAGGGTAAGAAAGAGGTCGGGTTGACATTTGATCAGGCCAACTCTTTGTTCTTGTATATTTTTCTTGCGGCAGTCGTTGGCGGTAAAGTTTTTTTGTTTTTTGAAACACCATCATTGTATTTGAAAGAACCTGCGCGGCTTTTTACCGGAAGGGGATTTGTATTTTATGGCTCGTTCCTTTTTGCTGTACCCACGATGTTGTGGTATTTCAAAAAAGCAAAATTGAATACTTACAAAATGTTGGATGTGGTGGCGATTACAACGTGCCTGGTCCACATGTTTGGAAGGCTTGGCTGCTTTATGGCAGGCTGTTGTTACGGGAAACCCACACACAGTTTTTTTGGCGTTACGTTTACAGACCCTGCCTGTCAGGCGCCTTTACATGAATCGTTGTTTCCTTCTCAATTAATGGAAGCAGGATATATATTTTTATTGATGATCTTTCTTCTGGCCATTCGAAACAAACGAACCTTTTATGGGCAGCTTTTTTTGCTCTATCTTATTTTTTACGCGGTTGGCAGGATTGTGCTGGAGTATTTCCGGGGAGACGAAGTGCGGGGTTTTATCATTCAGGATTACCTGAGCCATTCCCAATTCATCGCCCTGGTGATATCAGGGGGTGTTGCTGTTGTGTATAAGCATTGGAGAAAAACACAAAGGACAAAAGCGTAAAATGAAGAATGCCACCTACAGTTTGGAAAAAAATAGCAATAATTCGAGGAGGCCCAATTCGCTAACGGTGCTATTCCAATCTTGATCAGTAAGGCGGCATTCCAAAACCAACTATGTATAATTTTTTACTACCGTAAACATACCATGGGTTTTTGTTGCATGTAATCGATTATCTGCATGCGAAATCTGTAATTATTGCAAAAAATGTTAATTGGAAAGATATAAAATGGGAGAATTGCGAAAATCACAAATTACCTGAAGCCGGGATTCATGAAGGGATGTCGCGCTATGAATAGGGAAAAAGAATATTATTTCGTGGAGAGGTTGAACCTGTAGATTAGCATGGCCTGAAATACCCAGCCATCAGCAAAATCAGGATTGAGTTGGCTACGGTTGTCCTTAAAAAAAACCAGCGGCATGCCCAGGCCAACCCGGTCGCCATCATCAAAGACCCTATAGTAGCGACCGAACGAGTGGCCAGCTTTCGTTTGAACAATAATATTTCGGTTTGTGGTAAAGGACAAGTATCCATAGAGTTCGGCTGTCGCCCTTGCCAAATATCCGTGTTTATCATCGATGATGGGACTGGTTACGTGGTACGATTTGGTTTGGCCGGCAAAACTTATACCGCTGGTCACGTTATTTGCAATGCGATAGTTGATGTCCGCTGCAAAAGGAAGTGTAAGATTGGCTTCGAATTTTTTGGATTCACTGGTGTAATATAATCCGATGAGTGGAACAACCCACGGACCGAAGAATTCTGAATTGGCATACACCCCAACTTTATAATTGAGATTGGGTTTTCGATTGTACTTCATCAACACAAAACCACCGATTTGAAAATCTTTGTTTGATACATTCACAAAATCGGAAGCAACTTTGGGCAACAACATATAGGTGCCCGACCACTTCTTGCCATGCATGAGGTTTAACCCGAGCTTAGGGCTAAAGGCATAAATATTTTTTGATAAATCATCAACGTCTAATTTTACCCGAAAGGCTTCACCGTACAAACCGGTTACGAATGTTGTTTTCTCATTGATAACAATTGGAATAGTAGCTTCCAAATCAATTTCTGAGATTGTTGTTTTTACATCTGAATTAGTAAAAGTGTTGAGGGCTGTGTAGTTATAATTCAACTTTATGATGTCAATATATTCCTGGCATGTTCCAGATTGGAAGCTACCGAATTGTACAAGGAATACGAACATGTGAATAAGCAAGGGCAATTTATGCTTGCCTTTTTTAATAGACATCTTCACGATTTCCTTGGTTTTTTTTCGTGGGGTTTGTGGTAGTGAAAAGTGAGTCCATAACCATAGGTATGGAGTTGCAAATAAGATAAGGGTTTTCGCAGTAATCAATAGCAAGGGCTTCATATTGTTTTTTTGTCAAAGCTATCGCACAAGCCAAACGGGCCTATTCTGTTTTTTGAAAAGGGCATACACTACTATTGCGATTATCACAATTTGTCCATGTCTTCATCTATAATGTACCGCAATTCTTGCAAAATCTTTGAATTTGACTAGCTTAGTTATACATTTCAAATTAGCTGCATGGCAAACCTTGATAGTATACAAAGTTCTTTTCTTGAGGAAGTCAGGAAAAGGATGCCCGCCAACCTTTCATTTGTTGATGAATTATCAGAGTTGCTTTCAGTTAGTCGCGATAGTGCCTATCGGAGGATTCGTGGAGAAACAGTTTTGTCATTGGATGAGGCAAAGAAACTTTGCGAACGCTTTGGTGTGTCCATTGATTCATTTTTTGCCCCCAGCGCAAATATGGTTCCCTTTATGGACCGGGCGCCTTCATCTGCTTATTCCCTTGAGCAATGGCTCAACTCGGTATACAAAAATGTTGAAATGTTGACAGCGATCACCTATGCCGCTAAGGACATACCTGTTTTTCATTATGTGCGCAATCCTAAGCTTTCAGAGTTTAAAATGTTTTTCTGGCAGAAAACCATTATTGGAAATCCGGACTTTAAACAGTTAAAATTTGAACCCGGTATAATTTCGAAAGAAATGGTCCAGCTTGGAGTTCGGATTTGGGACCGCTACGCCCGGATTCCCAGCAATGAAATATGGGCTGAGGAATCGATCAATAACACGTTGAAGCAGATTGAATTCTACAACGAATGCGGCTTTTTTACAAACCCGAACCAACCGATGGAATTATGTGAGTATTTGCATGCACTCATACTCACAACACAGGACGAAGCTGCAAATGGAAAGAAAGAAGAAGGGGCATCCTTCCATCTTTATCAAAATGAAGTGCTGATGTCTGACAATACAGTTTTTGCAATGGCAGGGGAGAAGCGGCTTGCGTACTTAAATTATAATACACTGAGTTTACTGATCACACAGCACGAATATTTTTGTACAAAGACAGAAGATTATCTGAATAGCTTGATCAAACACTCTACGTTGATAAGTGCGACTGCAGAAAAGGAGCGAATTAAATTCTTCTCCAAACTAACAAACCGGATTGAAGAATTTAAAAAGAAGTTGGTGGTGTGAACAGGCGAAGCTTAGATGAAGTGGTACAGGAATATCAATGTTCCGGTAAATGCAGGTTTCTTACTGTCCTTTATTTCCAGGGTTATATCCAGTTGTGCTTTGCTGATACCTCGCAAGTCAACAATGGATTGCAATTTTACACGCAGGCAAACTTCATCGTCCACAGCAACCGGTTGGTTGAACCTTAATTTTTCAATGCCATAGTTGATCAACATTTTGGTATTGTTGATTTGCGCAATTTGTTCCCACAAATACGGTACAATAGAAAGTGTAAGAAACCCGTGGGCAATAGGTTTGCCAAAGGGGCTTTCTTTACTGGTGCGTTCAGGATCGGTGTGGATCCATTGGTGGTCGAGTGTGGCATCTGCAAATTTATTGATTTGATCTTGAGTGATGGTAAGATAATCTGAAACACCCAGTTCCTGGCCAACATATTGTTCAAACTCTTTAAAGCTACTAATGATTAGTTTGCCCATTGATTCAATTTTAAGATTTCGAATATAGTCAATTGAATTAAAAAAAAACTTTTTCATCGTACAATTCTATTAGCAGGGATGGTGCGATGGGGCAAGCAAAAAAAACCCTGTCGCGATTGCTCGAACAGGGCTTCTTAATGTTGGTGTAAATCGATTACAGCTTTGAAGAAAGCTCTTTACCAGCTTTGAACTTGGCTACTTTCTTAGCTTTGATTTTGATAGCTTCACCGGTGAACGGGTTACGTCCTTTGCGGGCTGCCCTTTTGGTAACGGAAAAAGTACCGAAACCGGTTAAGGCAAAACGGTCACCTTTCTTTAGGGTCTTCGTGATCGCTTCCAATAAGGAGTTTAAAGCGGCTGTAGCTTGTACCTTAGTCACTTCGGCATCTTCTGCCATTTTGCTGATTAGTTCTGCTTTCGTCATTTGATTGTAATGGTTTAAAAAATTTATAACTGGCGGCAAATATAGCAGGTTTATTGAATTGGAAGTAAATTTTTAGTGCGGGAAATAAGTATCCAGTAATGCTTTACGAAGATTTGACAACCGCTTGCTTTCCCGTGCAGCGATGTGGATATTTGCGCGCTTGTTGCCAATCCTAAACGATATAACCGCATGAAATTAACCGCCCGAAATACACACCGTGATATTGCCTACTTCTACCTTGGGCTTATCATTGCGTTTTCTATATCGGGTATTTTCTTGAACCACCGTCAGGATTGGCACCCCCGCAGGTATACCTTCAGCACCCAGGAAGTAAAAGTTAAACTGCCTGATAATCAAGAGATGATTAATGATGACTTTATTGCCTCCTTTACCAGCGAGAACAATATTGACGATCAACTAAGGCGCTTTCAACGTACAGGGGCTTCCCTTCGGATATCCTATGTATCCCATGACGTGGAAGTTGATTTAACTTCCGGGGAAGGTACAATCACCACCTATAAAACCACCCCGGTGCTGGGGCAGATGACCAAGCTCCATGTGGATACCAGCAAGTGGTGGATATATTATTCCGATATATTCGGTGTGGCCATGCTTACGATTGCTATTACCGGTATGTTTATACAAACGGGCGATAAAAGTTTTAAAAATCGTGGTTGGAAGCTTGCCCTAATTGGACTGTTGTTTCCACTGGTTTTCTTGTTCCTTTTGTCCTGATAAGAACACTTTTTTTGAAGGGCTACCGTTCGATCACAAGCGGTGTAAAAAGGTAAGAAAAAATTATTCCCTGCGCATCCAGTTAAAGAACTTCGTGATCAGGCCAACGTTTTCGGTTGCTTTGGGTTTATGGGCAATCGTTTCGGCTTGCATTTTTTTAGGAGTAGCTTTTCCCTTCTCTTTGGCTGTTACCTTCTTTAGGTAATTTTCCCGTTTTTTCTTCTTCGCCAGTTTTTCAGCCTCTTTCTTTTTGCGCAGCTTGATTTTTTCTTCGCGCGCACGCTGTTCGGCAGGGGTCAGTGTATTTTTGCGCGGTGGATTTTTCGTGTGCTTTCCGTTGGCTGCCCTTACTCGGTTTGTTTTGGGTAGCGCAACTTTTTCCGTTGTGGGTTCCGTTTCTGTATCTTCTTTTTTCTTCGGAGTGCGGAGTTCAATTTTGCCCACCACTTTCAACCCTGTGAGTTCTACTTTTGGTGCCCGGATAACATCCGTTTCAGGATTGATCGCCTCCTCTGGTTGTGACTGGATGGTTTCAGGAATTTGCGGTTCGGCCGTTGCCACTTTCGCAGCTTCTTGTTGCAGTATGGCTTCCACCTCGGGTACTTCCTCAACAAAGACTGGTTCTTCAAATGCTGGTTCTTCGTGTTGGGGAGGTTCAGTAACCGGACTAATTTCTTCCGTTGCAACTTCGATTAGCGGCCCAAATTTTTGGATCAGTATTTCCACCTGTTCATCCGAAAGCTTGGCATTGGAATCATCTTGACAAGGAAGATCAATGGTTTTTAAATACCGGGTTATTTTTTCGGTATCGACATCCAGTTTTCTGGACAGTTGACGCAATCTCATAGCAACGGAAACTAACGGTTTTAAGAAATGATTACTTTTTCCATCACATCACCTTGCCTGATTTGATCAATCACATCCAATCCTTCCACTACTTTTCCAAACACAGTATGATTGCGATCAAGGTGTGCAGTATTGTCACGGCTATGGCAGATGAAAAATTGCGATCCGCCTGTATTTCTTCCGGCATGTGCCATGGATAACACACCACGGTCGTGGTACTGGTTTTCACCTGTCAATTCACAATCAATTTGGTAGCCGGGGCCACCGTTTCCGATTCCATTCGGGCAACCGCCCTGAATTACGAAATTCGGGAGGACACGGTGAAATGTCAATCCATCATAAAATCCTTTCTGCGCAAGTGTTACGAAGTTCTCGACAGTTTTTGGGGCATCTTTTTCAAAGAACTCAATTTTCATTATACCTTTCTTGGTGTGGATTTCAGCAGTTTTTTTCATATCTGTGATCGTATTTGTTGAGGGGGACAAAATGCTTCGTCCCTTAAATTTTGGGTGCAAGAATACGAAAAATGAAGGAATTGATTCCCGATTTCTATCAATTTAGGATAAACTTGTCCATAAACAGAAACGGGATCCCCATCGGGCGAGGCAATATCCGTCCGGAAATATAATGGCGGTTTGGGGAGGGCTGCATGACTGTTAAAGCACTGCCAAAAAAAATGAATTTGCGGGTCATTGAGGTTGATATACCCTAAAAATGGATGGGAATCCCCATTTCGTGGGATTGGTTGATTGAGTGCCGGGAAGTTAAGCGGTGATTGATTATTTGGTTTTGAAAACGATTGCAAAAATTTGTACCTTTCATGTCATCATAACCAAATATAATTCTACACTCAACCCCAAACACAGAATTAACATGAATTTTACACCAAACTTAACGAAAGACCCCTCCGCATCATCGAAAGCCCAATACGAATCCGTTGTCAAATATATGGTCAAAGCAAAGGACCTGGTAACTTTCAAACCTGATCAGAGCATTCATGAAGTGATTGATATCATTATTGAAAAAAGGATTTCGGGCGCTCCTGTATTGGATGAAAGTCGCAAACTGGTGGGGATCATTTCTGAAAAGGATTGCCTGCGCATTATTGTTGACCAGGCCTATCACAACCTGCCCAGTGAGAACCAGAAAGTTTCGGATTACATGACTGCAAAAGTAAAAACTATTTCACCCGATACCGATGTGGTGAGTGCGGCAAACGATTTCCTGACAACGCCCATTCGCAGGTTGCCGGTTGTTGAAAACGGAGTGTTGCTCGGCCAGGTAAGCAGGCGCGACATTTTGCGGGCCGCGAAAAATATAAACCCTACAACGTGGTAGTGCTATAAAATTTCTTCGATTACCGGAACAAGGAAATTTGATCCTTTTGCAGTAATATTCTCAAGGTGCATGGATGACTATCTGGATTTGAAGGATAGTATGCTGCAAGCCTATAAAGAGTAGGGTGCCTTATTACCGAAAATGGTCAGTTAAAACGTACTGCTATTGTTTTATTAGGAAAGGAACCTGCTAAATTTTACCCGAATCCGTTTGTGAAAATTTCCGGAATGAAGGTACGCTTCCCGAAGGTTTAACATTTTAAGCTTTAAAGGGATCATACCTCACTACCAAGAAATGTATTGATTGCAGATGTATGCTTTAAAGGAGGATATTGATTCGTGAGGACGATGCTTGTACAGCCAACCCTTCGCATCTTGTAAGAAGATTCTCCTCCGAATTGCCCCGCGTCCCGAATGCTTTCGGGAGCACATGCCATAGCCTCTCAAACCCATCGCGACACCCAAGCTATGGCAAGAGCCAAATCCGCCCCACCAATGAAGTCCGACAAAGTAGTGACAAGACAGAAAAACATTTAAGTGCATTTAGCGTCAAATTCAATCAAATTTGCAGGATTGAGTCTATTTGTAGAGTTAATACTTAGATTTATTTGAGTGATATTTGGATGCTTCGCCAATAAGACACAGTTTTGTAGAACGATTACAAGATTTTAAATTTGAAAACCACTCTACAACAAGTCGCCAATATACAGACCGGAATCTTCGCAAAGACGATTTCAAAGGGTGAAATCGTGTATCTCCAAGCCAAGCATTTCGATGAACAAGGACGACTAACCGCCTCACTACATCCAGACCTGAAACAGGACAACGTAACTTCAAAACACTTGCTCAGACCGGGGGATGTTTTGTTTGCTGCAAAAGGCACAAAGAATTTTGCAGCCTGGTACGAGAGCCTGCCTACCGGACAGGCAGGCAAGAATCTACCTGCCGTTGCTTCTACTTCATTCTTTGTAATTCGACTTCAAGACAATTTCAGCAATAAAGTCCTGCCTGAATTTTTAGCTTGGTTCATAAATCATCCAACATCACAAAAATTTTTGAAAGGACGCGCAATAGGAACATCCATCGTGTCGATTTCAAAATCAGTATTAGAAGAACTGGAAATATCAATTCCGGACTTGCCAACACAAAAAGCTATATTGAAAATATCACAGCTTAGAAACACAGAAAGGAAATTGAAACAACAGATCGAAACGCTCAGAGAAAAACAAATTCAACAGGAAATAATCAACGCATTAAAATAGTTTAGAATGGGAAA
Source organism: uncultured Roseivirgaceae bacterium (assembly GCA_964398945.1). Lineage (GTDB taxonomy): Bacteria > Bacteroidota > Bacteroidia > Cytophagales > Cyclobacteriaceae > JBGTGG01. Next base: position 4,424 of record CAYNOT010000005.1, on the reverse strand, counting down.
TAAGATTAACAGCAATGAAGTAAAACAGATTGTCTGGAAGGCATGCGACACGTTTCGCGGACTAATTAATCCGGATCAATATAAAGACTATATCCTCACCATGCTTTTCATTAAGTATGTGAGTGATGTGCATAAAGAGAAGAAAAAGGAATATCTCAAGAAATACAATAATGACGAAGCACGTGCTGAACGAGCCATGAAGCAAGAACGCTTCGTTGTTCCTGACAATTCGAGCTTTGACTATCTCTACGAACACAGAAATGAAGTTAACATAGGAGAACTGATCAATATTGCTTTAACTGACTTTGAGGAAGCCAATCGCCAGAAATTAAGCAGCGAAGACGGCAGTGGGGTTTTCAGAAATATTGATTTCAACAGTAGCAACCTCGGTGATGTAAAAGAAAAAAATCAACGCCTTAAAAGTTTATTGATTGATTTCAGTAACGACAAACTGGATTTAAGTCCGGGACATTTGGAGGGTGCGGATATTATCGGAGATGCCTATGAATTTCTGATTGCAAACTTTGCCAGTGATGCAGGAAAGAAAGCTGGTGAGTTTTTCACGCCAAGCGAAGTTTCTACATTATTGGCTAAACTCACAAAGTCCAAACCAGGAGCAAGAATTAGCGATCCAACCTGTGGTTCAGGCTCATTACTTATTAAAGCGGGTCGAGAAGTTGGCTCACCGGATTTTTCTTTATTCGGACAGGAGGCCAATGGAAGCACCTGGGCATTAGCCATAATGAATATGTTCCTTCATGGTTTTGACAATGCTACTATTCGTTGGGGCGATACAATTCGTAATCCAAAACTCAGAGAAGGCGATGCCTTGATGAAGTTTGATACCGTTGTTGCCAATCCACCTTTTAGTTTAGATAAGTGGGGCAAGGTTGAAGACAAAGAAGAAAACAAAGCCGCCAAAAGTTACGACCCTGAGCATGATCCATACAATCGATTTTGGCGAGGCATACCGCCAAAGAGTAAAGGCGATTGGGCATTCATCTCGCACATGATCGAGACTACTTATGAAGGCAAAGGAAAAGTGGGTGTTGTTGTTCCTCACGGTGTTTTGTTTCGCGGAAGCAGTGAAGGAAAAATAAGAAAGAAGACCATTGAAGAGAATATTTTGGAAGCTGTCATTGGCTTACCTGCTAATCTCTTTTTCGGCACAGGTATTCCAGCAGCCATTTTGATTTTCAACAAGGGAAAAGGAAACAATAAAAATGTCTTGTTCATCGACAGCAGCCAGCAATATGAATCAGTTAAAAACCAGAACAAGCTTCGCGATTCTGACATTGAGCGTATTGTTTCTACCTATAGAAATTTCTCAGCAGGGAAATTGAAAGCGGGTATTATTGAAGAGAAATTCAGCTATGTAGCCACACCCGAAAAAATTCTGGAGAATGAATTCAACTTAAACATTCCCCGGTATGTGGACACTTTTGAAGAAGAACCCGAAGTGGACATTGCCAAAGTACAAAAGGAAATTGAAGCATTGGAAAAAGAATTAATAACAGTGCAAAAAGAAATGCAGAAGTATTTAAAGGAATTAAATGTCTGAATCACAGATTAGACAGATTTACGGATTCCACAGATTTAAAAAATGGATATGGAATTAAAATATAAAGACATAACTGAAAAAATAATCGGGGCTTCGTTTGAAGTGCACAAGTTTTTGGGCAATGGTTTCCAGGAAGTCATTTATCAAAGAGCACTGGCTTATGAAATGCGAAAAGCAGGTTTGGAATTCGCAAGGGAAATAGAACAGGATATTTTCTACAAAGACCTTGACGAGCCGATAGGAACACGAAGAGCCGATTTTGTGGTGGACGGAAAAGTATTGGTTGAATTAAAAGCAATTATCCAATTAGAAGATGTTCACTTGGCACAAGCATTAAACTATTTGAAAGCTTACAAACTTGAGGTTGGCTTGCTTATAAATTTTGGAAGCAGGAGTTTAACATTTAAGCGGCTTGTATTAAGTAATCCGTGAAATCATTTAATCAAATAAATCAGCGATTCAGACAAATGGAAAAAAAAATAAAAAGGGCATCGGATGGTTTCAATGAAATTCTACTTTACACTACTCCAAATGGAAAGGTGAAGGTCGAGATATTCCTGCAACACGAAACGATCTGGCTTACCCAGCAAAAAATTGCCGAACTGTTTGGTGTGCAGCGGCCGGCTGTAACCAAACACCTGAAAAATATTTTTGAATCCGGGGAGTTGAAAGAAGAAGTGGTTAGTTCCATTTTGGAACATACCACTCAACATGGCGCTATTGCAGGCAAAACACAGGCCACACAGGTAAAATATTATAACCTTGACGCCATCATTTCTGTCGGTTACCGTGTAAACAGCACCCAGGCAACAGCGTTTCGTATTTGGGCTACCGAACGGTTAAAGGAATATATCATCAAAGGATTTACCATGGATGATGAACGCCTGAAAAACCCCAACAACATTTTTGGTAAAGATTACTTTGAAGAACAGCTTGCCCGTATCCGTGACATTCGTTCAAGCGAGCGGAGATTCTATCAAAAAATTACCGATATCTATTCGCAATGCAGTGCCGATTACGCAACCGATGCTGACATAACTGAAAAGTTTTTTGCTACGGTGCAAAACAAATTGCATTGGGCAATTACCGGGCAAACCGCTGCTGAAATAATTGTCGCAAGAGTTGACGGCAATAAAACCAACATGGGATTAACAACCTGGAAGAATGCACCTGCCGGAAAAATCCGCAAGACAGATATTGGTATTGCAAAAAATTATTTGAATGAAAAAGAATTAGACGGACTGAACAGGATAGTTACCATGTATCTCGACTATGCCGAAAGTCAGGCGCAAAAAGGAGTAGTCATGTATATGAAAGATTGGGTTGTGAAGCTGGATGCCTTCTTACAATTTAATGAACGGGCCATTTTGAAAGATGCTGGAAAAGTAACACATGAGGTTGCCTTGGCATTGGCTGAAAGTGAATACAAAAAATTCAGAGCAAAACAGGATGCTTTTTATGAAAGTGATTTTGATAAAAATCTAAAAAGTAAAAAACAATTAGAAAAAGCCGAAGATGATTTAGACAAAGTCATGAAACAACTAAACCCTAAAAAAGGCAAAAAGAATGGCAAGTAAAGCAAGGCATACAAAACCATTCTACAATTCCGCTATCCCAAGTGATTGGGAGGTGATGGAATTAGGAAAAATTACAGAAAAAATTGGTGATGGACTTCATGGAACCCCCGAGTATATTAGTTCCTCTGAATACTTTTTTATCAATGGCAATAATCTTAAAAAAGGAGGAATTCAGGTTTCAGAAGGAACAAAATGCGTTAGCAGAGATGAATATTTAAAACACAAAAAGAATTTAAAGTACAAAAGTATTTTGCTTTCTATCAATGGCACAATCGGAAGTGTTGCATTTTATAGAGATGAAAAAATTGTTTTAGGAAAAAGTGCTGCTTATATAAATTGCAAAGATGAAAATGTAGATTTTTTATATTACTATTTACAGTCCCAAAGCGTAATCAATTTTTTCGAAGGTGAATTAACTGGCTCTACAATTAGAAACCTTTCACTAAAATCAATCAGAGAAATACCAATCCCACTCCCACCTCTCCCCGAACAACGCGCCATAGCCCACATCCTTGGCTTGATGGACACGGCTATCAACAAAAACAATTCATTGATTGCTAAAAAGGAATTGCAGAAAAAATGGTTGATGCAAAATATATTAACTGGGAAGCAGAGGTTAAGAGGATTTGATAAGGATTGGAAAATGTATCGAATTGAAGAATTATTCGAGAAAGTATTCCGGTATGTTGAATGGAGCGATGAAAGTTTATATAAGTTAGTCAGCCTTCGTAGAAGATACGGAGGTCTATTTGAACGTGGAGACTTTTTTGGCAGTCAAATTGAAGTAAAGAAAATCAAAAGTATTAATCATAAGGATTTCCTTATTTCTAAACGTCAGGTTTCTCATGGGGCATGGGGCATTGTTACACCTGAATTTCACGATAGAAAGGTCTCTGATGAATATGATTCACTAATCGTAAAGGACAACGGAAAATTATTAATTGACTTTTGGGATTGGTTCAGCAAAATACCTCTCTTAAGTCACTATGCATTTCTCGCTTCTAATGGTGTACATATTGAAAAACTAATTTTTGACTTTGACACTTTCAAAAGAAGAAGAGTTCTTATCCCATCCACAATAGAAGAACAAACTGCCATTGCCCAGGTATTGCAGGCAGCCGATAAAGAAATACAACTGCTCAAAGTCAAAACCGAAAAGCTGCGGGAGCAGAAAAAGGGGCTGATGCAGGTGTTGTTGACTGGTAAAAAGAGATTGACCATTTGATATGCCATACAATCCAAAAATACACCACCGCAAATCCATCCGCCTGAAAGGATATGATTAT